>NZ_JBIBYN010000004.1:81127-328991 GCF_043083325.1 Streptomyces sp. NPDC014734 | reverse complement strand
TATCCGATTATCCCGCCTAACACGACGCGGCGGGGGGCGCCCGTGGTCCTGGCGTACCTGTGGGTCGACCGCGCCGGTGGGCGCGGGCGGGGCCGGGGGGGGGGGTGGCCTGTTCCGCGGCGCCGGCCGCGGACGACGACGTCGTCCGCGGCCTTCACCACCGACTGGCCGGTGTGGACAGCCATCAGCCGGCCTGCCTTCCTGTTACTTCCAGCCCTTGAGGAGCTTGCGGTAGGAGTCGCCGGTGGTCCTGACGGCCTTCTCCGGTGTGGTCTGGCCGGTGAGGACCTTGGTGTACTCGGTGACGAGCGGGGCGAAGAGGCTTCCGGTCTCCGGGATCCAGGGGCGCTCGACGGCGGTCTCGACGACGGGCTTGAAGAAACCGACGATCTCGTTGTCGACGACGTCCTTCTTGGCGTACGCGGAGGTGCGGGTCGGCAGGAGGCTCAGTTCCTTGGTGACTTCGGCCTGGGTCTCGGCGGACGTCATGTACTCGACGAAGGCGTAGGAGGCGTCGAGGTTCTTGGAACCCGCGTAGACGGCGAGGTTGTGGCCGCCCTGCGGGGCGCCCTGTGCGGCGGAGCCCGCCGGGACCGGGGCGACGCCCAGGTTGGCCTTGTCCTTGAACTCCTTGCCGGCGTAGGTGTCGGCGACGGCCCACGGGCCGTTGATGATCATGGCGACCTTGCCGTCCTTGAAGGACGCCTGCATGTTCTCCCAGCCGTCCGTGGCATCGGTCTTGGCCGCCCCGGAGTCGACGAGGTCCTTGACGACCTTCATCGCCGCGACGCCCTTGGGGTTGTCGATGGTGACGGACTGGTTGGAGGCGTCGACCATGTCGCCGCCCTCGCCGTAGAGGAAGGAGAGGAACCAGTACGCGTCGTCACCGCGCAGGTACATGCCGGTGTTGCCGGTCTTGTCCTTGATCTTCTTGGCGACGGACTTCAGCTCGTCGACCGTCCTGGGGACCTCGACACCGGCCTCCTTGAAGATCTTCTTGTTGTAGAAGATGCCCATGGAGTCGATGACCTGCGGCACCGCGTACGTCTTGTCCTTGTACTTGGTGGACGCGGCGGCCTGCTTGAGGAAGTCGTCCGGGTTCTTCAGCGCGGCGGTGCCGTCGAGCGGGGCGAGGTAGCCGAGGTCGGCGAACTCGGGGGTCCAGGCGACCTCGGAGCGGATCACGTCGGGGGCGTCGGAGCCGGACTGCGCCGCGTTCTTGAACTTGTTCTGCGCGTCACCGAAGGGCACGTTGACGTACTTGACGTGGACCTTCGGGTGCTGCTTGGTGAAGCCCTCGGCGAGCTTCCTGAAGACCTTGTCCTCGCTGCCCGCGGTGGAGGTGTCCCACCACGTCACCGTGCCGGACAGCTCGCCCGAGCTCTTGCTCGTGCCGCCGGACTCGTCGTCGCCGCCGCAGGCGGTCGCCGCGAGCGCCAGGGCCGCGACCAGGGCGGTGGCCGTTATGCCACGTCGCATCTGAACTCCTTCAACTGCCGTACCGCTCCGTCGCGGCGCCGGGTCGACGTGAACGTAACAAGGATGAAAGAACGCCGAAAGAGTTTGCGGAATATTTCTGCAAGCTCCGTCGATCGTTACATTCGCGTGTCCGCACGGTTGCCGTCAAGACTCTTGACGAGAGACTCCGATCCCTGGCAGGGGCGGCACGCGGAGCGTGAAGGCGGGGCGCGAGGGGGCGATCGCACTCCGCTGAAATGCCCCCGCAAGCTCTTGCAAGAAGTTGCCGCCACGGCCCCGGAACCCTGCCGCGGACGTCAGGGAATCCCACCGCGAACGCGGCCGTCCGGCTCCGGAGGCGGGCGAGCGGGCGGATAGTGGGCAATCCGACATACGCCCGGTACAGTCCACTTCCATGACCGCACGGCTTGCCGATATCGCAACTCAGGCGGGGGTCAGCGAAGCGACGGTCAGCCGCGTACTGAACGGCAAGCCCGGTGTCGCAGCGGCCACCCGCGAATCCGTTCTGGCCGCGCTCGACGTCCTCGGCTACGAACGGCCGGTGCGTCTGCGCCGGCGCAGCGCGGGGCTGGTCGGGCTGATCACGCCCGAGCTGGAGAACCCCATCTTCCCGGCGCTGGCCCAGATCATCGGCCAGGCGCTGACCCGGCAGGGGTACACCCCGGTGCTCGCGACCCAGACGCCGGGCGGTTCCACCGAGGACGAGCTGACCGAAATGCTGGTCGACCGCGGGGTCTCGGGCATCATCTTCGTCTCCGGGCTGCACGCCGACACCTCCGCCGACATGCGCCGCTACGAACAACTGCGGGGGAAGGGCGTGCCGTTCGTCCTGGTCAACGGCTTCTCCCCGCAGGTGCGGGCGCCGTTCATCTCACCGGACGACCGGGCCGCGATGCGGCTCGCGGTGACGCACCTGGTGTCGCTGGGACATCGGCGGATCGGACTGGCGGTCGGGCCCAAGCGGTTCGTGCCGGTGCTGCGCAAGATCGAGGGCTTCCGCGCCGCCATGAGGGAGCAGTTGGACGTCGGCGCGGACGAGGTGGAGCAGCTGGTCCAGCACTCGTTGTTCACCCTTGAGGGTGGGCAGGCAGCCGCCTCGGCGCTGATGGAGCGGGGTTGCACGGCGGTGGTGTGCGCGAGCGACATGATGGCGCTCGGCGCGATCCGGGCCGCCCGCCGGCTGTCGCTGGAAGTGCCGCGCGACCTGTCGGTCGTCGGTTTCGACGACTCGCCGCTCATAGCGTTCACGGATCCGCCGCTGACCACGATCCGGCAGCCGGTGACGGCGATGGGCCAGGCCGCCGTGCGCACGCTCCTGGAGGAGATCGGCGGCACGCCCGCTCCGCACAGCGAGTTCGTCTTCATGCCCGAACTGGTGGTCCGTGGTTCGACGGCCGCGGGTCCCGGGCCCGCCCCGGCACCCGCGGCCGGAGCCGTACCGGGATCCCGCGGCCGCCGCTGAACCGCAGTTCGACCCGGTGGAGATGAGTCCCCCGCCCGAGGGAAGGTGATCGGGCGGGCGGGACATTTCTGGCAGACTCTGTACCTATGGGTGAATTGAGTGCGACGTCGCAGGAAGGCCGACCGGAGGCCGCCCCGTCACCCATCGTGAACGAGACGGTCTCCGCGGCGGCCCCGAAGCGGAACACCGGACCGTACGGCGCCGGCCCGGCGATCGCGCCGCCCCCGCATTCCTCTCCCCCGGCGCATCCCCCGCCCTCGACCCGCTCCGCGCGCCTGGCCGGGCTCGCGCGGGCGTCACGGGCACCGCGCCGCCCACGCGTCCGGTTCGAGATCCTGCTGATCGCCGCCAGTTACTGGGTGTACTCGCTGGTGCGCAACGCCGTGCCGGAGCAGAGGATCCAGGCGCTGCGCAACACCGACTGGATCTGGTCGGTCGAGAGACACCTGGGCATCGCGGTCGAACAGGGCGTCAACCACGCGGTGAATTCCGTGACATGGCTGATCGTGTCGATGAACTACTACTACGCGACACTGCACTTCGTCGTGACGGTCTGCGTCCTGGTGTGGCTGTTCCACCGTCACCCCGGACGGTACGCGGCGGCCCGGCTCGCCCTGTTCGCGACCACGGCCGTGGCCCTGCTCGGTTACTACCTGTTCCCGCTGGCGCCACCGCGTCTGATGAGCGGCGGCCATTTCGTCGACACCGTCCTGGTCCACCACACCTGGGGCTCGATGGCCTCGGGCAACTTCAAGAACATGTCGAACCAGTACGCGGCGATGCCCTCGATGCACATCGGCTGGTCGCTCTGGTGCGGGCTTACCGTCTTCGCCCTGGTCTCCGCGCCCTGGGCCCGCGTTCTGAGCCTGCTCTACCCGGCCCTCACACTGCTGGTGATCGTGTCGACGGCCAACCACTTCTGGCTGGACGCGCTGGGCGGCATGCTGTGTCTGGCCTTCGGCTGCGTGCTCTCGTACGCCTGGTACGGCTCACCGCCGCACCGTCTGCCCCGGCGGGTGCGGGTGCCGGACGGGAGCGCGCTGCCGGGTGCGGGCCGGGCCGCCGGTGTCACGGCCCGCGCCGGTCTGCGGACGCCGGGCGCGGCGGACGTGCCGGAGACCGCGGGCGCGGCGGGTCGGCGCGGCTCCGGCCGGTCGGACCGCTGAGGGCCGGTGGGCTGTTGAAGGCCCGTCGCCCGCTGAGGACGGTGGACCGCCGGGGGCCGTCGGGTATCCGGCCCCCGGGGCCCGGGGCGATTCCGGTGCGCGGGGACCTGCCCCGGCCCCTTCGCGCACGGCCTCACACCGCCCCGTAGAACCGTTCCTCCATCACCGCCCGCGCCCTGCGGGTGATCCGCCGGTAGTCGTCCAGCATGTCTCCGACGTGCCCCGGCTCGTAACCCAGGTAGCGCCCCACCGCGGTGAGTTCGCGGGGCCCCGACGGAAACGTGTCGCCCGGCCGCCCGCGCACCAGCATCACCGCGTTGCGGACCCGCGTCGCCAGCACCCACGCCTCGTCCAGCGTCTGCGCCTCCTCGGCCGGGATCAGCCCCGCGGCGCACGCGGCGGCCAGCGCCTCGCGCGTGCGTGGCGTCCGCAGCCCCGGCTCCGACCACCCGTGCCGCATCTGCATCAGCTGGACCGTCCACTCGACGTCGCTCAGCCCGCCGCGGCCCAGCTTGGCGTGGAGTGTCGGGTCCGCGCCGCGCGGCAGCCGTTCGGACTCCATCCGGGCCTTCAGGCGGCGGATCTCGCGGACCGCGTCCTCGCCGAGGCCCTCCATCGGGTAGCGCAGCGGATCGATCAGCTCGATGAAGTCGCGTCCGAGCCGTTCGTCGCCCGCGACCGGCTCGGCGCGCAGCAGCGCCTGGCTCTCCCAGACCAGCGACCAGCGCCGGTAGTACGCCTCGTACGAGCGCAGTGTGCGCACCAGCGGCCCGTTCCTGCCCTCCGGGCGCAGATCCGCGTCGATGATCAACGGCGGGTCCGCGGTCGGGAGTTGCAGCAGTCTGCGCATCTCGGCCACCACCGCGTTCGCGGCCCGTGCCGCCTCCTGTTCGTCGACGCCCTCGCGCGGTTCGTGGACGAACAGCACATCGGCGTCGGAGCCGTAGCCGAGTTCGTGCCCGCCGAACCGGCCCACGCCGATGATCGCGAACCGGGTGGGCAGGGTGTCGCCCCACTGGGCGCGCACCGCGGCGCGCAGGGCGCCCGCGATGGTGGCGGCGGTCAGGTCGGTGACCGCGTCGCCGACCCTGTCGACGAGGGCGCCCGGGTCCTCCTCCGCGGGCCGTTCCTCCGTGCCGTACGAGCCGATGAGGTCCGCGGCCGTGGTCCTGAACAGTTCGCGCCGCCGCACGCCGCGTACCGCGGCGACGGCGGACTCGGCGCCGTCGGCCCGCCCCACGGCCGCCAGCACCTCCTGCTCCAGGTGGGCCCGGCCGCGTGGTCGCAGACCCTGCGGGTCGCCGAGGATCGCCACCGCCTCCGGGGCCCGCAGCAGCAGGTCCGGGGCGAGTCGGCCTGCCGACAGCACCCGGGCGAGGTTCTCCGCCGCCGCGCCCTCGTCCCGCAGCAGCCGCAGGTACCAGGGGGTCTTGCCGAGGGCGTCGGACACCTTGCGGAAGCCGAGCAGGCCGGCGTCGGGGTCGGCGGAGTCCGCGAACCAGCCGAGCAGCACCGGCAGCAGGGTGCGCTGGATCGCGGCCTTGCGGGACACCCCGGAGGACAGTGCCTCCAGGTGCCGGAGCGCCGCCGCCGGGTCCGCGTACCCGAGGGCTTCGAGGCGGTGCCGGGCCGCCTCGGCGCTGAGCCGGGACTCGCCGGGGGCGAGCTGGGCGACGGCGTCGAGCAGCGGCCGGTAGAACAGCTTCTCGTGCAGCCGCCGCACCACGGAGGAGTGGCGCCGCCACGCCTGGACGAGTTCGGCGATCGGGTCCGTGCGCAGCCCGAGGGAGCGTCCGAGCCGCCGCAGGTCGGCCTCGCCGTCAGGAACGAGATGGGTGCGGCGCAGCCGGTAGAGCTGGATGCGGTGCTCCATGGTGCGCAGGAAGCGGTAGGCCTCGTCGAGCTGCGCGGCGTCCACCCGTCCCACGTAGCCGCCCGCGGCGAGCGCCCGCAGGGCCTCCAGGGTGGTGCCGCTGCGCAGGGCGGCGTCGCTGCGGCCGTGCACGAGCTGGAGCAGTTGTACGGCGAACTCCACGTCCCGCAGTCCGCCGGGTCCGAGCTTGAGCTCGCGGTCTATGCGGTCGGCGGGGATGTTGTCGACGACACGGCGGCGCATCCGCTGGACGTCGGCGACGAAGTTCTCGCGTTCGGACGCCTGCCAGACCAGCGGTGAGACGGCCTCGATGTACTCGGCGCCCAGTTCGGGGTCGCCGGCCACCGGCCGGGCCTTGAGGAGCGCCTGGAACTCCCAGGTCTTGGCCCAGCGCTGGTAGTACGCGAGGTGGGAGGAGAGTGTCCGCACCAGCGGACCGTTGCGGCCCTCGGGCCGGAGGTTGGCGTCGACGGGCCAGATGGTGCCCTCGACGGTCGTGTCGGAGCAGATCCGCATCATGTGTGCGGCCAGGCGGGTGGCGGCCGGTACCGCCGCACTCTCCTCGACACCGTCGGCGGGTTCCGCGACGAAGATGACGTCGACGTCGGAGACGTAGTTCAGTTCGTGTCCGCCGCACTTGCCCATCGCGATGACGGCGAGCCGGCACCGGGCGGCGTCCTCGGGTGCGGCCGCCCGGGCGATGGCGAGCGCCGCCCGCAGCGTCGCGGTGGCCAGGTCGGCAAGTTCGGCGGCGGTCTCGGCGACTCCGGTCGTCCCGCACACGTCCCGGGCCGCTATGGCCAGCAGGCAGCGTCGGTAGGCGACGCGCAGCGAGTCGGGGTCGACGGCCCCGGCGAGTTCCTGCTCGAACTCCGGCACCCCGGGGTGCAGATCGGTGGCCTCGTAGGTGACGAGCGCGTGCCAGTCGCGCGGGTGGCGCGCCAGATGGTCGCCGAGGGCCTCGGAGGCGCCGAGCACCCCGAGCAGCCGGTCCCGCAGGGGTTTGGCGGTGATGAGGGTGTCCAGCAGCACCTGCCGCTCGTCCGGGTCCTCGGCCTCCACCAGCCGGGCGACCCCGTGCAGCGCAAGGTCCGGGTCCGCGGTGGCCCCGAGGGCTTCGAGGAGCACCGGATCGGACCGCACGGACGCCAGCGCGGGCAGGTCGAGGATCTTCTCGGCGGCGGATGGGTCGGTGAATCCATGCCGCAGCAGTCGGGTGAACGTACTGCTCCTGCGTCCCGGCACCGTCGTCATTCCGTGCTCTCCTGCTCGCCGCCCACACATGATCCAGCGCTCCGAGCCTAACGACCTCGCCCACGATGGGCAGTGGAGCAACGCGACGGGCGGTGGAGCGGGGAGTGGTGTCCGGTGCCCTCCGGGGCCGGGCACCGGGGGGCGCGCTTCGCGGTCCGACCGTGCCGGGGGCCCGGCGCGGCGCGTTCCCCCGGCACGGACGGGGCGGTCAGCTTCCAAGACGGCCGGCGGGGGCGGCGGCGTCCGGCCTCGTCGCGACGACGACGGTGGCGTACAGCTCCTCGGAACCGACAGCGCGCGGCAGCAGACCGCTGCGGGCGATGGTCTCGACGGCGCGGGCCGCCTGCCGTTCGCTCGTCTCGACCAGCAGGTGCCCGCCCGGTGCCAGCCAGCGCGGCGCCTCGGCGGCCACCCGCCGCAGGACGTCGAGGCCGTCCGCGCCTCCGTCGAGGGCGACTCGCGGTTCGTGGATGCGCGCCTCGGGGGGCAGGAGCTCGACGTCGTCGCTCGGCACGTACGGCACGTTGGCGAGCAGGATCTCCACCCGGCCGCGCAGGGTGGTGGGGAGCGGCCCGAAGAGGTCGCCCTCGTAGACCCGGCCCGTGCCGGTGATGTTGCGGCGGGCGCAGCGCACGGCAGCGGGCTCGACGTCGGTGGCGTGCAGTTCGATCGGGCCCAGCAGCGCGGCGAGCGCGGCGCCGAGGGCGCCCGACCCGCAGCAGAGGTCGACGACGACCGCCCCCGGACCGGCGAGGGCCGCGGCCTGCCGGACCAGGAACTCGGTGCGGCGGCGGGGCACGAAGACCCCGGGGTCCACGGCGATCCGCAGACCGCTGAACTCGGCCCAGCCGAGGACGTGTTCCAGCGGGAGCCCGGCGACCCTGCGTTCGGTCATGGCGGCGACCTCGGCCGGGTCGGTGGCCGTGGAGAGGATCAACTCCGCCTCGTCCTCGGCGAATACGCAGCCGGCGGCGCGGAGTGCGGCGACGAGGGAGGAGACGGCGAACGGTGGAGCGGATTCCGGCATGGGAGCGGAGCCTTTCGGGAAAGCCGATGGGCGCTCCGCGGTCGACCGGGGGCTGTCCCGTGCTCCGTGACGGACCGGCACGCGGCGTCGGATGCGGTGCATCGCGAGGCGGAGGGGCATCCGCACACCGGATGGGTGCGGACGTCCCGACAACGCGGCGAGGTGCCGTAGTTGTCGTCGCGTGCCCGCCAGGGATCGCGGGACAGCACTTACGTCGGGTCGACCGGGCAATCATGCGGGAGGAGCACCCAGCCTGACACAGCGGTAATGGGTCTCACCTCCTCGGTCGGTCCCCGGGTCGGGGTGGGTCACACTACCCCAGAGCCCGTCGGTCACGCATGACGAGACGGGTGCGCCCCGTGCTCCGCACCGTCCGGGGAGGACGGGGCGGAGGACGGGGCGCGAGGACGGCGTGCGGGCCGGAGCCCGCGGGGCCGTCAGAGGTCGACGCTGTCGCGCAGCTTCGTCGGCGTGAGGAACAGCGCGGCGATGACTCCGATCACGGCGATGGCGGCCGAGATGAGGAAGATGGTGCCGGTCGCGTCGCCGTACGCGGCGCGCACCACCTCCTGGATCTGCGGCGGCATCGCGGCCACGTTCAGGGTGGATCCGCCTCCGCCGGAGGAGGCCGCCGGGTCGACGCCGAGCTCCGCCAGGCCCCGGGTGATCTTGGTGGCGACCTGGTTGGCGAGCACCGCTCCCAGCACCGAGACCCCGATCGTGCCGCCGAGCGAGCGGAAGAAGGTGATCGCGCCGCTGGCCGCGCCGAGTTCGCCGAGCGGAACGGTGTTCTGCAGGACCAGGACCAGGTTCTGCATCGACATGCCGACGCCCACGCCGACCGCGAGCATTCCTGCCGACACCAGGACGAGCGAGGTCTCGTGGTCGATGGTGGACAGTCCCAGGAACCCCAGGGTGAGGACGACGACGCCGGTGATGATGTACGGCTTCACCTTGCCGGTCCTGGAGACCAGTCGTCCGGCGACGGTGGAGGAGACCAGCACGCCGAACATCAGCGGGATGGTGAGGAGTCCGGCCTCGGTGGGCGAGTAGCCGCGGCCGATCTGGAAGTACTGGCCGAGGAAGACCGCGCCGCCGAACATCGCCATGCCGACCGCGAGGCTCGCGACGATGGCGAGCGCGGGGTCGCGGCGGCGTACGACGTGGAGCGGGACGACCGGGTCCGAGACCCGGCTCTCGACGACGACGGCAAGGATCAGGATCACGGCACTGGCGCCGACCATGACGAGGGTCTGCCAGGAGATCCAGTCGAAGTCGTTGCCGACGAAGGTGACCCAGAGCAGCAGCAGGCTGACGCCGGCGGCGATCAGGGAGGCGCCCAGGTAGTCGACCTTCGTCTCGGAACGGCGCGCCTCGGTGAGGTGCAGGGTCCGGGTGAGCATCACGAAGGCGATCAGGGTGAACGGCACGGCGATGAAGAAGCACCAGCGCCAGCCGAGCCACGAGGTGTCGGTGATGAAGCCGCCCAGCAGCGGGCCGCCGACGGTGGCGACGGCCATGACGCCGCCCAGGTAGCCGTTGTAGCGCCCGCGTTCCTTGGGGCTGATCATCGCGGCGATGATCACCTGGACCAGCACCTGGAGGGCGCCCATGCCGAGGCCCTGGACGGCGCGGAAGGCGATCAACTGCTCGGTGGACTGGGCGAATCCGCAGGCGATCGAGGCGATGACGAAGATGCCGATGGATATCTGGAGCAGCGTCTTCTTGCTGAACAGGTCGGCGAGCTTGCCCCAGATCGGGGTGGACGCCGTGGACGCGAGCAGGGTCGCGGTCACGACCCAGGTGTACTGCGACTGGGTGCCGTTCAGCGAGCCGATGATCTTCGGCAGCGCCACCGAGACCACCGTGCTGCTGATCATCGCCACGAAGAGCACGATCAACAGGCCGCTCAGCGCCCGCAGCACATGACGGTGATCCATCGGCGCGACGTCGTTCGGCGCGGCCGTTTGTGCGCTCACGCGCAACCTCCGGGAGGGACGAGCAGGGACAGGAAAGGCTTCACCATACATGCCCATTGCGCAATTTTGCTCACTGGGCAATTATTCCCGTCAGGGCGATACTGAACCCATGGAGAGTTCTGTGGGACTGCGGGAGCGCAAGAAGGAAGCCACCAGGCAGGCCGTGCACGAGGCGACGTTGCGGCTGACCGTGGAGCACGGCTTCGACCACGTCACGGTGGAGGCCGTCGCGGACGCGGCCGGAATCTCCCGCAGAACGTTCTCCAACTACTTCGCGGGCAAGGAGGACGCCCTTCTGCACGGCGAGGAGCAGCACATCAGGGCCCTGGTCCAGGCCGTACGCGACCGCCCCGCGGAGGAGTCCGCCTGGACGGCGCTGCGGGCGGCCGTGCGCCAGTTCGCCGAGCGGGTCTCGCCACCGGAGCGCGAATGGGCGCTGCGGACCAGGCTGGCGATGCGGCATCCCTCGCTGCTCGCCCGTCAACTCGCCAACCACGCCGCCCTGGAACGGGACCTGGCCGACGCCGTGGCGGCCCGCCGGGGCCCGTCCGGGAAGCAGGTCAGGCCGACGGTCCTGGCCGCGGCGTTCCTGGCATCGCTGCGGATCTCCATGCGCATGTGGATCGAGGAGGACCTGGCGCGCGAGCCGGCCGAGGTGATGGGCGAGGTCCTCGACGAGATGGCCTGCCGGTTCGACTGAGCGGGAGCGGGCAGGGGCCGCGTGCGCGCGACGGTCGGTGCCGATTCCTGACGGACGAGGCCGGGGCCGGGGACGAGGGCGAGGGCGAGGGCGACGCCGGACAGGGCCCGCGCGCGGGGGAACGGGGTGGTGGAAACGGTCCGGCCCGGCGGTGGGGCGGTGTCAGCGCCGGTACCGGTCCGGCAGGGGGTCGTCGCCCTCCGCGGACCTGACGCCGTCCCCCGCCGCGCCGCCGCCCTCCCGCCGGGGTTCGCGCAGCAGACCGGCCACGGCCGCGGGCGACCAGTGTCCGGCCGCGCCCGGACAGGACGCCAGGTGGGCGGCGACCGTGTCGGTGCCCCACACCCCCGCGGACAGCAGGCCCGAGGCCAGGCAGCGCAGATACGCCGCCGACGGCGGGACGGGCGTCACGTCGTCCACGCCCCACGGCGCGGTGAACGTGAGCACGGGCAGGCCGTCCACCTGCCCCGCGCACACCAGCGTCTCGTAGCGGCCCTCCCCCACCACCGCCCGCCCGCGGGCGAGCACCTCCGTCAGGTCCAGGAGCGGACCGGGCTCGCGGTACATCTCCTGGGCGGCGATGTCCGAGAACTGCTCGGCGGTGATCAGATGCGCCCGGGCGAGCGCCCGCCCGCCGGCCGACGGGTCGTAGAACGCCCGGCCCCCGCCCCACACCGGCGACTCGGTCGCGAAGTACACGGCACCGGCCGGTTCGACGGCGAGGGAGCGCGAGGGCATCCGGGTGTCCCGGCACCCCGGGCAGTCCCCGACGGCCCCCGGCGTCCTCCCGCCCCCGATGTAGCGGGCGAGCCGGTCCGGATGCGTGTTGGAGCCGTACGACAGGTACCAGATCCGCCGCGGGTGGGGATCACCCGGCGGAACCGGATCGATTCTCGTCAAAACGGGCACGGCCACAAGGACTCCCAACGGCCGGCGTCGCGGCGATCACGGCGTCACCGCGCACGCCCCGTCGCCCGCGGTCACAGCACCGGCAGCAGGTTCTTCAGCTCGAAGGCGGTGACCTCGCTGCGGTACTCCTCCCACTCCTGCTTCTTGTTGCGCAGGAAGTGGTGACCCGATCCCCTCACGTGCGGTGGGCCACCTTAGCTGCCCTGTGACCTGCGCGGATGCTGGTACTAGTTGTCATCATCCGTCAACGTCGGTTCGCCTCGGACGGCCCAGAGACGGCCCGGCTAGACAGCTCGCCTGACGTCTGACTAGGTAGCACTCCTGAGCCATCCTCCATCAAGCTGCGAGCACTATCCGCGAAGGCTCGCTGAGCCCGCTGGCGAGCGTCCGACTCCGCCCTGATGGTTGCGGGCGGCCCCCCTGGATACTGCTCAGCGGCTCGTGCCTCACGCTGAAGAGTAAGCGGCACCTTATCCGCCAATGCGGCGATGTCCGCAGGTCCAAGGATGTTAACCAAAGCAAGCATCGGCCAGAGTTCGGCTAGGTACTCCCTAGCTTCCGCTCGCGCCTGCTCGAAGACGGTTGGATCACTGGCGTCTGCCCGACACATCGCCAGGTTGGCGTTCGCCGTGCGTACTGCTTGGGTGAGGAACTCTGAGTAAGCGGCCTTCCGTTCTTCCCTGCGACTCTCCCTCAGTAGCTCTGCACGCTCCTCAGCGGCAGTAGCGGCTTGACGCTCCGACTGCCGATTCTGTAGCCGGAGCCCCAGCCATCCCGTGAGAGCTGCGCCACCAAGAGTGGCTAACGCTGCGACCAGTGCGGCTATTGCCTGGCTGTTGAGAAAGGACATGGCCCCAGTCTGACGAAGCTCCGAGGTCGGCGGAGCCTCAAGGGTCGAGTCAACCCGATGGGGCGCCGCCCATCGATCGAGGGCGGCGCCCGTCTGGCACTGCTTCGAGCCTCATCCTTATCAGGTCGATCACGAGGTCTCTGGAACGTTGGCAAACCCGGCTTCCGTCCCTGCTGGCAGCCCATCGACGTTCGGCTGTATCCGTCGTTGTCCGGCCCTGTTGGTGTCAGGCGCTGATGTCAGCGATGGGGGGCGTTCCTGACGCGCGACCACCGGTGCCACTGCCCGAACAGGAACCGATTGCAAGCCATGAGAAGAGCAAGGCACAGCACCAGCAAGCCGAGGGCTTGGAATAGCTCAAGGCTCAAGCCCCGCTGATTGACAACTAGGACGCCGCACGCCAGAACCAGCACCACGACGGCCAGGGTTAGGACTTTTGCGAAGAACAAAACAAGTGGACGTAGTGCGTACATGCTTGCCTCTCTGTTCGCCTCAGAGACGGGGACGCTAGCAGTTCAGCCACCTACCTTTGCTACCCGACCTCACCCACCACTCGCCCCCAGCTCCCATCCCGTCCGCCTTCGACCCACACACCGTGGAGCAGTCGTGGTTCAGGGCGTCAAGGTGGAGCGCGCCACTGTACGAACGACCTTGACGCCCTGGGCCGCGACTGCTCGGCTCTGCCTGGGTCGAAGGTGGTCGGGATGGGAGCCCACGACGCTCGCCACGCTGCGGCCGGCACCCGCGAACGGCGCCCCGTCCATCCCGGAGTCTGAGCGCCCCCGCCGGAGGCATGTCTTGAAGCCGCGGGCTTGGTTCTCGTCTCATGCCCTCGGGCCTATCCACTGCGGGCGCGCGTCGGCGGCGGCAGCGCCAAGCGGGCCGAAGGCAGGAGCGCGGGCGCAGCCAGAGCCGGGAAGCGCGCCCGGCGGAGCGAAGCGCAGCCGGGTGCCTTGATGAGGTAGAGAAACCTGTAACAGCTCGCTGGGAACGGCCATTGGGCCGCCTTGCGCGGTGGGTTCGCTGCTGCTCCCATGATGGTTCGAGGTACACGGATCCTGGGGGGCGGGCGTGACTGAGTTGCGGGTATCGAAGTGGAAGCGCCATGGAATGGACCGGCTGTACGTGAACACGCCTGACGGCACGGCCGTGGCATGGTTCGATCGGAAAACTGGGCATATCGAAGTCCTGGACGAGACGTTGCGTCAGCCGGTCTTGGCTGCCCTGGCCCCGTACGTAACCCGCCCCGCGGCTCCGCCCGTTGTGGTGAAGCCGACGCAACTTCCTCCTCCAGCCGAGCACGACTTGGCCCTGCGGCGCCCCGGCGACGCACTGAGAGGAAAGATCAAGGAAGTCTCCCCAAGCTTGCTGGAACGCTACCTTGCGATGGTGCTACGCCGTCCGACCGAGGCTGACTCCTGGAAAGCAGGGCTTCGCGGTGAGCGCGTCGTCGGTCGCGAACTGGCTCGGTTTGCACGGCGCGGTTGGCACACGCTGCACTCCGTACCGCTCTCCCCGACCTGGGATGTCGACCACCTGCTCATAGGCCCAGGTGGTGTCTTCTCCATCAACACGAAGAACCATCGCGGTAAGTCTATTTGGGTCGGTGACCACGCCGTCCGGATCAACCATGGAGAGGGGCGCCCGTACCTCCGGAACAGTCGGCGTGAGGCGGCCATCGTCTCCCGTGTACTCGAACGCGGGTGCGGCTTCCCCATTGCCGCGAATCCCGTGCTTGTCTTCGTCCGGCCCGCTGGCCTCACCGTGGTCTCTTCGCTGCGGGACGTGCGGGCGCTCGACGAACGGGGCCTGGCTGCCCTGGCGCCCTTGACTGGACGGCTCAGCTCTGCGCAGGTGGAATCCGTGTATGCCGTGGCGCGGGATCAGCGCTCCTGGGCTGCGGCACTCTGAGAAGCAGGCTGGCTGGTAGGGAGGAGCCGACTCGTGAACCCTTCTCGGCACAACCGTTCGTAGGCCTCCATCACGTCATCCGGTACCGACTGCCGGATGATGAAGCCTTCGCCCGGATAGATCAGCAACCGCTGTAGTGCCCCCACGAGCATGTCGATCACCAAGCGGGGGTCCTGGATGGAGTCAACGTATTCGTTGAGTGTCATCGGAGTGGAGGCGCTGACAATCTCAACCTTAGGCCACAATTTGCGCGCTGTGGCGTACGCTCGCCTCTCCTCGTATGGCTTGCTGATCAGTAGGACGGAAGATACATCGACCCCGGCCTCGTTGAGCAAGCTCCTGGAGAAGCGGATGTTTTCACCGGTATTGCGCGCCCTGGGCTCGACCAATACGGCAGAGGAGGGAACACCGAGCTCAAGTGCCCGCTCTCTGTAGTGAACAGCTTCACCACGTGGCATGCGGTCTCGTGTCGTGGGGCTACTCGCGCCGGTGAACACGAGCAGGGGTACCATCCCCTGCTTGTAGAGAGCTGCTGCCACATCAGCCACGCCTAGGTCGTGGCTTCCGAGGCCGATAGCCACTGAGCATGGCCGAGCCTTGTGTCCCATTTGGTGGTAGTCCCAGAGACGTCGCGTATCTGCCCATGCCTGTTCTGAGATCATCACTGCTCCTTCTCGGCTTGCGTGGAGTCCGGGACCTTGAAGTCGTACTCCCAGGAAAAGCGCGAAGCCGCGTGCACACCGAGAGCGAACTCGACCACCGTGCCCGAGGCTGTGTAGGTCGTCCGATGCAATTCAACGACCGGTTCGCCGGGGGGTAGCTGCAAGATCTTCACCTCGTCCGCTGTTGGGGCGCGGGCAAAGAGCTCTTCCTTCATGTGGTCGATCTCGTAGCCCGCGTCGTAGAGCACCCGGAACCCGCCGCCGCGGCCGGCCGGACCCGGTGTCGGATCCACCAAACGGGTGCCCTCCACGTGTGCGGGGCGGTAGTAGCTGGTGAGCATGTGTGTTGGCTGCTCACCCTCCTTTACTAGCCGCGCACGGGCATAGACCTGCGCTCCTGCTGGAAGACCATGCGCTGCTGCTGCCTCGGGCGGGGCTTCAACAAGACTGACGGTTTGCGTTTGCTCACTCCTGCGGTAGGTGCGCCCGGAGGCCACACGGTCCGCGATAAACGCCACCTCCTCGCCATCGCGCCACTTGGCCTTGTCGTACCGGGCGATGCCGAGCCGCTTGAGGGGAACCTGTTGCCGTACGACCGTGCCATGGCCACGGGACGAAGTGACCAGGCCTTCGGCTTCAAGAGCCTTGTAGGCGGCATGGACGGTGGACTTGGAGCCCTCGCCTGCTTCCACGAGCTCCCTGATGTGCGGAAGCTGTTGGCCCGGAGCGTAGTCACCACGCTTGATCTGCTCTGCCAGCTTGTCTGCCAGCTCTCGCCACTTGGGCGCCATACGAACTCCTTTCAACAAGACAAGTCAAACACAGTCCCAGGACTGTTGACAGTCCCAGGACTGCATGCCAGTGTTCAGTTCAAGCACTCGCAGTCCTAGGACAGCGCGTGACGGGGCCCTTCTTTGGGCTGTCTCGAAGTCACTCAGGGAGTCAACAATGCCGTCTTTCAAGATCGATGTTTCGACCGCTGTCGTGTTCGTGGCGACGCCTCCAACGCCGAAGCTCGTGAGCAAGCAGACCGGTGAGATCGCGGTGGACCGGGAGACCGGTGCCCAGCTGGCGACGGTGGGGCTGCTGATCTCGGATGAGGGTGAGGGGAACCTGTACCAGGTGACTGTTCCGAGCACGGGTGTGCCGGAGGGTCTGGCGCCGGGGACGCCGGTCTCGGTGGTTGGTCTCAAGGCCCGGGACTGGGAGAACACGTTTAACGGGCAGACCCGGCACGGCATCAGCTTCCGTGCGGTCGCTGTCACCCCGCTGGGGGCCTGACCATGTCGGACATTGCCACGGTGATCGAGGTGGCGGGGGCCTTATCTGCTGCGGGTGGGCTCGGCTATGCGAAGGGGCACGCTCCTCGCGTGTTCTGGTCGCTGGTCGGCCTGCCGGTCGCCCGGGTCCGGTTCGCCGCCACGTACCACTCGACGATGGACGTGTGCGGGCTGACGGTCCAGCCGTCCCGCCTGCGGGCGTTCATGGTCCGCAACGTGGCCCGCCGCCAGGACGTCCAGCCGGTACCGCCCAAGGTCCGCAAGGTCCGCGGCTCCTTCACTGGGATGCGCGCCACCCTCCGGCTCCCCGCCGGGCTGGAACCCGCCGACGTCGCCGCCGCCTCCGAACGGCTCCGGCACGCCTGGGGCGTCCACTCGGTGCACGTCGTCGAGACCAAGCCCGGGTTCATCGAACTGCGCATGACCGGCTACGACGTACTGCGGCGGGTGAAGATGCCGCACCGCCTGCCCCGCAAGCTGGCCTCGGGGCCGATGGTGGTGCCGGTGGCCCTGCGGGAGGACGGGACCGCGTTCGTCCGCGACTACACCAAGATCCCGCACTCCCTGACCCTCGGTGCGAACCAGTCGGGCAAGTCGATGTATCAACGCAACCTGATCACCAATCTCGCGAAGCTCCCGGTGGGCCTGGTGGGGATCGACTGCAAGCGCGGTGTCGAACAGCGCGGGTACGCGCCCCGGCTCTCCGCCCTCGCCGTCACCCCGGACGAGGCGTCGTCCCTGCTGGAAGCGCTCGTGGGGGAGATGGAAGCCCGCTTCGACATCCTGAGCACCCATGGGGTTTCCGACCTGTGGGCGCTGCCTGCGAAGGTGCGGCCGGTGCCGCTGGTGGTCCTGGTCGACGAGGTGGCGGAACTGTTCCTCACCGCCGCAAAGAAGGACGAGGAACGCCGCGACCGGATGGTGATGCACATGATCCGGCTCGCGCAGATGGCCCGTGCGGTCGGCATCTACCTGGAGATCTGCGGGCAGCGCTTCGGCTCCGAACTCGGCAAGGGCGCCACCATGCTCCGTGCCCAGCTCACCGGCCGTGTCGTGCACCGGGTCAACGACAAGCAGACCGCCGACATGGGATTGGGCGACATCGCCCCCGAAGCGGTCTCCGCCGTCACCACGATCCCGCCGGACCGCCCCGGCGTGGCCGTGGCCGGTGACTCCTCCGGCGGCTGGTCCCGCATCCGCACACCCGAACTGAGCGCGGCCGACGCGGTGGCCATCTGCCACGAGTACGCCCACCTGACCCCCAGCATTCCGGCCCTGGCCCCGTTCCGCCCGGCCGTCCCCGCCACCACGGCCCCGGCCGGTTCGTCGCCGCTGGTCAAGCCGCGCCCGGTCACCGAGTAACACCCCTCCCTGCATTCCGGTCAGCGTGACCGTCTCACGCCAGGTCCCTACCCCGCCCATGCCCGGAACCGAGAGGAAACACCGCCATGGCCACCAAGAGGACCACCACCAAGCCCCCGAAGTCTCCTGTACCGGCACAACCGACCGAGTGCCAGCCCTGCGGCGGGACCGGAAATGTCGCCGTCACGGTGCGCGTCGGCCGCAAGCGCCGCCCGGTCGGCCAGCAAGACGGCCTCTGCCTGAACTGCCTCGGCACCGGTACCGACCCCGAGTCCTGACTCCCTGCCCCGGTGCCTGGCGGTCGATCAAGAGTGTCCCGCCCGGCACCGGCCCAACCTCCCCGGAAGGAGGTGACCTCCATGTTCCGCACCATCCGCCTTGACGCCGTGCTCGTCCAGGCCGTCATCGCCGGTGCCCTGTCCTTCTCCCACCTGCACGATCTGGCCTTGGCGGCCGGACAGGACGGCTGGAAGGCGTGGGCCTACCCGGTCAGCGTGGACCTGCTGCTCGTCGCCGCCTGGCGCCGCATGCGCACTCACGCCGGTAACCGGCCTGCCTGGGTCTGGTTCGTGATCGCCCTGGCCGCATCGCTGGGCGCGAACATCGCCACCGCCGGACTCCTCGACCTGGACCACGTACCGGCCTGGCTGCGCATCCTCGTCGCCGGATGGCCCGCCCTCGCCTTCCTCGGCGGCACTCTCCTCGCACACACAACCGCCCCTGCCGATGAGGCGGTCGAAGTCGAACCGGCCTCGGCACCCGAACCGGCGACCGTTCTGGAACCCGAACCGACCCCAGGCATCAGGGTGGAACGGGCACCCGAGCCCGAACCGGCACCGGAACTCCCGCCCGCTCCCGAGCCCGCATCTCGCCCGGCGGCGGCCCCGGCTCCGGCCTTGGCTGTGCCTCCGGCTCTGCTCGACCACGCCCGGAAGGTCGCCGACAGCCACCGCGCGACGACCGGTAGCCAGATCGACTCGGCCACCCTGCGTGCCCGACTCGGCGTCCCTGCTCCGCTCGCTGACGCCATCACCGCTCAACTCACCTGACAGGAGAACCACACATGCGACCGTCCATCCGCGCCGCGCTCGAACGCTCCGCCGAACTCACCCGCAACAACCGGCTCGTTGAGGGCCTGGAGCTGGGAGAGTCCGCGATCCACCGGGCCACCGACGACGAGCACCCCGAGATCCGTCAGTGGCTCACCGACCACGCCGACGACTTCGTCGGCCGGAACGGCTGACCGCTCATGCCGCGCCCGAACCGCTTCACGAACGTGATCCGTATCGGCCCCGTGCAGGTCGGCACCCGTCACGACGGCCGTGGCCGCACCCGGCACACCGCCGCCTGCACGGCCCCCGGCTGCGGCTTCTCCGCCGACTACCGCGACCGGTCCGCCGCCGAACTCGCCGCCCGCACCCACCGCTGCAACCCCTGAAAGGAGAAACCCGTGTTCAACCCGAAATACCCGCCGCCGGACACCGCCCCCACCGCGGATACGTCCCTCGTCCAGCCGCTCACCGGCATCGTGCACCCGTCGGCCTGCAACTGCCACCACACCCCGGCCACCACCCCGCCCCCGGCCCCGGCGCCCGCCCCGGCCCCGGTCCGCCGGTCCACGGTGCAGCTCACGCCCGGCACGCTGATCGCTGCCGTCGCGGGCGGGACCGCCGCGGTCCTCGTCATCGGCGCGGTCCTCGTCTCGATGCTCCTCGCGACCGCGATCACCGCCGCGTCCGTCGCCCTCTGCGCCGTCGTCCTGCGCACGCTCCTCAACAGCCAGAACAAGGGCCGGTGACCGCCGTGGAGCTGCCCGCCATCGCCGCCGCGTTACCCGCGCTCGGATGGGCCCTGCACGGCACTCTGCTCGCCCGTCGTCTCTCCACCGCCCGACGCGACCCGCTCACCGGCCTGCACACCCGGGCTGGCTGGACCACCCGCGCCGAACGCATCATCGCCCGCTCCCCGCACGCCGTGGCCCTGCTCGTGGACCTGGACGACTTCAAGACCATCAACGACACCCACGGCCACCTCGCCGGTGACGCGGTCATCACCGCGACCGCCACCCGACTGGCGACCTGGGCATCGGGGCACGGCATCGCGGCCCGGCTCGGGGGCGACGAGTTCGCCGCCGTCATCACCGACCCGGCCAAAACCCCCAGCACCACCGCGCTCCGCACGGCACTTCACCGCCCAGTCACCTACCGCGGACTGACCATCCCGGTCGGTGCCTCGGTCGGCGTCTGCCACCTGGCCAACCTGCCCGCCCGCACCCTGACCGACGCCCTGTCCGCCGCCGACGCCGCGATGTACGCGGCCAAGGGCCACGGCCGCCGCAACAACACACCCCGATGAAAGGACACCCGTCATGGGCCTCTTCAGCCGCAAGACCAACGACACCCCGAGCAACCCCGCCATGACCGAACTCGGCCGGGAGTTCGCCATCGCCCGCCGCCACGGCGACCGCAAGACCATGCGCCGCATCGGCCGCGAGTACTCCGACACCGCCCGCACCGACAACGACGCCGCCTCGTTCCAGCGCGGACAGGAGGCCTACGACGCCATCCCGCCCATCAAGACCCCGCGCCGCAACCGGCGCCGCTAGCTCAGCCCCCGGGGCGGCCTCGGTCGCCAAACTTCCGCCGCCCCGGGCGCCTCAACCCATCCCAGATCCAACGGACCCGAAAGGGAGAACCCATCATGCCCCACAACACTCCGCCGCGGCCGATCTGCGGCCACTGCGACGGCTTCCCCCAGGTCGCCGTCACCACCGGCCAGACCACCCCCACCGGTGAGCGCGAGACGATCACCGCCGACTGCCCCGCCTGCCACGGCACCGGCCACATCCTCGCCCGCACCATCGCCCGCGTCGGGGTGTGATCGCCATGGCCCTCCTCGACTGGAGCGACAAGAAGCACTTCGACCCCACCGGCGACAAGCCCTGCGTCCTGTGCGACAAGCCCACCCCGTTGCGCTCCGACCGCGGCAAGCCCGTCCACAAGGTCTGCGCCGAAGAGTGGATCGACAACCACCCGCCCCGGGAGAACAACCAGTGACCGACGCCGCCACCGCGGCGGGCCTGGACCCGGCCCCCCTCGGAGACATCCTCCGGGTGGCCGGGTCCACCGGCTACGACCGCTGGGAAGAACAGATCCGCCGCACCGGAGGATGCGCACAGCCCATCCACCTCACCGGCGCCACCAAGACCATCGACCGCGCCACCGGCACCGTCCTGCACTCCTACAGCACCGACACCGAGCCTGGCGGACGGCTCCGCGTCGCCTGCGGCAACCGCCGGGCCTCCCGCTGCCCCGCCTGCGCCTGGACCTACGCCGGAGACACCTACCACCTCATCCGCGCCGGACTCACTGGCGACCCCGCCAAAGGCACCCCGGAAACGATCCGCGACCGCCCCCGCGTCTTCGCCACCCTCACCGCCCCCTCCTTCGGCCCGGTCCACAACCGGCCCGGGAACCGGCCCTGCCGCTGCGGCACCCACCACCCCGACAACGCCCCCGAGCTCGGCACCCCGCTCGACCCGGCCACCTACGACTATGCGGGCGCCGTGCTCTGGAACAACCACGCCTCCGACCTCTGGCGCTACTTCACGATCTACCTCCGCCGCGAAATCGCCCGCCGCGCCGGACTCACCCAGAAAGCCGCCCGCGAACAGTCCCGCATCTCCTTCGGCAAAGTCGCCGAGTACCAAAAGCGCGGAGCCGTCCACTTCCACGCCGTGATCCGCTTCGACGGACCCGACGGCCCGGACTCCCCGCCCCCGGCCTGGGCCACCCTCGACCTGCTCACCGACGCCATCCGCGCCGCCGCCAACCGCGTCCAAGTCACCGTGCCGGCAAACGAGGAAGCCGGATTCATCAACGAATGGGTCCTGCGCTGGGGCACCCAGCTCGACGTCCAGCCCATCGGCGCCTTCGGCAACGGCGAAGACCTCACCGAACAGGCCGTCGCCTCCTACGTCGCCAAGTACGCCACCAAAGCCGCCGAGACCACCGGCACCGTCGACCACCGCATCGGCAACAAAGAAGCCCTCATCCTCCTCGACGTGCCCGACCACCCCCGCCGCCTCATCGAAGCCTGCCTCGACCTCCACCACGCCTACCCGGACCGCAAGCTCCGCGACTGGGCTCACATGCTCGGCTTCCGCGGCCACTTCTCCACCAAATCCCGTGCCTACTCCACCACCCTCGGCGCACTCCGCCAGGTCCGCGCCGACTACCGCGCCGCCCAGCAACGCGCCGCTCTCGGTCTGCCCGACCCGGATGACCACCCCGAGGCCACCACCCTCACGCTCGCCCACTGGGCCTACGCCGGACACGGCCACACCCCCGGCGAATCCTGGCTCGCCTCCAACATCCACCGCGACATCCAGCACAACCGCGAACACGCCCGCGAACACCGCGCCGAACTCGAAGCGCTCGACGGAACGGAGGCACGGGCATGAGGCGCCCCCTTCCCGAGCGCTACCTCACACCGGTCGACCTGGCCGATCTCCTCGGCATCCCCGTCGAAACCGTCTACCAGTGGCGCCGCAAGGACACCGGTCCCCGCGGCTTCCGGGTCGGTCGGCACCTCCGCTTCGACCCCGAAGACGTACGCACCTGGGTCGCCTCCCTCATGGACAAGGAAGCCGCCTGATGGCCGGGCACATCCAAGACCGCTGGTACAAGACCGAGCCCGGCCCGAACGGCAAGCCGATCAGGGTCAAGACCGACCGCCACGGCCTCGGTCTCCGCTACCGGGCCCGGTACATCGGCCCTGACGGCACCGAGAAGTCCAAGAGCTTCCCGGACAAGCAGAAGCGCAAGGCAGAAGCATGGTTGAGCAAGACTGCTGCGGATATGGACAGCGGGCAGCACATCGACCCGAAGTTGGCTCAGACCACATTCCGGGAGTACGCCGAACGCTGGCTCAAGGCGCAGACCTCGGACCCGACGTCTCGGGAATCGGTGAACTCTCAGATGCGGCTGCATGCACTGCCCTACCTCGGCTCGCGGCCCCTCGGCTCCTTCAAGCCCGAGCACATCCGTGAGTGGTTGGCCGAGTTGGAGCGGGCCGTCCCGGCTACCTCATACCGGCGCGTCATCTTCTCCAACGTCTCAGCGATCCTCAACGCCGCTGTCGATGACGAGTACATGCGCAAGAACCCTTGCAGAGCGAGCACCGTGCGCGCGCCTGCACGCAACGCTCAGTAAGGTCGCGCCCTGGACAGCGGAACGAGTCTTCGCCGTACGGGCTGCGCTGCCTGAGCAATACCGCGCCATGGTGGATCTCGGTGCGGGCTGCGGTCTCCGCCAAGGAGAGGTCTTCGGCCTGGCGGAGGAAGCGATCCGATTTGGCACCGGCTGGGTACACGTGGGATGTTAAGTGAAGGTAGTCGAAGGGGAGTTGGTGTTCGCCCTGCCCAAGCGGCAGAAGGAGCGGGATGTGCCCCTTTCCCGGCAGGTGGCCGAAGCTCTGAGGGGACATATGGCCGCCTCCGCACCCGTGGCTGTGACGTTGCCGTGGGCGCGTCCGGACGGCAAGCCCGTCACCAAGCGCCTCCTCTTCGTCCGACCGGACGGGAAGGGCGCGGTGCGGCGCACCGACTTCAATACCCGGTTCTGGAAGTCCGCTCTCGTCGCGGCCCACGTCATTCCGGCTGCCGAGCCGGGCAAGCGCCATACGGCCGCGAGGGAGCACGGCATGCATGCCCTGCGGCATTTCTACGCGTCCGTCCTCCTGGACGCCGGGGAGAACATCAAGGCGCTCAGTGCGTACCTCGGGCACACAGACCCCGGGTTCACCCTGCGGACGTACACGCACCTGCTCCCGAGCAGTGACGGACGGGCCCGCGTCGCCATGGACAAGGTCTACTTGAGCCGCCCGTCTTAGTCTGACGGCCCACAGACGGCCCAGCAGTGATCACGATCGCTGGTGGGCCGTCTCTGTTGTGCCGAGCAGCACGCCCGCTTGGCGGCCTACAGGCTGCTGACCAGCTCCTACAGCACCGGCAGCAGCGCCTTCAGCTCGAAGGCGGTGACCTCGGAGCGGTACTCCTCCCACTCCTGCTTCTTGTTGCGCAGGAAGAAGTCGAAGACATGCTCTCCGAGGGTCTCGGCGACGAGTTCGCTCTTCTCCATCAGCGCGATCGCCTCGCCCAGGTTCTGCGGCAGCGGCTCGATGCCCATCGCACGGCGCTCCGCGTCGGACAGGGCCCAGACGTCGTCGTCGGCACCGGCCGGGAGTTCGTATCCCTCCTCTATGCCCTTGAGGCCCGCGGCGAGCAGCACCGCGTAGGTGAGGTAGGGGTTGGCCCCGGAGTCGATGGAGCGGACCTCGACCCGGGCGGAGCCGGTCTTGCCGGGCTTGTACATGGGGACGCGGATGAGCGCGGAACGGTTGTTGTGGCCCCAGCAGATGTACGAGGGGGCCTCGCCCCCGGCGCCCGCGGCGCGGGAGGAGCCGCCCCAGATGCGCTTGTAGGAGTTGACCCACTGATTGGTCACGGCGGAGATCTCCGCGGCGTGGTTCAGCAGGCCGGCGATGAACGACCGCCCGATCTTGGAGAGTTGGTACTCGGCACCCGACTCGTAGAAGGCGTTGCGGTCGCCCTCGAAGAGGGAGAGGTGGGTGTGCATGCCCGAGCCGGGGTACTCGGAGAACGGCTTCGGCATGAACGTCGCCTGCACGCCCTGCTCCAGCGCGACCTGCTTCATCACCAGCCGGAAGGTCATGATGTTGTCGGCGGTGGAGAGCGCGTCCGCGTACCGCAGGTCGATCTCCTGCTGCCCGGGGGCCCCCTCGTGGTGGCTGAACTCGACCGAGATGCCCATGGATTCGAGCATGGTGATCGCCTGGCGGCGGAAGTCCATGCCGACGTTCTGCGGGGTGTGGTCGAAGTAGCCGGAGCTGTCGGCGGGCGTCGGGCGGCTGCCGTCGACCGGCTTGTCCTTCAGCAGGAAGAACTCGATCTCCGGGTGGGTGTAGAAGGTGAAGCCCAGGTCGGACGTCTTGGCGAGGATGCGCTTGAGGACGTAGCGCGGGTCGGCGAAGGACGGAGAGCCGTCGGGCATCAGGATGTCGCAGAACATCCGGGCCGTACCGGGCGCCTCCGCGCGCCACGGAAGGATCTGGAACGTGCCCGGGTCCGGCTTGGCGATCATGTCGGACTCGTACACCCGGGCGAAGCCCTCGATGGCGGAGCCGTCGAAGCCGATTCCCTCGTCAAACGCCTGTTCCAGTTCGGCGGGGGCCACGGCGACGGATTTGAGGTAGCCCAGGACGTCGGTGAACCACAGCCGTACGAAGCGGATGTCGCGCTCCTCAAGCGTCCTGAGGACGAATTCCTGCTGCTTGTCCATAGCCACATCCTTGCAGTTCAGACGGTTCGTGCACCACCGCCCGGGGTGGGGAGGAGTTCCAGTATCACGGCCCGGGATTTCACCCAGATTACGCACACGGAGTGAGATGGAGCACCCGGCCACCCACTACGATCTGCGCCCATGGCACGCACGGGGTGGAGCGGCTCGACGACTGCCCGGTGCGTGCCGGTTCCCGGATCCTTTCCGTCCCTTCCCGCCTCTTCGCAGAAGGACCTGACGCCATGAGCTTCGACCACCGGCCCCACCCGGACCAGACGCCCGACGCCGACCGCACGCGCGGGCGCCGCAACCGTGTCCTGGCCATAAGCCTGAGCGTCCTCGTCGTCGTCGGCCTCGTCGGTTTCGGCTCGTACACGCTGCTGAACAAGTCCGAGGCGTCCGAGAACAGGCGGGGCGCCATGACGGAGGACGCCAAGGCGCCCGCACCGGACCGGAAGAAGCCGTCGGCAGGTGGTTCGATCGAGGGACTGAGGACCTGGGACGCGGCGAAGCTGACCCGCAACCACGTCAGCGGCCCCGTCGACTACCCGATGAAGCCCCCGGTCGGCGGTGACCACAACCCGGTGTGGCTGAACTGCGACGGCGAGGTGTACGAGGACGCGGTCCCCGACGAGAACGCCGTGCACTCCCTGGAGCACGGATCGGTGTGGGTGACGTACACCGACGGGGCCGCGAAGGCCGACGTGGCGAAGCTCGCCGAGCGGGTCGGCAGGACGCCGTACTCGCTGATGAGCCCGTACAAGGACCAGGCCGGCACGATCATGCTGACCGCCTGGGGCAATCAGGTGACGGTGGACGGCGCCGACGACCCGCGCGTCGACCAGTTCTTCTC
The DNA here is from genome assembly GCF_043083325.1 of Streptomyces sp. NPDC014734. Taxonomy (NCBI): domain Bacteria; kingdom Bacillati; phylum Actinomycetota; class Actinomycetes; order Kitasatosporales; family Streptomycetaceae; genus Streptomyces; species Streptomyces sp. NPDC014734. Next base: position 302,863 of record NZ_JBIBYN010000004.1, on the reverse strand, counting down.
GGCGTTCGTGCAGGGGCCGCAGACGCCCGAGCCGGGCGCGGCGTGCACGGGCGGGCGGGGAGCCCGGTGAGCGCGGCGCGGCGCGGCCGACGCGCCGAATGGGTGGCGGGCTCCGCCGTGGTGCTCGCCCTGCTGTTCGCCGGGGCGGCGACGGTCGCCTCGGCACGGGACGACGGCACGCACCGGGCCGGCGTCCCCGCCCCCGTTCCGAACGCGCCCGCGGTGGACTCCGCGGACGCCGGATTCGCCCGGGACATGGCGGTCCACCACCAGCAGGCGGTGGAGATGTCCTTCATCGTGCGTGACCGCACGCGGGACGAGGAGGTGCGCCGCCTCGCGTACGACATCGCCAACACGCAGGCCAACCAGCGGGGCATGATGCTCGGCTGGCTGGACCTGTGGGAGCTGCCGAAGACGGCCCCCGGCGGGGAGCCGCCGATGGCCTGGATGGGGTCCGGGCACGGGGACCACGAAGGGCACGGAAACCACGGCGCCGGGACTGCGGGGACGGCCGGGACGGCTGACGGCTACCGGGCCCATGACGGTTCCCTCATGCCCGGCATGGCCACCCGGGCCGAACTCGACCGGCTGCGCGGGGCGAGCGGCCGGGACGCCGAGATCCTGTACCTCCGGCTGATGACCGACCACCACCGGGGCGGCATCGACATGGCGCGCGGCTGCGCCCGGCTGTGCGCGGTGAAGGCGGAGAACCGGTTGGCCCGGGGCATGGTGGAGGCCCAGCAGTCCGAGCTGGACATGATGGCCGGGATGCTCCGCGCCCGGGGGGCCGGACCCCGGACGTGACGGGCCCGCGCCGACACGGACGCGCGTGGACGCACCCGAACGGGTGACAGCGGTCGCGTACTCCGAACGGGCGTATGACGATGGGATCACTCGGGGGTCGAAGCATGCCCGCCGGTACGCAGGAGGAATCGCTCATGACCACTGCGAAGGACATCATGCACACCGGGGCCACCTGGATCCCCGCGCACGAGACGCTCGACCGGGCCGCGCAGCTGATGCGCGACCACCACGTGGGCGCGTTGCCCATCTCGGCCAATGGCGAACAGGACCGGATGATCGGCATCCTCACGGACCGCGACATCGTGATCGGCTGTGTGGCGATGGGGCACGACCCGTCGAGGATGACCGCGGGCGACCTGGCCCACGGGACCCCGCGCTGGATCGACGCCGAGGCGGGCGTGGACACGGTGCTGGAGGAGATGCAGACCCATCGCATCCGTCGGCTCCCGGTGGTCGAGAACAAGAAGCTGATCGGCATGATCAGCGAGGCCGACCTCGCCCAGCACCTCAGCGACGAACAGCTCGCCTGCTGGATGGAGAAGGTCTACGCCCGCGGCTGACGGGGTGCGCGAGCACCCGCACCGGCCCTCCGGCGCCCGACGGCCCGGCACCCTCCCCATGGGGTGCCGGGCCCGTGTCCGCTCCACCCGCGCGCATGGGCACGCACCCGTGAGCGCCCTGCACCGCCCCGCCCGCCAGCATGGAGACGATACGTTTCCGCGCGCTCCCCGGGCGAGGCATACCCAACCGGGGTAAGGTGCTCGGCATGACCCTGAGTGATGATGCGACATACGGACAGTTGCCCCTGTCCGTGACGCTGCTCATCGGGATCGCCCGCGTCCTCCCGGACGCCGCGGCGCGGGTGTCGCCGGTGCCGGGGGCGGCCCCCCGGCGCCACCGGACCCTTCGCGCCCCGTTGTCGGCGCTGCGCATATAGGAGGGGCGCCTCCCCCTCCCCCAGCAGACCGGTTCACCGACAACACCCCGAGGTGCTCTTCGCCATGCGCACTCCCCCCACCCGTCGTGCCGTGCTCGGCGCGGCCGTCGCCACCGCCGGTACGGCGGCCCTGGCCTCCTGCTCCGACACGTCCGAGCCGGGCCGTGGCAGCCCCCGGCCCGGCGGTGCGCAGGCCGGCGGCGCGAACCGCGGGAAGGCCCCACACGGAAGATCCGAGGGCGAGTACGTCTCCCCCCACGGTGAGGAGGTCGCCGCGGCCGAGGCCAAGCGTCCCTCGGGGCCCCACCGGACGTTCCACCTCACCGCCACCCCGGCCCGCCTCGACCTGGGCGGTGGACTGGTCGTCGGCTCCTGGGCCTACGAGGCCCGGCTGCCCGGCCCGGAGCTCCGGTTCACGGTGGGCGAGAACGTGGCGCTCACCCTCGCCAACCACCTGCCGGACGCGACCACCCTGCACTGGCACGGCCTCAACGTGCGCAACGACATGGACGGCGTCCCCGACCTGACCCAGCGGCCCATCAAGGCGGGCGCCGATTTCTCGTACCGCTTCAAGGTGCCGCACCCGGGGACGTACTGGTTCCACCCGCACACCGGTGTCCAGCAGGACCGGGGACTGTACGCGCCCCTGATCGTGGAGGATCCGAAGGAACCCCTGAAGTACGACAAGGAGTGGGTCGTCGTCCTCGACGACTGGGTCGACGGGCTGGACGGCTCCACCCCGGACGGGGTGCTCGACGAGCTCAGCGGTGGCCGGGGCGGCATGGACCACAGCGGGAAGCACCACGGGTCCGGGAACGACGGGTCCGGCGCGGGCGACTCCGGCGGCGGGCACGACAGGGACGTCATGGACGACAAGCACGACGCGGACGACGGCGTCCGCAAGGGCTCCGCCGGATCGGCCGGGCGCCGCTCCGGGCCCTCGCGCGTCCTGAGGAACGGCTTCAGCGAGCTGCTCGACAGCCACGGCGGCAACGTCGCCTACCCGTACTACCTGATCAACGGCCGCGTCCCGAAGGCCCCCACCTCCTTCACCGCCAAACCCGGCCAACGGATCCGGCTGCGCATCATCAACGCGGGCGGCGACACCGCCTTCCGGGTCGCGCTCGGCGGGCACCGCATGACGATCACCCACACCGACGGCTACCCGGTCCGGCACACCACGACGGACGCCCTGCTGCTGGGCATGGGCGAGCGCTACGACGTGATCGTCACCGCCAAGGACGGCGTGTTCCCGCTGACCGCGCTCGCCGAGGGCAAGAACGCCACCGCGCTGGCCCTGCTCCGCACCGGGCAGGGCACGCCCCCCGCCGCCTCCGTACGGCCGAAGGAGCTGTACGGAAAGCTGGTGGAGGCGGGCGGGCTGTCGCCGGACGAGTCCGTGGCGCTGTCGGTCCGCGAGCCCGACCGGACCATCCGGTACAAGCTCACCGGCTCCATGAGTGCGTACGACTGGGGCTTCGACCACGAGCCGTACTCCCCCACGCGGCGTCGCCCGGTGGAGGCGGGCGAACGGGTGAGGCTGGAGTTCTACAACATCACGTCGATGTGGCACCCCATCCACCTGCACGGCCACTCGTTCGGCGTGGTGGGGGCGGCGGGGCCGCAGCACCGCGCCTCCCGGCGACGCGAGGCGCAGTGGGCGCGCAAGGACACCGTGATCGTCCGTCCGAGGACGTCGATGGCGGTGGAGTTCGACGCGGACAATCCCGGCCTGTGGATGCTCCACTGCCACAACATCTACCACTCGGACGTGGGCATGATGACGATCCTCGGCTACCGCCGCTGACCGGCCCCCGAGGACGGCGTTCCCGGCGGGCCCCCGCCACCGCCCGCACGGCCGGGGCCCGCCGGGAGGGCGGCGGGGCGGCGGCGGGACGGCCCACCGGGACATCGCGTCAGTCAGACGATTACACTGGTGCGCGTGCCTCAACTACGCCTCGCACTGAATCAGATCGACTCGACCGTCGGTGATCTCGCCGGCAACGCCGAGGCGGTCGTCCACTGGACCCGGCACTCCGCCGAGCAGGGCGCCCATCTGGTGGCGTTCCCCGAGATGACGCTGACCGGCTACCCCGTCGAGGACCTGGCGCTGCGGTCGTCCTTCGTCGAGGCCTCGCGCTCGGCGCTGCGCACGCTCGCCGCCCGGCTCGACGAGGAGGGTCTCGGGGAGCTGCCGGTGGTCGTCGGTTACCTCGACCGTTCCGGGACGGCCCAGCCGCGCTACGGCCAGCCGGCCGGCGCCCCGCAGAACGCCGCCGCGGTGCTGCACCGCGGGCAGGTCGCGCTGACCTTCGCCAAGCACCACCTGCCCAACTACGGGGTGTTCGACGAGTTCCGGTACTTCGTGCCGGGCGACTCGATGCCGGTCGTGCGGGTGCACGGCGTGGACGTGGCGCTGGCGATCTGCGAGGACCTCTGGCAGGACGGCGGCCGGGTGCCCGCCGCGCGGGCGGCGGACGCCGGGCTGCTGCTGTCGATCAACGCCTCGCCGTACGAGCGGGACAAGGACGACACCCGGCTGGAACTGGTCCGCAAGCGGGCCCAGGAGGCCGGCTGCACCACCGCGTACCTGGCCATGATCGGCGGCCAGGACGAGCTGGTCTTCGACGGCGACTCGATCGTCGTCGACCGGGACGGCGAGGTGATCGCCCGCGCCCCGCAGTTCGCCGAGGGCTGTGTCGTCCTCGACCTGGACCTGCCGGCCGCGGCGGCCGAGCCGCCGGCCGGTGTGGTGAACGACGGGCTGCGGATCGAGCGGGTGGTGCTCTCCGAGGAGCCCCTGCCCGCCTACGAACCGGAGCTGGCCGGGGGGTACGCGGAACGTCTCGACGACGACGAGGAGCTGTACTCGGCGCTGGTCGTGGGCCTGAGGGCGTACGCGGCGAAGAACGGTTTCCGGAGCGTGCTGATCGGCTTGTCCGGCGGGATCGACTCGGCGCTGGTCGCGGCGATCGCCTGTGACGCGCTGGGCGCGCAGAACGTGTACGGCATCTCGATGCCGTCGAAGTACTCCTCGGACCACTCCAAGGGGGACGCGGCAGAACTGGCCCGCCGGACCGGGCTGAACTTCCGCACCGTACCGATCGAGCCGATGTTCGACGCGTACATGGGTTCGCTGGGGCTCACCGGTCTCGCCGAGGAGAACCTCCAGTCCCGGCTGCGCGGCACGATGCTGATGGCCGTCTCCAACCAGGAGGGCCATATCGTCCTCGCGCCGGGCAACAAGTCCGAACTGGCGGTCGGCTACTCCACGTTGTACGGCGACTCGGTCGGGGCGTACGGGCCGATCAAGGACGTCTACAAGACGTCGGTCTTCCGCCTCGCGAACTGGCGCAACCGCGCCGCCGAGGAGCGCGGTCAGACCCCGCCGATCCCGGAGGCGTCGATCACCAAGCCGCCCAGCGCCGAACTGCGCCCGGGCCAGGTGGACACCGACTCGCTGCCCGACTACGACGTGCTGGACCGGATCCTGGAGCTGTACGTCGACCGGGACCGGGGACTGGCGGAGATCGTCGCCGCCGGGTTCGACGAGGCGCTGGTGGCGAAGACCCTGCGGATGGTGGACACGGCGGAGTACAAGCGGCGGCAGTACCCGCCGGGCACGAAGATCTCCCCCAAGGGCTTCGGCAAGGACCGGCGGCTGCCGATCACCAACCGGTGGCGCGAGTCGGGCTGAGCGGGGCCGGCGCTCCCGTGCGGTGGTGGAGCGGACTCCACCACCGCACGGGAGCGGGCTTCCTTCCGCCGTACCGGCGGCGATCTTAGCGTCGTCGGTATGACTCTCACCCCATCGAAGACCTTCCCTCTGCGCGCCCGGCCCCGCCGCGGCCTGATCGTCTACCTGGCCCTGGCGTACGCGGGCATGTGGCTTGCCATGTCGCCCCTGCTGCTCACGGGCTTCCGTCGCACCGACGGCCGGACGCTCCCCGGCGGCCTGGAGAACCTGTGCATATCGGCGGCCATGATGGCCCCGGCCCTCGCCGCGATCGTGGTGGTGCGATGGGTGGAGCGCGACGGACGACGGGTGCGCGACGCGCTCGCCCTGCGGCTGCCGAGTCCGTGGCCCCGTGCGGTCGGGTGGCTGCTGGCGGCCGTCGCGGTCCCGGCCGGTCTCACCGTCGCGACGCTCGCCATCGGCACGGCGGCGGGTGTCTATCCCTTCGGTGGCGTGAACCCGCACACGCTGGCCGCCTGGGCCGGAACGGCGCTGGTGCAGTTGGTGGTGTCCCTGCCGTTGTTCTTCGGCGAGGAACTGGGCTGGCAGGGGTATCTGCTGCCGCGGCTCGCCGGGGGCGGGGGACGCGGACGGTCCCTGCGGGCCTATCTGGGCACGGGCACCGCCTTCGCGCTCTGGCACCTGCCGACCCTGCTGATGGGCGGGCAGTATCCGGGGTGGCCGTGGTACGTCGCCGTGCCCTCGATGCTGGTGAGCTGCCTGCTGGTACTGCCGGTGTTCACCTGGCTGCGGATGGCCTCCGGATCGGTGGTTCCGGCGGTCGTCGGTCATGCCTTCGTCAGCACGACCAGTGTGAGCATGGTCAGGGAGTTCGCGGAAGCGGACGCCCCGCTGGATCCGCTGCACATGAGCCTCGCGGGCTGGCCCGGCTGGATCGCCCTGGCCGTCCTGGTCCTCTTCCTCGCCCGTACGGGCCGGCTGAGGCTTCCCGCCGCCCCGGATTCGCGCGGATGAGGCCGCCCGGTCACAGCTCCACGCGGGCCGCGATCGGCAGGTGGTCGCTGTCCGTGGCCGGGAGTGTCCAGGACGCCATGGGCTCGACCCCCTTCACCAGGATCTGATCGATCCTCGCCATCGGGAAGGACGCCGGCCAGCTGAAGCCGAACCCGTCGCCGGCGGCCCCCTGGGTGGAACGGAGCTGCGAGGAGACCGCGTTGAGCGAGCGGTCGTTCATCGTGCCGTTGAGGTCGCCCAGCAGGATCACCTTGTCGAGCCGCTCGTCGGCGATGGCCTCGCCCAGGGTGTCCGCGCTGCCGTCGCGCTGGGTGGCGGTGAATCCTGCGTGCAGCTTGACGCGTACGGACGGCAGGTGGGCCACGTAGACGGCGACGTCGCCCCTGGGCGTCGTCACCGTGGCCCGCATGGCCCGGGGCCAGCCCATCTTGATGTCGATCTCGCGCGGGTCGCGCATCGGGTACTTGCTCCACAGCCCGACGGTGCCCTGGACCGAGTGGTACGGGTAGTGGCCGGCGAGTGCCGCCTCGTACTTGGCCACCTTGCCGTTCGGCAGTTCCTCCAGGGCGAGGACGTCGGCGCCGGAGTCCGCGACCTGCCGGGCGGTCCCGGCGGGGTCGGGGTTGTCGGCGTTGACGTTGTGCGTGGCGACGGTGAGGTCGCCGCCGCCGCCCGACTTGTCGGTGAGGAGCCCGCCGAACAGGTTGAACCAGAACACGACCGGCAGCAGCAGGGCGATCAGCGCGGTCGCCGAGCGGCGCACCAGGCCCAGGATCAGCAGCAGCGGGACGAAGACCCCGATCCACGGCAGGAACGTCTCGGTGAGGCTGCCCAGGTTGCCGACGGTGTTCGGGATCCGGGCGTGGAGGACCATCACGAGGGTCAGGAGGACCGAGCAGACGGCCAGGACGACGCCGCGCCGCCAGATGCCCCGGGCCCGTCCCCACCGTTCGCGCAGGTCCCGGAGCCGGGATCCGGTGCGCGGCGGCTCCGCACGGTCGTTGCCGGTGTCCGCTCCGTACGCCTGCACCATCGCGCTGTCCTCACCTTGCCGTGCATGTAGCCGCGCCCTCGACCCTAAGGGCTCTCCCGTGATGCCCGGTGGACCGGCCCCCGGGCGACGCGCGACGTGTTCCCTGCCGTCCACGACGGCCGTACTGTCACGAGGACGAAGGACGGGGCGCCCCGGGTTCCTGCCGGGGCGTGTCCCGGCGGGCTTGTGACACAACGATCACACTCGGGCGGATCCCGGCCGTTCCCGGCACTTCGGGCGCCTGGGGCGCTGATACGTCCGGGGACGTTCGACGGCCGGGGCCTCAGGGGCGTACCGGCCCCAGCCCCTCGATCAGGGCCCGGACGACGCGGTCGGTGAGATCGTCGGGCAGCGCGGCGTCCGGCCGGTGGATGGTGCGCACGAGCATGGGGCCGACGAACAGGTCGTCCATCAGTTCCACGTCCAGGTCCGCGCGGAGCTCGCCCGCCTCGACGGCCCGTCGCACGGCGGCCAGCACGGCGGTGCGGCGGGGCGTTATGACGGTGCGGTGGTACTCGGACCACAGCTTGGGATGGCTCTTCATCTGCGCGAAGACGTTGTGGAGCAGGACGGACGAGCGCTGGGCCAGGCCGCGTCTGCGCATCGACTCCAGCAGCAGCCGCAGGTCGTCGAGGCCGTCGGTGCCGGAGACGACGGGTTCCGGGGGCTCGATGTCGCGCAGGACGTCGACGAAGAGCTCCTCCTTGCCGCTCCAGCGCCGGTAGATGGTGGCCTTGCCGACCCCGGCGGTCCGGGCGATCCGCTCGATGGACACGGCGGCCAGGGGCTCGCCGGCCTCCAGCAGTTCGACGACGGCGTCCAGGATCGCCCGCTCGGCCGCCGCGCTGCGCGGCCGGCCCCTGCGGGGTTCCGGATCGTGCCGGGCCGGGCTGTCCCGGTCCTGCGCCTGCGCCTCTGCCCGCACCTGAATCCACCTTTCGCCGCACCGTTGGCGATTCCGATTCTCGCCGACGGCGGCGGTATCCGTGCGGACCGCCCTCGGGTTCCGGGGACGAGCCGGGCCCCGGGGGCGGTCCATCGGGTCCTCCCGCGCCGTCAGCGGCCCGCGCCGGCCGGCACGGACGCCTCTTCCTCGCGGGCCGCGGCGGGCGGCTGCCCGGCGGGGGTCCGGCCCGGCAGGAACAGCGCGACCACGAGCGCGCCCACCAGGGCGACGACCGCCGAGGCGGCGGCGGTGACGTGCATGGCGTCCAGGAACGCGTCGTGCGCGGCCGTCACCAGCGGGGCACCGGCCGGGCCCAGCCCGTCCGCGATGCCGAGCGTGGCCTCGATCGACTCCCCCGCCACCTTGCGGAGGTCGGCCGGGAGCGCTCCGAGGTGCCCCTCGATGCCGTCGCGGTAGACGGTGGACAGCACCGAACCGAGCACGGCGATCCCGAGCGCCCCGCCGACCTGCCGGAACGTGTTGTTGACGGCCGACCCGGAGCCCGCCTTCTCCCTGGGCAGGGCCTGCATCACGGCGACCGTGACCGGCGGCATCACGTGCGCCATGCCCAGGCCCTGGACGAAGAGGACCACGCACATCACCCAGATCGGTGTGTCGGCGTCGAACAGGACGAACGCGGCGAGGCCGACCGCCACCAGCAGCATCCCGACGGCGCACACCGCCCGGGCGCCGAACCGGTCCACCACCAGCCGGGCGCTCGGCGAGAAGATTATCTGGGCCACGGCCAGCGGAAGGACCAGCAGACCGGACTGCAACGCGCTCCAGCCGCGCACGCTCTGCATGTAGAAGGCGGAGAAGAAGGTCACGCCCATCAGCGCGAAGAAGACCAGCGCGATGGCGGCGACGGCCGCGGAGAAGGCGGGCTTCTTGAAGTACGAGACGTCGAGGGCGGGGTGGCTGCTGCGCCGCTCGTGCCACACGAACGCGGCGAGGACGACCAGGCCGCCGACGACCGGGAGGAGCACGGTGGCGTCGGTGAAGTCGCCGAGCTCGCCGCCCCGGATGATGCCGTAGACCAGCAGGACCAGGCCGACGATGGACAGCAGGACGCCGAACGGGTCGAGCCGGCCCGGCTTGGGGTCCTTGGAGTCCGGGACCAGCAGCGCCATCGCGATCAGGGCGATGACCACCACGGGGACGTTCACCAGGAAGATGGAGCCCCACCAGAAGTGTTCGAGCAGCAGCCCGCCGGTGATCGGTCCGATCGCGATGCCGAGGCCGACGCTGCCGGCCCAGATGCCGATGGCCTTGGGCTGTTCGTCGCGCTCGAAGACGTTCATCAGGACGGCGAGCGTGGCCGGCATGACGAACGCGGCGCCGAACCCCATGACCGCCCGCCAGGTGATCAGCTCGCCGGGCGATTCGGACATGGCGGCCAGGGCGGAACCGACGCCGAAGAGGAAGATGCCGAACAGCAGCACCTTCTTGCGGCCGAGCCGGTCGCCGAGGAGCCCCGCGGTGAAGAGGATTCCGGCGAAGACGAGCGTGTAGGAGTTGATGGCCCACTCCAGCTCGCTCTGGGTGGCACCGATGCCGGTGGGGGCGGGGCTGGCGATGGTCTTGACCGCGACGTTCAGGATCGAGTTGTCCAGCACCACGATGAGCAGGCTGAACATCAGGACGACGAGAATCGCCCAGCGGCGGCGGTGGACCGCTTCGGGAACTTGGGGCGGGGCGGTGCGAGCGCCCGACGGTATGGACATGCCGAGGAGCCTAGTCGATTCCGATACGAGACCGTCTCGTATCGGAATTATTGATCATGTCTTTACCTCGCGTCATGTCTTTATCTCACGCTCCCGGCGTCGGCACCCGGCCCGTTTTCCTCGACCGTGCGCCGGCCCACTTCCCGGGGACGGGCACGGGATGCCACCATGGAACCGGTCCAGGGACGCCGTCAGGGCGCCTTGAGATGACGAAGGAGCCATACGCACATGTCGCTTCAGGCTGCGCGGAACACACCCACCTCTTCCGCCGCGGGAGCCACCACCGACAGCAGCAAGGCGCTGTACGGAGGAAAGAGCACCCGCCGCATCACCGTCCACGACATCGCCGCCGCCACCGCGCGCGGTGAGAAGTGGCCCATGCTCACCGCCTACGACGCGATGACCGCTTCCGTCTTCGACGAGGCCGGCATCCCGGTCATGCTCGTCGGGGACTCCATGGGCAACTGCCACCTCGGCTACGAGACCACCGTACCCGTCACGATGGACGAGATGGCGGTGCTCTCCGCCGCCGTCGTACGGGGCACCAGGCGCGCGCTGATCGTCGGCGACCTGCCCTTCGGGGCGTACCAGGAAGGACCCGTCCAGGCCCTGCGCAACGCCACCCGGCTGATCAAGGAGTCCGGCGTCGGCGCGGTCAAGCTGGAGGGCGGGGAGCGCAGCCACGAGCAGATCCGGCTGCTGGTCGACGCCGGTATCCCGGTGATGGCCCACATCGGCCTGACCCCGCAGTCCGTGAACGCGATGGGCTACCGGGTCCAGGGGCGCGGCGAGGAAGCGGCGCAGCAGACGCTGCGCGACGCCAAGGCCGTGCAGGACGCGGGGGCGTTCGCCGTCGTCCTGGAGCTGGTGCCGGCCGAACTGGCCGCCGAGATCACCCGTGTCCTGCACATCCCGACCGTCGGCATCGGCGCCGGTCCCGACACGGACGCCCAGGTGCTGGTCTACACCGACATGGTCGGGCTGACCGGCGGCAAGGTGCCGCGCTTCACCAAGCAGTACGCGAACCTCCGCCAGGTGCTGGGCGACGCGGCGAAGGAGTTCGCGCAGGAGGTCGTCGGCGGCGCGTTCCCGGCCGCCGAGCACACCTTCCACTAGAACCAGGCGGTGGCCGGGCCCCATCGGGCCACGCGTGCTCGCGCGCGTCGGTCCACCGGGGCCCGGCCACCGGGAAGGTCCTGGTCACGGTCCACCGCCCGCACCACCGACAGCCCGCCGACATCCCCCATCGGCGGGCTGTCGGCCTGTTGTCGGCGGACTGTCGGTGGCACCTGGTCCCATGGTGGGCATGACGCGATACGACAAGAACCCCAGGAACGGCTCGAACGCCGTGGAGGTCCGGGGACTGGTCAAGCACTACGGCTCGACCAAGGCTCTGGACGGCGTGGACCTCGATGTCCGCGAGGGCACCGTGCTCGGTGTGCTCGGGCCCAACGGCGCCGGAAAGACCACGCTGGTGCGCTGCCTGTCCACCCTGATCGTCCCCGACGCCGGACACGCCACCGTCGCGGGCTACGACGTGGTGAAGCAGCCCCGGCAGCTGCGCCGCACCATCGGACTGACCGGACAGTACGCCTCGGTCGACGAGAAGCTCTCCGGCTGGGAGAACCTCTACATGATCGGGCGGCTGCTCGACCTGCCGCGCAGGACCGCCCGGGCCAGGGCCGACGAACTCCTGGAGCGTTTCTCGCTCACCGACGCCGCCCGGCGGGCCGCGATGGACTACTCCGGCGGCATGCGGCGGCGCCTCGACCTCGCCGCGTCGATGATCGGCAGCCCGGCCGTCCTCTACCTGGACGAGCCGACGACGGGACTCGACCCCCGGACCCGCAACGAGGTCTGGGACGAGGTGCAGCGGATGGTCGCGGAGGGGGCGACCGTGCTGCTCACCACCCAGTACATGGAGGAGGCGGAACAGCTCGCGAGCGAGCTCACCGTCATCGACAAGGGCCGGATCATCGCCAGCGGCGGGGTCGACGACCTCAAGGCGAAGGTCGGCGGCCGCACCCTGCAGATCCGGCCCTCGGACCCGGCGCAGCTCCCCGCGATGGCGCAGGCGCTCAAGGAGGCCGGTCTCGACGGGGTCGCGGGTGCCCAGGCGGTCCCGGACGAGGGCCTGCTGTACGTACCGATCCTCAGCGACGAGCAGCTGACCGCCGTCATCGGCCTGCTCGGCACCCGGGGCTTCTCGCTGGCGCACGTCGCCACCGCGCTGCCCAGCCTGGACGAGGTGTTCCTGGCGATCACCGGCGAGAAGAGCGCTTCCGCCACCGACACGATCCCCGCGGAGGTCGCAGCATGAGCACGACGATCCAGAAGCCCGCCACGACCGGTTCCGCCCCCGCCGGGCGACCGCGGCCGCTCGCCGACGAGGGCCGGATCGGGGTGCGCGGCAACCTGCGGCACATCGGCGCGCTGATGCGGCGCAATCTGCTCCAGATCAAGAAGGATCCGGAGTCGATGTTCGATGTGCTGCTCATGCCCATCGTCTTCACCCTGCTGTTCGTGTACGTCTTCGGCGGGTCCATCGGCTCCAGCCTGGGCGGCGACCGGCAGACGTACATCAACTACGTCATCCCCGGTCTGATGGCGATGATGGGCATGAACATCGCCACCGCGGTCGGCACGGGGGTCAACGACGACTTCCGCAAGGGGATCATGGACCGGTTCCGGACGATGCCGATCGCCCGCTCGTCGGTCCTCATCGCCAAGATCTTCGTCGAGATGGGCCGGATGCTGGTCGCCACGGCGATCCTGCTGGGCATGGGCTTCCTGCTCGGCATGCAGGTGAAGACCTCGGTGCTCGGCCTGCTCGCCGCGGTCGGCCTGTCGATGGTGTTCGGCGCCGCGATCATGTGGATCTTCATCCTGCTGGGTCTGTCGGTGAAGACCGCCCAGGCGGTTCAGGGATTGGGGTTCCTGGTGCTCATGCCCCTCCAGTTCGGTTCGTCGATCTTCGCCCCGCCCGCCACGATGCCGGGCTGGCTCCAGGCGTTCACCGACTACAACCCGCTGTCCAACCTGGCGGACGCGGCGCGCGGGCTGATGATCGGCGGCCCGGTCGCCCACGCGGTGTGGCTGACGCTCGGCTGGGCGGTCGCGATCACCGCGGTGGCCGCCCCGCTCGCGGTGGCCAAGTTCCGCAAGCGGAGCTGAGTCCCCGGCACCCCGCCGGACGGTGCGGCGCATCGGCCGACGGGGGGGCGGCCCGGTCCCGGCGGCCGATGCGCCGGGGCGCGGCGGACACCGCTCCTCCCGCACCGCCGGGTGCCGGTTCCGGGTGTCGTCAGTCCCGGTACGTCTCGGCGAGGGCGGTGGCCTCCTCCAGGGTGAGGCCGCCGCCCTCGGCGTACGCGGTGTCGTAGGCGGCCCGGCCGAGGACGGCGACGGCCGCCCGTTCCGCCTCGGCCCAGTCGTGCCGCTCCATCGACGTCGGTACGTGCATGGGGGGCAGCAGTCCGCGCCCGGCCCCGAGCAGCCGGGCCGCGAGCACGGCCCGACGCTCGCCGCCGAGACCGGCCAGGGCCCTTGCGACACCGACCAGCTGGATGACCGGCATGTGGGGGGCCACCATCCGGGACAGCCGGTCCTGGGACCGGACCAGCGCCGTCAGCCCCTTGGGCAGGGCCTCGGCGTACCGGCCTTCCTGGTTGTCCAGCCAGGCCAGCGCGCCCTGCAGGAACCCGTCGAAGATCGCCAGCGTCTCGGAACGGAATTCCTCGCGCAGGACGCCGAGTTGCTCGCGCGCCTCGGCGGTGCGGCCGGTGCGGCCCAGCCACAGGGCGAGGTGGAGCCGGGCGCCGGGCATCGCCTCGTGGCTCGCCCCGCGCCCCTCCTCGATCACACCCCGCATGATCGCCTCGCCCTCGTCGCCGCGGTCGAGCTCGGTGAGCACGGACGCGTAGCGGGACTGGAGGACGAGCACCTGGGACCGGGCACCGAGCCTCTCCGCGTGTCCGATGGCGGCCTGGTAGTCCTCGACCGCGTGTACGTACGCGCCGCGCTTCTCGTTGGCCTCGCCGCGGGAGGAGAGTGCCTCGGCGGCGCCCCAGTCGTCGCCGAGCCGGCTGAAGATCTCCAGGCTCTCGTCGGCGTCCGCGCGCGCCTCGCCCACCCAGTCGGTCCGGTTGGCCAGGACGTTGGCCCGCATCTGGAGCGCGCCGGCCAGCTCCCACTCGTAGCCGAACTCACGGCAGGCCCGGACCGTTTCGTCCAGCAGGGCACGCAGGTCGTCGGCCTCCCCGGTCATCATGACCGCGAAGAACCACAGCGATGCCGGGGCACGGCAGGTCTGCGGCTGGCCCGGGCGGTAGGTTTCCGCGATGACGCGCAGCCGGGCCATGCCCTTCTCGTTCGTCCACACGTCCCGGTCGTGGTCCATGGTGGCCAACTGGACCAGGGCCACCTGACGCCGGGCCTCCTGGAGCAGTGCGGGCGGCATGGGCGGCGGTGCGGCGGTGCAGCGTTCGTGCAGGGAGGGCACGGGTTCGGCGGGCCCGGCGAAGGGGTCGGGCCCCAGGGCGGCGGCCGCGTCGGCCCAGTGCAGGGCGTCGGCGCGCAGGTCCCGCATCTGCCAGTACCAGCACAGCGACAGCACCAGGCAGAGCGCCTCCTGCTCGTCGCGGGCGGCGACGGCGCGGCGCAGGGCGGTGCGGAGGTTCTCGTACTCGCGCCGGAAGAGGTCGATGGCGTCGCGCTGGCCGGCGTTCCGGAGCCTCGGGTCGGTGGTCCGGGCCAGTTCCCGGTAGTACACCAGGTGGCGCCGCTCCACGGTGTCCCGTTCCGCCGCCGCGTCGAGCCGTTCGGCGGCGTACTCGGCGACGGTCTCCAGCAACCGGTAGCGCATCTCCCCGTCCTCGGCGGGCGCGGCGACGACGAGGGACTTGTCGACGAGCGAGCCGAGCAGCGCGGCGACCTCCGGCCCGCCCCGGGGGCCGTCGGCGCAGACGGACTCGGCGGCGGCCAGGGTGCAGCCGCCCGCGAAGACCGAGAGTCTGCGGAGCACGGCGCGTTCCGCCTCGTCGAGCAGGTCCCAGGACCAGTCGACGACGGCGCGCAGCGTCTGCTGACGGGGCAGCACGGTGCGGGCCCCGCTGGTGAGCAGCCGGAACCGGTCGTCGAGCCGGTCGGCGATCTGCCGCGGGGTGAGCATCCGCAGCCGGGCGGCGGCGAGTTCGATGGCGAGCGGCAGTCCGTCGAGGCGTCGGCAGATCTCGGCCGCGGCCTCGGCGGTCTCCCGGTCCGTGTCGGTCCGGAAGCCCGGCCGGGCGGCGGCGCCGCGTTCGGCGAACAGCCGGAGCGCCATCGGGTCGGGCAGCGGGTCGACGGGGCGGACGAACTCACCGGGTACCCCGAGGGGTTCGCGGCTGGTGGCCAGCACGGTGAGGCCCGGGCAGTGGGCGAGGAGGTGGTCGGCGAGGGCGGCGGCGGCCCCGATGACGTGCTCGCAGTTGTCCAGGAGCAGCAGCATCCGGCGCCGGGAGCAGTGCTCGGTGAGCCGCACCAGGGGGTCGCCCGCGTTGCCCTCGGCGACGCGCATCTCCTCGGCGCCCGCCCCGCGGAGCACGGTCTCGCGGGCGCCGAGCGCGCTCAGTACGGCCTCCGGTACGGCCTCCGGGTCGTCGACGGGCGCGAGTTCGGCAAGCCAGACGCCGTCCTGCCAGGCGGGGGCGACGGACTCGGCGGCCTCCTGGGAGAGCCGGGTCTTGCCCGCGCCTCCGGGGCCGAGCAGGGTGACCAGCCGGGTCCGCGAGAGGTCCGCGCGCAGGGCCCCGATGTCGTCGTCGCGCCCGACGAAGCTGGTGAGCCGGGCCCGGAGGTTCCCCCGCGCGGCGGCGGGCGGGCGCGGAGCGGCGACGGGCTCCGCGACGGCCGGATGGCGCGGGACGGCGGGAGAGGGCGCCGGGGACGTCGGCGCGACGGCGGCCGGGTACCGGCCGACCGCCGGGCTCCGGTCAAGCAACTCGGCGTGCAGGGAGCGCAGTTCGGGACCCGGGTCGGCGCCGAGCCGGTCCGCGAGCAGGGCCCGCACCTCGTCGTAGGCGGCCAGTGCCTCGGCCGCGCGTCCGGCGTCGCGCAGGGCACGCAGCCGCAGCGCCTGGAGCGGTTCGTCGATCGGGTACTCGGCGCACAGGGCGGCGAGTTCGGGCAGGACCTCGTCCGCCCGGCCGAGCGCGAGGGAGGCGGCGAGCCCGGTGCGGCGGGCCTCCAGCTGCCGGGCCGTCCAGCGGGCCGCGACGGCGCCGCGGTCGGGCAGGTCGGCCAGGGCCGGTCCGCGCCACAGGGCGAGTGCGTCGTCGACCACGGCCCGCGCCTTGGCCGGGTCGCCCTCCGCCAGCGCCCGCGCCCCCTCCCCCGCGAGCCGCTCGAAGCGGTACAGATCGACGTCGTCCGGCTCGGCGGCCAGCCGGTAGCCGCTCTCGCCGGAGGTGACCGCCGCGCGGCCGAGCGCCCGGCGCAGCCGCCCGACGAGTGCCTGGAGCGCACCCGTGGCGTCGGCCGGCGGGTCGCCGTCCCACACCTCGTCGACAAGCACCGCGGCCGGGACGGACCGGCCGGGGCGCAGGGCGAGGACGGTGAGCAGGGCGCGCAGCCGCGCCCCGCCGACGGTGACGGCCGTGCCGTCGTCGCGGAGTGCCCGGGTGGTCCCGAGGATGCCGTAGCGCACATGCCCATTCTCCGTGACCGCGCTCGATGCGAGGACACCCGTGCGAGGACGGCCGGGATCGTGTCGGCGGTGGGTGACCGCGTGCCGCCGTCACCGCGCCGGCGGCGGTGTCCGCGCCCGTTCGGACGTCGGCGCCAACCTGGCTCCGGAGCAGGCGAGTTGCCGTCGCGGCGCGGAACGGGCGGCACCGGAGGACGGTATCGGCGACTACTGGTACGGACCACTGAAAATCTCTTTGGTCTAGACCTTGACTGCGATCAAGGGGAAGGGTTCAGTGTCCGAAAGCATCCTTCGGCACAGCCTGAACAATTCGGCCCGGCGCCCACCGGGCCCATCCGGCATGCCGGCGTCCATGAAAGGGACCTCTGTGCTCAGAACTCGTATGAAGGCGCTGCTGACCGGTCTCGTGGCGGTCGGCTCACTGGCGGCGACGGCCCTCATGCCCGCGACGGCGAGTGCCGCCGATGTTCCGCAGACCCCGGCGGACGAATGCGCCGTGGCGCCCGACTGGTCAAAGGGCGCCAACTACCAGACGCGCGACATCGTCAGGTACACCGACGGGAAGATCTACGTCGCCCAGCGCGACAACCCGGGCTACGACCCGACGGTGAGCACCTACTACTGGTCGGCGTACACCTGCGGCACGGGCGGCAACCCGTACCCGAACAGCTTCGTGGTGACCGAGGCGCAGTTCGACCAGATGTTCCCGAACCGGAACCCGTTCTACACGTACCAGGGCCTGACGGACGCCATCAAGGCGTTCCCCAAGTTCGCCCACACCGGTACCGACACGATGCGCAAGCAGGAGGCCGCGGCCTTCCTCGCGAACATCAGCCACGAGACCGGCGGCCTCTACTACATCAAGGAAGTCAACGAGGCGAACTACCCGCACTACTGCGACCAGAGCCAGCCCTACGGCTGCCCGGCCGGCCAGTCGGCGTACTACGGGCGCGGCCCGATCCAGCTGAGCTGGAACTTCAACTACAAGAACGCGGGCGACTTCCTCGGCATCGATCTGCTGAACGACCCGTGGAAGGTGGAGACCGACCCCGCGGTCGCGATGATGACCGGCCTCTGGTACTGGAACACGCAGAACGGCCCCGGTCCGATCACCGGCCATGACGCGATGATCAGTGGGGCGGGCTTCGGCCAGACGATCCGTTCGATCAACGGAGCGCTGGAGTGCGACGGCGGCAACCCGCGCCAGGTCGAGAGCCGGATCAACCGGTACCAGGAGTTCACCCGGATCCTCGGGGTGCCGACGGGTCCCAGCCTCTCCTGCTGATTCCACCACTGTTCCCCGTGCGGGACGCCGCGGGCCGGGACCTCCTCCCGGCCCGCGGCCGTGCGTGACGGGCGGTGACCGGGGGGCGGGCAACCCGTAGGCTCGGCCCCATGGTCAGCACATCGCAGCGAAGGATCAGCCCGGTCTTCCTCGGCATCGCCGCCGTGACCGCGGTGTCGGGCTGGGCGGTGTGGACGGGGTTCGCCGAGCGTCCCGGGATCGCGGTCTTCCTCTTCGTGACGGGGGCCTGGGTGGTGTCGCTCTGTCTGCACGAGTACGCGCACGCCCGTACCGCGCTGCACAGCGGCGACCTCTCGGTCGCCGCGAAGGGCTATCTCACCCTCGACCCGCTGAAGTACACCCACGCGCTGCTGAGCATCGTGCTGCCGGTGCTCTTCGTGATCATGGGCGGCATCGGTCTGCCCGGCGGCGCGGTCTACATCGATCGGGGCCGGATCCACGGCCGCCTGCGGCACAGTCTGATCTCGGCGGCGGGCCCGCTGACGAACGTGCTGTTCGCGATCGTCTGCACGGCACCGTTCTGGCTGCACGCGCTGGACGGCGTCCCGGCGCCCTTCCGCCACGCGCTGGGCTTCCTGGCGCTGCTCCAGGTCACGGCGGCGATCCTCAACTTCGTCCCGGTGCCGGGGCTGGACGGGTACGGGGTGATCGAGCCGTGGCTGTCGTACCGGATCCGCCGCCAGGTCGAGCCGTTCGCCCCGTTCGGGCTGATCGCGGTGTTCGGCGTGCTGTGGATCCCGGAGGCCAACGCGGCTTTCTTCGACGCGGTCCACGGCCTGCTGCGGGCACTGGGCGTCGACGAGTTCACGACGTACTGCGGTTTCGACGCCTACCGTTTCTGGCGGACGGCCGACCCGGTCTGCTCGCTCCCCGGCTGACCGGCCGCCCGTCGCCCCCGACGGGCCCGTGGCGGTCCGTCGCGATCGGCGATCAGCTCGTGGTGGCCCGGGCCCGGTGGCGCCGCACGTAGAACCACGCCATGTTCGACGAGAGTCCGGCCAGCAGGACCCAGACGATCCCGAGCCAGACGCCGTTGACGAACGAGATCACGGCCGCGACGACGGCCAGGACGCAGACGGCGACGGCGTAGAGAGCGAGGCGGGGCATGGGGATCGGCTCCTGTCCGGGGATGATGCGCGGTCCCCTCAAGTGTCCCCCATGCCCCTTTCCGCCCGACGCGGGGTGGCACGGACGGCCGCTGCCCGGCCGGCCGGGTTCACCGGCCCGGCGCACACGCCCCGGCCGGGCGGCGGGCCGGCTCAGACGTCGGTGACGCGCAGCCCCGCGTGCGCCTTGTAGCGGCGGTTCACCGAGATCAGGTTGGCGACGAGCGACTCGACCTGGTGGGCGTTGCGCAGCCGCCCGGCGAAGACGCCGCGCATGCCGGGGATCCGGCCGGCCAGGGCCTGTACCAGGTCGGTGTCGGCGCGGGCCTCGCCGAGCACCAGCACATCGGTGTCGATCTCCTCGACGGTCGTGTCCTGGAGCAGCACCGCGGAGAGGTGGTGGAAGGCGGCGGTGACCCGGGACTCCGGGAGCAGCGCGGCCGCCTGCTCGGCGGCGCTGCCCTCCTCGGGCTTCAGCGCGTAGGCGCCCTTCTTGTCGAAGCCGAGCGGGTTGACGCAGTCGATGACGAGCTTGCCCGCGAGCTCGCCGCGCAGCGACTCCAGGGTCTTGGCGTGGCCGTCCCACGGCACGGCCACGATCACGACGTCGCTGCGCCGGGCGCACTCGGCGTTGTCCGCGCCCTCGACACCGTGGCCCAGTTCCTCCGCGGCGGCCCGGGCGCGGTCCGCGGCGCGGGAGCCGATGATCACCTTCTGGCCCGCGCGGGCGAACCGGTGGGCGAGGCCGCGGCCCTGCGGGCCGGTGCCGCCGAGTACGCCGACGGTGAGGCCCGACACGTCGGGGAGGTCCCGGGGGTCCTTGGCGGGGGGCTTGTCATTCGTAGTCATGGCTTCGACATTACTGCCCGCGACGGAAGTGGACGCTGTGTCGTCCGGCCGCCGGGGGACGGCGGCGCACGGCGGAAAAGCTGTTGCGGGGGTGCGCGCCGCACCGCACGATGACCCCTCGTGACCTCAGCTCCATCCCGCGTCGCCCGGATCGCCGCGCTGCTGCCCGACCTCACCCCCCTGCGCGGCTCCGCCGACTTCCGGCTGCTGTGGATCCAGGGCCTGATCGCGTACTTCGGCAGCATGATGGCCCTGGTCGCGCTTCCTCTCCAGATCAAGGAACTCACCGGATCACCGCTGGCCGTCGGCGCGATGGGCGCGGTCGAGCTGGTGCCGCTGATCGTCTTCGGGCTGTACGGCGGCGCGCTCGCGGACGCCGTGGACCGCCGCAAGGTGATCCTGGGCACCGAGGCGGGGCTGGGGCTGCTGGCCCTGGTCCTCCTGGTGAACGCCGCGCTGCCCGATCCGCTGCTGTGGCCCCTGTACCTGGTCGCGGGCGGGGTCTCGGCGCTGTCCGGACTCCAGCGCCCCGCACTGGACTCCCTGATGGCCCGGATCGTGCCGCACGACCAGCTGACCTCGGCCGCCGCCCTGAACTCGTTGCGCTGGCAGTTCGGCGCGATCACCGGACCGGCGGTGGCGGGCCTCGTGGTGGCCTATGCCGGACACGCCACGGCCTACACGGTCACGGTCTTCACGTTCGCCGTCTCCGTGCTGCTCTGCCGGCGCCTGTCCCCGGCCCCGCCCGCCCGGGACAACGCGAAGCCGTCGCTGCGCGGCATCGTGGAGGGCGCGAGGTACGCCTGGAGCCGGCCGGTGCTGCTGGGGACGTACGCGGTCGACATGGCCGCGATGTTCTTCGCCTTCCCGAACGCGGTCTTCCCGTTCCTGGCCGACGACCTGGACGCCGACTGGTCGCTCGGCCTGATGTACGCCGCGGATTCGGTCGGTTCCCTGATGCTGGGACTGACCAGCGGCTGGACGTCACGGGTGCGCAGGCACGGGTTGTTCGTGGTGTTCGGGGCCGCGGCCTGGGGGCTGGCGATCGCGGCGGCCGGGTGGTTCGACAACGTGTGGCTGGTGCTGGTCTGTCTGGCCGCCGCCGGTGCGGGCGACATGCTGAGCGGTCTGGGCCGCTCCACGATCTGGAACCAGACCATCCCGGAGGAGCTGCGGGGACGGCTGGCGGGCATCGAGGTGCTCTCGTACAGCGTCGGCCCGCAGCTGGGTCAGGTGCGGGCCGGTGCGATGGCGGGCTGGACGGGCACCCGCTCCGCGATCTGGAGCGGGGGCGTGGCGTGCGTGGCCTCGGTCGCGCTGCTCACTGCCGCGCTGCCGAAGCTGCTGACGTACGACTCGCGGACGGACGAGGACGCGACGCGCCGGCGCGCCCAGCGCGAGGCGGAGGACGGCCCGTCGCAGGCCAGTCCGTCCGGGGTCTGAGCGGCGGGGGCCCGGGTCGTGTCCCCGGGCCCCGGGGCGGAGTCCCGCCGCACGCCTCCGAGGCCCGGACGACGGAGTTCCGCCCCACGCCCCCCGGGGACCGGACGACGGGGCTCCGCCTCACGCCTCCGGGTCCCGGGGGGTTCCGTCGTCGTGCCACTTGGGGTCGGTCTCCCATTCCAGGTTGCGTTCCCGCGCCGTGTCCATGGCGTGCTGCGCCTCCTCGCGGCTGGTGTACGGGCCGAAACGGTCCTTGGCCGGGCACTCGGGGCCCTCCTCGACCTTCTGGTGCAGCAGGCAGTAGTACCACTCGCCCGGTTTGCCGACCGTGCGCTTCTTGAACAGGGCCATCATCGGCTCCTTCCCTCGGGGCCATGCTGCCCCAAGCGGGGTCGTTAGACTCGCTGGCATGTCTGGCCAGTCACCGCTCGTGCCCGGGGAGATCACTCCCATCCGTTCCGTACCCGGAAGCATCCGGCGCCCCGAGTACGTGGGCAAGCCGGCCCCCACCCCGTACACCGGTCCGGAGGTCCAGGACGCCGACACCGTCGAGCGCATGCGCGTCGCGGGCCGGATCGCCGCACAGGCGATGGCGGAGGCCGCCAAGCACATCGCCCCGGGCGTCACGACGGACGAACTCGACAGGGTGGCGCACGAGTTCATGTGCGACCACGGCGCCTACCCGTCGACGCTGGGGTACCGCGGCTTCCCCAAGTCGCTGTGCACCTCGCTCAACGAGGTGATCTGCCACGGCATCCCGGACTCCACGGTGCTGCGCGACGGCGACATCGTGAACCTCGACGTCACCGCGTACATCGGCGGCGTGCACGGCGACAACAACGCCACCTACCTCTGCGGCGACGTGGACGAGGAGTCCCGGCTGCTCGTCGAGCGCACCCGGGAGGCGCTGAACCGGGCCGTCAAGGCGGTCCGGCCGGGGCGGCAGGTCAATGTGATCGGGCGGGTCATCGAGTCGTACGCCAAGCGCTTCGGGTACGGCGTCGTACGGGACTTCACCGGGCACGGGATCAACTCCTCGTTCCACTCCGGCCTGATCATCCCGCACTACGACAGCCCGCACGCGACCACGGTGATGAAGCCCGGCATGACCTTCACCATCGAGCCGATGCTGACACTGGGCAGCCACGACTACGACATGTGGGACGACGGCTGGACGGTGGTGACGAAGGACCGCAGGCGCACCGCCCAGTTCGAGCACACGCTGGTGGTGACGGAGACCGGCGCCGACATCCTGACGCTTCCGTAGGGCTCCGCCCACGCACACGCACGGACGATTCACCGACGAGAGCGGCCGCCCCCGGGCGGCCGCTCTCGCGTTCCCGCCCACGGTTGCGCCGTCCGGGGCGCGCACCGGGCAGGAGGCGTATCATTTTTTCCCGACAGGCTGTCGGGAAGCTGTTGACTTAGGTAAACCTAAGTAGGAAGATCGGGGATGTCGGCAGCGGCTGCGACGCGCAGCCACTGCCGCCTTTTATCCGTTTGTTTATGGACTTTCCCGTCCCCTCGGCCCCCGGAGGCCCCCCTTGGACGCAACCGCCGCCGTCACTCCCTTCTCGACGCTCATCCGCACGGCATCCCACGAACAGCACACCGAGGCGGAGACCTCGACCTTCATGAGCGACCTGCTCGGCGGACGCCTCGGGGTGGACGCCTACACGCGCTACACGGAGCAGCTGTGGTTCGTGTACCGGGCGATGGAGGAGGGTGCGGAAGCACTGCGGGACGACCCGGTCGCCGGGCCCTTCATCCAGCCCGAGCTGATGCGCACCGCCGAGCTGGAGCGCGACCTGGCCCATCTGCGGGGTGCCGACTGGCGTGAGGGGCTGGAGCCGCTGCCCGCCACCGCGGCGTACGCCGCCCGGGTCGCGGAGTGCGCCCGGACCTGGCCCGCCGGTTACGTCGCCCACCACTACACCCGCTACCTCGGCGACCTCTCGGGCGGCCAGATCATCCGCGACAAGGCGGAGAAGACCTGGGGTTTCGCCCGCAAGGGCGACGGCGTCCGGTTCTACGTCTTCGAGGGGATAGCCAACCCCGCCGCGTTCAAGCGGAGCTACCGCGAGCTGCTGGACGCGCTGGACACGGACGACCTGGAGAAGCAGCGCGTCGTCGACGAGTGCAAGCGCGCGTTCGCGCTCAACACGGCGGTGTTCCGGGAGCTGGGCGAGGCGTTCCCGCTGAGCGCGTAGTCCCGTTGGCCGGCGGTGTGCGCCGGCCAACGGCATCGCCCCCTCCGCGGCACGTCGTGCCCGTACGGCGCGGCCGATGGCACCGACCGGTCACCCCGGTCCGGTCCCGTCGGCCGCGCCGTTCCCGTTCCGGCACGGTTGCCGGGGCGCGGGTGTACGTGGGAGACGCGACCCGGGTGCGGCTCGGGCCGGAAGCGGGACGCCGGGGCGCGGGTGTGCGCGGGCGGCGCCCTCAGGGGCGGGACGGGGTCGGCCGGTGCACCGGGCGCACCCGGCCCCCGACCTCCACCCTGCCGTCCGGCGCGGGCGCGGTGAGGATCCGGGAGCCGCGTCCCTGCCTGATGTCGAGGGCCCGCCCCAGTCGTGCGCCGAGCAACAGCGCGGCCGCGCCGGTGGCCTCGTCCTCCACGATCCCGCCCGCCGCGCCGGAGCCGTCGACCCGCCTCGGGAACGCCCGTGCCCTGACCCGGCCCGCCGCCTCGTCCTCCCAGGCCCAGACGTAGAGCCAGCCCTCGCCGGGCGGCGGCCCGGTCAGCGCCTCGACCTCGGCGACGGAGCCGTACCGTTCCAGCGTGCGCGGCGGCGCCCATTCCGGGCGGGCGCCGATCCAGGTGAACTCCCCGTCCCGGCGGGCGGACACGTCGCCGACCGGCAGCTCCAGGACCTCCAGGCCGAGCAGCCAGGCGGTGCCGACGAGCGGGTGGCCGGCGAAGGGGAGACGGAGCCCCGGAGTGTGGATGTCGACGTGCCCGCGCTCGGGGTCGTCGACGAAGACGGTCTCGCTGAAGCCGAGGCGGCGGGTCAGCTCCTGCCGGGACGCGTCGTCCGGGTACCCGCGCCCGTCGCGCACCACTCCGAGGGGGTTGCCGTGCCGTCCGTCGGGGTCGCAGAAGACCCGTAGCACGTCGATGCCCTCGGGCACGCCGGGTTCGCCGTCGTTCGTCACGACGACATTCAAGCAGCGTCCGGGCGGCGGCCGCGGAACGGGGCCGCCGCCCGGACGGTGCGGGGTGGTGCGGTCGGGTGCCGCGCCGGGATCAGGCGGTGCGGCGGCGCCGGGCGGCGACGACGGTGGCGGCACCGGCCGCCACGACGAGGGCCGAGCCGCCGATCAGGGCGCCGGCCGGGAGGTCGGAGCCGGTGGCGGCGAGCGAGCCGGAGCCGCCCACCGAGCCGCCGCCCACACTGCCGCCGCCCACACTGCCGCCGCCCACGCTGCCGCCGCCGATGGTCGCGGATCCGCCCGCCTGGCCGGTGGAGCCGGTGGACCCGGTGGAGCCGGTGCCACCCGTGGCGGGGAGTTCGGCGTCCTTGTCGAGGGCGACCGCGACGGTCAGCGGGTCGAGTTCCTCGCCCGCCCGGTACATGCCGCCGAACGCCTTGGTGCCGTCGGCGGTGAGGGTCGCGGGCACGGACGAGAGGGTGACCACCCCGTTCTTGGCCACGAGCCCGCCCTTGGGCAGCTTCAGGTCCGCGACGGCAAGACCCGAGTACGAGGAGACCTTCTTGGTCTCGCGGTCCTTGCTGGAGACGTCCGCGATCAGCGTGCCCTTCGTGCCGTTCACCCGGATCTTCAGCGCGGTGAGGGAGAGGTCCAGGGTGTAGGCGCCGTCCTCCTGGTGGCCCAGGAAGCGGACCTTGCCGCCGAACTTGGCGTTCAGGGTCTGCCCGGCGGCGTCGACGTGACCGGTCGCGTCGGGGAACCGGTAGCCGTCGCCGGACGACTTGGCACCGGCCGTCGTCTCGACCTTGCCGTGGGCGATGGGGCCGGTGACGTAGTCGCGGAAGGACTTCTTGACGCCCCAGTCCAGGGTGCCGTCGACGACCGTGCCGGTCTCGGCGGCCGGCTTGCCGGTGGCCGTCGGGGACGGGGAGGCGGTCGAGGTGGGCTTGCCGGTCGGCCCGGTGGTCGGCTCCGTGGTGGGCTTGCCGGTCGGCTCGGTCGTGGGCTTGCCGGTGGGCTCGGTGGTCGGCTCCGTGGTGGGCTTCCCGGTCGGGGCCGCGGCGGCCTTGACCGACAGCGTGGCCGCGTCGAGCGCGTCGCCCTCCTTGTACTGGCCGTTGAACGCCTCGGAGCCGGCCTTCGTCAGCTTCGCCGGGATGTCCTTGAACACCATGGCGCCGCCCGCACCCTGACCGGGCTTCACGGCGGACAGGTCGAGGTCGGCGAAGACCACGTCGTCGCGGGTGCCCTCCGGGGTCGTGACGTCGACGGTGATCGCGCCGCCGGTGCCGGAGGTGGAGAGCCTCACGTCCGACAGCGTGATGTCGAGAACGCCGCCGTGGGCGTAGAAGTTGACGCCGCCGCGGAAGGCGGTGTCGGTGCCGTGCGTGCCGGTGTCGTAGCTCCCCTTGCCGTCGGCGAAGGTGAACACGCCGTTGTCGGCAGCCTGGACGGCGCCGTCCTTGACGGTGATCTTCCCGCCGGAGAACGGCGAGGCGAGGTACTTGCGGAAGGACTCCTTGACGCCCCATTCCAGGGTGCCGTCCGTGAGGTCCAGCTTCGGCGCCCCGGCGGCGGCCCGGCCGGAGGCGGCGCCGTCGGCGGCGAGCGCGGGCAGGGCGAACGCGGTGGCGCCGAGGGCTGCCGCCGTGGCGACGGCGGCGGCGAGGGCTATGGGGCGGCGGGTGGCTGCCATGGTCGATGGTCTCCTCGGGGAGTGCGGTACAGGGGGGTGGGGACGGAGGTCCGGCCGTGCGACCGGACGGAGCTCCGGCCGCCCCGGCCGGCGGGGGACACCGGGAGGGGCGGCGGAGGGAGGTCAGTCGTCGTTCCGCGCGGCGCCGCGACGGCGGACGAGGAGGAACGCGCCCGCCGCGGCGGCGAGGGCGCCCGCGCCGAGGCCGAAGTAGAGCGGGGTCCGGGAACCGGAGCCGGAAGCGGAGTCCGGTTCGGACACCGGCGCCGTCGTGACCGTCTTGTCCTCGGGCGACTGCGACGGGGCGGGGTCGCTGCCCAGGTCGGGCAGGGCGGGCAGGGTGACGCCGCTGTCGACGGCGACGGCGAGGGAGAGCGGGTCCATCGCGGTGCCCGCCCGGTAGAGCGAGCCGAACGCCCTGGCGCCGTCGGCGGTGAGCGTCGCGGGGGTCTCGGTGAGGACGGCGAGGCCGTTCTTCGGCGCGAAGTCCTTCGCGTCGAAGGTGACCAGGGGGAGGACCCCGAGCCGGTCGCCGCCGCTCAGCACGTCGGCCGAGAGGGTGCCCCTGCCGTCCTTGACCCGGACCGCGACCGCGGAGAGCTTCAGGTCGAGGCCGTCGGCGCCCGTGAAGCGGACGCTGCCCGCGAACGCGGCGTCCAGGGCCTGCTTCTCCGGATCGTACGTGCCCTTGCCGCGCGGGAAGCGGAAGAGTGCCCCGCCGTCCTGCGCGCCGTCGGCGAGGGTCCACTTCCCCTTGCCGATGGAGCCGGTGACGTACTCGCGGTAGGTGCGGCGCACCCCCCAGTCGACGGCGGCGTCCTCCAGGCGTCCCGCGGTCCGCTCGGCCTTCTTCGGCTCGGCCGGCTTCTTCTCGGGGGACGTGGAGGCGGACGGCTTCCCGGCCGGGGCGGAGGTGTCCACGGAGAGGCTGACCGGGTCGAGCGGCGTGCCGGCCGTGTAGTAGCCGGCGAACGCCTTCGCGCCCTGCGCCGTCAGGGTCGCCGGGACGTTGCGGAGGGCGAGGGGGGTGGTACCGCCCTTCATGTCGATCCCGGCAAGGCCCAGTGTCGCGAGGGGTACCTGGGCGGCGGAGGTGACCCGTCCGCTTCCCCGTTCCTTGCTGACCATGTCGGCGAGGACGGTGCCGCGGCCCCCCGTGACACGGATGGTGGGGCGGCTGATGGAGAGCTCCAGTTCGTTGCCGCCGTCGGCCTTCCGGTGTCCGGCGAAGCGCACCCCGCCGGAGAAGCCCGCGGTGAAGGACCCGGTGGCCGGGTCGTAGGAACCGGTCGCGGAGTGGAAGCGGAACTGACTGCCGCCGACCGTGGCGGCGCCGCCGGTCAGGTTCCAGCTCCCGTTGGCGATGGGCCCGGTGACGTAGCTCTGGAACGAGGACTTGATGCCCCAGTCCAGTCGGCCGCCCTGCACCGTGCGGCTCGCCGCTTGAGCGGCGGTGGCCGGGAGCAGCGCTCCGAGCAGCGCCGCGAGCAGCGCGACCGCGAGCGCCCTTCCGGGCACGCGGGCAGGTCTGGACGACAGCATGAGGACCCTCCGAGATCTAGCGAGCGAGGTAAGGCTAACCTAAGGTATGCAAGTCATGCGGTGGTACCCCCATCCACCGCATCTCTCGCAACCCCATGCAAACCACGGCCAACTACTCACGGCGGAACGACAGGACGGTGCCCAGTGCGCTTCTCGCAGGACTTCGCCCCACCGGGACGGCGCACCCGACGGCCGGTCCACGGACCGGCCGGCACCGGCGGAGCGCCCGGGACGCGCCGCTCCCTGGCGGCCCTGGTGGGCGGCCTCGCGCTGGCCCTCGCCCTGACGGGCTGCGGCGGCACCGGCGGCACGAACACCGGCAAGCTCGCCGCGAGTTCCACGAAGGCCGTGGCCGACCGCGTCGAGCCGCTGGCCACCACGCCGGAGCCGCGGCTGCCCGTCACGGTGAAGTCGGCGGACGGCGCCGACGTCACCATCACCTCGACGGACCGCATCGTGCCGCTGACCGGCGGCCTGAGCGAGATCGTCTTCACGCTGGGCCTCGGCGAGCAGGTCGTGGCCCGGGACATCACCGCCACCTTCGAACAGGCGGCGAAGCTCCCTGTCGTGACCCGTGCCCACGACGTCTCGGCGGAGAGCGTGCTCTCGTTGCGGCCCACCGTCGTCCTGGCCGAGACCACCACCGGTCCGGCCGAGGCCATCGACCAGATCCGTGACGCGGGCATCCCGCTCCTCGTCGTCCGGCCGGCCAAGGAACTGGCCGACGTCTCCCGCCGGATCGAGACCGTGTCGGCGGCCCTGGGCGTGCCGGACGCGGGCTCCGCACTCGACACGCGTACGCGGTCCCGTATCGACGCGGTGAGGAAGTCCGTGCCCGCCCCCGTCGACGGGCAGCCGAAGCCCCGGGTGGCCTTCCTCTATCTGCGCGGCTCCGCCTCCGTCTATCTGCTGGGCGGCCGGGAGTCCGGCGCGAGTTCGCTCATCGAGGCGGCCGGCGGCGTCGACGCGGGCAAGGAGTCCGGTCTGAGGAAGGACTTCACCGCCATCACCAGCGAGGCGCTCGCCAAGGCGGCCCCCGACGCCATTCTGGTGATGCGCAAGGGGCTGGAGTCGGTGGGCGGTGTCGACGGCCTGGTCAAGATCCCGGGCGTCGCCGAGACCCCGGCCGGAATGGACCGGCGGATCGTCTCCATCGACGACGGCGTGCTGCTGAACTACGGGCCGCGCACGGACCGGGTGCTGAGCGACCTGGTCGCGCAACTCCACCCGAAGGACGGTGCGTCCGAGTGACCGCCCCCTCCGGGGAACACACCCGGCCGGACGCCCCCACGACGCCGGAACCGCCGACGCCGGAACCGCCGGAACCGTCGGCACCCGCGCCCCGGCGCTCCACCGCCCCGCTCCTGACCATCGGCCTGATCGCCGCCCTCGTGGTGTGCTGCCTGCTGTCCGCCGGGCTCGGCGCGTACGGCATCCCGCTCGGCGACGTCCTCGGCTCCATCCAGCACCGGATCGGGCTCGGCGGCGCCGCGCTGGACCGGGTGGGCGAGAGCGTGCTGTGGAACGTGCGGCTGCCCCGGGTCGTGCTCGCCCTGCTCGTCGGGGCGTCGCTGGGCTGTGCGGGCGCCCTGATGCAGGGCGTGTTCGGCAACCCGCTCGCGGAGCCCGGGGTGATCGGGATCTCCTCGGGGGCGGCGGTCGGCGCGGTCGCCTCCATCGCGCTGGGGCTCACCTTCTTCGGCAACTGGACCGTGACCGTCTGCGCGTTCGTCGCCGGGCTCGCGACCGTGCTGCTGGTGTACGCGCTGTCGCGGTCGGGCGGTCGCACCGAGGTGGTGACCCTGATCCTCACCGGGATCGCGGTCAACGCCTTCGCGGGGGCGCTGATCGGACTGTCCGTCTTCTTCGCCGACAACGCGCAGGTCTCCCAGATCACCTTCTGGCAGCTGGGCTCGCTGGCCCAGGCGACCTGGCCGAAGGTGCTCGCGGTGCTGCCGTGCGCGGCGCTCGGGCTGCTCGTGGCGCCGTTCCACGCCCGGAAGCTGGACCTGCTGGCGCTGGGTGAGCGGCCCGCCCGGCACCTGGGCGTCGATGTCGAACGGCTGCGGGTGGTGCTCGTCCTGGTGGTGGCGCTGCTGACGGCCGCCGCGGTGGCGGTCGCCGGGATCATCTCGTTCGTGGGACTGCTGGTGCCGCACCTGCTGCGGATGGCGAACGGACCGGGCCACCGCTTCCTCGTCCCGGGCAGCGCGCTGGGTGGCGCCCTGGTGCTGGTGGTGGGCGATCTCGCGGCCCGTACCGTGGCCGCCCCCGCCGAGCTGCCGCTCGGTGTGCTGACCGCGCTCTTCGGCAGCCCGTTCTTCTTCTGGCTGCTGCGCAGGACCCGTCGCAAGCAAGGTGGTTGGGCATGAGGCTGATGCGGAATCCGTTCCGGGCCCGGGGCCGTCTGCTGCCCGCCCCGGTCTCCCCCGGCTCGCCCGTCGCCGAGGCGCACGGGCTGCGGGTGCGGCTGGGCCAGCGGCCGGTGCTCGACTCGATCGACCTGACCGCGCACGCTGGCGAGGTGCTGGCTCTGGTCGGGCCCAACGGCGCCGGGAAGTCGACCCTGCTGGCGGCGCTGGCCGCCGATCTGCCCGCGGAGAGCGGCGGGATACGGATCGACGGGCGCCCGGTCACCGACTGGTCGGCCCCCGAACTCGCCCTGCGCCGGGCGGTGCTGCCGCAGACCGCCGCGCTGTCCTTCCCGTTCCCGGTGGAGGACGTGGTCCGGATGGGGCGGGCGCCGTGGGCGGGGACGGAGCGGGAGGACGAGGACGATCCGGCGGTGGCGGCGGCGATGGCGGCCACCGAGGTCGCCGAGTTCGCCGGTCGCCCCTTCTCGGCGCTGTCCGGCGGCGAACGGGCCCGGGTCGCGCTGGCCCGGGTGCTGGCGCAGCGCGCCCCGCTGCTGCTGCTCGACGAGCCGACCGCCGCCCTCGACCTGCGCCACCAGGAGCTGGTGCTGCGGATCTGCCGGGAGCGGGCCGCGGCGGGGGACGCTGTCGTGGTGGTCCTGCACGACCTGGGGCTGGCGGCGGCGTACGCGGACCGGGCCGCCGTACTGCACGGCGGGCGGATCGCGGTCGCGGGCCCGCCCGCCGAGGTGTTCACCGACGAACTGCTCGGCGAGGTCTACCGGCAGCCGGTCGAGGTGTTCCCGCACCCGCGGACCGGGGTGCCGCTCGTCGTACCGACCCGGACCGCTTGACCGTTCCTTGACCATTGCGCGAGGGATCCTTGGGACTGCCGTGACCACCTTGTTTCCGTGGTGCCGGGATGAGAGACGAATCACTGCACGGACGGGTCTGGGCGAGGTAAGCCTCGGTTAAGTTAGGCCCGCCTCACTTGTCTTTGTCCGGCCTTCCCTCCCGTCCCTCTCTTCCTCCGTGGAGCCCGCATGCGAGCCGTTCGTCTCTCCGTCGTCACCGCTGCCACCGCCGTGGCAGCCCTGACCGCCGTCACGGGCTGTGCGCAGAAGAGCGACGGCAAGGGCGACGGCGCCGTGGAGGTCGTCGCGAAGGACGACGCCTGCGAGGTCTCGAAGACGGAGCTGCCGGCCGGTCACATCGAGCTGGCCGTGCAGAACAAGGGATCCAAGGTCACCGAGGTCTACGTCCTGTTCCCTGACGACCGCATCGTCGCCGAGCGCGAGAACATCGGCCCCGGCACCAAGGCGACCATCACGGCCGAGATCAAGGCGGGTTCGTACGAGATCGCCTGCAAGCCCGGAATGAAGGGCCACGGCATCCGGCAGAAGATCGAGGTGACCGGCGGCAAGGCGGTCAGGCGCAGCCCCGAGATGGACAAGGCCGTCGCGGAGTACCGCACCTACGTCCAGGCCCAGGCCGACGAGACGCTGCCGAAGGCCAAGGCGTTCACGGACGCCGTGGCCGCCGGCGACATCGAGACCGCCAAGAAGCTCTACGCGGACTCCCGGCTCGGCTGGGAGCGCACCGAACCGGTCGCGGAGTCGTTCGGCGACATCGACCCGAAGGTCGACGTCCGCGAGGACGGCCTGGAGGACGGGCAGAAGTGGACCGGCTGGCACCGCCTGGAGAAGGCGCTGTGGCAGGACGGGAAGCTGGGCGCCGAGGAGAAGGCGCTCGCACCGGTCCTGTACAAGGACCTGGTCGACTGGCAGAAGCGGGTCGGCACCGCCGACATCACCCCGACCTCGATGGCCAACGGCGCCAAGGAGCTCCTCGACGAGGTCGCCACCGGCAAGGTCACGGGTGAGGAGGAGCGCTACAGCCACACCGATCTCGTCGACTTCAAGGGCAACGTCGAGGGGGCGGAGAAGTCCTACGAGCTGCTGAAGCCGATCGCCTCGAAGAACGACCCGGCGCTGACCGCCTCCCTGGACAAGCAGTTCGCGGCGCTGAACACGCTGCTCGACAAGTACCGCGCGGACAAGGGTTCCTACGTGTTCACCTCGTACGAGAAGGTCGGCAAGGCGGACCGCAAGGAACTGTCGGACGCCGTCAACGCGCTTGCCGAGCCGCTGTCCAGGCTCGCCGCCGCGGTGACGAAGTAACCGGGCGAGAGGTCACCTGCGATGCCGGACACACCTGAGACACCTGAGACGGCCGAGATGCCCGACGCACCGGACGGGGCGCGCGGCGCCGCCGCCGGAGCCCCGGCGACCGGTGCGGCCCCGTCCCGCCGGGCGCTGCTCGGCTGGGGCGGTGCCGGGCTCGCGCTCGGCGCGGTCGCGGCCGGTGGCGCGGTGGCCGCGCTGCGGCCGGAGAACGACGCGGTGCCGGCCGCCGACAGCGGCGCGGCCGTACCGTTCCACGGTCCCCACCAGGCGGGCATCGCCACCGCCGTCCAGGACCGGCTGCACTTCGCCGCCTTCGACGTGACGACGAAGGACCGCGCCGAACTCGTCGCGCTGCTCAAGGAGTGGACGCGGGCGGCCGAGCGGATGACGGCAGGTCACGCGGTCGGCGACGGGGCGTCCGGCGGGCTCCCCGAGGCCCCGCCGGACGACACCGGCGAGGCGCTGGGGCTCAAGCCCTCCCGGCTCACGCTCACCCTCGGCTTCGGCCCCTCACTGTTCGCCAGGGGCCGGTTCGGGCTGGAGGACCGGCGCCCCGGGGCCCTTGTCGACCTGCCCAGGTTCCCCGGCGACAACCTCGACGCGGCCCGCAGCGGCGGCGACCTGTGCGTCCAGGCGTGCGCGGACGATCCGCAGGTGGCGGTGCACGCCATCCGCAACCTGGCGAGAATCGGCATGGGCCGCACCGCGATCCGCTGGTCCCAGCTCGGTTTCGGCAAGACGTCCTCCACCACTCCCGACGCCCAGACCCCGCGCAACATGATGGGGTTCAAGGACGGCACCCGGAACATCTCCGGCACCGACACCGCGGCCCTGGACAAGCACGTCTGGGTGGACGGGAAGGACGGCGCGGACTGGATGACCGGGGGGTCGTACCTGGTGGCCCGGCGCATCCGGATGCACATCGAGACCTGGGACCGCGCCCCGCTCCAGGAACAGGAGGACGTCTTCGGGCGCGACAAGGGCGAGGGCGCCCCGGTCGGCAGGTCCAAGGAGCGCGACGAGCCGTTCCTCAAGGCGATGCTGCCGACCGCCCACGTGCGGCTCGCCCACCCGGACAGCAACGGAGGTGCGACGATCCTGCGCCGCGGGTACTCGTTCACCGACGGCACGGACGGCCTCGGCCGGCTCGACGCCGGGCTGTTCTTCCTCGCCTACCAGCGCGACTCACGCGAGGGATTCATCCCGCTGCAACGCCGCCTCGCGGCACACGACGCACTCAACGAGTACATCCAGCACGTGGGTTCGGCGCACTTCGCGGTCCCGCCGGGCGTCCGCGACAAGGACGACTGGTGGGGCCGGGCGCTGTTCTCGTAGAGGGCCGGTCATTGCCGTCCCTCCCACGGGACTCGAAGCGGAATCAGGAGAACCGAGACGTGTTCAGCAACTTCCTCATCGGCCTGCGCGAGGGCCTGGAGGCCAGCCTGGTCGTCTGCATCCTCATCGCCTATCTGGTGAAGACCGGCAACAGGAACAGACTGCTGCCGATCTGGATCGGCGTCGCCATCGCCGTCGTCGTCAGCCTGGCGTTCGGCGCGGGCCTCGAATTCGGCTCCCAGGAAATGACGTTCAAGGCCCAGGAGGCGCTCGGCGGTTCGCTGTCGATCGTCTCGGTCGGCCTGGTCACCTGGATGGTGTTCTGGATGCGGCGCACCGCGCGGCACCTGAAGACGGAGCTGCACGGCAAGCTGGACGCGGCGCTCGCGATGGGGACCGGGGCGCTGGTCGCCACGGCGCTCCTCGCGGTGGGCCGGGAGGGTCTGGAGACCTCGTTGTTCGTGTGGCGCGCGGTGCACGCGGCGGACGACGGCTGGCACCCGATGATCGGCGCGCTGCTCGGGATCGCGGCCGCCGTCGTGCTGGGCTGGCTGTTCTACCGGGGCGCGCTGAGGATCAACCTGTCGAAGTTCTTCACCTGGACGGGCGGCATGCTGGTCGTCGTTGCCGCGGGTGTCCTCGCGTACGGTGTCCACGACCTCCAGGAGGCCGAGTTCATCGGCGGACTGCACAACCAGGCGTTCGACATCAGCTCCACGATTCCGCCGGACAGCTGGTACGGCACGCTGCTGAAGGGCACGTTCAACTTCCAGCCGGACCCGACAGTTCTCCAGATCACGGTGTGGGCGCTGTATCTGCTCCCCACCCTCGCGCTGTTCCTCTCCCCGGTAGGGTTCGGACGGTCAGGGGGCCCGGCATCGGGGGCCACGGATCAGAAGGCGCGGAAAGCAACGGATGAGAATCCTGAGGCCGATTCGGCGGGCGACGGGTCTCGCGGCGGCGGCGACGGCGCTGTGCGTGACGGCGAGCGGGTGCGTGACGGTGCACGGCGAGCTGGAAGTGGTACCGGCGGCGACCGGGGCTGAGGCCGCACAGGTCCTGAAGGACTTCACCACCGCGTACAACGCGGCGGACAAGGCCTATGACCCGGCCCTGGACGCGGATCTGGTCACCGGTCCGCTCGGCGCGATCAACCAGGCCGGGCTGAAGGCGCGGCAGAAGAACAACCCCGACGGCAACAAGGGCCACTCGCCGCTGGAGCTCACCGACGCCACGTACCTCATCCCGAAGAAGGCGGGCTGGCCGCGCTGGTTCGTCGCGAACACGGATTCGAACCGTGACGAGGACGGCGGCAAGCTGGACACCCGCTGGCTCGTCGTCTTCGTCAAGTCCGCCCCCGGCGCGGGCTGGCGCGCCGCCTACCTGTCGGTCGTCGCCCCGTCGCAGCTGCGCGCCTTCGCGAAGGACGCCGACGGACGGGCCCGGCCGGTGGCGGCGGACAGCGCCGGGCTCGCCGTGGCCCCGGAGGACCTGGGCACCCATTACACGGAATACCTCCAGAAGGGCACCCCGGACGTCTTCGCCCCCGGCTCCGCCACCTCGGGCTGGCGCGAGGCACGCCGCACCGCCCAGCGGCCCGGTTTCTCGTTCCAGTACGTCGACCAGCCGATGGACACCGGCACGTTCGCGCCGCTCGGTCTGGAGACGGAGGACGGCGGGGCACTCGTCTTCTTCAGCAGCAAGCACTTCGAACGGCAGACCGCGGCCCAGGGGCTGCGTCCGCCGCTCAACGCGGACGTGGAGGCGCTGCTGACGGGCGAGGTGAAGTCGACCCTGACCAAGGAGCGGGTATCCGGCCAGCTCGTGTACGTCCCGAAGAAGGGCGCGGGCGACGGCAAGGTGGTCGTGCTGAACCGGCTGCCGGGTCTGACGTCGGCCAAGGGCGAGTGATCCCGGGCCCGGCGGACGCCCCGCACCGCGTACCGCCGGCCCTGCGCGCCGTGTTCGGTTCCGCTCCGGCACGTCCTTGACCGCCGCTCCGGCCCGGGCCCGGCGGCCCTTGCCGCTCTCCGGAACCGCGTCGCTCCCGACACGGAGCGTCACCATGCGTCACACTGCGCGGTGTGTCGGATATCCGAGGACATCGTGAGGTGACACCGGCCGGCTCGCCCGGCCCGGCCGATCAGCTGCCACGGCTGGACGAGCGGCAACTGCGGGTGCTCCGCCGGGTGGGACGCGAGTGGGGGCGGGTTTCGGCGGCTCCGGACGTGTGGCGTCGCGCCCTGCCCGTCGATCCCGATCTGGGGACGTTCCCGGCTCCGGCCGAGATCCGCCCCGCCCGGTTCGGACGGCTGATCCCGCTCGCCCCGCTCGGCCGGCGCCCCGGGGAGCACCTGGCACCGGCCGCCCCGCGGGCCCGTTTCCGGAAGGTTCTGCTGGGGACGGCCCTGAAGAGTTCCGCCGTGGTGACCGAGCGGATGCGCAAGCTGGTGGCGCTGCCGGTGCTGTCCGCCGACGCGCTCTCGTCGGTCGCCTACGGCCCCGAGGCGATGCTCGCGGTCCTGGTACTGGCGGGCGTCGCCGGGCTCTCCCGCGCGTTTCCCGTCGCCGGGGCGATCGTGCTCCTGATGCTGGCGGTCGGCGTCTCGTACCGCCAGACGATCCGCGCCTATCCGCACGGCGGCGGTTCCTACATCGTGGCGAGCGCCAACCTGGGACCGGTGCCGGGGCTGATGGCCGCGGCCGGACTGATGACCGACTACGTCCTCACCGTGGCGGTCTCGATCGCCTCGGGGGTGGCCGCCATCACCTCGGCACTCCCCTCGGTCGTCCCGGCCGCCGTTCCCCTCGGGGTCGGCGTGATCGTGCTGCTGCTCGTCGGCAACCTGCGCGGGATCCGGCAGGCCGGCGCCCTGTTCGCCGCCCCGACCTATCTCTTCGTCGTCGCCATGTTCGCCCTCGTCGCCGCGGGTCTTGTCGACGCCGCGGGGCAGGGCTTCCGGCCGCACCCCGCTCCGCCGACGCACGCCACCGAGGCCGTCGGCCTCCTGCTGATCATGCGGGCGTTCTCGTCCGGCGCCACCGCGATGACCGGAATCGAGGCGATCTCCAACGCCGTCCCGGCGTTCCGCCCCGTCGAATGGCGCAACGCGCGCACCACGCTGAGCTGGATGGTGGGCCTGCTGATCGTCATGTTCGCCGGGATCGTCGTCCTCATCCACCTGACCGGGGTGGTGCCCCGCCCCCAGGAGACCGTTCTCTCCCAGCTCGCGCGCCAGAGCTTCGGCCCGGGAGGCATGTACGTCTTCATCCAGGCGGCCACGGCCGCGGTGCTGCTGCTCGCCGCGAACACGGCGTACAACGACTTCCCGAGAGTGCTCTCCCTGCTGGCCCGGGACGACTACGCCCCACGCGTCTTCATGCGGCTGGGGGACCGGCTCGCCTACAGCAACGGCATCCTTCTTCTCTCCCTGGCCTCGGCGCTCGTCCTCGTCGCCTTCGGCGGGCAGACCGCCGCGCTGATCCCGCTGTACGCGGTCGGGGTCTTTCTCGCCTTCACCCTGTCCCAGGCCGGAATGGTCGTCCACTGGTGGCGGCTGCGGGACCGCCACTGGCGCAAGAGTCTGCTGTTCAACGCCGTCGGCGCGCTGCTGTCCGGCGTCGTCCTCGTCACCGCGGGCATCAGCAAGTTCACCGCGGGCGCCTGGGTGGCCGTCGTCGCCGTCGTGCTGTTCCTCGTCGTGACCACCCGAATCCACGCACACTACGCGTCGGCCCGCGCGGCCCTGCGGCTGCATCCCCACGCCATCGAACTTCCCGCGTCCGCCGTCCTGGGCCCGTCCCCGGCACCGATTCCGCCCGCCCCGGCCGCATCACGCCCCCGCCGGCCGGGCACCGGGCGGTCCGACGAGGAGGGCGAGGAACTGCCGGAGGAGGTGCACCACCTGTCCGTCGTCGCGCTCGCCGGACTGGACCTGGCGGGCATGCGCACCCTGGCGTACGCCGCCTCGCTCCGGCAGCCGGTCCTCGTCGTCCACATCAGCCTCTCCGAGGAGGAGGCCCGGCGCTTCCGCGACTACTGGGCCCTGTGGGGCGACCATCTGCCGCTGGAGACCATCCTCTCGCCCTACCGGGCGGTCGTGGCCCCGCTGGTCCGCTACGTGGAGACGCTCCACCGGCTGTACCCGGACCTCACCCTCACCGTGCTCCTGCCCGAGATCGTCACGCGGCACCGCAGGCACCAGCTCCTGCACAACCGGACCGCGGCACGCCTGCGCCGGGCCCTGCGCCCCCTGTCCAAGATCGTCATCACCACCGTCCCGTTCCACCTGCCCTGACCGGGACGTCGTGGCCGAGGCCGTGGCCGCCCCCGGGACCGGCGGCTCAGCGGCTCAGCGGCCACGCCACCGAGCCGTGGTCCAGATCGCTCTGGTCCGCGGTGTCCGCGTACTGGGCGCAGGCGTCGGTGAGCGTCTCCAGCAGCGTCAGCGGATCGGGCAGCGGGTGCTCCGGCCCCCGCACCCATCGCACGTCCAGCTCACCGGGGAGCCTGGCCGGCGGCAGGAGCGCGTAGCTGCCCCGGCAGTGCCAGCGCAGCCCCGGGTGCTCGTCCATGGTCTCGGGGTGGCAGTCCAGCTCGCACGGCCACCACTCGTCCTCGTCCTCGGGGGTGCCCCGGGTGGCGGTGAAGAAGAGCATCCGGTCGTCGCCGGAGCGGGCGACGGGGCCGACGTCGACGCCTGCGGAGAGAAGCCGCTCCAGGGCCTGCTCCCCCGCGGGCAGCGGCACGTCGAGGACGTCGTGGATCATGCCGGTCGCGGTGATGAAGTTGGCCTGCGGCTGGTTGCGGGCCCAGCGCTCGATCTGGGCACGGTCGGTGGTGGACTGGGTCTGCCAGGCGAAGGAGATCGGATGCCGGGCGGGGGTGGGGCAGCCGATGCGTTCGCACGAACATCGGTAGCCGACCGGGTGGGCGGCGGGCGCGATCGGCATTCCGGCTTCCGCTACGGCCAGGAGCAGCGCCTCCCTCACACTGTCGTCGACCTCGCTCTGCTGCGGTTTGGGTCGGCGGCGGAGCCATTGGGAAAATTTGCTCGCTGAGCCGCGATTACGGCCGAAATCGGCGCCCATCTATCCCCTCACCTCGGTATTGCCTGTACCCATGGTCCCACCATCCTGCGCCTCAGGTGGCCGGAGTCCGGAAGCGGGGTACGGAAAACACCGCGCCGAGCGGGGCCCTATGACACTTCTTGTCAGGAAATGACGGGTAGCTCCGAGGCGTCCGGGAGGCCGCTCAGGGCGTGGTCACGGATACGACTCGCTACGTGTCGTCCCACCTCGGCGTCCCCTCGTGCGGAACCACCCGATCGGATCACTGCGCGCCGCCCCCGGAAGGCGGACCATGGGCTCACGCACGCACCCGTGCGACGTCCCCGGCAGGCGACCCCTGCGTTTCGTGAGGAGCCTTCATTGCCCACGAACCACCCGGCCACCCCCCCTCGTCACGGCGTTCCGCGCCCCGCCCCCCGCCGTCGGGCCACGCCCCGTCGTTACCTGATGTGTCCTCCGGACCACTTCCGGGTGACGTACTCCATCAATCCCTGGATGGACCCCGCGAAGCCCGTGGACCTCCCGCTGGCGCGGACGCAGTGGGAGGACCTGCGCGACCGCTACCGGGCCCTCGGGCACACCGTGGAGCTGCTCGCGCCCCGGCCCGACCTGCCCGACATGGTGTTCGCCGCCAACGGCGCCACCGTCGTCGACGGCCGGGTGCTGGGCGCGCGGTTCGCGTACCGGGAGCGTTTCGAGGAGGCCGCCGCCCATCGCTCGTGGTTCCGGGCCCACGGATTCACCGCGATCCACGAACCGGCCCATGTCAACGAGGGCGAGGGCGACTTCGCGGTCACCGCGTCGTATCTGCTCGCCGGGCGGGGCTTCCGGTCGAGTCCGCTGTCGCACGGCGAGGCGCAGGAGTTCCTCGGCCGCCCGGTGCTCGGGCTCGATCTGGTGGACCCGCGCTACTACCACCTGGACACGGCCCTGTCCGTGCTCGACGAGGCGGGCGACGAGATCATGTACTACCCGGGGGCCTTCTCGCCGGGCAGCCGGGCGGTGCTGGCGCGGCTGTTCCCGGACGCGCTGATCGCCGGGGAGGCGGACGCGGCGGCGCTCGGCCTGAACGCGGTGAGCGACGGGCTCCACGTGCTGCTGCCGCAGGCCGCCACGGGACTGTTCGGGCCCCTGCGGGCGCGCGGTTTCGAGCCGGTTCCGATGGACCTCGGCGAGTTGCTGAAGGGCGGTGGCAGCGTGAAGTGCTGCACACAGGAGCTGCGCGGCTGATCCCGTGGTCCCGGCGGGACCGCGAACGGCCGGACGGGCCGCACCCGGGTCACCCGGGGCGGCCTTCCGCACCGTTCGGGGACGCCCGGCCGCGGAACAGTCCTCAGAGCCTGCCGGACGCCCTCCGGCCGGGCGGCGACGTCCCGGCACGCACGCTTCCGGCACCCTGGAAACGCACGCGCCACGCCCCGTCCGCCTTCCGGCCGGAGGTCACCCGGCAGGCTCTCGGTCGCTCCCGTCCGGCGGCCAGGTGTCGCCCCACGCGGCGTCCCGGGCGGCCCGGTAGAGCTCGCCGTGCCGTTTGGTGACCGTGGAGCGCCGCAGCCCCTCGTCCCGGGTGCACAGGTCCAGCAGGACCTGCCCCTTGCGGATCTGCGGCTTGCGGGTGATCCGCTCCCGTGCGGGCCGCACCGGGAACCGGGTGCCGACGACGTAGCTGAACTTCTCGTCCTCGTACGGCAGCGAACCGCCCTTGATCTGCCGGTGCAGCGAGGAGCGGCTGACCCGGGCCGAGAAGTGGCACCAGTCGGTGCCCGGCTCGATCGGGCAGGTTCCGTCGTGCGGGCAGGGTGCGGCGATCGTCAGCCCGGCGGCGATCAGCCGGTCGCGCGCCTCGATGATCCGGGCGTAGCCGTCGGGTGTGCCCGGTTCGACGACCACGACCGCCCGCGCCGCGTCCGCGGCGGAGTCGATCAGGCGGTCGCGGACCGGCTCGGTCAGTTCGTTCAGCACGTAGGAGACGGTGATCAGGTCCGTGGGGGCGGGTTCGAGGTCCTCGCCGATCCGGGCCCGGCGCCATTCGGCGGCGCGCAGGGCGGGGCTGCCGGAGGCCGCGGCCAGTTCCCGGCCGAGGGCGAGTGCGGGCTCGGCCCAGTCCAGGACGGTCGTCCGCGTCCCCTTCCAGGCCCCCGCCACGGCCCAGCTCGCCGCTCCGGTGCCGCCGCCGATGTCGGTGTGCGTGGCGGGCGCCCAGTCCGGGGCCGCCGCCCGGAGCGCGGTGAGGGCGGCGCGTACCGCCTCGAAGGTCGCGGGCATCCGGTACGCGGCGTAGGCGGTGACGTCGGAACGGTCGCGGAGGACGGGGGCGTGGGTGGGAATGGTCCCCCGGTAGTGGGCGATGAGCCGGTCGACGGCCTGGGCGGCCTGCTTGGGAGGCAGCCCGTCGAGCAGTGCGGCCAGTGCCGTGCGCAGGACTTCCGCGGTGGGGAGGGTGGCGTTCACCGGCGAATTGTAGGCGGAGGTGACGAACCGGCCTACGGCCCGGAAACGGCCGGGAACCGCAGTGCTGATGAACTGCCGCAAGCGCTACGCGTGTTGCTACGCTGACGGCCGCGAGGTCGGGATTGCCCATCGAGGGACACCATGAGACAGAAGATCGTGCGCCT
Organism: Streptomyces sp. NPDC014734; assembly: GCF_043083325.1. Lineage (NCBI taxonomy): Bacteria > Bacillati > Actinomycetota > Actinomycetes > Kitasatosporales > Streptomycetaceae > Streptomyces > Streptomyces sp. NPDC014734. Next base: position 261,368 of record NZ_JBIBYN010000004.1, on the reverse strand, counting down.
GGTTCTGGTCGGCGGAGTGCTCGTGCTTGCCATGCTCCTTCTGCTCGCCACGTGCGGGAGCGGTGACAAGGGCTCCAAGAAGTCGGCGAAGCAGGTGCGGACGAGCGCGACGCCGGTGACGCAGCTGACCGTGCCCAACGCGTTCGAGACGAAGCACGGCTGGGAACTGGTCAGCACCTCGCCCGACTACGCGATCTCCCGGTCGACGGGGCGGCTCGCCTACATCGTGCGGGTCTCGGACACCAAGTACCAGTTGCGGACCATCGATTCGGAGACCGGGGAGGCGGGCTGGCACGGGGAGAACTGGCGGCCCCCGTCCCCGCAGAACTTCCCGAGGCTGCTGACGGTCACCGCGGGGGACCAGGAGTACTTCGTGACCTGGTCGTACGGAAAGGTCGGCGAGAACGCGCTGACCCCCGCCGACACGATCGTCTCGATGGACATCTACGGCGTGGAGGACGGCTCCCGGCGGCGCGTCGAGGTGCCGTGGACCTCCGTGCCGGCGGTCTCCGCCAGCGGCCCCGCCGTCCTCATCAACGACGGCCGGACGAACAGCGCGGTGGTCGACCCGGTGACCGGGCGGGTGTCGCAGGTCACCGCCGCCCAGCTGAAGTATCCGAAGGGCTGTGCCGACTGCAAGCAGCTCACTGAGGTGCGCGGGCTGGCGCAGAAGGGCCTGCTGCTCAGCGGCGCCAAGGAGTTCTGGGTGCAGGACGGCTGGTTCAGCCGCGATGTCGCCCCCAAGGGGACCGACCGCGTGAGCGGGATTCCGACGTCGGTGATCCCGGGCCTGGTGCTCGCCAAGTGGCAGCTGGACAAGAAGGCGAAGCGCGCCGCCACCCACGACCTGTGGGCGGTGCACGATCTGGAGACGGGCAAGGCGCTGGCCTCGGTGGAGTGCAGCAAGCCCGCGATCAAGCCCGGCCAGTACCCGCAGCTCGTCTCCGCGCCCTCGGGAGGTTTCCTGGTGGCCGGGCCGCTCGCCTTCGACCTGGTGACGAAGCGGGGCTTCTGCTTCGAGGGCACGGAGGGCGCGAAGCCGCTGACCCTGGTGTCGGTGAACGACGAGGGCATCGCGTACGGCGCGGCGAACGCGCGCAACGCGGGCGACGTACTGGCCGGGGGCGGCACGCCCGTCGCGGTCGCGGTCAGGAGCGGCTCGACGGGGGCCCTGCCCTCGAACGTGCGGCTTCCCGGCGCGGTGACGTCGGACGGTGTCGGCCTGTTCCGCTGGACCGACGAGAAGGACCGCCCGCACCTGATCGGTTACCCGGCCGCGCGCTGAGGACGCGAAGGCGCCCCGCCCGTCCCGGGCGGGGCGCCTTCGCGTCGGGGTGCCGGACGGGCCGGTCAGGAGACCCGCCGCCAGGGCCGGCACATCCCCAGGAAGCAGGCCATCGCGCCGAGTCCGCAGATCAGTTGCACGACCGCCATCGGGACCGCCGTCTTCTCGCCCGCGATCCCGACGAGCGGCGAGGCGATGGCACCGACCAGGAACGACGAGGTGCCGAGCAGCGCGGAGGCGGACCCGGCGGCGTGCTTGGTACGCATCAGGGCCTGGGCGTTGGTGTTCGGCATCGCGAGTCCCATCGCCGACATCAGCACGAAGAGTCCGGCCGCGACCGGGACCAGGCCGACGTCCCCGACGATCCCGGACGTCATGACCAGCAGCGCTGCCGCGGCGAGCACGATGACCGCGAGGCCGAAGCAGAGCACCTTGTCCAGGCTGACCCGGCCGACCAGCAGCTTGCCGTTGATCTGGCCGACCGCGACCAGGCCGACCGAGTTGACGCCGAAGAGCAGGCTGAAGGTCTGCGGCGAGGCCCCGTAGATCTCCTGCACGACGAACGGCGAGGCGCTGATGTAGGAGAAGAGCGCGGCGAAGGCAAGGCTGCCCGCGATCATGTAACCGGTGAAGACCCGGTCGGCGAGCAGCCCGCGCATGGTGCGCAGCGCGTCACCGACGCCGCCGGTGTGCCGGTCCTCGGGCGGCAGGGTCTCGTGCAGTCCCTTCCACACGACGAGGGTGAGCAGCACGCCGACGACGGCGAGGACGGCGAAGATGCCCCGCCAGTCGGTGAAGCGCAGCACCTGCCCGCCGATCAGGGGCGCGACGACCGGGGCGACGCCGGAGATCAGCATCAGGGTGGAGAAGAACTTGGCCATGGCGACGCCGTCGTACAGGTCGCGCACCACGGCGCGGGCGATGACGATGCCCGCCGCGCCGGCGAGTCCCTGGAGGAGGCGGAAGCCGATGAGGAGTTCCGCGGTGGGGGCGAAGACGCAGATCAGGGTGGCGAGGACGTAGACGACCATGCCGATGAGCAGTGGTCTGCGCCTCCCCCAGCGGTCGCTCATCGGTCCGACGACGACCTGTCCGAGCGCCATGCCGGTGAGGCAGGCGGTGAGGGTGAGCTGGACGGTCGCGGCGGGTGCGTGCAGGGACTCGGTGACCGCGGGCAGCGCCGGGAGGTACATGTCCATGGAGAGCGGTGGCAGTGCGGTGAGACCGCCGAGTACCAGGGTGACGAAGAGGCCGGTGCGCCGTGCCGCCCCGGTCGTGTCCGGCGTCCCCGGGCGTGTACCGGGTGTCGCGGCGTCCCCGCCTTCGACCCCGATGGTTGATATGTCCGTTATTTCCTTCTGGGCCCGACTCGGGCCGCTCTCCGGCATTCTCATCTCCATGTAGTTGAATCCGCCTCTATGCTCTCAGCTCAGCCGCACTGGTCGAGACCTTCGGGAGCAGGCATGACAGGCATGGACAGGGTTCTGCGTTGGGGCGTGCTGGCGACCGGCGGGATCGCCGCGACGTTCACCGAGGACCTGGGGGCGCTGCCGGACGCGGAGGTGGTGGCCGTGGCGTCGCGCACGCGCGCTTCGGCCGAGGCGTTCGCCGAGCGGTTCGGGATACCCCGGGCGTACGGCGACTGGGCCTCGCTCGCCGCCGACGAGGAGGTCGACGTGGTGTACGTCGCGACACCGCACTCGGCGCACCGGGAGGCCGCGGCGCTCTGTCTGGAGGCCGGCAAGCACGTGCTGTGCGAGAAGGCGTTCACGCTCAACGCGCGGGAGGCCGGGGAGCTGGTGAAGCTCGCCCGGGAGCGCGGCCTGTTCCTGATGGAGGGCATGTGGACGTACTGCAACCCGGTCATCCGGCGCATGACGGAGTTGGTGCGGGACGGCGCCATCGGTGAGATCCGCACCGTGCAGGCGGATTTCGGCCTCGCGGGCCCCTTCGGTCCCGGACACCGGCTGCGTGACCCGGCGCTGGGCGGGGGCGCGCTGCTGGACCTCGGGGTGTACCCGGTGTCGTTCGCCCATCTGCTGCTGGGCGAGCCGGACCGGGTGCAGGCCGACGCGCTGCTCTCCCCCGAGGGCGTCGACCTGAACACGGCGATGCTGCTGGGCTGGTCGGAGGCGGGGGCCTCGGCGCTGCTGAACTGCTCCATCGTCGCGGACACTCCGTTGACCGCCGCGGTCACGGGCACGAGGGGGCGGATCGACTTCCCCCGCGGTTTCTTCTACCCGGAGCGGTTCGTGTTGCACCGGGAGGGGCGCGAACCGGAGGAGTTCACCGCGGGCGCGGCGGACGGGGCGGGTCAGGGGCTGCGCGGGATGCAGTTCGAGCAGGCCGAGGTGGCGCGGGCCCTGCGGGCGGGCGAGACGGAGTCGCCGCTGGTGCCGCTGGACGGTTCCCTCGCGGTGATGCGGACGCTCGACGCGGTGCGCGACCGCATCGGCGTCCGCTATCCGGCCGACGGACTCGGCTGACGGGCCCCGGACCGCGCGGGGCCCACGACGGTACGTCGAGGACGCGGTCCGGTGACCCTTTCCGGTCGCGGGGCTACGCGGGCGTGAGGCCCTGGTCGCCCACCTCGGTGACGAACGATCCGGCGGTCGTGACGGGCGCGCCGGGCGTCGTGACGGCCGACACCGTGCGGTAGTCGGCGCGCGCCCGCTCGCGGCCCAGGGTGACGAGCGCGTAGCCGCGTCGGCCGTTGAAGAACTTCAGGTGCGGGTTGGCCCGCATCAGGTTGTTCCAGCTGCCGGGCCGGTCCGAGCCGTCCTTGCCGCTGGTGATGGACGAGGTGACGATCTCGGTGCCCAGGGTGCGGGACGCCGGGTCGTCGAAGTCCTTCTTCAGGTCGAAGCCGTAGTGCACGTGCACGTCGCCGGTCAGCACCATCAGGTTGTCGACCCCGGCGGCCTCGGCACCCCTCAGGATCCGTTCCCGGGAGGCGGGGTAGCCGTCCCACGCGTCCATCGACAGCTTGAAGGCGTCGGTGGGGACGTCCCGCCGCTGGGCCAGCACGACCTGCTGCGGCACCACGTTCCACAGGGACCGCGAGGCCCGCCAGCCGTCCAGCAGCCAGCGCTCCTGGGCGGCTCCGGTCATGGTGCGCGAGGGGTCCTCGGACTCCGGTCCGGGCTTCTGCCAGCCGTCGCCGTACGCCTGGTCGCTGCGGTACTGACGGGTGTCGAGGATGTCGAACTGGGCGAGCGTGCCGAAGTGCAGGCGCCGGTAGAGCCTCATGTCCGGACCGGTCGGGCGCTGCGGGGTGCGCAGCGGCTGGTTCTCCCAGTAGGCCCGGTAGGCGGCGGCGCGGCGCAGCAGGAACTCCTCCGGCGGCACGTCGTTCTCGGGGATGCCGCCCGCGTAGTTGTTCTCGGTCTCGTGGTCGTCCCAGGTGACGACGAAGGGGTGCGCGGCGTGGGCGGCGATCAGATCGGGGTCGGACTTGTAGAGGCCGTACCGCAGCCGGTAGTCCTCCAGCGTGATCGTCTCGTGGTTGAAGTGGGCGGGCAGTTCGCGGCTCGTGTCGTTGCGGGCGCCGCCGGTCGCGTTGACGGCGTACTCGTAGAGGTAGTCGCCGAGGTGGAAGACGGCGTGGACGTCCTCGTCCGCGAGGTGCTTGTACGCGGTGAAGTAGCCGTCGTGGTACGCCTGGCAGGAGACCGCGGCGAGGGTCAGGCCGTTGTTGCGGGCGCCGCGGGCGGGTGCGGTGCGGGTCCGGCCGACGGGGCTGGTCCAGCCCCCGGCGCGGAAACGGTAGTAGAGGACGCGGTCGGCCTCCAGGCCCTTGACCTCGACGTGGACGCTGTGGTCGAACTCCGGGTGGGCGGTGGCCGTGCCGCGCCGGACGACCCGGGAGAAACGTTCGTCGCGGGCGACTTCCCAGCCGACCTGGACCCGGGCCCGGGGCAGTCCGCTGCCTGCCTCGTACGGGCGGGGGGCGAGTCTCGTCCACAGCAGGGCCGAGCCGGGCAGCGGGTCGCCGGAGGCGACCCCCAGGGTGAACGGATTCTCCTTGATCTTCCGCGCGTCCAGCTCGGCGGCGCTCGCGGTCCCCGCGGCGGGCAGGTTGACCGAGAAGGCGAGCGCGGCGGCGGCACCGGTGACGGTGAGGAAGCGGCGTCGTCCGACGTTCCGGACGGCGTCCCGCATGTCCCGCTGGTGAGATGAGTGCGTCATCTGTCCCTCCCCTGGCTGGTGGTGTGCCCGGCAAGTGCACCGGGCCGGCCCGTCGCACGGCTGTCGTGTACGCGTCGCCAGGGCGTCGCGCGGATGAGTAATGCGGCGGGAACGGATTCACGGGGCAAAACACGCGTGGGCGTCGACCAGCATGATCGCCGCTCGCGGTCCCGCCCATGCCTCGAAATCGCCGCCCCACAACAGGAATTGACCACGCTTTGACCTCATTCGGGCGTGTCCGTCGCGCGCACCGGGGCCGGTCGAACACAAGGGCGTACGCTGCGGCTCCATGAGCGACGACGTGGGACAGCCCTCTTCGAGGACGGCGGTGGTGACGGGCGCCGGTTCCGGCATCGGCCGCGCGGTGGCACTCGCCCTGACCGGCGCGGGCTGGTCGGTGGCGCTCGCGGGACGGCGTCCGGGTCCGCTCGCCGAGACCGCCGCGCTGGCCGGGGAGAGGGCCCGGGTGATCACCGTCCCGGCCGACGTGTCGAGCGCCGAGGACGTGGAGGCGCTGTTCGCGTCGGTGCGGGAGTGCTTCGGCCGCCTGGACCTGCTCTTCAACAACGCGGGCACGTTCGGCCCGCGTTCCGTCCCGGTCGAGGACCTCGCCGTCGCGGACTGGCGCGCGGTGGTGGACGTGAACGTGACCGGCGCGTTCCTGTGCGCGCAGGCGGCCTACCGGCTGATGAAGGCCCAGGACCCGCGGGGCGGCCGGATCATCAACAACGGTTCGGTCTCCGCCCACGCCCCGCGTCCGCACTCGGTGGCCTACACCACGACCAAGCACGCCATGACGGGCCTGACGAAGTCGCTGTCGCTGGACGGCCGCCCCCACCGGATCGCGTGCGGGCAGATCGACATCGGCAACGCGGCCACGGACATGACGCGTGCCATGCGCACCGGCGTGCTCCAGGCCGACGGCGACGTGGCGGTGGAGCCGGTGATGGCGGCCGAGGACGTGGCGCGGACGGTGCTCCACATGGCGGAGCTGCCCCTGGAGGCGAACGTGCAGTTCGTGACGGTCCTGGCGACGGCCATGCCGTACGTGGGCCGCGGCTGACCGTTACGAGCCGGGGGCAATGGAGTGCGGGGCCCCGCCGGCACCTCGCCCGGTCGGCGCACCGAACGGGAATGGACCGGGGTCCGGCCCGGTTGACCTGCGACATGAGCCAGAATCCGGGCACCGAGGTGCTTCGTTACACCGCGTTCTCCGCCGACCCGGCGGGCGGCAACCCGGCGGGGGTCGTCCTCGACGCGTCCGGTCTCGACGACGCGGCGATGCTCGCCGTGGCGGCGGAGCTGGGCTACAGCGAGACGGCGTTCGTCACCGGACGGACCGGGCCGGGCGACGGTGGCCGTCCGGGCGAGGCGGGACGGACCGGCCCCCCGGCGTACACCGTCCGCTACTTCAGCCCGAGGGCCGAGGTGCCGTTCTGCGGACACGCCACCGTGGCCACGGCCGTCGCGCTCGCCGAACGCGACGGCCCCGGCGACCTGCTCTTCCTCACCGCCGCGGGCACGGTCCCGGTCACCGTCACCCGGCAGGGCGCCGGACTCCGCGCCACGCTCACCAGCGTCGAGCCGCGGGTCGTGGACATCACCGCGGACGACCTGGCGGAGGCACTCGGCGCGCTGGGCTGGCCGGCCGCCGACCTGGACCCGGAGCTGCCGCCGCGGATCGCCTTCGCGGGCGCCCGCCACCTGGTGCTGGCCGCCGGGAGCCGGGAGCGCCTCGCCGACCTCGACTACGACTTCGCGCGCCTCGAAGCCCTGATGCGGCGACTCGACCTGACCACCGTGCACTTGGTGTGGCGGGCCTCCTCGCGCGTCTTCCACGTCCGGGACCCGTTCCCGGTGGGCGGCGTGGTCGAGGATCCCGCCACGGGTGCGGCGGCGGCCGCGTTCGGCGCGTACGCCCGCACGCTCGGCCTCGTCCCCGACACCGCGGTCCTCACCCTGCACCAGGGCGAGGACATGGGCCGCCCCGGCACGCTCACCGTCGAACTGCGGTCGGGTGACACCCGGGTACGGGTCGGCGGAACCGGAACCCGGATCACGGGCTGACGGCGGCTCCGGGGCCCCGGTCCGTCAGCGGCCCGGGACCGCGGCGCGTCGCGCGGAGTCCAGGTACTGCCGGTACCAGGGGGCGTGCCGGGCGAACGCGGACGCGAAACCCTCGCCGGGGTCCCAGCCGAAGTCCCGGCCGACCCGTTCGTCGACGAACCAGTGGTCCGCGGTGAGCATGTCGAGGTGGTGCAGCGCGCGGGGCACGCCGGCGAGCCGTTCCCGGGCCGTCGTCACGTCGATCCCCGTGTCCTGCCGGGGCAGTCGCAACTCGTCGACGACGATGGACAGGAGCTGCGAACAGGCCACCGGCTCGGGATGGTTGACGTGGTAGACCCCGGCCGGTGCCGCCGGGGACAGGGCGGCGTCCAGCAGCGCCCGTCCCAGCGCCCCCGCCTCGATCATCGAGTGCCGCGCCGCGCAGCCGGTCACGTCGGCCGCGAGCATCCGCAGCAGCCCGACCAGGCCGGGCACGGCCCAGCGGTCCCCCGTCCCGTACACGATGTGCGGGCGCACGACGACGCCTCCGGCCGCGAGGACGTGTTCCTCGGCGGCGGCACGGCAGGCGCTGGTCGCGGAGGCCGGGGCGAGGGCGGCGCCGCCGGGCCGGAGCCGGGTGAAGGGGCCGCGTCCGTAGACGGACGCGGTGCTCAGCTGGACGATCCGGGGGACGCCGCAGCGGACGGCCTCCTCGACCAGGGCCCGAGTTCCTTGATCATTAACGGACCGGGCAGTCGGTTCGTCCCCGCCGATCGCGGAGGCGCAGTGGATCACCGCGTCGATGCCCTCGCAGCAGCCGCGCAGCGTCGCCGGGTCCGCGAGATCCCCGTAGACCGTCCCGGTTCCGGGTTCGTCGTCCGCTGCGGCGGAGGGGGCGAGGGCGGTCCGGTGGGTCATCAGCCGCAGCCGGGTACCGCCCGCGGCGCGGGCCGCGGCCACCACGTGACCGCCGATGAATCCGGACGCGCCGGTGACCAGGACGCGCGGGGTCACGACTGTCCGTCCCGCCGCCGGCTCGGCTGCCGCGCGGCCTCCTCCGGGACCGGCGCCGCGTGGTGCCGGGGGGCGCAGGCGCCGACCGGGGATTCGAGGGTGCAGGAGAAGGCCCGCCGGTCGTCCTGGGTCGCCGTGACGCAGACCCTGATCATGTCCGGGTCCTCGGAGGGGAGTTGTCGCGCCTCGATCCAGCAGGGGCGGTCGAGTTCCACGTAGCGCAGGAAGTCGGTCCGGGCCGACGCCGGGAGGAAGGCGCGGCCGGGGGCGACGGCGACCGCCGCCTGACGGGCCGCCTCCAGCAGCACGATGCCCGGCACGTGGTCGTTGGGCCGGGCGAACAGGGTGGGGTGCCCGGTGTCGAGCCGCAGTTGCCAAACGTTTCGCCTCGTGCCGGGCGCCAGGACGACATCGCGTTCGTCGGCCCGTCCCACCTCGGACGGCGGGACCGCGGGCAGCAAGGGTATCGGCGCACCCACGACCTGCCGACGGCCGCCGCGCAGCTTGCCGTACGCCTTGGCCGAGGTACAGCTGATGCGTCCGCCGCCGCGGGCGAGAACGGTGCCGAACCGGTGCAGGAGCAGTTCGACGTGCATGGAACCGATGCTCCCGCGCAGGCGCTTGATCCGGGAGCAGGTCACGTCCACCGTGATGTCCCAGGGCTCGTCGCCGAGCAGCAGCTGGCCGGGCTCGGAGACGTACGCCAGCTCCCACATCACGAACTGGTCCCCGTGCGGGACGCCGAACGCCGCGTGCCCCAGCAGCATCGTGGTCTGTCGCATGGTCTCCGCGATCAGCAACGGGTCCTGGTGGCGGCCCGCCACGGGCGCGAAGAACCGGTGCGCCCGCGGCCAACGGGCCGACACCGAGAACTGGGTGTCGGTCTGCCGGGTCCAGCCGACGGGAAAGACGTCCTGTGCGTCGTGCCGGTGGACCATGCGCCCCAGCAGGTCCGCGTCCACCTGTCTGCCCCTCGGCGTCGTCCCGTCAACTCCGCGTACGGCGACGGATTCGAAGGCCCCGACGTCCTCGGGCCGTGCCGAGGCGCTGTTCGAGATGAGTTGAACCATGAATCTTCCTCCCAGGGGATCCATACCGGGAGGGCAGTCGGCCTCCGCAGTAAGATACTGACAGTCCGGTTTTCCTATCCAGCCATATCGGGTGCTGACCACGCCACGGCTGAGAGAGACTTGTAGCTGATGGCACAGCAGGCGCGCGCGATCCAGACCCGACGGTCGATCCTGGTGGCAGCCGCCGCCGTGTTCGATGAACGTGGCTACAGCAGTGCCACCATCAGCGAGATCCTCGCCCGCGCCGGTGTCACCAAGGGTGCGCTCTACTTCCATTTCACGTCGAAGGAAGACCTCGCGCTCGGCGTGATGGACGTCCAGTTGGACGGCGACCCGCTCCCGCCCCAACTGACGAAGCTTCAGGAACTGGTCGATCAGGGCATGCTGCTCGCCTACCGGCTCCGTCACGAACCGCTGGTGCGCGCCAGCGTCGGACTGGCCATGGACCAGGCGGTGGAGGGGCTGGACCGCGGCACCCCGTTCCGTGCCTGGATAGACAGGCTCGAACACCTGCTGAACGCGGCGAAGGAGCAGGGCGAACTGCTGCCTCACGTCAACCCCCGCGAGACCGCGGAGATGCTCGCGGGATCCTTCTCCGGCATCCAGGTCATGTCCCAGGCGCTCTGCAAGCGCAAGGACTTGGGGCATCGCATCTCGGTCCTTCTGCATTTCGTACTGCCGAGCATCTCGACGCCGTCCGTGCTGGCCACGCTCGACATGGCCGAGGACCGCGGCGAGCGGCTGTTCGGCGCTCTCGACACGGTACCCAGCCGGGCCGGTGCCACCGGCTGACGTCCGCGCACCGATACGTGCGATCCGGTCCGTTCAGCGGACCCGGGCGAGAAACACGTCGGTGACCCGGTGACGGTCACCGTTCACCGCGGCGTTCACCGCGGCCGGGTGGCCCCGAGCCGCGCGTGGGCGAGCACCCCGGCGGCCGTCTCCCGCGCGTATCCGGCGCGTCCGGTGTCGTACGCCTCGGCGGCCCCGCCGAAGTCCCGCCCGCTCGGGCTGTGATGCTGTCGCCGTGTCATCGGGAACCTCGCCTGCCGTCGGGGCGGACGGGGGGAAGTGCCCCGCCCCGTACCGGCGATGCCACCCGGCGCCGGGTGGCGTGCGGGGCGCCGCGGGACGAGACTGGGGCGTCCGGTGGGCGCCCGCCCACCCCCGGCCGGACCCGCTCCCGGCGGGTCCGGCCGGGGCACCCGGAACACGACCCGAGACAGGAGTGGCGGATGTCCGTCCGCAGAATCGTCCCCAACCTCCGTACGACGACCGACGGTCCGGAGGCCGCGATGGAACGGAACGCGGAATTCTACGGCCTGCTGGGACTCCGGGAGGTCATGAACCACGGCTGGATCATGACGCTCGCCTCCCCCGCCCACCCGTCGGCCCAGATCAGCGTCATGGGGGCGGACGCGACGGCGCCGGTCGCCCCGGACCTGAGCATGGAGGTGGACGACGTGGACGCGGCCCACGCCGCCATGGTGGGGAGCGGCGCGGAGATCGTGTACCCCCTGCACGACGAGGAGTGGGGGGTGCGCCGTTTCTTCGTCCGCGACCCCGACGGCCGTGTGATCAACGTGCTGGGCCACCGGTGACCGGCGCCGCCCCGGGGGCGGCGCCGTCGTACGGGAGGATGCGCCGCAGCAGCCCCTTCGGGTGGCCCCGCTTGCGCCACTCCCGCGGGTAGCCGATGGAGACCTCCTCGAAGCGCACCCCGTCGTACCAGGTCGTACGGGGGATGTGGAGGTGGCCGTAGACCACGGCCGCCACGTTGAAGCGGCGGTGCCAGTCGGCGGTGAGTTCCGTGCCGCACCACTGGGCGAACTCGGGATACGTCAGGACGTCCATCGGCTGCCGGACCAGGGACCAGTGGCCGGCGAGGACCAGCGGGATCTGCGGATCGTGTGCGGCGAGGCGCTGTTCGGTCTCCGCCACCCGGGCCCTGCACCAGGCGTCGCGGCCGGGGTAGGGGTCGGGCCGGAGCAGGTACTCGTCGGTGCACACCACCCCCGTCCGGTGGGCGTACGCCAGGGACTCCTCCTTGGTCGTGGTGCCCGGCGCCCGGAAGCTGTAGTCGTAGAGCGTGAACACGGGTGCCACGGCCACCGGCCCCCCGGGGCCGGACCACAGCGGGTACGGGTCCTGCGGGGTGGTCACCCCGATGGTCCGGCACAGCTCGACCAGGTACTCGTACCGTTCCCGGCCCCGCAGTTGGACGGCGTCGCCGTTGACGGTCCACAGTTCGTGGTTCCCGGGCGTCCAGATCACCCGGGAGAACCGGTCCGCGAGCAGGCGCAGCGCCCATTCCACGTCCTCCGCCTGCTCGGCGACGTCGCCGGCGACGATGAGCCAGTCCTCGTCCGTCTCCGGTCGCAGCGACTCGACGATGGGGCGGTTGTCCGCGATCCCGACGTGCAGGTCGCTCACCGCCAACAAGGACCCGCGGTGTGCATCGGCTCGATCGGACATGGAGAACCCTTCCCAGGAGGCAACTGCACAAGATCGTGCCTCATGAGCGGGCCCGGCGCAGCAGACATCGGGCTTCGGCACCTCACCGCCACGGACTTCGGCCCGTCACCGCCCCGGGCCCCGGCGTGTCACCGCCGTCGTGCGGTGCGACGAGGGGCCCCTCACCCGAGGGCGGCGCGGAAGCGGTCGCGCAGATCGGTGAGACGTTCCTCGGGTTCGTCGGCGAAGACGAGTCGCAGATGGTCCGCGCCGCGCGGCCCCCAGCCGGTCATCGGGGTCGCCGCCACCCTTCCCCGCCGGAAGAGCCGGTCGGACGCCTCCCGGGGGGTCAGGCCCAGGGCCGTGGTGTCGACGAGGAGGGACCAGCCGCCGTCCGGGCGGACGCAGGGATAGTCGGCGAGTTGTCCGAGGACGAGCTCGCAGCGCCGCCGCCAGATCTCCGTGGCGGCGGCGACGTCCTCGTCCGCGTCCGGGGCGTTCAGGGCGGCGGCCACGGCCTGCTGCGCGATGCCGACCTGGCAGACGACGTTGGTCATGCCGACCAGGCCGACGTCCGCCATGATGCGTGCCGGGCCGACGACCCAGCCCACGCGCCAGCCGATGAGGCGCAGTTCCTTGGACGCCGATCCCACGGTGATGGTGCGGTCGGCCAGGCCGGGGTGGGCGGCCGGGGGCTCGGGGCGCCGCCCGTCGAACCTGATCCGTTCCATCGCCGCGTCGTGGACGATCCAGCAGTCGTACGGGGCGACCGCGGTGGCGAGGGCCTCCCAGTGACGGTGGTCGAGCAGGGCGCCGGTGGGCATGGCCGGGGCCATCACCAGCACCGCGGCGGTGTTCGGCCCGACGGCCGCGGCCAGTTCGTCGGGGTCGACGGACCATCCGGTCGGGCCGGGGGTGCAGGGGACGTGCCGGGGCACGCCCCCGGCCAGCCGGATCCGGTTGATCAGCCCCGCGTAGACCGGGTCGCACAGGACGACCTCACGGCCGGGTTCGACGGTGGCCAGCAGGACGTTGAGCACTCCGTTGAGCCCGCCCGCGACGCTCACGCACTCGGTGGCCGGGTCGTAGGCGCGGCCGGTCATCCGGCCGACGTGCGCGGCCGCCGCCTCGCGCAGCCCGGAGTGTCCCCGGAACGGCAGATAGCTGTTCGCGGCGTCGTCGTCGATCGCCGCGTGCGTGACGTCGAGGGCCGTTCTCGGCGGCCGGACATCGGTGTCGAGGTTCTCCATGCGCAGCAGGTCGGGATCGTGGGCCGCGTCCGCGGCGTCACCGATCTCGTCGACTCCGATGCCCGGGATGTACCGCAGACGCGACACGCTCATGACGACCACCTCGGCTCGCCGGTCGGGCGGGACGGCGGGATCGCGGTCGCTCCGGCCGCGCGACGGACCCCGAGGCGTTCCATAAACAGAACGTTCTGTTCGTGGAACAATAGGTCCCGCGAACGGTTCGGTCAACGGACCGCGGGGCGGAGTGGAGGAGCGGCGTGGAACCGGCCGACCAGGTGGGCCGCCGCCTGAAGGAACTCCGGACCGGACGGGGGCTGTCGCTCTCCGAACTGGCGCGGCGGTCCCGGGTCGGCAAGGGGACGCTCTCCGAGCTGGAGAACGGACGGCGCAATCCCACGCTGGAGACCCTGTACGCCCTGACCACCGTGCTGGGTGCCCCGCTCAGCGCGGTCATGCCCCTGGCCGCCGTCTCCGGCGGGGCATGCGTCTCGGGCAGCGCCGTGGACGCGGTCCTCATCGACCGGCACGAGAACGCGGACGCCGTCACCGAGGTGTTCCGGGTGCGGATCCGCGCCGGAAGGACGCAGACCTCCGCCGCCCACGCCCCGGGCACCGAGGAACACCTCATCGTCCTGGCGGGCACCGCGCGCGTCGGACGGACCGCCTCCCCGCTCTCGGTGGGACCGGGCGGACACGGCGGCTGGGCCGCCGACGTACCGCATCTGTACGGCGCCCCGTCCGGGGACGTCGAGGCGATCCTGACCGTGCGCTACCCGGCCGGGGCGCCTACCCCCGCCCCCGCCCCCGGGGCGGTTCCCCCAGATGTACCGCCCGGTGCACGACCTGCGCCAACTGCCGGGCGTCCTCGGTGAAGGTGTCGACACGGATCACACGCCCGTCGCGCAGCCCGATGCGGAAGGTGAGGCCCCTACCGCGGGCCTCGGCCAGGGGACGGCCGTCGCCCCCGCCGCCCCCCACCTCGGCGATGTCCTCCCAGGGGATCAGTTCGGCGGCGCCCGCCACCCGGTGGGTCAGCCCCCGCTCGTGGACGTCGAAACACTGCTCACGGGTGCGGAACGCCTGCACCAGCCGCCAGATCCCCAGGCCGCAGCCCACCAGGCCCACCCCGAGCAGCAGTCCCGCCAGTTGCGGAGCGCCCTCGGTGGTGCCGATCGAGGCGACCGCCACCGGCACCCCGAAGGCGAGACCCACGGCGCCGACGACCAGCAGGACACCCGCCTGCCGCAGACGCCTGCCGCCGTCGGTGCGGTGCTCACGAACGAATCCGCCCAACCGTCTGGCCGCCTCGGTGCGCCGCATCGAGCCCCCTCCACCCTCGTGAACATCCCAGAAGTGCGTTCCCGGCCGGACGGGCCCATCCTCACGCCGGACACCGGGGAAACACAACACACCCGTCGCCGTCTCCGCCGCACACCGTGACGGGCGCCTCCCCGCGGCGGCCGTGCACGGATTCCTCGTCCCGGAAACGGCAACAAAGGTTGTCCGGGAGGGCGACGGACCGCACGCTTGCGGCGGAGGTGATCGCCATGACCGGCGCCAACAATCTCACCAACGACCGAACCTCGTACGACGTCATCGTGATCGGCGGTGGGGCGGGTGGGCTGAACGCCGCGCTCGTGCTCGCCCGGGCCCGTCGCACCGTCGCCGTCGTCGACGCCGGGGAGCCCCGCAACGCCCCCTCGGCCCACATGCACAGTTTCCTCTCCCGTGACGGCTTCTCCCCGCTCACCCTGCTGGAGGTCGGCCACGCGGAGATAGCCCGCTACGGGGCAGTCCGGATCGACGGCAGGGTGGACCAGGTGGAGGCCGGGGAGGGCGGGGGGTACGTGGTGCGCCTGGAGGGCGGCGCGACGCTGGGCGCCCGGCACGTCGTACTCGCCTCGGGCCTGCGCGACGAACTGCCCGAGATCCCCGGCGTGCGCGCGATGTGGGGGGCGGACGTGCACTTCTGCCCGTACTGCCACGGCTACGAAGTCCGCGACCGGCCGATCGTCGTGCTCGGTGTGCACCCCGCCTCCCCCGGGCAGGCACTGCTGCTGCGCCAGTGGTCGCCCCACATCGTGTACGTCCCGCACAGCCTGCCGCTCACCGACGAGGAGCGGGAGCGCATGGACGCGCGCGGGGTCGACGTGGCCGAGGGGCCGGTGTCCACCCTGCTCTCCGAGGACGGACGGCTGCGGGCGGTGGAACTCGCCGACGGGCGGACGCTGGAGTGCGACGGGGTGTTCCTCTTCCCGAGGATGACCCCGAACGACGGGGCCTTCGACGGCCTCGGCTGCGAGGTCGACGAGCAGGGCTGGCTGGTCACCGACCGGGCCGGTCGCACCAGCCGCCCGGGGCTGTGGGCCGTCGGCAACGTGGTGGACCCGCGCGCCCAGGCCGTCTCCGCGGCGGGCATGGGGGCGGCGGCCGCCTTCGCGCTCAACCACGACCTCGTCGACGAGGAGATCGAGCGCGACCTCGCCGCGCACCGCGCCGCCGCCGAGCGGTCGCCCGTTCCCGCGCCCTGAGAGTCCGTCGGGCGACGGCAACGGCGCCCCTCCGCCGAACACCCGCCTCCGGCGCGTCCACCGGGGCGGGTGCTCAGCGCTTCGGCCTGGCCCGGACGTGCATCCGCTCGCCCTGGCGGCCGAAGAGACTCAGGACCTCGACCGGGCCCTCCCCCGTGCTGCCGAACCAGTGCGGCAGCCGGGTCTCGAACTCGGCGACCTCGCCGGGTTCGAGGACCAGGTCGTGGTCGGCCAGGACGAGACGCAGCCGCCCGGA
Organism: Streptomyces sp. NPDC014734; assembly: GCF_043083325.1. Classification (NCBI taxonomy): domain Bacteria; kingdom Bacillati; phylum Actinomycetota; class Actinomycetes; order Kitasatosporales; family Streptomycetaceae; genus Streptomyces; species Streptomyces sp. NPDC014734. Next base: position 245,274 of record NZ_JBIBYN010000004.1, on the reverse strand, counting down.
GAGCACGTACAGCCACTCGTGCCCGTCGTGGGTGCACAGCTCGGGGGCGGCGCGGCTCGCCGGAAGGATGATCTTGTAGCTCTGCAGCGGACCCGGCTGGCGGGTCAGCGGCAGCACGGTGTTGCCGTTCACCGCGTGCGGCTTGAGCCGGACGCGCGGGTCGCCCACGTCCGGGGCTCCGACCAGTTCGTCAAGGGGCACCTGATGGGCCTGGGCTATGGGCAACAACAGTTCGAGGCTGGGGCGGCGCTGGCCCGCTTCGAGGCGTGACAGCGTGCTCTTGGAGATACCGGTGGCCTCCGACAGCGCGGCGAGGGTCACACCGCGGGCGGTGCGCACCCGCTTGAGCCGGGAGGCGACCGCGGACAGGGCCTGGGCGATGGTCGAGGGCTGATCCACGTCGGCATTAGACCGGCCGGTTCCCGAAACCGCAATGACGGAAGCCGATTTGGTGCCGCGCCCCACCCCGGCGGGCGGGGCGGGGCGGCGCACGGCCCGCGCAGAGCCTGCCGGGTGGCCTTCGGCCCGGCAAGAGGCCGCCCGGCGGGCTCTCAGAGACCGAGGGACCTGCCGATCAGCTCCTTCATCACCTCCGTCGTCCCGCCGTAGATCGTCTGCACCCGGCTGTTGGCCCACTCCCGGGAGATCGCGCTCTCCTTCAGATAGCCGTAGCCGCCGTGGAGCTGGAGGCAGCGGTTGGCGATGTCGACCTGGAGCTCCGTCGTCCACCACTTCGCCTTGGCCGCGTCGGTCACCGAGAGCCGCCCGGCGTTGAGTTCGGCGACGCAGTGGTCGAGAAACACCTGCGCGATCGTCAACTCGGTGTCCATCGTTGCGAGTTGGAAACGACTGTGCTGGAAGTTGCCGATGGGCCTGCCGAACGCCTCGCGCGTCCTGGCGTACTCCAGGGTGTCCGCCAGCATCCGCTCGGCCGCGCCCACGGCCACGGTCGCGATGCTCAGCCGTTCCCGGGGCAGCCCGGCCATCATGTAGGCGAGACCGGCGTTCTCCTTGCCGATCAGGTTCTCGGCCGGCACCCGGCAGTCGTCGAAGAACAGCTCGCAGGTGTCGCTGGCGTGCCAGCCCAGCTTCTCCATCCGCCGCCCGCGGGTGAGACCGGGCGCGCCGCGCTCCACCACCAGCAGGCTGATGCCCTGCGCGCCGCGCTCGGGGGCGGTCTTGGCGGCGACCACGATGACGTCGGAGTTCTCGCCGTTGGTGATGAACGTCTTCTGCCCGTTGATGACGTAGGAGTCGCCGTCGCGGACCGCGGTCGTGCGGATCTCGGTGACGTCGGAACCGGCGTCGGGCTCGCTCATCGCGATCGCCGCGACGAGCTCGCCCGAACAGAGCCCGGGGAGCCACCGCTTGCGCTGTTCCTCGGTGGTCCGCCCGGTGAGGTAGGTGGCGATCACGTCGTTGTGCGCCACGAAGCCCGGTGCCGTCGCCCGCGCCCACATGATCTCCTGCGAGAACACCACCGGGTACCGGTAGTCCGGCTCGCCGCCCCCGCCGTACGCGGGGTCCACACCGATGCCGAGGAGCCCCGCCCGTCCCGCCCCGCGCCACACCTCGCGGTCGACGATGCCCTCCCGCTCCCACCGGGCGTGGTGCGGCATGACCTCGCGCCGCAGGAACTCCCGGCAGGTGTCCCGGAACTGCTCGTGCTCGGCCTCATACCTGCCGCGCGCCATGCGGATACCCCTCTCCGGGTTCGGTGTCGTCGAGGATGGTGGTCAGGGTTTCCTTGGGACACCGCACTGCCGCGAAGTGGCCGCCGTCGATCTCGACCCGGCGGGTCGGGGCCGAGCTGTGCGCGGACCACTGCCAGACCTTCTCCGGCGGTGCGTACGCGTCCTCCCGCGCGGCGATGAGGGTGAGCGGGAAGTCCACCCGCAGCCCGGACGCCTGCTGGGCGAACTCGCCCCTGACGGCGTCGTCCTCCCTGAGCATCCGCAGCAGGATGCGGCTCATCGTCGGGTCGGCGAGCACGGCCGACGGTGTCCCCCCGTCGTCGGCGGTCCTGGCGAGCAGTTGCTCGTCGGGGACGTCGTCGAGCAGCGGGCCGGGCCGCTGGAGGCCGGGCGGGACCGCCCCGGACAGCACGGCCCGTTCCGGTGCCACACCGACCTGGCGGGCCACCTCCGCGGCCACGGCCAGGCTCGTCGTCGAGCCGAAGCTGTGCCCGAAGGTCACCCAGCGCGGACCCGGTCCCCGCTCCCCCTCCGCCAGCAGATCGGCCACCACCGGCTCGGCCATGGCCCGCACCAGTGCGCGGAAGCCGACGGCCCGGCGCTCCTGGCGGCGGGTACCGCGGCCCGGCGCGTCCACGCCCCGGACCAGCAGGTGCGGTTCGCCGAGGGGCTGCCAGCCCCGGTAGACCAGCGAGGTCGCCCCGGCGTGCGGAAAGCAGTAGAGCCGTACCGGGGAACTGGATACATACGGCACAGTCACTCCTTCACACTCCGGGCCAGCTTCTCGGCCAGCATCAGCGTGGTCAGATTGGTGGGCGCGCTGGGGACGGCCGGGAAGAGCGAGGCGTCGACGATCCGCAGGTTCTCGGTGCCGTGCACCCGGCCCTCCTGGTCGGCGACCGTCCACGGATCGGTCCCCGGCCCCATCCGGCACGATCCGGACGCGTGCCAGCCGGGGTTCATGATGTGGCGGACGCCGCTGCGCACCACACCGTCGTTGGCGATCATCCGATCGCTCCAGAACTGCGTTCTGGTCAGCCGGCCCGCCAGGCCGGGGGAACGCAGGAAGCCCCAGGCCCGGCGCACACCGTGGCACAGTCGCTCGACATCCTCGGGGTCGGTGCCCAGGCCCAGTTCGATGACGGGCGCGGCGTGCGGGTCGGCGCTGTCGAGGAAGACCCGGCCCCGTGAGCGCGGGCGCATCAGCATCACCGAGATGCCGACGACCAGGGGCCAGCCGAGGCGGTCGACGAAACCGGGGATGGTGTGGCTCTCCACGTTGTTGAGCAGTCCCAGCTGGACGTCCACGTCGTCGTCGAAGCCGCTGCTCATCCTCGCCGCGACCTGACGCCAGGGCAGGCCCGCGGTGCACACCCCGTCGGCGGGCCTGGACCAGATGACGACCGAGGGGTGGTCCACCAGGTCGCGGCCGACCCCGGGCAGGTCCGCCACCGGGGTGATGCCCAGGGCCCGGAGCAGCCCGGCGGCGCCGACGCCCGAGCGCTGGAGGATGACGGGGGTGCCGACGGCCCCGGCGCCGAGCACCACCTGCCGCGCCCGGATCGTGGTGAGCGCGCCGTCCAGTTCGGCCTCCACGCCGACGGCCCGGTTCTTCTCGAACAGCACCCGGGTGACCCGGACGCCGGTGCGCAGATGGAGGTGGGGCAGGCCGCGGGCGTCGGCGAGGAAGGCGGTGGAGGCGTCGATGCGTTCGCCGTCCACGACGTTGCCGGGGATCGGGCCGACCCCGGCCTCGTCGCCGGAGTTGAGGTCGGGCAGATCGGCGACGCCCCGCCGGTTGCACTCCTCCCAGAACGCCGCGTCCAGCGGGTGCACCCGGTCGCGCGGGGTGCGGTGGATGGGCAGCGGTCCGCTGTCGCCGTGCAGCCGGCCGGGGAAGTCGGCGTCGTTCTCGATGTCCTTGTAGAACGGCAGCACGTGCTCCCACGACCAGTCCGGGTTGCCGGCCGCCTCCCAGGCGGCGAAGTCGCGGGGCAGCCCGCGCAGGGCGATGGCCCCGTTGACGGCGGAGCCGCCGCCGACCACCTTGCCGAGCTGGTAGGGGAAGCGTTCCCACAGGGCCCGGGCCGGCGGCCGGCCGCCGGCCGCCCTCGTGGGGTCCGGTGCTCCGGTCCGTCCCCGGAGGATCTCCTCCCAACGGCCGCTGGTGCGGAGGTTGGCCCGGTAGTCCCAGTTGTAGCCGTCCAGGACGAGCCGTCCGGCGTCGGCCAGGGGGTGGGTGCGGTCCCGGGGGCTCGGCTGGTCGCCGCCCGCCTCCAGGAGCAGGACGTTCCCGGAGTCCCGGGAGGCGAGCCGGGCGGCGGTGACGGCTCCGGCGGAGCCCGCGCCGACGATCACGTGACTCCACTCGCGTACCGAGGTGACGGGGTCGGGGGTGGTGTTCACGCCGCGGCCTCCTCGGCGGTGGCGACGAGTTCGGCGAACGAGACGATCGACGCGTTCATGAAGAGGCTCTCGACCATCTCCTGCTCCATGTCGGCGTCGATGCCGAACTCGGCGCGCAACAGGCCGAGCAGGCCGACGGCGTGCAAGGAGTCGCCGCCGATGTCGAAGAAGCCCTCCTCCACGCCGAAGTCGCCGTGACCGAGCTGCTGGGACCAGAGGGCGAACAGCCGCTCCTCGACGCCGCTGCGTGGCGCCACCCGCCCGGACCCGGTGTCGGAGTCGTCGTTCCACGGTGCCGGGAGCGCCTTGTGATCGATCTTCCCGTTCGTCGTCAGGGGAAGGGTGTCCAGGGTCAGGAAGCGGCTGGGCACCATGTAGCCGGGCAGCAGGGCGGTCAGCGCCTCGCGCAGCACGGCCGGGTCCGGGTCCGTCCCGGGTTCGGGCACCACGTACGCGGCGATCTGCCGCTGCCCGGTACGGGCGTGGGCCGGTGCGGTGACGAGCGCGGTGCGCACCCCCGGTTGACGCAGCAGGGCCGCCTCGATCTCGCCCAGCTCGACCCGGTAGCCGTTGATCTTCACCTGGAAGTCCTCGCGGCCCAGGATCTCGATGTCGCCGCCGGGCAGGTACCGGCCGAGGTCGCCGGTGCGGTAGACGCGCTCCCCCGTGACGGGGTGGCTCGGGAAGCGTTCGGCGGTGCGGACGGGGTCGCCCAGGTAGCCCTGTGCCACGCCGACGCCGCCGATGTGGATCTCTCCGGTGACCCCGACGGGGGACTCCTCAAGCCACTGGTTGAACACGTGCATGGTCTGGTTGGCCAGCGGTTTGCCGTACGGGATGCTCGCCCACTCGGGCCGCACGGTCTCGATCGGGTGGTGGATCGACCAGATCGATCCCTCGGTGGCGCCGCCGAGGCTGATCACCCGCATCGCGGGGAGCTTCTCCCGGATGCGGTTCGGCAGGTCCACCGGAATCCAGTCGCCGCTCAGCAGCGCGAGGCGCAGTCGGCAGCCGCGCGGGACTCCCCCGGCGCCGAGCGAGTCGATCCACATCCGCATCGGCGCGGGGACGCTGTTCCAGATGGTCACGCCGTAGCGGCCGATGAGCTGCGACCAGTGGGTGATGTCGTTGCCTCGGGCCGGGTCGGGCACGACGACGGTGCCACCGGCGCCCAGGACGCCGAAGAGGTCGTACACCGACAGGTCGAAACCGGCCGGGGCGAGGGCCATCGTCCGGTCGTCCTCGCCCACCGAGAAGCGCCGGTTGATGTCCTGCACGGTGTTCGCGGCGCTCCGGTGGGTGATCATCACGCCCTTGGGCTCGCCGGTGGAGCCCGAGGTGAAGATGACGTAGGCGAGGTCGTCGTGGCCCTGCCGGCGCTCGGGCGCCTCGGCGGAGCACGTCAGGGTGGCCTCGTCCTCGGGGGTCACCACCAGCACGTCCCGCGGCCAGGTCAGGGTCTCGCGCAGCTCCGGTTCGGTCACCACCGACCGCACACGGCATCGGGCCAGCAGGCTCAGGCGCCGTTCCTCGGGCAGTTCCGGGTCGATGGCCACGTACGCGGCGCCGGTGTGCAGCACCCCGAGGAGCGCGGAGAACTGCGCGGCGCCCGGCCGCATCGACACCGCGACGATCTCGTTCGGCGCGGCGCCGGGGCCGCTGAGCAGCCGGTGCGCGATCCGGTGCGCGTCCTCGGTGAGACGGCGGTACGTGGTCTCCGCGCCGGGCGTGATCACCGCGATCGCGTCGGGGCGGCGCGCCGCCGCCTCGGCGACCAGCTCGTGCAGCAGGGCGGGCGGGATGTCCTCGGCGGTGGCGTTGGCCCGTCCCCGCTCCTCTGCCTGGGCGGTCGGCAGCGGAACGATCCCCCGGGTGGCGTCCCAGACCGAGGCGTCGTCCACCAGCCGGTCGAGCAGCGTCAGGTACGCCTCGAACATGGCCTCCGGCATGCCCTGCGGGAACAGGCCCTCGACCACGTTCCAGTTCACCGAGAGCCGTCCGTCCCGCTCCAGGATCTGGTTCTCCAGCCATACCTGGGGGGTCCGGCTGTGGTCGTGGACCAGCTTCCCGAACGGCTCCGGCCGTCCCGCGCCCGGTGCGTCGGCGCCGAGGGTGCTGGAGAAGACCACGGGCATCGACACCCGGCCGTCGTCCTTGCGGCGGGCCAGGTCGCGCAGCACCCGGATGCCGCCGTACGCGCAGTGCGCGAGGTCCTCCAGCGCCCGCTGCTGCACGTCCCGCGCCCGCTGCTCGAAGGTCTCCTCGGGCCGGCCTCCGACGGCGAGCAGGCCGGGCGCGAGGAAGTCGCCCACGATCTCGTCGAGTTGCGGGTGCAGTCCGAGGCGGTGGAACTGGGTGACGGTCAGGGTGAACTCCTGCCGCCTCGACCAGGTCCGCACCACCTCCGTGTAGGCGGCGAGCAGCACGCCCGACGGGGTGAGCCCGTGCCGGTCGGCCGCCGTCCGCAGCGCCTGCCAGCGCTCCGGCGCGAGCATCGCCCGGTGCCGGGCGAACCGGGGGACGCCGAGCTGCTCGGGCACCGCGGCCAGGGGGAGTTCGGGGGCGGGGGGCAGCGTGTCGAGGCGGTCCGCCCAGTACGCGGCGGCCGCCTGGCCCAGGGCGCCGTCGCGCAGTTCCTCCTGCGCGAGCACGTAGTCGCGGAACGACAGCTCCGGCGGTTCGGGCCGCCACCCGGGCTCGTCGTAGAACCGGCGCCACTCGTCGAGGAGCAGGTGGAGGCCGCGGATGTCGAGGAAGAGCAGATCCACGGCGAGGTGGAGCCGGACCAGGTCGTCGTCGAGCAGCGTGGCGCGGATGTCGAAGAGCGGTGCCCGGTCCGTGGGCAGCAGACCGTCGGTCAGACCGGCGCGGATCCTGTCGGTCCCGGCGGTCCGGTCCTCGGCGCTCCGGCCCCGCAGGTCCGTGACGGGGATGACGTACGGCGCCACCTCGTCCGCGGCGAGGACGCGTTGGGTCCGGTCCGGTCCGACCACGGTGCGCAGCGCGTCGTGCCGGTCCACGACCTTCCGCAGTGCCCCGGTCAGCCGGTCCGGGTCGAGACCGGGACAGTCGAACTCCAGGTAGTACTGGCTGGAGATGCCGCCGAGTTCCAGGCCCTTGTGGCGGCCGATCACGTAGGCCTGCTGAATGTCGGTGAGCGGGAACGGCTCGTGACGACGTTCCGGCTGCGGCTTGAGGTGCGGCAGCAGGGCCTCGTCGAGGCGGGGGTGAACGGCACCGCCGCGCAGCTTCGCGAAAAGATCCTCCATCGAAGTCTGCCTCTCCTCGTCAGATGCCTCGGGGGCATTCGATTTCCGATACGGAAACGGAGGTTAAGCAGGGCTGCAAACGGCCTCAATACGGTCCGACCGCAGGGACGACCGTAGGGTTTGGCCGGCACTCGACTGCCGCTGGACCCGCAATGGACTTCCTCTGCGCAGCCCATTCGGGACCATTGACCGGCGAGGGGAGCGCGGCGACATCATCGACGCATGGGAATGGAGAACTCCCCGGGGACAACCGGGAAACGCATCCTCGTCGGTGCCACCGGATCCATTGCGGTGACCCGGCTTCCGTCATATGTCGAGGAAATACGCCGACAGATCACGGGCAGTACGTTCACCGTTCTGCTCACGCACACCGCGGCCTCATTCATTTCACCCGAGAGCGTCGCGCTCTTCGCCGAGCGGGTGGTGTCCGGGGAATCCCCGGCGGACTGGCCGACCGACAAGCCGTCCCGGCTCGCCGCCGACCACGACATCCTCGCGGTCCTGCCGGCCACGGCCCACACGCTCGCCTCCGCCGCGGGCGGCGCCGCGCCCAACCGTCTGATGACGGTCGCGCTGTCGGTGGACTGTCCCGTCGTCTACTTCCCGGTGATGGGCGCCAGGATGTGGGCCAAACCGGCGGTCCGGCGGAACGTCGCCCGGATCCGCGAGGACGGGGGGCTGGTCAACGAGCCGGAGTGGCACGACGGTTTCGACCCGACCACGGGCAACGTCAGCCACCACCCCGGCCTGCCCTCGCCCGGGACGGTGGCCAAGGTGCTCGACGAACTCCTCTCCGAACGGCGCTGAGCCGAGGAGCGGCGACACCGGCCGCCCCGCCCGCAGGACGCGTGAGGCCCCGCCGGTCCGGCGGGGCCTCACGCGTCCTGCGGGCGGGGTCAGGCGGCGATGGCGGTCGCCTCGACCTCGATGAGGAAGTCGGGTTCGGCGAGCGTGGCGACCCCGACCAGGGTGGTGGGCCGGATGACGTCGGCGCCCAGTTTGGCCGCCGCGCGTTCGGCGCCCGCGGTGATGGCGTCCCACTTGTCCAGCGACCAGTCCACGACGTAGACGGTGAGGCGCAGGACGTCGTCGAAGGTGGCGCCGGCCGCGGCGAGGCCCGTGGCGATGTTGAGGTAGACCTGCTCGGTCTGTGCCGCGAGGTCGCCCATGCCCACCGGTTCGCCGTCGGCGGTGCGCGGGGTCTGGCCGCTGAGGAACACCACCCGGCTGCCGGTGCCGACGGCCATCTGCCGCCAGCCGTAGGGCTTGGGAAGGCCGGGAGGGTCGATCGCCTCGACTGCCATGGTTTCGTCCTTTCGGGAAGTGCCGTGCGGGCGGGCGTCGTCGCACCTGCCCGCACGGCGGTCATGTGGTTCGGAGGGAAGACGTCGGGGTGCCGCGGTACGGGTCCGGCGCTCAGCGGTACTCGCGGCAGGTCGCGTAGTACTTGTGCAGCAGGCTGACGAGTTCGGGGTCGAAGCGGGAGGCGAAGAGCAGTTCGGCCGGCGGGGTGTACTCGGGGTCCAGCTCGTTGGCCCAGGCGAGCGTGGCCGGCCGCAGGTCCATCTCGATCCAGTGGTGCCACTCGACGGGGATCGTCCAGTCCTGTTCGTAGCCGATTCCCATCTGGTGGTCGATGAGGAGGTCCACGATCTGCTCGCGGGTCCCCGCCTTGATGGGCTGCCGGAGGGGCGCGAACCTGTCGAGGTCGGCCCGGGGCTGCTCGCCCAGGATCCGGGCGGCGAAGTCCTGGGCCAGGAGCGGGGAGAGGTGCAGGCCGTCGCGGTAGGTGCCGGTCATGATCCACAGGCCGTCCATGCCGCCCTGTCCGAGCAGCGGGAAGCCGTCCATGGACACGGGGCGGTTGCCGACCTGGACCTTGGCGACGTCGCTGTTCCAGAGGCTGCGGCGGACCTGGCGGTGGGCGCACTGGAGGAGGAAGACCAGGTCGCGCATCTCGGCCGTGTCGCGCGGCTCCACGGAGATGACGTTGGTGGCGCCGAGGTAGACGTGCCCGTCGGCGCGCGGGACGACGTGCAGACCGCAGGCGAAGGAGCGGTTCGGGGTCCGGATGACGCTGTCGGGCGTCGTGCCGTCCACGGTCCTGATCAGGGAGGAGACGCCGTAGCCGCTGACGAGACGGGGTACGCGGGGGCCGATGGGAAGGCTGTCCAGGAGTTCCTGGCTGCGCGCGCCGGCGGCCAGCGTGACGTGGTCGGCGCCGATCGTGCGCCCGGAGGCCGTGACGACTCCGGTCACCCGGTCGCCCTCGTGCACGACGCGGGTGGCGAATTCGGGGACGAGGGTGGCGCCCGCCCGGACGGCCGCCCGCTCCAGCCGTTCCAGGAGGGCCGTGGCGTCGACCGCGTGCTCACCGGGTATGTGAAAGGCCTTCAGCGGGCGGGAGATCGGTTCCGCGTCCACCCAGTCGAGGTCGGTGGGCTCGACGTCCTCGAAGGGTTCGGCGTAGCGGGTGAGTTCGGCGCGGATGGCGTTGTAGTTGGCGTCGTCGATCTCGGCGGTGCCGATGGTGTTGAGGACGACGGTGGTGCCCTCGGCGGTCTTGACGGAGGCGCCCTCGGTTCCCGCCTCCAGCTCCGCCAGCCACTGCGGCCACAGTTTGGTGGCCTCGATGCCGAGTTCCAGCTTGGCCCGGCCGTGCTCGGTGGACAGCAGCGAGGTGGTGACCTCGCCGAAACAGCCGAGCATGGCTCCGGCCGCGGCCGAGCCCGCCCAGGGGCGGTGCGGCTGGCCGAGCACGGCGACGCGTTGTCCTCGCTGTGCCAGGACCCAGGCGAGCGAGAGCCCGAGGACTCCGTTGCCGACGACGGCGACGTCGAAGCCGGTGGCGTGCGCGTTCCCGTTGGCGCTCATGACATGTCAACCTTCCGGGGCGGTCGTGTCGCCCAGTCGTGGATCGAATGCGGCTGAACTGGTTCTCGTGCCTCCGGGGCTGTCCCGGGCGGCCGGGAATACGGGATCAACGGAGCCCGAACTCGTACATCGTGAAGTCCATGTCGACGATTCCGCGCTCGTTCGTGTGGGCCGCGACCACCGGGGATCCGGGGAAGTCCGCCGCGGGCAGCTCGACGGACTCGCTGCGGTGGCGGTGGCCCTCGAAGCCCGCGTCGGCGGCCGCCCTCAGCAGCTTCTCCCTGTTGCCCATGGCCTCGCTCGTGCCGAGGAAGATCCGTCCGTTCGGCGCGATGTGGGCCACCGCGTCGCGGAAGAACCTGCGCACCATCTCGTACCCGGGGTCGAAGACCGCGCGCTCGATCTGGCCTGTGCAGGCGCGGTTGGCGGGCGCCTCGATGAACGGGGTGTTCCAGAAGACGAGGTCGAACGGCTCGGCGGGCTCCAGGCCGTCGAACAGATCGCTGGTCAGCGCCGTGACGCGGTCGGACACCCCGTGCCGGGCGGCGTTGCGGCGGGTGTTCTCCGCCGCCGCCGGGTTGATGTCCAGGGCCACCACGTGTTCGCTGCCGTGCTGGGCGGCGAGCACCGCGGCGATGCCCGCGCCGCAGCCCATCTCCAGGAAGCGGATGCCCTTCTCGTACGGCACCCAGGAGGCGAAGAGTCCGGGACCGGGGTCCGTCCAGGGCGGGAACACCTCGGGAAGCAGATCCCATTCCATGTCCAGCAGTTCGAAGGTCGTCCGCGACGGACGGTCCGGACCCTGGATCTGCGACACCACCCAATTTCCGAGTTCGTAACCGAGTTTGTTGTCCATGTGAACCTCCCTCTGGGGAGCCGGCGGAGAGAGCTGGTCGGAACTCTCTCCGCGGCTCCCCGCGATGTGTGTGCTGCGGCAGACGGGAAAGGGACGCCGGACGGTGTCGCGCGGATCGGGGCCGCAGGGGCGTGTCAGTCCTCGCCGGTCTGCGGGTTCGACGCCCGGTTGCGGGTCATCGTCCGGTCGATCAGGACGACCGGGATGGTCAGTACGGCGAGCCCGGCGCCCAGCCAGGGGATGGACGTCAGTCCGGCTCCGGCACCGAGGGCGACGCCCGCGATGACGGGAACGAGGCTGATGCCGAGCTGGAACATGGAGACGGCGGTGGCTCCGGCGAGTGTCGGCGCGTTCGACGCCACGGTGAACACCCGTCCGTAGATGGCCGGGTTGAGCACGAATCCGGCGACACCCATGAGCAGGACCAGGGCGACGACGGCGACGGCGTAGTCGGCGAGGAGCGTGAGCAGGACCGACGTGACGAGGATGCCGCCGGCGCCGATGAGGAGCGCGTGGTGGGGGCGCCCGTCGGCGATCCGTCCGCCGATGGACAGACCGACGAAGGCGCCGATGCCGAAGAGCACGAGGATCGGGGGCACCCACACGGAGTCGACGTGGGTGACGTCCCTGAGGAACGCCGCGAGGTAGTTGTACGAGATCATGTACGCGGCGGTGCTCAGCAGGGTGGCGATGTACACCACCCACAGCTGCGGCTGGCGCATCGTGCGCAGTTCGCGCCGCACGCTCTGTTCCTTGGCCGCCGGGGCCGAGGGGATCGCGATCGCCGTCGCGACCGCGCCGAGGACGGTGAGCCCGACCACCGCCCAGAAACCGCCCTCCCAGCCGGTGAAGTGGGAGAGCAGCGCACCGGCCGGGCCACCGGCCACCATGGCGATGCTGAGTCCGCTGACGACCACGCCGGAGGCCCGTGCGGTGCGGTCGGGGGTGACGAGTCCGATCGCCGTGACCGCGGCGACCGCCCAGAATCCGGCGTAGGCGAGGCCGCACAGGAAGCGGGTGATGAGCAGCACGGTGAAGTTGTCGCTCACCAGGCCGATCGCCACGCAGACGGCGAACACGGCCTGCGAGATCACCAGTGTGGTCCGCCGCGGCCAGCGCAGGGTCAGGACCGCGAGGGGCGGTCCGCCGATCACCACGCCGATGGCGAACGCCGAGATCAGCGCACCGGCGGAGGAGAGCGAGATGTGCAGGTCGTCGGCGATGTCCGGCAGGACTCCGGCGAGCAGGAACTCGGCGCTGCCCATGGCGAACAGGCTGAACGCGAGCAGGTAGACCGCGAGCGGCAGTCTGTTGGAGGCCTTGGGGGAGGCCGCCTCGTGCGTTTCGGTCCGGACACTCATCGGCTGCCGCCTCCCGCCCGCTGGACCGCCGACCGCTCGGCGGAACGGGATGGAAGGCGCTCGGGACCCGTCTGCACGGCGCGGCCGTGCACCGGCCCGGGAGTGGATGAACGCATGGGCGAACTCCTTGTGTCGGATGGTTCGGGCGTGCGGATCAGGGCGGGTGCGCGCCGGTCGGCCGGACCTGGGGAGGCCGGCACCGCCGGAATCCTCCGGCGGCCGTCGGCGCGGCACGGCCGCCTCGACGGTCCGCTTGATCACGGTGATCACTACTGGTCCCCATGCTGGAACCGTGCGTGGCGGACGGGCAATATTTGTTGCCGATACCGGGACGCGCCGACGGGGCCGGCCGGGGCCGGGTCATCGGCCCGGTCATCAGGCCGGTCGCCGAGCCGGTCACCGGGTCAGTCATCCCCGGGCAGGGCCTCGCCCCAGCCCCACTTCTTGATGGTGGTACGGCTCGACGGCGCGGCCCCCCGCTGGGAGTTGGCCATCGCACGGCGGGAGCCGAACTCGATGTAGCCGACGAACGCCGAACGGAACTCCGCGTCCGCCGGAAGCCCCACGACGTCCATGGCCTCCAGCATCAGTTCCACCCATCGCGCCCGCTGCTCCGGCTTGATGGCCCGGCCCCGGTGCCGGGACACCATGTGCGGGTAACCGCCGTGGTGTTCGGTGTAGCGCTCGGGGCCGCCGAGGACCTCGCCGAGGAAGGTCGCCACGTGCTGCGGGTGGTCGTCGTCCATGTACTGGAAGAGCGGGGCGAGGAGTTCGTCCTTGCGCACGCGCCGGTAGAACTCCTCCGTGAGCCGTTCCAGCGCCTCGGCGCCGCCCATCCATTCGTAGAGGTTGGGGCTCTGTTTCGTCACTGTGTCACCTTCTCGCTCGGCCGCCCTGGGCAAAGGCGCGGGTGGTCCTGGTGTCCGTGCTGCTCGGTGCCGGTTGGTGCCGGTTGGTGCTCGGTGCCGGTTGACGCTCGGTATCCGTCGGCGCCCGGTGCTCGGCGCCCGCCGGTGCGGCGTGTTCAGGCCGCGTACAGGTCGAAGGTCGGCGTGGGTCTGCCGCCCTGGGCGGGTGTGTCCAGCCGGGGGTCGACCGAGAGCATCGCCTGGTGCAGTCGCTGGAGTTGCGGAGCGGGCTCCAGCCCCAGTTCCTCGATCAGCCGTCGGCGCAGCCTGCGGTACAGGTCGAGCGCCGCGGACTGCCGACCGGAGCGATAGAAAGCCATCATGGCCTGGGCGTACAGCCGCTCGTTGGCGGGATGACGTTCCGTCAGTTGAATGAGGTCGGACAGGAGTTCACGGTGCCGTCCGAGGCGCAGCCCGGCATCGACGAGGCGCTCGGTCACGAGCAGCCTGCTTTCCTCCAGACCGGCCGCGTGAATCCGCAGCACCGGCCCCGTCCGTATGTCCACGAACGCCGGTCCCCGCCACAACGCCAGTGCCCGGCTCAGCCGTTGGGATGCCGGCTCGTCGTCGCCGTCCGCGAAGGCCGCGTGTCCGGCCTCGGCCGCCCGTTCGAACGCGAAGGCGTCCACGTCCTCCTCGGCGATCCGGAGCAGGTATCCCCCGTGGCCGGTGGCCAGCAGCCGCCTGGCGCGGGCCGGGCCGTCCGGACCTCCGAGGGCGGCGGCCAGGATTCGGCGCAGGCGCAGGATGTAGGTCTGGAGGGTGGCGCGCGCGCTGCGCGGTGGCGCGGAGCCCCACAGCTCCTCCCGCAGGGTGGTCACCGGGACGAGCCGCCCCGGCGAGAGCGCGAGGAGCGCCAGGATCTGCCGCGCCTTCGCCGCCGTGGGGACGACCGGGACTCCGCCCGTCTCGACGTGCAGCGGGCCCAGGATCTGAAACTTCACGTGTCCTCCGTCACTCCTGCGCACGCCCGCCCGGCTTCCCGATTTCGCCGGGCGGCGGCTCTGGGAAGGAACGTAGAAGTGCGGGGGCGAGGGCCTCAATACGGTGGGACCGTAGGGCTGACCGAAGAATCTGCGCTCGTGGTCGCTCTACGGTCCCTGTGGGCCGGGCGGGTCGGCGGGGGCGCGAACCGACTCGGGGCGGGTCGGCAGCACCGCCCTCGCGGTGCCGAAGAACGGGCGGACCCCGGTGGGCAGGAAGGCCCCGAAGAACGGGAGGACCGCGAAGAACCGGCGGGCCCGGCGAACAGGCCGATCCCGGCCGAACCGGGGTCCGACCGGGATCGCGTCGCCGTCGCGTCCGTCCGTCCGCGTGTCGCGGGAGCGGTCAGGCCCGGGTCCGGCACAGGCGGGCGGTGTGCACGGTGACCGCGGTGAGGTAGAAGGCGTCGGGCCGCCACAGAATGCCCGTACAGGCGTCCCCGTCCAGGAGTTGCTCCACGGTCAGCCGGTCGACGAGGTCGAGCCGGTCGCCGAGCTCGGCGAGCATGCCGTGCAGCCGGGTGTGCAGATACCGGCGCGTGGACAGCTCCAGCGGGGCCGGGAGGTCGATCAGGAAGGTGCGGGAACCGGTGGGGACGAGTCCGGCGGACGCCAACAGGTACGACCAGTCCTCGACCACGGAGGTCGCGCCCGGCAGTTGGGACCGCTCGTCGGCGAACCGGGCTTCGAGGGCCGCGTCCAGGCGGGCCTGGAGGCCGGGGCGGCCCATGCCGATGTCACGGGGCAGGAAACGCGGCGGCAGCCCGCGTTCGGCGACGGCGACCACTCCGCCGGGTCGCACCGCGGACGCCAGGCTCCGCAGCACCGCCTGCTGATCGCCCAGGTGACGGCAGACGTTGCCGGTCCAGACCAGTTCGGCCGGTCCCAGTCGGCCGAACTGGTCCGGCCGCTCGGCCCGTCGGGTCGCGATCCGTCCGGTCAGCCCTCGCTCCGCCGCGCGGACCTCGGCCTGGGCGAGGAACGTGGCGGACCGGTCCACGGCGATGACGCTCGCCCCCGGGAAGGCGCGGGCCAGTGCGCAGGAAGCCTCTCCGGACCCGCTGCCGACGTCGAGGATCCGGCGGACCGACTCCGTGACCCGGTCCTCCGGCCCGAGCAAACCCCGCAACCAGTGCGCCGCGTCCGCCAGGAAGCCGGCGTGCGGTTCTTCCTCGTGCTCCGGCTCGGCACCGGGGGCCTCGCCGTCGAGGCCCTCGGCACGATAGATGGGTGTCATACGGTCACCTCCGGCGACCAGCATGTGGACGCCGTGGTTCCCGGACAACTCTTGTTGCCGATTCCGCAACCGGCGGCCGGTCAGTGGCCGAGCGTCGACGACAGCACGCGTCGGGCGGCCGGCGGGCGGACCAGGTCGCGTGCGAAGGTGGCCAGCACTTCCCCCCGGGCGGTGAGCGGAAAGTAGTGGTCGCCGGGGAACGTCTCCACGCGCAGGGCGCGCCGGGTGCACCGGCGCCAGCCGGCCAGCTCCGCCCCCGGGACGCTCCGGTCCCGCAGTCCGCCCATCGCGGTGACCGGGCAGTGCACGACATGGCGCGGGTCGCGCCGGTAGGCCTCCATGACGGAGACGTCCGCGCGGAGCGCGGGCAGCGCCCGGGCCGCACGGAGCGGGTCCCGGGCGACCGGGGGCATCCGGCCCCGGTCGCGGAGCCTGCGGACCATCGCCGCTTCCGGCAGATGACCGACCGACCGCTCCGGTGCCCGCCGGTGCGGCACACCGGAGCCCGACACGTAGAGCCGCTCGGCCACCGCGTCGTGCTCCCACTCGAACCGCGCCGCTATCTCGTACGCGAGGAGGGCGCCGAAGCCGTGCCCGTACAGCGCGAACGGCCTGTCGCACATGCGGGCCACGTACGGCATGATCTCGGCCAGCAGGGGTTCCAGACTGCCGCACGGGCTGGTACGCGGATGGCGGCCCCGTCCGGGCAGTTCCACGGGCGTGACGACCACCGAGGGACCGATGGCCTCGGCCCAGGGCAGGTACACACCCGCCGAGACACCCTCGAACGGGAGACAGAACAGCCGCACCGAGTTGTCGCCGCTCATCGGCTCACCCGCCCCGCGAGAAGGCCGTCCGCACCGCGTCGGCCACCGGCGCGCCGCGGGACGCCGCCGCGGAGCAGTGCCCCGTACGCGTCGGCGACCTCCTCCAGCACGCGGAGCCCCGCGCGCCGGCCCATCAGCTCGCGGGCGTACCGCCAGGCGAAGGTCCAGGTCCGGTCGTCGCGCCGGATGAGCGTGGCGCACATCAACGGCGCCCGGTCGAGGGGCAGTCCGGTGGCCGCCTCCCGGTTCAGCCGCTCGGCGAGACGGCAGTCCTGCACCTCCGGGCGCGTGGCCCGCCAGTCCACGGCCTGCATGCGGAAGCGGGCGTCCGGCCGGACGGTGCGGACGAGTCCGCCGCCCGGAGACCGGTGGAACGCGGTGCGGCACAGGGGTGTGCCGTCCAGGACCGCCTGCCAGGTCTGCTCGTACACCAACGGCAGGACGCCGCTCAGGGACAGCACGAACCGCTCGACACGACCGCCGTCGGGCGGGCCGGGGTCCGACCGCGGCAGGGCGGGGCGGATGCCCCATAACGGGCGAAGCTCCTCACTGGTCGCAGTCACGCGGACACCGATCCTTCCATCAGATTTCCGCCATTAAGTTGGGTGAATGTGCCGGGCGCCGGGGCAACACTCACAACGTGGTTCACCGGCCACCACCTCAATACCGTGCAGACCGTACCCATGCGGTCCCCGGGTACATCAATACGGTCGGACCGAAGCAATGGCCGAAGAAACACGCTTCGAATCCTCCGCGCACAAGCCGCTGTACAAATTCGACAGTCGGCCGTGCTAACGTCCCGGCTCGTCGGATGTGAGCACCTTTCACCGGAGAGCGGGGGGTGAAGAGAGGCTCCGAGCCTCCGTCATACCGTCCGGGAAACCCCTTTCCGTCAGGGCGGAGTCGACTTTCCTCCTGGCCGAAAGCCGCCTTGAGGGCACTGGTTTCGCCTGCACCGAGACACCGGCTGTCCTGCCGCACCATTGCGATGAAGAGCGCGACCACACCGGTCGGCGAACGAACGAGAGCGCCTGGTTCGCCAAGCCGGCTGTTTCGTCCGGATCATTCACTGTTGAGGCAGGAGATGTAGGGCGGTGCCCCAGGAACTGTTCGGCAGAACCGAAGAATCGAAGATCATCACCGAGATGCTGGAATCCGCGAAAGCGGGCGCGGGCTCGGGTGCGCTGATAGACGGCATCATCGGGACGGGCAAGACCTCACTTCTGCGCTGGGCCGAGGAAGCCGCCCGTGAGCGGGACATGATGGTGCTGTCCGCCACGGCGTCCCTCACCGAACAGCACTTCGCCCTGGGAGTCGTGCACCAGCTCCTCGCCACGCTGCCCGAGACGGCACAGGGCTGGGAACGCGCCTTCGCGGCGAGCGGCGCGGCCGACGGCGGGGCGGCCACGCCCGCCTACCCGCTGCTCGCGGAACTCTGCGCGGGCGTGGGCAGGGCAGCACGGCGCACCCCGATCCTCCTGACGGTCGACTCCGTCCAGCACACCGACCGTCAGTCCCTGCTCTGGCTGGGCTTCCTCAGCCGCCGTCTCGACAACCTTCCCGTCCTGCTGCTCGCCACCAAACGCTGCGGGGAGACGGCGAGCGACCAGCATCTCCTTGTCGAGTTCATGGGGGGCATCCGGCCCGACCACCACATCCACCTGCACGACCTCAGTCCGAGCGCCGCCTTCGATCTGGCCACCGCACTGTGCGGCCACAGCCACGCGTCCGTGAACGCGCTGGTCACCGACACGGGCGGCAACCCGTATCTGCTGACCGAGCAGATACGGGCCGTGCCGACGGGCCACGACTGCCCGCTCCCCGGCGGGACCGGGCAGTCCCCCGACATCCCCGCCGACCGGACCGCGGCGGGCCCGCCCGACGCGAAGATGCGTCTGGAGGCGGTCAAGGAGCGCATCATGTGCATGCTCCGGCGTCTCGCCCCGCACGGCCTGGAGGTTGCCAGGGCGGCCACCCTCCTGGACCCGCCCCTGGACCCCTCCATCCTGGCCGAACTGTGCGACGTGCCGACGGAGGAGGCCTGTCGGAGCCTCTCGCGTCTCACCGAGTCCGGGCTGCTCTGCCCCCGCGACATGAAGTTCCGTCACCCCCTCCTCGCCGGACTGCTCTACCGGGACATCCCGTGCGCGGAACGCGCCGAACTCCACCGGCTCGCCGCCCGTTTCATGTGGCGGCACAATGCCCCCCGCGAGGAGATCGCCGCCCATCTGCTGCACTCCCACCGACTGGACGAGCCGTGGATGAGCCGGCTCCTCCTCGATGTCGCGCAGGACGTGGTCGGCCGTGACCCCGCGGAGGCACGACGGCTGATCGAGAAGGCCGTGCTGCACGGCGTGCCGGACGAACTCGCCTCCCGCGCCGAGGGACTGCTGATCCAGGCGCTCACCGATCTCGACCTGCCCGCCTCCGCCCGGGCGCTCACCGAGCACGCCACCGGCGACCTGGGGCCCGACGAACGGCTCCAGGAAGCCCTGCGGCTGGCCGACGTCCTTCTGCGGCTCGACAGACCCGCCTGCGCCCGCCAGGTCCTGGAGACCGCCCGCGCGGAGATCGACATCCCGGACCCGTCCACCGCCGCCCGGCTGCGCACCTGCCTCATCCACGTCCGGCTCCACGAGGGCAGCTACCGGCCCGGGGACCCGGACGACGGCGTCGAGGGCGAGGACCGGCTGGAACAGGTCCTGCTGCTGCGCACCGCCACCGGCGATTCGGCGCAGGCGGTACGGCGGATCGCCCACCGCTTCCTGACCGGGCCCCGTGCCCCGTACTCCTCCCCCACCTGGTATCACGCGCTGCTCGCGCTGCTGTGGTCGGGCGATGCCGACGAGGCGCTGCGGCACATGGACACCAAAGTGCAACTCGCCCGCGCCGAGGGCTCCGTGACCCGGATCGCCGAGTCCCTGGCCGTACGCGGCCTGGTCCAGCTGCACCGCGGCCAGCTCGCGGACGCCGAGGGCGACGCCCGCCAGTCGCTCGACTCCCTCACCCGGATCGGCGCCGACAAGTACCACGTGGGGGCGCTCGCCCGCAGTGTCCTCATCGACGTGGCCCTGGAACAGGACGACGTCGCCGCGGCCGGCGCCCTGCTCGACGAGACCCCGCTGCCACCAGGGGAACAACCCGTCGCCTGGTGGCGGCTGTACCTCCTGCACAGCGCCGGACGCGCTCTGGCCCGGCTCGGTCAGGCCCGGCGCGGCCTCGCCCTCATCTCCCACTGCGAGGAGGAACTGGCCCGCCGCGGCGTCGTCAACCCGGCGATCCTGCCCTGGCGCTCCACCCGGTCCGCCCTCCAGCTCGCCCTGCGCGACATGGCCGCCGCCCGCCGCGCCGCCCGGGAGGAAACCGAGCTCGCCCGCCGCTGGGGCGCCCCTTTCGCCCTGGGCCGGGCCCTGGTCGCACAGGCCTCCGCGAGCTCCGGACGCGAGGCGCGCCGCCTCGTGGACCAGGCCCTGGAGATCCTCGAACCGGCGCCGACCCCTCTGCTCTTCGCCCACGCACTGCACGCGGCGGGGCGCGTCCACCGGCAGACCGGCAAGACCCAGCGCACCCGCGAACTGCTCCACCGCGCCAACGAGGTGGGCATCTCGCTCGGCGCCGACGGCCTGGTGGGGGCGGTACAACGAGAGCTGCGGTACGCGGGCGGCCGGCCCGACCCGCGCAAGGACTCCACGGAATCGCTGCTCACCCCCACCGAACGGCAGGTCTCCGAACTGGCCGCGCGCGGGATCAGCAATCGCGACATCGCCCGGTCCCTGAAGGTGAGCCTGCGCAACGTCGAGTCCCATCTCACCCACTCCTACCGGAAGTTACGGATCAGCGGGCGGCACGAGCTTGCCAAGTTCTTTCCCCCGGACGAGGACTCCGCCGCGTCACCGGTACTGCTCTACCAGCTCCGACCGGCGCTGGCCCCGCCGCACCGGCTGCAGATCGGCTGACGGAGGCCGGTCGCCCCTCGACGACCGCCACCGCGTACGGGGCCCACTGCGCGAACGCCGAAGGCTTGGTCCGGACATCGGCCCGGCGAATGCGGCGGAGGGACATGCGCATACGGGATGTATGCGGATGTTCCGACAACGCCGCGAGGTGCCGTAGCTGTCGTCGCGCGCCCGCCAGGGATTGCGAGGCAGCCCTTAGGCTGCGCTGGTCACGTGCGAACACATCCGAGGGAGAAGTTCATGTCTGACGCGCAGAAGGCCGGAGACAGAGCCGTGTCACACGAGGCTGCGGACGTCAGCGACCGAGACGGCAGAACAGGAACCTTCGGGCCGGGGCGGCGGCTTTCCTGCCTTGCCGTTGTGGTGGCCGTTCTCGCCGTCGGAACGGGAGGCTTCGTCTGGTTGTTCCGGGACCAACTGTTCCACCCCTTCGGGGACGCCCGAGCCTGCGAGGGCAGCGACACGAAACTGCCGCAAGTGATCTCGGCGGGCGGTGCACCGATACCCGACGGCGCGTCCGACGTCCACTACTACACCCGGAACGGACGCGCCGAGGTCACCTTCGTGAGTGTCCAGATACCGGACTACCTTCACCGTGCCGGCATCCTTCCGGAAGACGAGCCCCTGTTCGACGAGAAGTACGGCACCAAAGCGGACGCCGACGACGAGATCGAGCTCCCCGACGGTTTGTGCGGCTCTCCGCTGCGTGGCCCCGCCTGGGTCTACGGCTCCACAAGCGCCACCGGATCCGGCGTCAAGGTCATGGTCGAGCGCTCTCCCGAGGTCTTCGACTCCCTCCGCATCCCGGCCCGTGCCGTGGTCACCTACAACCTCCACTGACGCGCACGGTGGAAAGTCACGGCCCGCCGAATCGCCCCATCGTTGCGGGTCGCCCCACCAGTCCCACCCTGCTCGGCATGGACGACCGTGGTGGATCGTGGCGTCCTCGGAGGCATCACTTCGGCGTCATGTCAGCAGTGGCCGGCCGGCCACTACGACCAGCGCGCGTGATGGGCTGCCCGAGCCGGCGTGCAGGCAAGTGAGTCGATGGCCGCCCGAGTGGTCAGATGCGCATGTCCGGGGTGCCACGCACGGCATACGCCGGCAGGGGGGCTTCCTTGAGGCAGGCCGGCGGGAGCGAGAGGCCGAAGCGCTGCTCGATGACGCCGAGGGTGCGCTGGTAGGCAACGGTGTAGTGCTCTCCTCCGGGGGCGACGAGAGTCTGCCCGTCGGGTTGCAGCACGTACCCGCCCACGAGGTCGGCAAGCAGCAGGTCGGGCTCCCGCCCCCAGCGCCGGACTTCCTCGCCCAGCCCGAACCCACAGAGTTCCACGCCGTCTCGGGCGTAGGAGACCGTGGCCGGTGGGTGCTCTTGCATCGGCACGTAGTGGACGGCTTCGGCACCTTCTCGGGAGATCTCCGCCAGACGGTCCCCGCCGGTCGAGTCCCCGTACTCCAGGGCGAACGACCAGCCTCCGTGCTCTCCGACCCGCGCGACACCATCGCCGTCCTCGCCCGGCCGGTACCACTGGCCGAGTTCCCACGCTTCGGCGTCGGTGATGGGCCGCGTCGCACCGCCCCGTTCGCCCCCCATACGCACCGCCAGTTCCTGCGCGGACATCCCGCGTGCAAATACCACGCTGGACATCCAGTGCTCCAGATCCACCAGCCACCGAATCCCGTCACGCATGTCTTCGCCCCTCCCCCACAGGCATTGATCGTCAGGTGCACCCTAGGGTGAGCCTCGTTCTGCCAGGGAATTTTCGTTCTCCCAGAAGCTTTTCAGAGACCCTCGGCGCTGCCCGCGGGCCTTCCGAGGGACCTTTCGTCGCCCGGAGCGGCAAGCCGGCGAAAGCCCGAGAACGGCCTCCGACACGGGTCGCGAGGCCCAGGCCCTTTCCATGGCAGAGCCGAAGCCGAGGGCTGTACGCCGGGTTCTGTCCCCGTACCGCTCGGACATGCGCAAACGCGCGAGAAGGATGCTTTCCTGGCTGCCTTCGTGGCTGCCTAGTTGCTCTGACCCCATAGGTCCACCGGGTTGGCGCTGGCCGGCCCTCGGCCGCTTGGATGTCGTGAGACGTTCAGCTCGGAAGGGGTGCAATGGCAGAGCCGGTCATGGTCCGCAGGCTCACTGCTCACGAAGGCCAGCAGGTACAAAGGATCGTGCGACGGGGCAGCACCAACACGGTGCGGTACCGGCGGGCGGTGATGTTGCCGGCCTCGGCCGGCGGCAACCGTGTTCCGGTCATCGCCCGGCTCGTACAGGCGGACGAGGACACCGTGCGGGACGTGATCCATCGGTTCAACGAGATCGGCCCGGCCTGCCTGGACCCTCGATGGGCGGGAGGCCGTCCCCGCCTACTCAGTCCTGACGACGAGGACTTCGCCATCAAGACGGCCACCACCCGACCCACCAAACTCGGGCAGCCCTTCACCCGCTGGTCCATCCGCAAGCTGCTCGCCTACCTGCGCCGGGTCCACGGCCGGGTGATCCGCATCGGCCGCGAGGCCCTGCGCTGCCTGCTCGCCCGACGAGGCATCACCTTCCGGTGCACCAAGACATGGAAGGAGTCCACCGACCCCGACTACGACGCCAAGCCCGACCGGATCGAGCACGTCTTGGAACGCTTCCCGGACCGCACGTTCGCCTTCGACGAGTTCGGCCCGCTCGGCATCCGCCCCACCGCGGGCAGCTGCTGGGCCGAGCAAGGCAAGCCGGACCGGCTGCCGGCGACTTACACGCGCACACACGGCGTCACGTACTTCCACGGCTGCTACTCGATCGGCGACGACACCCTGTGGGGCGTCAACCGCCGCCGCAAAGGCACCGCGAACACCCTCGCCGCACTCAAGCCGATCCGCGCCGCCCGCCCCGACGGCGCCCCCGTCTACGTGATCCTGGACAACCTCTCCGCCCACAACGGCAAGAAGATCCTCCGCTGGGCGAAGAACAACAACGTCCACCTGTGCTTCACCCCGACCAACACCTCCTGGGCCAACCCGATCGAGGCGCACTTTGGACCGCTGCGGCAGTTCACTCTGGCGAACTCGAACCATCCGAACCACACGGTCCAGACCCGGGCCCTGCATCGCTACCTGCGCTGGCGCAACGCCAACGCCCGCCACCCCGACGTCCTGGCCGCCCAACGCCGGGAACGCGCCCGCATCCGCAGCGAGAAAGGCATCCGCTGGGGCGGACGCCCACTCACCGACGCGGCCTGACGGCACATTCGTCCACTTCGCCTCCGCCCCATCGAAGGATCCAGAGGTCACACTGGTGAACATCCGCAAGACGCATGGCGCTCTGCTGAGCCGACTGCTGCCTGACGACAACCCAGACGACCTCACGGTTCGACAGGGGCAATTCCACAATGTGGTCATTGGTGCAGACCGCGTTGTGTGCCTGCCTCGCACCCAGGCGGCGGCCGCCCGGCTGCCCGAGCGCGTTGCCGCACTACGCGTGCTCGCCGGGCTCGGCCTCGGCTTCCGCACACCCGAACCGCTGTTCCAGGGCGGAGCCCACGGCGCCGACGAGGTGCCGTTCCTGGTGCTCACCCGCATCCCCGGGGAACCGCTCCGAGCCGACGCACTCAACGATCTTCGGGTGGCCGACACCGTGGCGGCGCAGTACGCAACGCTGCTGGGTGGTCTGGCCCGTGCCGGCATCGACGAGACGGCACGAGCAGTGCTGCCCCAAGTGCCGGCAGACCGGTGGAGACGCTTCGCGGAGAGCGTGCGCGCAGAGCTGTTCCGGCTCATGTCCGACAGCGGGCGCCTACGGGCCGAGCGAGAGCTCGCAGCACTCAATAGCCTTCCCCACCTCACCCGAGCGGTGGTGCATGGGGACCTCGGCGCCGAAAACGTCTTGTGGGAGTGGACGCATGGCCTGCCTCACCTTGCCGGAGTACTCGACTGGGATGATGTCGCACTCAGCGACCCGGCCGAGGATCTTGCAGCCATTGGCGCCAGCTACGGTGTCGAGTTCCTGGAACGGGTGCTTGCCCTGGGCAGCTTGCCAAAGCACGCACTCACCAACCGCATTGCCGCGATCCGCAGCACATTCGCTCTACAACAAGCCCTCTACGCCATCCGCGACGGAGACGAAGGGGAACTTGCGGACGGCCTGGCTGATTACCGCTGAGGCGCACCAGCACAACCGTTTCATCGAGAACTTCGATCAACAACGACCCGGTGAACCTATTCGGTCACAGCACTAGGAGGCTACGCACACAGCCGGACGGCCGCGTTCGAACTGATATGGACCGGAGTTGGGTCAAGCCCGCCGATCCACAAAGAAGGGCCTCCGACCTGCTATTTCGCTGGTCAGAAGCCCTGAAGCGGCAGACGAGTCGGGCTGTACGCCGGGTTCTGTCACCCGGTCGCCTCGCGGCGGCCGGGGAGACGGCCATCCATCTAGGACCGGCATTGCTGCCGGCCTCGTGCGGTCTACCCGCGAACTCGGGCGGGCCGCCCTCGAACATTCGCGCAGGGCCGTCGTACGGCGGCCCCTCTTGACCTTGCTCCGGGTGGGGTTTACCTAGCCGCCCGGGTCACCCCGGGCGCTGGTGGTCTCTTACACCACCGTTTCACCCTTACCGAGGACCGGAGTCCCCGGCGGTCTGTTTTCTGTGGCACTGTCCCGCGGGTCACCCCGGGTGGCCGTTAGCCATCACCCTGCCCTGTGGAGCCCGGACGTTCCTCGGGGAGATCCGGAGATCCCCACGCGGCCGTCCGCCCGGCTCGTCTGCCGTGCGGACCATGCTACCCGTCCGGCGGGCGCCGCAGGACGGGGCCATCGGACGGGGCACCGGAGAGACCGCCGGGCGTACGGATCAGGGAGACGCCTCGGTCTCCAGGTCGAAATCGAACGGCGCGGGCAGGGCGAGCACCTTGCCGAAGGGAATGGTGCAGTGCTGCCGGTAGTCGTCCCCCTGCGGATCACTGAAGAGCGCCACCGGGGACTGCTCCCGGTCGACCAGGACTCCGGCAGGGTGGTGCGGGGCGGCTCGGGCGGACGGCTCGGGCGGACGGCTCGGGGCGTGCTTGACCTTGCCGTTGCGTCAACGTTTCTACTGGATCCATGCGTATAGGAGAGATCGCCGCGCTCGTCGGGGTCAGTACGCGGACGGTGCGGCACTACCACCACGTCGGCCTGCTCCCGGAGCCCGCCCGCCGGGCCAACGGTTACCGCGTCTACGGCGTGCGCGACGCCGTGGTGCTGGCCCGGATCCGGCGGCTCACCGAGCTCGGGCTCGCCCTGGAGGAGGTGCGGGACGTGCTCGCGGACGACCGGGGGCGCGAACTCGTCGAAGTGCTTGTCGAGTTGGACGCGGATCTGGCCCGGCAGGAGAACGAGATCCGGGGGCGCAGGCGTCGGCTGGCCCGTCTGCTGGAGGGGTCGGTGGACGACGGGGAGCCGGTGTCGCCCGCGCTGGCGGAGCTGCTCGGCAGGGAGCCGGACACCGGTTCCCCGACGGCCGCCAGGGACCGGGAGCATCTGGTGCTGCTGGACGCCGTGGCCGGTGGCGACAGGATGCGCGACGCCCTGCGTCCGCTGGCCGGGGACCCTGCCGTGCACGCGCTGTACGTGCGCATGGACGACCTCGCCGACGCGCGCGTGGACGATCCGCGGATCGCGCCGCTCGCCGCCGACCTGGTCGCCGCCGTGCCGGACGAGGCGCTGGCGGCGATTCCCGCCGACGGCCCGGTCGGAACGGGGTTCGGCGAGGCCCTGCTCGACGACTGCGCGCCCGCGCAGGCCGCGGTGATGCGCCGGGTGATGACGGGCCTGGCGGAGCGCCTGGCCGGGAGCGGGACGGAAATCGGAACGGAAGCGGAGGGGACATGAGGGGAACGGGCACGCGAGTGGCGCGGTGGGGCTTCGGGGCTCTGGCGGTCGCCGAGGTGACACTGCTGGCCTGCCTGGCGGCAGGGGTCCGGGTACCGGGTGCGGTGCTGGTGGTGGCCGAAGTGCTGGTGGCCACCGTCGTCGGGGTCGAGTGCGTTGCGGTGGAGCGGCTGCGGCGGGCCTCCCGGCGTGCCGGGGCGGGACGGCGGGAGGCGCTGGGTACGGCGTTGCGCACCGCCGTGCCGGAGCGGGTGCGCCGCCTCGTCGGACACGAGGCGCGCGCGTTGCACAGTCTCGTGCTGTGGGTGTCGCGGCGGCGTCATGCCGTGCCCGAGGGAGCGCTCGCCGTCGCGTACACCGGTCCGCAGACGGCGATGATGTACGGGCTGGTCTTCGTCGCCGTCGTGGAGACGGCCGTGCTGGCCCTGGTGATCCCGTGGCCGGTGGTGCACGCGGCCGTGCTGGTGCTCGACGTGTACGGGGTGGTCCTGGTCCTCGCCCTGCACGCCTCGTGTGTGACCCGGCCGCATGTGGTGGGTGCCGACGGGGCACTGCGGCTTCGTTACGGTGTCCTGTTCGACCTGCGGGTTCCGGCCGGGGCGGTGGAAACCGCGCGGGTCGAGCGGCGCTTTCCGGACGGCGGACCGGTACGGGTCGACGCCGAGGGGGTGCTCGATCTCGTCGTGGGCGGGCAGACGACGGTGACCGTGGAGCTGGCCGGTCCGGTGGAGTTCGTGCGGCCGCTGGGAAAGCGCGGCTCGGCGCGGACCGTGCGGTTCCACGCGGACGATCCCGGTGCCGCGGTGGCCGCGCTGAGGCGGGGGCGAGCACCGGGGGAAGCGTCGCCGCCCCCGGACCGGGCCGGACGGGCCTGATCTCCCGGCCACCCCCGGCCGGGGCCGTGGTGCCGCCCGGGGGTGGCGGGGCGGTGCCGCGGGCCCCCGTAGGCTGGTGCGCGGGCCCTGTCGGGCCGTCCCGCCTGTGCGTACGTACGAAGGAGAACCGCCGTGCTGGTGCTGTTGCCGCCCTCGGAGGGCAAGGCCGCGTCGGGGCGGGGTGCTCCGTTGAAGCCGGAGGCGTTGTCGCTGCCGGGGCTGGCCGCGGCACGGGCGGCGGTCCTCGACGAGCTGGTCGAGCTGTGTGCGGCGGACGAGGAGAAGGCCCGCGTGGTGCTCGGGCTGAGCGAGGGGCTGCGCGGCGAGATCGCGAAGAACGTGGAGTTGCGGACGGCGGGGACGCGTCCGGCCGGGGAGATCTACACGGGGGTGCTGTACGACGCCCTGGATCTGGCCTCGCTGGACACGGCGGCCAAGCGGCGCGCCGGGAAGTCGTTGCTGGTCTTCTCCGGACTGTGGGGCGCGGTGCGGGTGGGCGACCGGATCCCTTCGTACCGTTGCTCGATGGGGGTGAGACTGCCCGGCCTTGGCTCGCTCGGGGCGTACTGGCGCGGCCCGCTGGCGGAGGTCATGCCGGAGGCCGCCGGGGACGGGCTCGTCCTGGACCTGCGGTCCTCCGCGTACACCGCGGCCTGGAAGCCGAAGGGCGAGGTGGCTGAGCGCACGGCGAGTGTGCGGGTGCTGCATTCCCAGATGGTGGGCGGGGTCGAGAAGCGGTCCGTGGTCAGTCACTTCAACAAGGCGACGAAGGGGCGGCTGGTGCGCGATCTGCTGGTGGCGGGTGCGCGGCCCGAGGGCCCCGCGGAGCTGGTGGAGGCGTTGCGGGGGCTCGGATACGTGGTGGAGGCCGAGGCTCCGGGGCGAGCGGGCCGACCGTGGTCGCTCGACGTCGTGGTGACCGAGATCCACTGAACGACCACAACACTCCTGAACGATCACGAACACCCCCTCCCTCCTGCGTTGCACCCTGTGCAACGCTCATTGCGCAGGGCGCCGTGCGCGCGGCAGGATGAGCGCATGACCTCCTCTGTGCTGGACCTCGCCCCCGTCGTTCCCGTCGTCGTCCTGGAGGATGCGGCCGACGCGGTGCCGCTCGCCCGGGCGCTGGTCGCGGGCGGGCTCCCGGCCATCGAGGTGACGCTGCGGACGGCCGCGGCGCTGGACGCGATCGCGGCGATCGCGGACGGGGTGGAGGACGCGGTGGTGGGCGCGGGGACGGTGATCTCGGCGCGCAATGTCACCGACACCGTCGCCGCCGGGGCCCGGTTCCTGGTCAGCCCCGGCTGGACGGACACGCTGCTGGACGCGATGAGGGCGTCGGGGGTGCCGTTCCTGCCGGGTGTCTCCACGACGTCCGAGGTGGTCGCGTTGCTGGAACGCGGGGTCACGGAGATGAAGTTCTTCCCGGCCGAGGCGGCCGGCGGCACCGCGTATCTGAAGGCACTGTCCTCGCCGTTGCCGCAGGCCCGGTTCTGTCCGACCGGCGGCATCTCGGCAGCTTCCGCGCCGTCCTATCTGGCGCTTCCCAACGTCGGCTGTGTGGGCGGCAGTTGGATGGTTCCGGCGGACGCGGTGGCGGCGAGGGACTGGGCGCGGGTGGAACGGCTCGCGCGCGAGGCCGCGGCGTTGCGCGGCTGACGGGTCCCGCGCGGCCGGGCCCGGATGCCGTCCGGGGCGCGGTCCCGGCTCCGGTCCGGCGCTGCCGCCGGTCCGCACCGGACCCCGGACCTGGCCGGCGGCTCCCCCGGACCGGAGAACTCCCCGGACCGGAGACACCCCGGATCGGGACCTACCGCAGGTGCGAGGTGTCGTTCAGCAACCGGAGCGAGGCGTTCCCGTCCGCGTAGTAGGCAACCGCGGACACCGAGGCCGCCGAGAGTTCCATCCGGAACATGGCTTCCGGCGGGGCACCGAGCGCCAGTCGCACCAGCGTCTTGATCGGCGTCACGTGCGTGACCAGGAGGACCGTGCGGCCCGCGTGGCGGGCGATCAGGCGGTCCCGGGCTGCCTCCACCCGGCGGGCGACCTCCGCGAAGCTCTCGCCGCCGCCGGTCGGGGCGGCCTCCGCCGAGGCGAGCCAGGCGTCCAGGTCGGCGCCGTGGCGGTCGCGCACCTCGGCGAACGTCAGCCCCTCCCAGGCACCGAAGTCCGTCTCGCGCAGACCGTCCTCGATCCGGACCTCCAGTCCGAGCCGGTCCGCCACCGCGCCGGCCGTCTCGCGGCAGCGGCGCAGCGGGGAGCTGACGATCTCCTGGATCGTGCCCCGCTCGGCCAGCGACCGGGCGATGCGTTCGGCCTGATGGCGTCCGGTCGCCGAGAGTTCGGGGTCGCTGCCTCCGCTGCCCGAGAACCGCTTCTCGGGGGTGAGGGCGGTCTCGCCGTGCCGGAGCAGCACGAAGGTGGCGGGCGCCCCGAGATCGGGGGCCGCGCCCCAGCCCACCTGAGGGGCCGTACCCGTCCGCGCGTCCGCGGGGGCGGTGGCCGGGGCCGCCCCGGCCGCGGGCCGGGACGCGAGGGCCGCGCGCGCCCGGGCCGCACCCGCCGCCGCGTCGCCGGGCGGACCGTCGACCGGGGGCAGGGCCCCGGCCACCGAGGGCCGGGCGGTGTCCAGGGCGGCCGTCGACGCCGACGGCTCCCACTGCTCGCCGCGTCGGCCCGCGTCCATCGCCTCGTTGGCCAGCCGGTCCGCGTGCTTGTTCTTCTCGCGCGGAATCCACTCGTACGTGACGGCGGTGGCCGGAAGGATCGTGGCGGCCCGGGCCGCGAGCGGCTTCATGTCGGGGTGCTTGATCTTCCAGCGGCCCGACATCTGCTCCACGACCAGCTTGGAGTCCATCCTGACCCGTACCCGGACCGTGTCCGCCGCCTCGTCCGGCACCAGCGCCCTCGCCGCCCGCAGGCCCGCGATCAGCCCCTTGTACTCGGCGACGTTGTTCGTCGCGACGCCGATGTACTCGGCGGCCTCGGCAAGGGTCTCCCCCGTCGCGGCGTCGATGACGACCGCCCCGTAGCCGGCGGGCCCGGGGTTGCCCCGGGACCCGCCGTCGGCCTCGACGACGAACTGGCGCGGCTGGGTCATTACAGGCCCGACTCCGCCGTGCGGACCAGGATGCGGCGGCAGTTCTCGCAGCGCAGGACGGTGTCCCGGGAGGCCGCCTTCACCTCGTTGATCTCGGTGATGTTCAGCTCCAGGCGGCAGCCCTCGCAGCGGCGCTGGTAGAGACGGGCGGCACCGACCCCGCCCTGCTGCTCGCGGAGCTTGTCGTACAGCTTCATCAGGTCCGCGGGCACGGAACCGGCGACGACCTCGCGCTCCTTGGTGACCGTCGCGACCTCCCGGTCGAGCTCGTCGGTCGCGGCGTCGCGGCGGGCGGTGGCGTCGTCCACCTTGGCCTGGACGGCGGAGACCCGCTCGGAGAGCTCGGTGACGCGCTCCTGGACGGACTCGCGGCGCTCCATCACTTCGAGGACGATGTCCTCCAGGTCGCCCTGGCGCTTGGCCAGCGAGGCGATCTCGCTCTGGAGGCTCTCCAGGTCCTTGGGCGAGGTGACCGCGCCCGAGTCGAGCCGCTGCTGGTCGCGGGCGGAGCGCTGGCGCACCTGGTCGACGTCCTGCTCCGCCTTGGTCTGCTCGCGGGCGGTGTCGCTCTCCTCGGTCTGCGAGGCGATCAGCAGGTCACGCAGTTGCGCGAGGTCGCTGGTGAGCGACTCGATCTCGGCGTGCTCGGGCAGCGACTTGCGCCGGTGGGCGAGCTGCGACAGGCGGACGTCGAGGGCCTGGACGTCGAGGAGTCGGATCTGGTCGGCGGGCGCGGCGTTCAGTTGGGGGCTCCAGAAGAGTGGTGGGTGGTGGTGGTCCAGGGGTCGGTGACCTGCTTCGAGACATGGACCCGCAGGTCCCATCCGTGGCGGTCGGAGATCGCGTCGAGCTGTGCCGCCGCCTGCTCGCACCACGGCCATTCGGTGGCCCAGTGCGCGGCGTCGATCAGGCCGAGCGGGGAGTGCTGGATGGCCTCGGAGGCCGGGTGGTGGCGCAGGTCCGCGGTGAGGAACGCGTCGACGCCTGCGGCGCGCACCGCGTCGAAGAGGCTGTCGCCGGAGCCGCCGCTGACCGCGACGGTGCGCACCGTCGCCGCCGGGTCGCCGGCGAGCCGGATGCCCTGTGCGGTGGCGGGCAGCCGGGCGGCGGCGCGGGCCGCGAGGTCGGCAAGGCTCTCGGGGTGGTCGAGCACGCAGATCCGGCCCAGGCCCCGGCGGCCCGCGGGGTCGGTGGGGTCGGGTACGAGGGGCCGCTCGACGCGCAGGTCGAGGGCGCCGGCGAGGGCGTCCGAGACGCCGGGATCGGCGGTGTCGGCGTTGGTGTGGGCGACGTGCAGCGCGACGTCGTGCTTGATCAGGGTGTGCACGACCCGGCCCTTGAAGGTGGAGGCGGCGACCGTCGTCGTGCCCCGCAGGTAGAGCGGGTGGTGCGTGACGATCAGCTGGGCGCCGAGCCGCAGCGCCTCGTCGACGATCTCCTGGACGGGGTCGACGGCGAACAGGACCCGGTCGACGTGTGCGGCGGGGTCGCCGCACACGTTACCGACGGCGTCCCAGCTCTCGGCCCGCTCGGGCGGCCAGAGAGTGTCGAGCTCTGCGAGGACTTCAGACAGACGGGGCACAGGGAAAGGCTACCTGCCCCCCGCGCCCCGTCCGCCATGGCTTCGGCGGCCCGTGCGGACGGCCCGCGGTCCGCCGGGGAATCGTTACGGCGGACCGCGGGCCGTCACTCCGCGGGATCGGCACGGAGGCCCTCACCTCACGGGACCGGCACGCGGGTCGTCACTTCACGAGATCGGCACGCAGGTCGTCGAGGACCAGGTTCGCGGCCGTGACACCGAGACCGAGGTACCAGGTCTCGTCGGAGACGTCCTTGGCGCGGCCTTCCTTGACCGCCTTGAGGTTCTTCCACAGCGGGTTGGACTGGGTGGTGTCCCGCTTGGTGGCCTTCACCTCGCCGTAGACACCGGTGAAGATCCAGTCGGCGTCGGCCTCGTCGATCTTCTCCGGGCTGATCTCCGCCGCGAGGTCGTCGATCTGCTGGTTCTCGGGCCGGGGCAGGCCGGCGTCCTGGAGGATGGTGCCGATGAAGGACGCCTTGGCGTAGAGGCGGATCCGGTCGGGCATGTAGCGGACCATGGAGACGGTCGGCTTGTCCGGGCCGATGTCCTCGCCGAGCTTCTTCGCCTTCGCCCCGTAGGCGGCCAGCTCGCTCTTCGCCTTGTCCGTCCTGTCCAGCGCCGCGGCGTTGAGGAGGTAGTTCTCCTTCCAGGTGAACCCCGGGCGGATCGAGAACACGGTGGGAGCGATCTTGGAGAGCGCGTCGTACTTGTCGGCGGCGCGGAGCTGGCTGCCGAGGATCAGGTCGGGCTTCAGGTTGGCGATGGCCTCAAGGTTGAGGTTGTTGATGGTGCCGACGTTCTTCGGGTCGCCCGCGCCCTTCTTCAGGTACGAGGGGATCGCCGCGTCGCCCTCGGAGGGGGCGTAACCGACCGGCTTCACGCCCAGCGAGACGACGTTGTCGAACTCGCCGACGTCCAGCACGACGACGCGCTTGGGAGCGGCCTTGATCTCGGTCGTGCCCAGGGCGTGGGTGAGGGTGCGGGGGAACTCGCCGGGCTTGGCGTCCGTCCCGTACGCCGCCGTCTTCTTGGCGGCGTCGGCGAAGTCCTTGCCGCCGGTCGCGACGGCCGCCTTCTTGTCGCCGCCCTTCGGCTCGGCCGAGCCGCCCGAACCTCCGTCGTCGCTCCCGCAGGCCGAGAGGGAGAGGGCGGCAACCACCGCCAGGCCGACTGCGGCGGTGCCGCGGCGACGAAGGGACATCTCTTGCTCCAGTTGTAGATCACGCAGGCATTGCTTAGGAATGCCTAACCTTATCCGCACTTCTCGCCATTGAGCACAGGCACCCCCTCCCCATCAAGCGGTTCCGGCCGTCGCCACCCTTATGCATGAAGTGGCGACTCTCCCGTTGTTCGGCAGGAAGTGCGAAAACTACCTTCAGTCGCCGGAGGTGACCATTCCATGACTGTCTGTGTCGGTGGGAACGGGGGCGCGGGGGTGCCCGGAGCCCCTGGAGCCAGGGGGATCGGGGCCGGCGGGCCGGACGCGGCGGACGCGCGGCCCGCGTTCACGCTCGCGGCGGACGGCTCGTACGCGGCCCGGCTCGCCCCGCGCGAGATCCCCGCGGAGCCGTCCCACGGGGCCGGGGAGCCGGCCGCCGGGGCCGCCCGGGCGTGGTTCGTCGAGCGCTGGACGCTGGACGGGCACGAGCCGTACGCGGTTCCGCTCCCCCTCGATCAGCCCGAGGAACCGGACTCGGACGTGCTGCCGTTGACCGACGGGCGGGTGCTGATCCGGCGCCGGGTCGCGGACCGGCACGCGTTCTCGCTGCTGTATCCGACCGGTCCCGGCACCGGTGAACTGGCGCTCGGCACGCTCGCGTGCGCGGAACTGACGATGTTGCCGCCGTCCCCGGACGGCATCGGCGCGTACGCCCTCTCGGCCGGTGCGCGGTCCACGAGCGTCTGGATGGTGGCGGGCGGCGTCTTCGGCCCCGAGCGGGTCGCCGAGGTACCGGGGCACTGCACCGGCGGGGTCTGGCTGGACGGGGAGGGGCGGCTGCTGGCCCTGGACCGGAGGCCGCCGGACGGCGGCCCGGTCAAGGCGGTCGTGGTGGACCTGGGGCGGGGCGGCGAGGTGGCACCGCTGTTGCAGATCACCCCCGACAGCGACGACCGGCTGCTGCTGGCGGATCCCGGCAGCGGGCTGCTGCTGATCCGGTCGGACGCGCCGGGTCAGGACCGGCTCGGCTGGGGGGTGTTGGGGAGTCGCCTGCCGGTGCGCTTTCCGGAGTGTCTGCGTCCGGCGGAGGCGACGGTGACGCCCTTCGCCGTACAGCCGGGGCAACTGCTGACACCGGAGAACTGCGCGGTGGCGCTGCGGATCGACGGGGCGGCGGGCAGTTGGCTCGGGCTGTGGCGCCCGTCGGGGCGTCGGCTCCACCAACGCGCCGCCCCCGGGGGGTGGCAGGCCGGGCGCGGGACATGGACCCGGGACGGGCTGCTCCGCCTGCCGTACGCCGACGCCCACAGGGTGTGCGGGGTGGCGCTGGTGGAGGCACCGGTGGACATCGACCCCGGTCCGCCCCGGGCGGCGGGGGCGGGCACGGAAAGCGGCAGGCGGCCTTCCGCGGCCGTCGCGCCTCTTCCCGTGCGCAGGCCGGTCCCGGGGGCTCTTTCTGAAAGCGGCGCCGTCCGGCGGACGGGACTTTCGAGAATCGCCCCGGAGCCGCCCCTCGTGGGGCGCGGGGTGCCCGGTGCGGACCGAGTGGCGCACCGGGTGGGCGAGATCACCTACGCCCTGGGGAGCGATGGGGGCGGACCGGCGAGCGGTGTCATGCGGCTTCGCGTCCGGGGCGGAGGAGCGGGTGAGGGCGGATGGGGCCTCTCCCGTCCGAGCGGAGCCGGGAACGTGGGGAACCCCGCGACCGACGACGACGCGGGAGCCGGAGTCGCCCGGCGCCCGGAGCCGCCTCCTGTCGTTCCCCAGGTCGTCTAAGATTTCGGCCCTGGGCCACGCAACCGTGCCGACGGTCGCCGGAAGGTGACCGTTTCCTGTTGCGGTGGCGTGATCGGCCCTGGTGACACACACGCACACGATCACAACGGGGTGACTTCCCACATGTCTGAAGCCCGCACCGACACGACCCGGACGCGCCCGCTGGGGGCGGACGCGGAACGGGCCGAAGCCGGCGGC
Organism: Streptomyces sp. NPDC014734; assembly: GCF_043083325.1. Lineage (NCBI taxonomy): Bacteria > Bacillati > Actinomycetota > Actinomycetes > Kitasatosporales > Streptomycetaceae > Streptomyces > Streptomyces sp. NPDC014734. The sequence goes on along the minus strand of NZ_JBIBYN010000004.1, from coordinate 210,365 downwards.
TCCGGAAAGCACCGAGGGGATGTGTCGACGGACGACACGGCGGCGCAGCCGCACGGCCGTCACCGCCGCCTCTCCGAGGGGGACAGCCGGGCGGCCTGACCGCACGGACACGACGACGAGGGACGGGTGGGCCCCGGGAACCGATCGGCTCCCGGGGCCCACCCGTTCACCGGCAGGCCGAGGTCAGCTCCGTTTCAGGTGGAGTATCTCCGTCGCCGCGAAGGTCTCGTTCGGCGGGCGGTCCGCGTAGTACGGGGAGAGCAGCTCGTCCAGTTCGTCGAACGAGAACGTCTCCTTCGACGAGTCGAACTTCGCCGCCACCCTGGGGCGTTCGACGACCGCGACCATTCCGCCGTGCACCACGAGCAGTTGCCCGTTGATCCCGGCCGCCGCCGGGGAGGCGAGATAGCCGACCAGTGGCGAGACGTGCTCGGGGGCGAGCGGGTCGAGCCTGCCGTCCTCCGGCTTCCGGAAGCCCGCGAAGACGTCCTCGGTCATCCGGGTGCGGGCGCGCGGGCAGATGACGTTGGCGGTGACGCCGTACTTGGCCAGGGCGAGGGCCGTGGACGTGGTGAGGCCGACGATGCCGCCCTTGGCCGCCGCGTAGTTGGGCTGGCCCGCCGAGCCCGCCAGGAACGCCTCCGAGGCGCTGTTGACGATCCTGCCGTAGACCGGGCCGCCGGACTTCTTGGAACGGGCGCGCCAGTGGGAAGCGGCGAAGTGTGTGGTGTTGAAGTGGCCCTTGAGGTGGACCCGGATGACGGAGTCCCACTCGTCCTCGGTCATCGAGAAGATCATCCGGTCGCGCAGGATGCCCGCGTTGTTGACCAGGATGTCGAGCTTTCCGTAAGTGGTGACGGCGAGTTCCACCAGGGCGCGGGCCTGGTCGTGGTCGGAGACGTCGCCGAGGTTCGCGATCGCCCGGCCGCCCGCCGCGCGGATCTCGTCGACGACCTCCTGGGCGGGCGTCGCCGACGCCTCGCCGGAGCCGTCGCGGCCGGGCTGCCCGTAGTCGTTGACGACCACGGACGCGCCGAGCCGGGCCAGTTCCAGCGCCTCGGCGCGCCCGAGGCCGCGGCCCGCGCCCGTGACGATCGCGCACATGCCGTCCAGGGGAAGTGACAGGGAGGGTGTCATCGGATTCTCTGAACCTCTCGGGAGGAAGCGGGGCGGGGGACGGACGGGGACGGCGGGCCCGGCCCGTGGCGGGGGCCGGGCCGGGCGTCAGAGCTCGACGCAGGTGCGCAGCGACGTGCCGGTGCGCATCTGGTCGAGTGCGTCGTTGATGTCGTCCAGCCGGACCCGGTGGGTGATCATCGACTCCAGGTCGATGCGGCCGGCCCGCCAGAGCGCGATGGCCCGTTCGTACGAGCGGAGCACGTCGCCGCCGCCGTACATGGAGGGCAGGATGCGCTTCTCGTCGAAGAACAGCTCGAACATGTTGACCTGGAAGTTGTCGTCCATCGCACCGGCGCCGACGATGCACAGGGTGCCGCCGCGCCGGGTGTTCTCGTACGCCGTGCGGGCCGTGGCGGACTTGCCGACGACTTCGAAGACGTAGTCGAAACCCTCGCCCGCGGTGACCCGCTGCTTGGCGTCGGCGAACTCCTCGGGCGACACGGCCTCGGTCGCGCCGAACCGCAGCGCCGCCTCGCGCCGGGAGGCGACCGGGTCCACGGCGACGATCTGGGCGGCGCCCTGCACCCGGGCGCCCTGGACCGTCGAGATGCCGACGCCGCCGCAGCCGATCACGGCGACCGACGAACCCGCCTCCACCCGGGCGGTGTTGATGGCGGCGCCCAGCCCGGTGGTCACCCCGCAGCCGATCAGGGCGGCGATCTCGAACGGGACGTCGTCGGGGATCGGCACCGCGCAGCCCGCGCCGACGACAACCTCCTCGGTGAAGGTGCCGGTGCCCGCGAAGCCGAAGACGTCGCCGCCGGGGCGCCTGAAGTTGGGGGTGCCGGCGTTCATGAACCCGGCCAGGCAGAGCTGGGTCTGGCCGCGCTTGCAGGACGGACACGCCCCGCAGGCCGGAAGCCAGCAGACCAGCACCCGATCGCCCGCGCTCAGCCCGGTGACGCCGTCGCCGACGTCGATGACCTCGCCCGCGCCCTCGTGGCCCGGGATGAAGGGGGCCGGCTGGGGCAGCACCCCGTTCATCGCGGAGACGTCGGAGTGGCACAGCCCGGTGGCCCGGATGCGGAGCCGGACCTTCCCGGGGCCGAAGCCCACCGCCTCGACGTCGTCGAGCACCTCGAGTTCGTTCTTGCCTATCTCGTGCAGTACGGCTGCGCGCATGGTGCGGGCTCCCCTCGTGGGACCGTGTCGTGGGCCCGGTGTCGTGGGCCGGTTGCATGGGCCCGGCGTCATGGGCCGGTGGTGTCGGGCCGATTCGCGGGCCGGTGGTGTCGCGCCGCCCCGCAGGCCCGTGATGTCGGACCGTCTGCGCCCGGCCGGTGGCGCGGCCCCGTGGATCGCCCGGCCGGTGGCGCGGCTCCGTCGGATCGCTCGGAATCGGTTTCAGGAGTGTTCGACGAAGGTGTCGCCGAGCACCGGTGCGTCGTCCCGGTCGACGGCGCTCACCTCGATCCGGACGTGGTCCTCGCCGGTCCACATCCGGATACGGAGGGTCTCGCCGGGGAAGACGATCCCGGCGAATCGGGTGCGGTAGGAGCGGATACGGCTGACGTCGCCGTCGAGCACCGTGTCGGTGACGGCCTTGAGCGTCATGCCGTAGGTGCAGAGCCCGTGCAGGATCGGCCGGTCGAATCCGGCCCGCGCCGCGAAGTCGGGGTCGGCGTGGAGCGGGTTCCAGTCCCCGGAGAGGCGGTACAGCAGCGCCTGGTCGGGGCGGATCGGGCGTTCCACGACGTGGTCCGGGGCCACGGCCGGGTACGCGGTCCGCCCCGACGGGCCGCGTTCACCGCCGAAGCCGCCCTCGCCGCGGACGTAGATCTGGGCGTCGTTGGTCCAGAGCGGACCCTCGTCGTCCGCGGCCTCGGTGCGCAGCACCAGGACGGCCGCCTTGCCCTTGTCGTACACCGCCGCGACCTTCGAGCTCTGCACGGCGTCGCCCCTCACCGGGATGGGCCGGTGCACCCGGACGCTCTGCCCACCGTGCAGGACGGCGGCCAGGTCGACATCGACGCCGGGGGACGAGAGCCCGCCGACCACCCCCATGCCCGCGCCCGCGACCGTGGCGAAGGAGGGCAGCACCTGGAGCCGGGATTCCAGGGTGTAGCGCAGTTCGCCGGGGTCGGTGGCGGCGTCGGGACGGCCGGGGACGGTGCCCGCGCCGATGCCCAGGTGGTAGAGCTGGACGTCCTTGTGGTCCCAGCCGATCCGGGTGGAGCGGGGTTCGGCGGCGACAGCCTTTTCGGCATCAATGGGCATGGGGTGGCTGCTCCTTGATGGTGGGAAGACCTCGGCGCGACCGTCCGCACCGTCGACCGCGCCGAGGTCGTGCGGGATCGGCCGTCACGCCTGTTCCCGAGGGGCACCGGGCCGTGTCCTCGAACTGCCTTCTGCCGTGCGACGGCACTTCGGGGCGCGGACTAGAACGTGTTCCAGCCGATGACCCATGTATAACGCAGCCCCGGATCGTTGTGAAGACTATTACTGACGACGCGTCAGATTCGTTGTCGGGTCCGCCCGCCGGCCATGACATTTGTCCTGCCGAAGTCCGTACACCTGCCTCTGCCGGGCTCACGGCGCCTTCCGTAACGTCGTCGCCATGACGGAAACAACGGGGAACGGGACAGCGCGGCCGACGACACCGGCGACGGTGCCGGGGCCGGCGACGCGAACGGGAACGGAACCGGGGCCGACGACGGAACGGACCGGGAACGCGGGGAACGCGGACGGGGTGGCCGCCGTGGCCCTCGCCTCGGTCGTCAAGAGCTTCGGCCGCACGGGGCGGACCGTACGGGCCGTGGACGGGATCGACCTGTCCGTCGGGCGCGGCGAGACCGTGGCCCTGCTCGGCCGCAACGGCGCGGGCAAGTCCACCACCATCGGTCTGCTGCTGGGACTGGACGAGCCGGACGCGGGGAGCGTTCGGGTGCTGGGCCGCACGGCGGAACAGGCGGTGCGCGCCGGTCTGGTCGGCGCCATGCTCCAGGAAGGGCGGCCCATCCCCCGGGTCACCGTCCGCGAGCTGATCACCTTCGTCGCCTCGACCTATCCGCGGCCGATGCCGGTGGCCGAGACGCTCGCGCTCGCGGGCATCACCGACTGCGCGCACCGGCGCATCGACAAACTCTCCGGCGGCCAGACCCAGCGCGTCCGCTTCGCCGTGGCGCTGGCCGGGAACCCTGAACTGATCGTCCTGGACGAGCCGACCGCCGCCCTGGACGTGGAGGCGCGCCGGACGTTCTGGGACTCGATGCGGGCCTACGCCCGACGTGGCAACACCGTCCTGTTCTCCACCCACTACCTGGAGGAGGCGGACGGGAACGCCGACCGGATCGTCGTCATCGACCGGGGCCGTGTCGTCGCGAACGGAACCGGCGACGCGATCAGGGCCTCGGCCGGGCACGCCCTCGTCGCATTCGACCTGGCGGGCAGGCCGACCGAGGGGCTGGAACGGCTGCCGGGGGTCGTCGCCGTCGAGGTCTCCGGCGACCGGGCGCGGCTGCGCACGGACGACTCGGACGCCACGGTCGTGGAGTTGGCCCGGCTCGGCGCGATCCGCGGCCTCCAGGTCTCCCGGGCCACGCTGGAGGACGCGTTCCTCGCCCTCACGGCTCCCGTCGGCCCGGCGCACACCACCACTCACGAAGAAGGGACCGTCTGATGTTCGCCTACGTCGTGCTGGAGGTGCGCCGGACGTTGCGGGACGGCTTCTTCCTGATCTTCGGGACCGGCATGCCGGTGATGATGTACCTGCTCTTCACCAACATCGGCGGGAGCGACGGCGTCGACGGCTGGAAGACGGCCTCGATGGTCGGCATCGCCGCGTACGGGGCACTGAGTTCCGCGATGTCCATCGGGACGGGCGTGGCCTCCGACAAGACGCTCGGCTGGCTCCAGCAGTTGCGGATCACACCGCTCGCCCCGTCGCACGCGGTGGTGGGCCGGGCGATCAGCGGTTCGGTGACCGTCCTGCCGACGATCCTGACGGTGATGCTGGCCGGTGGGCTGGTCAACGGGGTGCGGCTGGAGCCGTGGCAGTGGGTCGCGCTGGTGCTGCTGTTGTGGATCGGCGCGCTGCCCTTCACCCTGCTCGGTCTCGGCAACGGCTACCGGCTCACCCCGCAGGGCACCGGCGTCGTCAACGTGGCAAGCCTGATGGGCTTCGCGATCATCGGTGGGCTGTGGTTCCCGCTGGAGGTGCTGCCCGGATGGCTGCGTTCCATCGGCGAGTTCACCCCCGCCTACCGGTTCGCCGACCTGGGCTGGGCGACCACCGAGGGCCACGCGCCCGGCGTCACCACTGTCGCCATGCTCTGCGCGTGGCTGCTGCTGTTCGGTGCCTACGCGGTGATCTCGTACCGCCGGTCCGCGAGGACCCTGTGACGGGAGCGGACATGTCCAGGTACCGAACGGGAGCGAGAACGGAGGCCGGGGCCGGTACGCGGACGGGCGTGGAAGGGGGCTCCGGGACGGACGCGGATGCGTGCCCGCCGCGGAGCCCCCGGTGGACGCGGCGCGGGCGGCGCGGCGAACGGCGGCCCGGCCCGCCCGGCCCGTACACCCTGTTGCCCTGGCTGCTGATGGGCCTGGGCGCCTTCTCCAACCTCTTCCAGGGCGAGGCGCCCAACCCCTGGCTCGGCGGCCTCGGACTGCTGACGTTCAACTCCCTCTACGTCTCGGTGGTGTTCCGGGGCTTCGACCGGCGCAGGCGCGAGAGTCCGGTGTCCTACGCGCTGCTCTGCGTGATGGCCGCCGTCACGTTCGCGCTGGCGATCGGCTACGGCGGCAGCTGGCTGCTGTTCTTCCCGCTGCTCTCGCTGGCCTGCGGCACCATCCTGCGTGAACGACGCCTGGCCGTGGGCCTGTTGTCGCTCGCCGCGGCCGCCACCCTCGTCGCCGTCTGGCGCGGGACCAGTGCGTCGGAGCCGTGGACCATCGGTTACGGCACCTTCATCTCCGGCGCGGTGACCGCGGCGATCCTCACCCTGGCGGAAACGGTGATGGAACTGCGGGCCACTCGGCAGGAACTGGCCCGCGGCGCCGTGGAGAAGGAACGGCTGCGGTTCTCCCGCGACCTGCACGACCTGCTGGGCCACACGATGTCCGTGATCGTGGTCAAGTCGGAGGCCGCGCGCCGGATCGCCCCGCACGACCTGGACGCGGCACTCGCCCAGGTCGCCGACATCGAGTCCGTCGGCCGCCAGGCGCTCACCGAGATCCGCGAGGCCGTCACCGGCTACCGCGAGGGGAGCCTGGCCACCGAGCTGGACCGGGCCCGGTCGGCGCTGACCGCCGCCGGAATCGCACCGACGGTACGCCGCTCCGGGCCACCGCTCGCCCCGCAGACGGAGGCGCTGCTGGGCTGGGTGGTGCGGGAGGCGGTGACCAACGTGGTGCGCCACTCCCGCGCCACCGCCTGCCGGTTCGTGGTCGACGGCGGCCCCGAACAGGTCCGGCTGACGGTCACGGACGACGGCACCGGCCCCGACACCCCGGCCACGCCCGGCGTGGGCGGCACCGGGCTGACCGGCCTCACCGAACGCCTCGCTGCGGCGGGCGGCTCTCTGGAGGCGGGGACGAGGCCGGGCGGCGGCTTCATGGTCCACGCGCAACTGCCGGTGGACGGCGCCGCGCCCGGCGACGCCCCGGGCCGGCCCGACGGGCCGGAACACTGAGCACGCGCCGGAACGAAGGGCACGCGCCGGGAACCGGTACGGCGCAGTGACCCGCGGCCGTCCCGTCCCCACACGCACGGACGCCGTTCGTCGCCGTACGCCGCCCGGTCTGGGACGCTGGCCGTATGACTGACATGCCCGGTGGGCGGCCCGCGAAGTGTGTACGAGTCCTGCTCGCCGAGGACCAGGGAATGATGCGGGGTGCGCTCGCGCTGCTGCTGGGGCTGGAGCCGGACATCGAGGTGGTGGCGCAGGTGGCCGCCGGGGACGAGATCGTGGGCGCCGCCCTGCTGTCCCGCCCGGATGTGGCGCTGCTGGACATCGAACTGCCGGGCCGCAGTGGTCTGGACGCCGCCGCGGATCTGCGCGAGGAGGTGCCGGACTGCCGGGTGCTGATCCTCACCACGTTCGGCAGGCCCGGCTATCTGCGCCGGGCCATGGAGGCCGGGGCGGCCGGGTTCCTGGTCAAGGACGGTCCGGTCGAGGAACTGGCCACCGCGATCCGGCGGGTGCTGCGGGGCGAGACGGTCGTCGATCCGGCGCTTGCCGCCGCCGCGCTCAGCGCGGGTCCGAGTCCGCTGACCGCGCGGGAACGGGACGCGCTGAACGCCTCGGTGGACGGGGCGACGGTCGCCGACATCGCGGAGAAGCTGCGTCTGTCCGAGTCGACGGTGCGCAACTACCTGTCGTCCGCGATCGGCAAGACGGGCACCCGCAACCGGATGGAAGCGGTGCGGGCGGCCCGGCAGCAGGGCTGGCTCTGACGGGGCCGGGAACGGCGGCTCACCGCGTGGTGGACCGGTGGCGCGGCAGCCAGAGGGCCATCAGCAGCAGCCCGCCGAGCAGGACGACGGCGGCCGTGCGGAAGGCGAGCGCGTACCCGGCCGTGAGTTCCTCGGGTCCGGTGCCGCCCGCGGTGCGGGAGGCGGCGACGGTGGAGAGCACGGCGAGACCGAGCGCACCGCCCATCGTGCGGGAGGTGCCGACGAGGCCGGAGACGAGACCGCTCTCGCCCGGCGCCACGCCCGAGATGGCGAGCGAGGCGAGCGGGGTGGCCGCGAGGCCCGTACCGGCCATCATCAGGAGGCCGGGCAGGCAGATCTCGGTGAGGTACGTGCCGTCGGTGGTCATCGTGGACTGCCAGCCGAAGCCCGCGGCGGCGACGGCCGTACCGATGAGCGCCAGGTTCTTCGCGCCGACCCGGTCCATGATCAGGGGGGCGCACTTGGAACCCAGGACCACGGCCACCGACGTGGGGAGCAGGGCCAGTCCGGCCTTCAGCGGGGTGTAGCCCAGCACTGTCTGGGCGTAGACCGTCATGAAGTACCACATCCCGAACGAGGCGGAGCCGATGACGAAGGTCGCCACGTTCGCCGAGGCCACCGCCCGCGCCCGGAACACCCTGAGCGGCATCAACGGTTCCGCCGACCGTGCCTCGACGGCGACGAAGGCGACGAGCACGGCCGCCCCGCCGAGCAGCGGCGTCAGGGTCCGTGCCGCCGTCCAGCCCGCCTGCTCGGTCTGCACGATGCCGTAGGCGACGGCGGCGAGGCCCGTGGTGACCAGGACAGCGCCCAGGAAGTCGATCCGCCGCCGCTCGTCCGACCGGCCTTCCGCGAGCACGAGGGCGGAGCCGAGCAGGACGAGCGCCCCGACGGGCACGTTGATCAGCAGGACCCACCGCCAGGAGAGCAGGTCGGTGAGCACCCCGCCGATCAGCCCGCCGGCCGCGCCGCCGCCCGCGCCGACGGCCATCCAGGTGCCGATCACCTTCGTCCTCGCCGGCCCTTCGGGCACCGCGCCGGTGAGCAGGGTGAGGGTGGCGGGGGCGAGCACGGCGGCGCCGAGCCCCTGCGCGGCGCGGGCGGCGAGTATCTGCCAGTCCTCCTGGGCGAGCCCACCGGCCAGGGAGGCGGCGGTGAACAGCCCGAGGCCGGTGAGGAACATCCGCTTGCGGCCGTACATGTCGGCGGTACGGCCGCCGAGCAGCATGAAACCGGCGAACGCGATGGAGTAGGCGTTGAGCACCCACTGCAGTCCCGCGGCGCTCATGTCGAGGTCGATACGCATGGACGGCAGGGCGACGTTGACGACGGACACGTCGAGCACGACCAGGAACTGGCCGACGCAGGCGGCGAGCACCGTCGCCCAGGCGTGGTTGCCGCGCTGCTTCCGGGGGGACACGGGTGTCGTCACATCGGCCATGGTGTGCATCCTCTCAGCCGTCCCTCGGCCGTGCTGCGATATACGGTCCCGGCGCGGACCGGGCGCGGACCCGGCGCGCATCGGGCGGCGGGTGCGTGATCACGGCGGAACTGCCGCGGGGCGCAAGGACGTCGACGGGTCGCAACGACGTCTCGTCCTCGGCCCGCACGAGAGGACGGCGGCATTGGGGCCGAGGCGGGGTGCGGGCCTCGACCGAATTGCGACCGCAGGCTGTATATCACCCACCGCATTGACGACAAATCGCCCTCCGGTGAGAGTAAATCCCAGACAGCAGACCTGAGTTGAGTGTCATTCCCGAATGCGGCGACTCGGCGAACTTTGGCTGAAACACATCGTCGCCGACTCAGAAGCACCTTGTCCTGACGTCACATCGGCCACAAGGATTGCGCCGTCTCGCACAAGACCAACACAACCTTCCCCGAAAGGAATCACCTGTGAAGCACTACGGGCGAATAGTGAGCATTGTCGCGGCTGCGGCTGTGACCGGCGCCGCGGCGTTCACGACGATCGGCAGCGCGAGCGCCGCGGACGCGAACGCCGACGCCAGCGCTGTGAGCGTCAGTTCGTCGACGACGGAGGGGACGAAGCTCACGTCCGCCGAGGACGGCCACCAGCTCTTCGCCGGACTCTTCTTCGGCCAGGGGCCCGTGGCCGCGAAGCTCGCGGCCGACGGAAACCTCAACGGCATCGAGCCGGGCGTGAACGACACCCCCGAGGCCCTCCGCGCCGTGGCGGACGTGATCAAGAAGATCGAGCTGAGCTCCCCCGGCGTCTTCGCCGACTTCTCGGTCAAGGCGCGCAGCGGCGACCCCAGACTCGTGGACCAGGCGATGACCACCGTCTCCCGGCTGCTGGTCGACGCCTCCGACTCGGACGGATCGGCCCCCAGCGAGTCGGGAACCTGCGTGGTCCTGGTGGTGACCGTGGCGGTGGCCGCGGCGGCCATGGCCGTGGCGACCGTCGGCTTCTTCGTCAACGCCGCCGCCGTCATCAACGTGGTGGTGCGCAGCAGTGCGCCGATGGACAGCCTGTCGAGGGACGAACTCGTGGCGGAGCTGACCGGGGTACTGAAGACCGTCTGACCGAGCGAACCACGTCCACCAGCACTGCTGGCTTCGGGTACCGGCGAGCCGTCGGCCGGCACCCGGAGCCGGCGCGTACGGAACCCTTGGAGAGACGAACAGTATGTGGTGGAAGGAATTTCCGGGCGGGGCGGGCGGCCGTGTCACCGTGTCCGCCCGGCACACGGTGGAGGTGCCCCGGGGCTGGATCACCTGGGCCGCCGTGGTGTGCGTCGTCGTCGCCCTGTACGTGGCTCAGACGCAGTTGCCGAAGAACGTTCTGAACCTGCCCGGCCAGAAGGCGGTCAAGCCCGTCGCGGTCACCGTCACGCCGCAGGGCTGGGCCTTCTTCACTAAGTCGGCGCGCAGCCCCGAGTTCGAGCCCTTCCGCTGGGACGGTTCCGCCTGGGCGAGCGCCTCGCTCGGCCGCCACTCCGAGCACGGCTTCGACCGGGTCTCGCGCTCCCAGGGCATCGAGACCGCGTTGCTGATCCACGAGGCGCGCAAGGCCACCCGTACCGCGTGCGAACTGAGCCCGGTCCAGGAGTGCCTGAGGAAGACCCGGGTGGCCACCGCGGTCACCAACAGGACACCGGAACCGTCCCTGTGCGGACGGATAGCGGTGGTCGAGCAGAAGTCCACCCCGTGGGCCTGGCGCGACCTCGTGCCCGCCCTCCGTACCCCGCAGAACGCCATCCTGCTGGACGTCTCGTGCTGAGGCCGGTCCCCGTGCCCTGGACCAATGTGTACGGGCTGACCCGCACCCTTCTCGCGCTGGGCACCATGGGCACCCTGGCGTTCAGCAGTACGGGAACCCTCTTCCGTCCCGTGGCGACGCAGGGCGACTACCCCATCTGCGCGGGTCCGATGCGGGCAGGTGTGTTCTGTCTGGCGCCCGAGAACGGTCTGACCGCGGCCCGGTGGCTGTGTGTCCTCGTCCTCCTCGTCGTGGCCTCCGGATGGCGTCCCAGGTGGACCGCGCTCCCGCATGCCTGGGTGTCCTTCAGCGTCTTCTCCGAAATCGCCATCGCCGACGGCGGCGACCAGGTCACCGTGGTCCTCTCCTCATTGCTCGCCCTCACCGCGCTCGGCGATCCCCGGCGCCTGCACTGGCAGCAGCTCCCGGAGGGGGCCGCGTCGCACCGTCGCGGGGCCGTGCTTCTGGGGGCGACGGGCCTGGTGCTCGTACGACTCCAGATGTCGTTCCTCTACTTCCAGTCGTGCGTCGCCAAGCTGCCCCACGCGGAATGGGCCGACGGCACCGCGATGTGGTACTGGGGACACAGCCTCTCGTTCGGCGCGCCCGGCCCGCTTCAGCCCCTGGTCGACCCGGTGCTCGCGTCCCCCTTGGGTGTCGCGCTGCTCACCTGGGTTCCCCTGGTGATCGAGATCGGTCTTGCCGCGAGCCTGTTGCTCGCGCAGCGCTGGCGCTGGCGCCTGTTCGCCGCGGGGGTCCTCTTCCATCTCTCCATCGCCGTGATGATGGGCCTGTGGAGTTTCGCGCTGGCCATGATCGGCGGTCTGGTGGTGCTCTGCTTCCCGCTCGGCGCGCATCTGAACGTCACCGTGCCCGAAGCCGTCCGCGGACTGCTCCGGCGGGGGACCGCCGCCCCGGACCCCGCGACGGGGAAGGACGACGGCGCGGAGCCGGATGCGGGGGACGCGCGGGACGCCGCCGCCTCCTCCTCGCATTCTTCGGGACTGTCGGCAACGGCCGGTTCCGACCGGTAGGGGCGAGCCCCGCACGTGTGCGGTCCCGTCCCCGTCTCCGGCCGGGGACGGGGACGGGGACGCGCACCGGTGCCGAGGTCGGGTGGAGCCCGCCACCGGCGGCGCGCCGGCCCGGCGAGGCGCTCGCGGCCACGGGGTGTGCGGGCCGCCTACCGTCGCAGCAGTGTCACCACCGCCGCCCCGCCGAGACCGATGTTGTGCGCGAGGCCCGTCCGGGCGTCCTTCACCTGCCGCTCCCCCGCCTCCCCCCGGAGCTGCCAGGTGAGTTCGGCGGCCTGGGCGAGGCCGGTGGCGCCGAGCGGGTGTCCCTTGGAGATCAGCCCGCCGGACGGGTTGACCACCCATCGGCCGCCGTAGGTGGTGGCCCCGGACTCGACGAGTTTCCCGGACTCGCCCTCGCCGCACAGCCCGAGCGCCTCGTAGGTGAGCAGCTCGTTGATGGAGAAGCAGTCGTGCAGCTCGATGACGTCGAGGTCGGCGGCGGACAGCCCCGATGCCTCGTACACCTGTTGTGCGGCGGCGCGGGACATCGGCTGTCCCACCGCGTCGACGCAGGTGCCGGAGGCGAAGGACTCCTCGGTGTCGGTGGTCATGGCCTGGGCGACGATCTCGACCGCCCGGTCGCCGAGACCGTGCTCCTCGACGAAGCGTTCCGAGACGACGACGGCTGCGGCCGAGCCGTCGGAGGTGGGCGAGCACTGGAGTCTGGTGAGCGGGTGGTGGACGGTCTTCGCGGCGAGGACCTCGTCGACCGTGTACGGGGCCCGGAACTGGGCGTACGGGTTGTTCACCGAGTGCCGGTGGTTCTTGGCGCCGACCGCGGCGAGTTGTGCCTCGGTCGTCCCGTACCGGTCCATGTGCTCGCGGGCCGCGTTGCCGAAGATCTGGGCGGTGGGCGGACTCGTACCGAATCCGTGCGCGGCGGCCATGACCCCGTAGTGGCGGGCTACGGGCGACGTCCTGAAGTCCGACGCCCCGCCGTCGGCGCCGCCCCCGCCGAGGGAGCCGCGCGCCATCTTCTCGAAGCCGAGCGCGAGCACGCAGTCGCTCGTACCGCCCTCGACGAACTGGCGGGCCATCATGAGGGCGGTGGAGCCGGTGGCGCAGTTGTTGTTGACGTTGTAGACGGGGATGCCGGTCAGTCCGAGTTCGTACACGGCGCGCTGTCCGGCGGTGGAGGGCTGGAAGCAGTAGCCGACGGCGGCCTGCCGCACCCGGGCGTAGTCGATCCCGGCGTCGGCCAGGGCGGCCGTCCCGGCCTCCTTCGCCATGTCCCAGTACTGCCAGTCGCGGGACTCGGGTTTCTCGAACTTCGTCATCCCGACACCGACGATGTACGCCTTCGTCGAAGCCTTCTCGAAAGCCTTCGTTGAAGCCTTCATGGACGGAATCCCTTCCGTTGTTCCGGTCGTGTGGAGGGGCCGGTCATCTCAGTCGCGCGGGAGGCCGAGGATGCGTTCGGCGACGACGTTCAGCTGCACCTGGGTGGTGCCGCCCGCGATGGTCAGGCAACGGGACATCAGGAAGCCGTGCACGGCCCGCTCGGCGGCCCCCTCGGCGGTCGCCCCGGTGGGGCCGAGGAGTTCCAGGGCCAGTTCGGCGACCTTCTGCTGATGCGTGGTCTGGACGAGTTTGCGCACGGAGGCCCCCGCGCCCGGTTCGAGTCCGGACACCTGCCGCAGGGTGGTCCGCAGGGAGACGCAGGCGAGCGCGTGGGCCTCGGCGGCGAGGGCGCCGATCCGGGCCCGGTACGCGCCGTCGAGTTCGCCGGAGCGGGCGATCAGTGCCTCCAGGCCGGTACCGAAGGTCAACTGGTCGGCCATGTGGACACGTTCGTTGCCGAGGGTGTTGCGGGCGACCCGCCAGCCGTCGTCGGCGGCGCCGACGAGCGCGTCCTCGGGCAGCAGCACGTCGTCGAAGTACACCTCGTTGAAGAGGGAGTCTCCGGTGATCTCCCTGAGCGGGCGGATGTCGATGCCCTCGGTGTTCTTCATGTCGACGAGGAAGTACCCGATCCCCCGGTGCTTGGGCGCGTCCGGATCGGTCCTGGCCAGCAGGATGCCGTGGTCGGCCGTCCGGGCGGCGCTGGTCCACACCTTCTGCCCGTTGATCCGCCATCCCTTCCCGGTGCGCTCCGCCCTCGTCCGCAGCGAGGCGAGGTCGGAGCCTGCACCGGGTTCGGAGAAGAGCTGGCACCAGGAGAGTTCGCCGCGCAGGGTGGGCAACAGGTAGCGCTCCTGTTGTTCGGGCGATCCGTGGGCGATGAGCGAGGGAATCACCCAGGTCGCGATTCCGAGGTCGCTCAGCCGCACCCCCTGTTCCCTCAACTCCTGCCGCACCGCCAGTTGTTGCAGGGGCCCGGCGCCCAGACCGTACGGGGCCGGAAGGTGCGGGGCGGCGTAACCGGTGGGCACGAGGGCACGGCGGGCGTCCTTCGGGCCGAGGCCGCGGGCGGCGGCGACGGCCTCGCGCGCCGCGCGGCGGTGGGCGGCGGCCTCGGCGGGGAGTTCGAGGGCGAGTTCGCGGCGCGCCCCCGCCTCGGCGAGCCGCACGGCCCGCAGCCGGTGGGCGTCCCCGGCGCCCAGCAACTGCCGGGCGGCAACGGCCCTGCGCAGGTACAGATGGGCGTCGTGTTCCCAGGTGAAGCCGATGCCGCCGAGAATCTGGACGCAGTCCTTGGCACAGCCGTGGGCCGCGTCGAGGGCTTCGGAGGCGGCGAGGGCCGCGACCAGGGAGCGCGCGTCCGGGTCCGCTTCCCCGGCGGCGCGGGCCGCGTCCCACACCAGGGCCCGGGCCCGCTCGACCCGGACGAGCATGTCGGCGCAGAGGTGTTTGACGGCCTGGAACTGTCCGATGGGGCGGCCGAACTGTTCGCGCGTCCTGGCGTGCTCGGTGGCGGTGTCGAGCGCCCGGGCGGCGATGCCGCACGCCTCTGCGCCCAGGAGGACGGCGGCGAGGTCGCGGACGTGTGCGGTGCCGGTCCGGACGAGGCGGTCCGCGGGGACCAGGACGCCGTCGGCGCGGATCTCGGCCGTGGGACGGGTCGGGTCGATGCCGCGGTGTCTACGGGCCGTCAGCCCCTCGGTGGCGGCGTCGACGGCGAACCAGAGGGTGCCGGTGGCCGATTCGGCGGGCAGCAGCAGGAGGTCGGCGTCCGCGCCGGAGAGGACGGGGGGCGCCGTGCCGTCGAGCAGGTGGCCGTCCCCGTGCTCCACGGCGGTGAGGGTGCCGACTCCGAGGGCGACGGCGCCGACGCGCGCGCCGGACGCCAGATCGCGCACCGCCTCATCGGCGCCCGCCGCGTGGAGTACGGCGGAGGCGAGGGTACTCGGGAGGTACGGGCCCAGAAGCCCTGCCCGGCCGGTCTCCTCCAGGACCACGGCCAGGTCGAGGAGGTCGCCGCCCCCGCCGCCGCGCTTCTCGGGCAGGTGGACGGAGAGCAGACCCTGTTCCGCGAGCCCGTCCCAGTACCCGGGGCGCGGGGCGCCGGCCGGGAGGATGTCGGTGTCGAGGAGTTCGCGCGCCTCCTCGGGCGGTACGGCGCGGGCGATCCAGCCCCGTACGGCCCGCGCCAACTCCCTGTGTTCTTCGGTGATTCCGATGCCCATGCGGATCCTCGCCGGTCGCAGCCACTGGAACGGGCGCAAGAGTAGAACACGTTTCATTCTGACGGAAGGTCAGAAGATGTCCGAGGCGTTCACCGCCACGGATTCACCACTCCCGCCAGGTCCGCGGCGGATCGCCCGCCGGGCCCGCGCCACCCGGGGCGAACCACCTCCCGCTCCGCACGTCTGGCTCAACTCCCCATGTTCACAGCTCACTTCAGGCCAACGTGGGCAACCAGCACCGTTCTCGACGCAGTCGGCGGAATACCTGACGCCCGGAGGAGGTTTCACCCTGCACGCACTCCCGACCTCGCCCACCGTCCTTCGTGGGTGAGGTCGTCGGCGATCCGTGCCGCCCGCCGAAGCGGGCGCACGCCTCGCCCGCCCCCTCTTCTCCCGTTCGACAACGCCGCCCGGAGGCCGCACGCATGCCAGAGACGACGAATGGACAACGATCCGGGGAACTCCCCGATCCGCGGACGCGCGGCGCGGGCGGCGGGGTGGTCCCCGTACTCGCCTTCGCGGGCATCACCGTCGCGGTGATGCAGACCCTGCTCGTCCCCGTCATCAAGGATCTGCCCGCCCTTCTGCGCACCGACCCGTCCAACGCCACCTGGGTGATGACCGCGACCCTGCTCGCGGGGGCCGTGGCCACCCCGATCATGGGGCGGCTCGGCGACCTCCACGGCAAGCGGAAGATGCTGCTCGCCTCTCTCGCCGTGATGGTGGTCGGCTCGCTGATATGCGGCTTCACCGACGATCTCGTGATCATGATCGTGGGACGCGCGCTCCAGGGCTTCGCCATGGGCGCCATTCCGCTGGGCATCGGCATCATGCGCGACGAACTGCCCCGGGAGCGGATGGGGGCGGCGATGGCGCTGATGAGCTCCTCGATCGGAGTGGGCGGCGGACTCGCGCTGCCCGCCGCCGCGCTGATCGCCCAGCACTTCGACTGGCATGCCCTGTTCTTCGCCTCGGCCGGCCTCGGTGCGCTGTCGATGGCGCTCACGGTCCTCGCCGTGCCGGAACCCTCGCTGCGGGCCCCGGGCCGGTTCGACCTCGTCGGGGCGCTCGGCCTCTCGCTCGGCCTGGTCTGCCTGCTGCTGCCGATCACCAAGGGCAGTGACTGGGGCTGGACCTCTCCGACCACGCTCGGCCTGATCGCCGCCGCTCTGCTGATCCTGGTGCTGTGGGGCCTGTTCGAGCTGCGCAGCCCTGCCCCGCTGGTCGACCTGCGGACCACGGCCCGGCGCGAGGTGCTGCTCACCAACCTCGCCTCGATCATGGTCGGGGTCGCCTTCTACGCCGTGTCGCTCGTCCTGCCGCAGCTGCTCCAGCTACCGACGGCCACGGGGTACGGCCTCGGACAGTCGATGGTGGTCGCCGGGCTGTGCGTGGCACCGCTCGGTCTGACGATGATGCTCGTGGCCCCGTTGTACGCCCGGCTCTCCGCCCGCCGGGGCCCCAAGGTGTCGTTGATGGCCGGGATGCTGGTCATCGCGGTCGGCTACGGGGCGGGGCTCGGGCTGATGGGCTCCGCCTGGCAGACGACGGTGATCGCGGTGCTGATCGGGGCCGGCATCGGACTCGCGTACTCCTCGCTGCCCGCACTGATCATCGGAGCCGTCGATCCGTCCGAGACCGGCGCGGCCAACGGTCTGAACGCCCTGATGCGGTCGATCGGTACCTCGGTGTCGAGCGCCGTGATCGGCATGGTGCTGGCGAACACCTCGGTACGGACGGGTGGGGTGTCGGTGCCGTCGATGGAGGGGTTCCGGATCTCGTTCCTGATCGCGATGGGCGCGGTGGCGGGCGGGCTGGTGCTCGCCGCGTTCCTGCCGTCGCGGCGCGAGGCGGCGCGCCCGACGCTGCTGGCGAGCAGCGAGGACGAGGCTCCGGCTCCGGTGCCGTCCGCCTCCCGCCCGGTCGCGGGCTCGGGCGGCTTCCGCGGCAGGGTGCTGGACGAGGACGGGGCCCCGGTGGCCCGCGCCAACGTCACGCTGATCGACCGTCACGGCAGGCAGGCGGGGCTCGCCGTCGCGGACGGGGACGGCCGTTACGCGCTGTCCGCCCCGTCCGGCGGGGCCTATGTGCTGGCCGGGTCGGCCACCGGGTACACGCCGCGCGCCCGCTCCGTGGCCTACCCGGGCGACGGGCTGCCGGTCGACACCGATCTGGTGCTGGCCGTCAGCGCACCGGAGCGTCGAACCGCGGTGTCGTCGTGAGCAGATGGGAGACGTCCGACCCGGCGGGGAGTTCCTGCGGCTCGGCGCCGCGTGCGAACAGCCGGGCGGGGCGGGCGCCCCGCACCCGGGCCTGACGGCCGTCGACCCGCAGCCACGTCCCCTCGCGCAGGCCGAGCACCGGAACGTCGTTCTCCTCAAGGAACTCGGTGATCCGCTCCTCGCGGGTCTCGCCCTTGTGGGTGCTCCCCGGGTCCGGGTCGAGGTAGTGCGGGTTGATCTGGAACGGGACGAGGCCGAGCGTCTCGAAGGACGGCGGCTGCACGATGGGCATGTCGTTGGTGGTGCGCAGGGTGGGCGCCGCCATGTTCGTTCCCGCACTGGCGCCCATGTACGGGAGTCCGTCGCGCACCGCTTCGGTGACGGCGTCGCGCAGCCCGGTCCGGTACAGCGCGCTCAGCAGCCGGAAGGAGTTGCCGCCGCCGATGAACACGGCGTCGGACGCCGCGAGTTCGGCGACCGGATCGGCGTTCTCGTGGACCCCGCGGACGGTGATGCCGGACGGAGCGAGGGCGTCGCGGACGCGCGCGGTGTACGCCGTGTAGTCGGCGAGCGCGTACGGCACGAAGGCAAGGCGGGTGCCGGAGGGCAGGAACGCGGTGACGGTGTCGAGGGCGTGTTCCAGATAACCACGGCCGTACTGGGTGGAGTTGGAGAGCAGGAGCAGGTTCACGGGGTTCCTCTCGGTTCTGTTCCGGATCAGCGGTTCTCGTCCGGAGCAGCGGTTCGTTTCCGGATCACCGGTTCCGTGCCGGACCAGCGGTTCGTTTCCGGACCAGCGGTTCCACGGACGGTGCCGGGGACATCAGGTGGCGCGGGGGCGCCGGGTGCGCTGCTTGGGGCGCTGCGGGGGCTGGGTGAGCCGTCGCTCCAGTAGCTGGGCGGCGTGGCGCAGGGGTTCGAGCCGGTCCTCGGGCGCCTCCCGGAAGAGTTCCTCGGCCCCGCCGAGGCTGAGGCTGCCGTACGGTTCACGGCCGAGGAAGACCGGGACGGCGACGGTCGCGATCCCGGTGTCGTACTCGCCGACCGTCCACGCGTACCCCTGGGAGCGGACCTTGAGGAACTCCTCCTCCAGCCGGTCCGGGTCGGTGACCGTCCGGTCGGTGAAGCGGGCCATCGGGCGGCCCCGGAAGAGCCGGTGGCGCTGCTCGTCGGGCAGGTACGCGTAGTACGACTTGCTGGTGGCCCCGGCGTGCGCCGGATAGAGCTCGCCGACCAGGGGGTAGTAGCGCAGCGGCCCGGCCACGCCCTCCTCGGCAGCGACGCACCGCATGTGGAAGCTGTCCGGCAGGCAGAACAGCACGGTGTCGCCGGTGACCCGGCACAGCTCCTCCAGGACCGGCCCGGCCAGCAGCTCCAACGAACCGGAACGCTCCCAGAGCCTGCCCAGGCGCAGCACGGCGGGGCCGATGCGGTAGCGGCGGGTGACCGGGTCGGAGACCAGGAAGCCGCGCCCGGCGAGGGTGGCGAGCAGCCGCTGGGCCACCGAGGTGTCCCAGCCGAACTCCTCGGCGACCTCCGTGACGCCCCAGTCGGGCCGGGTCCGCTCGAAGGCGAGCAGCACGATGAGCGCCCGGTCGACGGTTTGCAGCGCACCGGCGGGGGTGCGCCGGTCGAGATCGAACTCCGCCATCGTCATCTCACCATTCAGACCTGAATTGCAAATAACGGGAAACTATTGCGTTCAACGCTATCCGATCCCGAATGTTGCCTGAACACCCCGCCCCCGCCCTCTCCCCCGTCGGGCGCCGGCCCGGGTGACCGGATCGCGCCGTCCCGGGTGTCCGGATGAGTGAGAAAGGCCCCCCATGTTGAAGTACGTGCTGGACATCGTCGATCTTCTGGACGATCCCCAGGTCAATGGCAAGGCCGTAGCCGAGTACCTCGACTCCGTCAGCGGCGCCGAGGGCGCGTCCGCGCAGGTCACCACGGTCGTCGGCGAGCGTGGCTCGACGGACTTCGTGATGGTCCGCGTTCCGGGCTCGCAAGGACGCTCCCGCGGCGGCGACGCCCGCACGCTGGGCGTGGTGGGCCGGCTCGGCGGCATCGGCGCCCGGCCCGAGGTGACCGGCCTGGTCTCCGACGCGGACGGCGCGGTCGCCGCGATCGCCACCGCCGCGAAGCTGCTCGACATGCGCCGCCGCGGCGACGTGCTGCCCGGCGATGTGATCGTCGCCACGCACATCTGCCCGAACGCGCCGACCGAGCCGCACGACCCGGTGCCGTTCATGGGCTCGCCCGTGGACATCGCGACCATGAACCGCCACGAGGTGACCGACGAGATGGAGGCCGTGCTCTCCATCGACACCACCAAGGGCAACCGCATCATCAACCACAAGGGCCTCGCCCTGTCGCCCACCGTCAAGGAGGGCTGGGTGCTGCGGGTCAGCGAGCAGCTCGGCGAGCTGCTGGCCGTGGTGACGGGTGAGCCGTTGGTCACGTACCCCGTGACCACACAGGACATCACGCCGTACGGTAATGGTGCACACCACATCAATTCGATCCTGCAGCCCGCCACCGCGACGGCCGCCCCGGTCGTCGGCCTGGCCATCACCTCGGCCGCCGCGGTGCCGGGCTGCGGCACGGGCGCGAGCCACGAGACGGACATCGCGTCCGCCGCCCGCTACGCCGTGGAGGTCGCCAAGACCTACGGCGGCGGCCACCTGGACTTCCACGACGCGGTGGAGTTCGACAACCTCGTCAGCCGTTACGGGTCGCTGACTCACCTCCAGACCCTCGGCCGCACACCCCAGGAGTCCTGATGGCATCCACCCCGCAGGCCGAGGCCGTCGCCCACGAGACCAAGGCCATCGGCAGCGACGACTACTCGCTGTCCCGCGTCCCGCGCGACAAGCGGTTCGGGTTCTGGTCCATGCTGCTCCAGTGGCTGGCCCAGTCCGGTTCGATCTCGCAGTTCACCCTCGGTGCCACCATCGGTGTCGGGATGAGCTTCGGAAACGCCTTCCTTGCCTTCACGCTCGGCGCGGTGATCCTGGAGGTCGTGATCTTCGCGATCGGCCTGGCCGGGATGCGCGAGGGTCTGGCGACCCCGATGCTGACCCGTTGGGTGGGCTTCGGCCGCAACGGCTCGGCGCTGGTCAGCTTCGTCATCGCGGTCAGCCTGGTCGGCTGGTTCGGCGTCCAGAACACGATCTTCGGCAACAGTGTCTCGGCGCTGGTCGGCGGGCCGTCCTGGATGTGGTGCGTGCTGGCCGGCATCGCCATCACCGCCCTGGTGATCTTCGGCTTCAAGTACATGGCGAACTTCGCGAAGATCGTCACGCCGCTCTTCTTCGCGATGGTCGCCTGGTCGGTGATCTCGACGCTGAAGGACCACTCGCTCAGCGAGCTGATCCACTCGCCGCCGCCGGGCGACGCGATCCCGCTGGCCGTCGCGGCCACCGCCATCGCGGGCGGCTACATGACGGGGGCGATCGTCTCCCCGGAGATGACCCGCTACAACCGGAAGGGCTCGCACGTCTTCCTGCAGAGCGCCTCCTCGATGATCCTCTCCGAGTACATCGTCGGCATGACCGGCGTGCTCCTGGGCCACCTGGTGAAGAGCAACGAGGTCTCGCACATCGTGCTCTCCACCTCCGGTGCCTTCGGTGTGATCGTGGTCCTGATGTCCACCGCCAAGATCAACGACTGGAACCTGTACGGCTCCTCGCTCGGCGTCGTCAACTTCTTCCAGGTCGTCTTCGGCAAGCGCGTCCACCGCGGCGCCGTCACCATCGTCCTCGGCATCGCCGGCACGCTCCTGTCCGCGGTCGGGATCATGACCCACTTCACCGAGTTCCTCACGATCCTCGGCGTCGCCATCCCGCCGATCGGCGGCATCATCGTGGCCGAGTACTGGGTCGTGAAGCGGATGCGCAAGCCGCTGGACGACACCCGTGAGTCCGAGACCCTGCCGAAGTCCTCGCCCACCTGGGTGCCGATGTCCATCGCCATCTGGATCGCCGCGTTCTGCGTCGGCAAGTTCTACGACGGCGGCATCCCCGCCCTGAACTCGCTGGCCACCGCCTTCGTCCTCTACAGCGTCCTCGGCCTGCTGGGCTGGGTGAGGCCGTACGGCACCTCCACCCTGGACGACGACGGGGCGACCGACGCCCCCGCCGCCCGTGACACCACCCCTGTGGGAGCAGCATGACCACCCCCGACCCCCTCTCCTCCCCGCTCGCCCCGGCCTCCGGCCTGGCCCAGGACGAGGTCGTCGAACTCTGCGCCGAACTGATCAGGTTCGACACGTCCAACCCCACCAGCGACGAGCGCGCCTGCGCCGACTGGGTGGTGGGCCGCCTCGCCGAGGTCGGCATCGAGTCCGAGCTGATCGAGTCCGCCCCCGGCCGGGCCAGCGTGATCGCCCGGATCGCGGGCGACGACCCGGAACGCGGCGCCCTGCTGGTCCACGGCCACCTGGACGTCGTCCCCGCGGACGCCGCCGAGTGGCAGGTCCCGCCGTTCTCCGGCGAGATCCGCGACGGCTACCTCTGGGGCCGCGGCGCGATCGACATGAAGGACACGGTGGCCGTCATGCTGGCCACCGCCCGCCACTTCGCCCGCACCGGCACCAAGCCGTCGCGCGACCTGGTCCTCGCCTTCCTCGCCGACGAGGAGGCGGGCGGCAAGTTCGGCGCCCACTGGCTGGTCGAGCACCGCCCGGAGCTGTTCGCCGGGGTCACCGAGGCGATCGGCGAGGGCGGCGGCTTCTCCTTCGCGATCGACGACACCCGTCGTCTCTACCCGATCGAGAACGCCCAGCGCGGCATGGCCTGGATGGAGCTCACCGCCACCGGCCGGGCCGGCCACGGCTCGTCCCCCAACGACGAGAACGCGGTCACCGACCTCGCCGAGTCGCTGGCCCGCATCGGCCGCGAGACCTTCCCGATCCGCCTGATCGAACCGGTCCGCGCCCTCCTCGAAGAGGCCGCCCGCCTCTACGGGGTCGAGTTCGACGAGAACGACATCGAGGGCAGCCTCGAACGCCTCGGCCCGGTCTCCGACTTCATGCAGGTGGTGCTCCGCAACTCGGCGAACCCCACCATGTTCGACGCGGGCTACCAGACCAACGTCATCCCCGGGAAGGCGACCGCGCGGGTGGACGGGCGCTTCCTGCCCGGCCACGAGCAGGAGCTGATCGACACCGTCGACCGGCTGCTCCTGCCCTCGGTCACCCGCGAGTGGGTCAACCACGACATCGCGATGGAGACCACGTTCGACGGCCCGCTGGTCGACGCCATGTGCGCGGCCGTGCGCGCCGAGGACCCGGACGGCCACCCCGTCCCGTACTGCAACCCGGGCGGCACCGACGCCAAGGCGTTCACCCACCTCGGCATCCGCTGCTTCGGCTTCAAGGGCCTGAAGCTCCCGCACGACCTGGACTACGGCCGCCTCTTCCACGGCGTGGACGAACGCGTCCCGCTGGAGGGCCTGCGCTTCGGCGTCCGCGTCATGACCCGACTCTGGCAGAGCTGCTGACCTCCATATCGCAGCCCTGCCGGGAACGCCCCGACCCGGGCTCACCCCTCGTACGCCCCCGCCGGACGGATTCCCCGTCCGGCGGGGGCGTGCGGCATCGCGGGCCCGCCCCGTACCCGGGCTCACGGTTCCTGGGCGTCGAGCGCGGCCCGGGTGACGGCACGCGCCGACTCGGCCCGGCCGAGGACGTCGGTGCTGTCGACGAACTGGTCGACGGCGCCGCTCGGCGGCAGGGCCCGCACGGCCGGGTCGGTGATGCGGGCGGCGAGGGCGGCGGTGAAGCGCTCGGCGTGCAGCACCCGGAACGGGCGGCTGTGGTACGGCCGGGTGGCCGGGTCGACCGGGTCGGTGAGGGCGAGCCGGTTGTGCAGAGCGGCGACCGTCTCGTAGGCGCGGCAGAGGTGCGCCTCCCGGGTGCGCCAGTCGGTGGCGGCGAGCGCGGCGGTGAGGTGCGGGGTGAGGGAGGCCGCTTCGGACGTGCGGGCGAAGGCCGAGCCGAGCCATTTGCCGTACGGCGGGTAGCGGCGGTCCATCAGCAGGCACAGCCGCATCAGATCGCGCACCAGACGGGCGGCGACGACGGCGGAGCCGAGTTCGTCGCCGGTCTCCCCGCAGCGGCCGACGAACGCCTCCTCCTGGGAGATCCGCCGCCACTGGCGGGCCAGCAGATGGAGCCAGAGGTCGTGGGGGTACCAGTCGAGAGCGGTCCGGGCCGGGCCGAGCCGCCCCAGCCCGTCGTGGAGGACGGCACCCGCGGTCACCTCGGCGAGACGCTGGGTGGGGGCGGACAGCCAATCGTCCGTGGTGACGCCCTCCCCCGGATCGAAGCCGAGCCGGGCGACGAACCAGGTCGCCGGGTCGGTGATCTCGACCCGGTGGTGGACGGGCCCGTCGGTCGCCCGCATGACCCCGATGCCCGCCTCGCCGGTGGCGGCGAAGTGGGTGGGGTAGCCGCAGACGGTCTTCGGCAGGCGTTCGGAGAGCAGGGCACCGATGGCCGCGCCGTGGCGGGCGACGTCCCGGGGGCTCAGGAAGACCTGGACGCGGGGGCCCCACTCGTGGTCCGTGGAGCGGGCCGTGTCGTATCCGAGCACCTCCGAACCGCTGCCGATCCGGGCGGCGGAGTGCACCAGACCGGGAACCGCCTCCTCCAGTACGGGCCGGACGGCTTCGGCGTAGAAGCGGCGGCAGAGTTCGAGGCCTGGCAGGAAGGCGGGGGCGTCCATACCGGGCAGGGTGCCGCAGCGCGACGGTCGGGTCGACAGGTTTTCCCACGGGTTCCCGCGGAATCCGCGGGCGGACCGGCCGGGGGCCGCCGCCGCGCCGACGGGGAACGGCCCGGACCCCGCGCCACCGGTCCGGTATCCCTGCCACAACGGGATTCAAAGGGGCCGACGCACGCACCTCATCCAGGAAATCATCAATGGGATACCATTTATCCCCGGCCGGTACGCCCCGCACCGGTGGGACGGCCGCCCCACCGAGAGGAGCCGTGCCCCAGGTGCCGTCCGTGACCACTCCCGCCACCGGCAACGACCGGGGGCTGCGCGCCGCGCTGGCGTCGCTCCGGGGGAACCGGCCCTTTCGACGGCTGTGGTTCTCCAATGTGTTCTTCTTCGGCGGCGTGTGGACACAGACCCTGGTGCTCGGCTGGCTCGCCTTCGAGATGACGCACTCGGAGTTCCTGGTCGCGGTGTTCACCGCCGCCCGGCTGGCGCCGATGTTCCTCGGGCCGGTGGCCGGCGCCTTCGCCGACCGGCACAACCGTGTCCGGCTGCTCGTCGTCGCCTGCGGGTGGGCGATGGGCGCGGTGTCCGTCGTGGCGGCCCTGGCCACGGCCGGCCTGCTGCCGTACTGGGTCCTGGTCGTCGGCGGGCTCGCGATCGGTCTCGCCCAGTCGCCCTCGCAGCCCGCCCGGGCCTCGCTGGTCCTCGAACTCGTGGGCCGCGAGAACCTCTCCAACGCGAACGCGCTCAACGCGATGGCGCTGAACATGACGCAGGTGATCGGCCCGGGGCTGGGTGGGGCGCTGATCGCGACGGTCGGCGCGCCCGCCGCGTTGTGGGTCTCCACCGCCTGGTACGGGGCCTCGCTGGTGCTGCTCCTGCCACTGCGCGGGTACGGAAAGGCCGTCCACGACGGAACCCAGTCGGTGCTGGCGATGGTGGCCGGAGGGTTCCGGATCATCGGACGCAACCGTCTGGCGGTGGCGGTGCTCCTGGTCACCCTCGCGGCGAACACGCTGCTGTGGCCGGTGTACCAGTCCTTCATGCCGGTCTTCGCCCAGGATTCCCTCGGGCTCGACGCGGCGGGCCTGGGCGCTCTGCTGACCTGCTGCGGCATCGGCGGGCTCGTGGGCTCGCTCGTCATCGCCGGCCTGGGCGACTTCCGTCACAAGGGAGGCGTCTTCGTCATCGGCACCGCGGTCTGGGCCTCGCTCTGGGTGCTGTTCGCCCTGTCCCGCAGCGTGCCGCTGTCGTTCGTGCTCATGTGCCTCATCGGCCTCAGCAGCGCCGCCTTCGGGGTGCTCCAGACCACCCTGTTGCTGCTGACGACCGCCCCGGACGTGCACGGCCGGGCCCTGGGGCTCCAGGAACTCGCCATCGGCATCATGCCGTTGGCCACCCTCACGCTCGGCGCGATCGCGGAACGGGCCGGGCTGGACCGGACGGTGTTCGGCGCGGGGCTTCTCCTCGTCGTCGCCCTGGGCGTCCTGACGCTGCGCATACCGGCCCTGCTCAGGTTCGACGGACGGCGGTCCGCCTGACGGGCGGCGGAGGTCCCGGGGGCGTACACCGCCCCGCCCGCGCCCCCGGCCGGGGCGTACGGCACGATGAAGCGCCGTCCCCCACGCGTCCCCGCCGCACCCACCAGGAGGAACCGTGCCCGCCGAGTCCGTCGCCGAGCCGTCGCCGGAGATTGCCGAACCGTCGCCGGAGGTTCTCGCCGCCTTCCAGGCCGCCAAGGGCTTCATGCCGGTGGTCGAGGGGCTGGCGCTGTACCGGGCCGCCGTCGAGGGCGCCGCGCTGGGGCTGCCGATCCTGGAGGTCGGGACGTACTGCGGGCGTTCCACCATCCTGCTCGCCGATGTCGCCCGGGCGGCGGGAACGACGGCACTCACCGTCGACCACCACCGCGGCAGCGAGGAACAGCAGCCGGGCTGGGAGTACCACGACCCGACCGTGGTGGATCCGGAGGTCGGCCGGATGGACACGCTGCCCACCTTCCGCCGGACCCTGCACGCGGCGGGACTTGAGGACCACGTGGTGGCGATGGTCGGAAGGTCCCCGCAGGTCGCGGCCGTCTGGAGCGGGCGGTTGGGCTTCGTCTTCATCGACGGCGGGCACACCGACGAGCACGCGAACGGGGACTACGAGGGCTGGGCACCGCATGTCGCCGAGGGCGGTCTGCTGGTGATCCACGACGTGTTCCCGGACCCGGCGCACGGTGGCCGGGCTCCGTACCGGATCTATCTGCGGGCGCTGGAATCCGGTGCGTTCACCGAGGTGTCGGTCACGGATTCGCTGCGGGTGCTTCGGCGTACCGGCCCGGGGATCTGACGGGCGGCCGGAAGACCGCCGGAGAGGCCGGGCCGCCCGGGCCGGCACGGGCACGGTGCCCCGGCCCGCGGCGTCCGGCCTGCCGTGTGTCACCGCCCCGATAGCATCGCGGGGTGCCGTACGACGAGAGCGTTCCCCCCACACCGCGCCGCCGGCCCCTGTTCGCCGCCGCCGCGCTCGCCGCCGTGTGCCTGACCGCCGCCGGCTGCGGCGCGGGCGAGAGCGGCGGGACACGGGCCGCGCCCCGGCCCGGCGACGACGGTTCCTCCGCCGCGCCGCCCTCGGCCCCGGCGCCGGAGAAGACCTCGGCATCGCCCACGCCGTCCCCTGAGTCCCCGAAGTCCCCGAAGCCTGCGGACCGTCCGGTCTCCGGGCCGCTGTCCGGGAGAACCGTGGTCATCGACCCGGGGCACAACCCGGACAACCACCTGCACACCCGCGAGATCAACCGCCCGGTGGACATCGGCACCGCGCGCAAGGAGTGCGACACCACCGGGACGTCGACCGACGCCGGTTACGCGGAGGCCCGTTTCACCCTGGACGTCTCGCACCGGGTGCGGGATCTCCTTCGGGCGCAGGGGGCGAACGTCGTGCTGACGCAGGACGGCGACCGCCCGTACGGCCCCTGTGTCGACGAGCGGGCCCGAATCGGCAACGAGGCACGGGCCGATGCCGTGGTGTCGGTGCACGCCGACGGTTCCGCGGTCGGCAACCGCGGCTTCCACGTGATCCTTCCCGGGCCGGTGCGTGCCGGGAAGGCGGACACCTCGAAGATCGTCGAGCCGTCGCGCGATCTCGGCACCAGGATCGCCGGTCTTTTCGTCCGCGATACCGGAAGCGCGCCTTCCAATTACATCGGCGGCGGCAGCGGATTGGACACGCGCGAGGATTTGGGCGGACTGAATTTGTCGACCGTACCCAAAGTCTTCATCGAATGCGGCAATATGCGTGACCCGAAGGACGCCGCCCTGCTCACCCGTGCGGACTGGCGCCAGAAGGCGGCGCAGGGCATCGCCGACGGCATCAGCAGCTATCTGAAGGGGTAGCAAGAAGGACGTTCCGACGCGAAACCGAGGGGAACCGCGTCCGAGTTGCGGGCTGGGGCACGACCCGCCCGGGCAGACGATAGATTCATCCGTACGATGGGGAGCCACCCCCGAGCTTCGCACGCCGCGACCGCCCACCGGCGGTGCGGCGACCACCCCGACGAGACGATCGACTAAGGACCTTCACGTGAATATGCGCTCCCTCACTCGAGGCGACGGCGTGGTGATCGGAGCAGCGGTGGTGCTGTTCATCGCCTCTTTCCTCCACCTCAACGGTTACACGTGCCCCGCGGGCCTCAACTGCTCCGGATACTCGGCCCCGAACGCCTGGGACGCCCTCTCGGTGCTCATGAGCCTCTTCCTGGGCGGCATCATCGCGGCGGCGCTCGTCGTCGTCGGCCGCACGATGCCGAGCCGCAAGGTTCTCGGCCTCGAACTCGGCCAGCTCGGCACCGCGTTCAGCGTCTTCGTGCTGTGGACGGCGTTCTGGACGATGATCGACTCCAGCAACGCGGGCGCCGGTCTGATCCTCGGCCTGCTCGGCGCGATCCTGCTCGCGCTCGGCGCGGTCGGCACCCCGCTGATCCCCGCGCTGCGGGCCCCGTTGATGGGCGCCCCGAGTCCTCAGGCCGTGCAGCCGCCGTACGGCGGCCAGCCGCAGGCCGGGCAGGGCTACGGCTACCCGGGCGCCCAGCAGCAGCCGTACGGTGCGCAGCCGGGCCAGCAGCCGCCCTACGGCGCGCAGCCGCAGGCGGGCCAGCCGCAGCCCACGCAGCCGGACCCGAAGCAGGGCCAGGCGGGCACGGCGGCCGGTGCCCCGGCGGGCGACTTCACCCCGTTCTGGTTCGCGGTGCCGGTGGCCCGCCCGCTGTACGGCGAGGACGGTTCGCCGTCGCCGATCGCCGAACTGGCGCCGGGCACCTGGTACCTCGCGGTCGAGCAGCGCGGTGCGGCGCTCATCGCCCAGACCCAGGACGGCCGTCGCGGGGTGCTCCAGGACACCACGGGCATCCAGCGCGGCTGACCCCACCCGCTCCGCGGCACGAACAGCGGCCCCCCGCCCTTCCGGGCGGGGGGCCGCTGTCGTATCCTCCGTCCTACGTCACACACCTGACAGACCGTCAGAATCGTGCAGGAGGCGGCGACATGCGGCTCGGACTCGCGCTCGGCTACTGGGGCCGCGGCCCGAACGCGGATCATCTGGAGCTCGCCCGGGAGGCGGAACGCCTGGGCTACGCGTCGGTGTGGACGGCGGAGGCGTGGGGGTCCGACGCGTTCACCCCGCTGACCTGGATCGCCGCGCACACCTCCCGCATCCGGCTGGGCACCGGCATCGCGCAGATGGCGGCGCGCACCCCGACCGCGACCGCCATGCAGGCCCTCACCCTCGACCATCTCTCCGGCGGCCGGATGATGCTGGGACTGGGGCTGTCCGGACCGCAGGTGGTGGAGGGCTGGTACGGGCGCCCGTTCCCGAGCAGCCCGCTGACCGCGACCCGCGAGTACGTCGACGTGGTCCGCCAGGTCCTCGCCCGCGAGGCTCCGGTCGCGCTGGACGGGCGGTTCCACCCCCTCCCGTACGACGGCCCGGACGCCACGGGCCTGGGCAAGCCGCTGAAGTCCATCACCCATCCGCTGCGGGCCCGGCTCCCCGTGCTGCTCGGGGCGGAGGGGCCGAGGAACATCGCGCAGACGACCCGGATCGCCGACGGCTGGCTGCCGTTGTACTGGTCGCCGATGCGCACCGATGTGTACGAGGCGTCGCTCACCGGCCTCCCCGACGGTTTCATGATCGCGCCGATGGCCCGCGCGTCGGTCTGCGACGACGTCGCGAAGGGGCTGCTGCCGGTGAAGGCGATGCTCGGCTTCTACATCGGCGGGATGGGGCACGCCGCGCGGAACTTCCACGCCGATCTGATGGCGCGGATGGGGTTCGAGGAGGAGGCGCGGCGCGTCCAGCGGCTCTTCCTCGAAGGGCGCAGGCAGGAGGCGGTACTGGCGGTGCCGGACGCGTTCGCCGACGAGATCTCGCTCGTCGGTCCGCGTGAACGCATCGCGGAACGACTGGAGTCGTGGCGTGCGGGCCCGGTGACCGATCTGCTGGTGACGGCACCGGACCCGCACACGCTGCGGGTGCTCGCGGAACTCGTCTGAGATCCTGTCGGGTGGCCTCCGGCCGGGCGGCCACGTCCCGGCACGCACGCTTCCGGCGTCCGCGGCGGACCGGCGCCCGGCGAGGAAGGGATGCTCCGGACCCGCGCGGAGAACGGCCGGTGGAACGGGCTCAGGAGGAAGGCGCGGCCCCCGGACGGTCCGGGTCCGTGGGCCAGGTCCCGGCGGCGGCCGGTACGGGAGCGCGGCCCGCGCAGGACACCGGTTCCAGCCGGTCCGGGTCCGTGGGCCAGGTCCCGGCGGCAGCGGCCGGTGCGGGCCGGGCGCGGCGCCGGGCGGCGGTGGCTTCCCAGGGCTGCGGGTCGGGATACGTCAGGAGTTCCAGGGTGCTGCCCCACGGGGTGCGCAGATAGGCGAACCGGTTGTGCTCCCCCGCCTCGGGGCCGGGCAGCGGCCGGGGTCCGTCGAGGAGCGCGGCGCCCGCGGCCACGCAGTCGCGCACCGCCGCGTCCAGGTCGTCGGCGTAGAGCGCCACGTGCTGCCATCCGAAATCGCAGGGCAGCGCGGGCGGTTCGCGGCGTGGTCCCTGGTACTCGAACAGCTCGATGCCCGGCCCGGTGCCGGGCAGGGCCAGCATCCTGATCGCCAACTGCTGTGTCCCGGCGGGGACGCCGAGCAGCCGCTCGACGTCCGGGCCGCCGTTCGGTCCGTCCTGGCGTCGCAGGGCGTCGTACAGCACCTCGGCGCCGAACGCCCTGCTGAGGAAGAGGGTGGCGGTCTCCAGGTCGGGGACCGTGACCCCGACGTGGTCGATGCCGCGCACGGTTGTGGCCGTCATGCTTCACCGCTCCTGTCCCGGGGCGGCACCGACCGTCCCGCGTGCCCCGTCCGTCCCGGTGCGGGCCGACCGGGGGATCGTGCCGTCGCGCGACCACGCCAGCAGTTCGTCGGCCGACCAGGTGGTGACCACACGTTCCGCCGGTACGTGGCACTCCTCGGCGCGGGCGCAGCCGTGGATCTGCCAGTCCAGTTGGCCGGGCGCGTGCGCGTCGGTGTCGATGGCGAACAGCACACCGGCGTCGACTGCCGCGCGCAGCAGCCGCCGGGGCGGATCGAGCCGTTCCGGTCTGCTGTTGATCTCCACGGCGGTGCCCGCCTCCGCGCACGCGGCGAAGACCTCGTCGGCGTCGAACCGCGATTCGGGACGGCCGCGTCCGGTGATCAGCCGCCCGGTGCAGTGGCCGAGGACGTTCGCCCGCGGGTGGCGTACGGCGGCGACAAGGCGCCCGGTCATCGGCGCGGGGTCCATCCGCAGCTTCGAGTGCGCGGAGACCACGACGACGTCCAGCCGGTCCAGCAGGTCGTCGTCCTGGTCGAGGGAGCCGTCCGGGAGGATGTCGCACTCGATGCCGGTGAGCAGCCGGAACGGCGCCCACCGGGTGTTGAGCTCGGCGACCTCGTCAAGTTGCCGTCGCAGTCGGTCCGGGGAGAGTCCGTTGGCCACGGTCAGCCGGGGCGAGTGGTCGGTGAGGACCGCCCAGGCGTGGCCGAGCTCGGCGGCGGTGCGGCCCATCTCCTCGATCGGGCTGCCGCCGTCCGACCAGTCGGAGTGCAGATGGCAGTCGCCGCGCTGGAGGGCGAGCAGGCCGGTGCCGTGTTCGGTCCGGGGTGCGGCGGCCACCGATTCCTCCAGCCGGGCCAGGTATCCGGGCACCCGCCCGTCCGCCGCCTCGCGGATCACCTCGGCGGTCCGCGGCCCGATGCCCCGGACCGACTCCAGCGAGCCGTCCGCCGCGCGCCGGGCCGCCTCCCTGTCGGCCATGGCCGACACCACGGAGGCGGCCGTGCGGAAGGCCTGGACACGGTAGGTGTCGGCGCCGTCGCGTTCGAGCAGGAAGGCGATCCGTCTCAGGGCACGGACGGGCTCCATCGGCACCTCCACGGGGCCGCCGGGTGCTGGGGGCGGACACACGCCAGCGGCGTTCCGGGCGTCCGGCACGCACGCCCGGGTGCCCGGGCACCCCCAGGGCTCTCCCCTCCAGCTTGGCCCAGCACGGCCGCGCCCGCACAGCGGCGGGGCGAAGCGCCCGGAAGCCTGCCGGAGGCCGCCCGTCGGCCCGGTGGCTCAGAGGCTTTCGGGTGACCTCCGACCGGGCGGCCACGTCCCGGCACGCAGGCTTCCGGCGTTGCCGGGATGACCGAGCAGCTCCGCTACCGGGCGCTCCCGACGCCTTGGAATCGCACGCACCATGCCGCGTCCGCCTTCCGGTCGAAGGTCACCCGACAGGCTCTCAGAAGCTGGTGCGCTCCAGCCAGAAGTCCAGGACCTCCGTGTCCCCCAGTACCTCGACCCGGTCGCTGTTGACCGGGAGACGCCGGTTGAAGACCAGCATCACGTCGGTGAGCGGGCCGCGCAGCGCCACGGACGCCTTCCCGTGGGCGCGCCGCCACTCGAAGCCGTCCTCGCCCAACTCGATCAGCCATTCGGCGTCCGGGGCGTCCGTGGCGTGCAGGTGGATCGAGCGCCCGGGTCCGGTCAGCCCGGCGGCCTTCTTGTCGCCGGCGGCCCGCACGAACGAGACGATCTCCAGCCACTCGTCGATCGTGTCGGCGGCGAACTCGGGCGCGACCTCGAAACCGGCCCGGACGGCGAGTGCCGCGTCGGCCTGGTGGACGATCGTCTCGTGGGCCATGCGGCGCGCCCAGAAGCCCGTGCTGTGCTCCCAGCCCCAGGACCACACCTCCAGGTCCGTCCCGGCCTTCCGCAGCGTCTCGGCGGTGCTCTCCGCGCCCTCGGCCAGCCAGGCGTCGAGCACGGCGGGGTCGTCGCCCTCCGGCCTGACGTGCGGCACGTCCCGGGGCTGCACCGCTTCCTCCGCCCGGGTACGGACGATCTCGCCGGCCCAGCGATGGGCGCCGCCGACGTGCCCGGCGAGGTCACGCAGGGTCCAGTCGGGGCAGGTCGGTACGTTCGTGTCGAGGTCGGCGCCGCGCAGCACGCCCCTCAACGCGTCGGTGCGGGCGATGATTTCGTCGCAGTAGAGGTCGTGCGAGAGTGATCCCATGACTCGCACCCTAGTACGACCGGGGGGCTGGACCTCAGCGGTTATCCGGCGAGTTGTGCGGTGCTGGGCACCCGGTCACGGACGTCCGCGCCCGCGCTGCGGCCCGCGCCCCTGATGCCGTTGATCACGCTCTCGAAGGCGCCGATGTCGGCCTCGCCCGCCTCGCCCCTGCGGGGAGTTTGCCGCCGAGCCCCTTGAGGGTCTCGATGCCCGCCGTCAGCGGTGCCACCGCCTTCGACAGCAGCGGGTCGCCCTGGGCGTCGGCCGCGGCGGCCTTCAGCCGGTTGTACGCGAAGCCGCCCGCCAGCCCGGCCGGCGGGCCCACGGCGGCGGACACCGTGGCGAGCGCCCGACGTGGCACTCACAGCACAGGCTGGCCCCGAACCGGACGGCGTGCCAGCCGGGGCGGCCGTCCGGGTGCGCCGCCGCCGTCCCGCCCGGTGCGGCCCTGCCGGTGTCCCCGCGCGGGGGCGGGACTCAGCAGCAGTCCGGTTCCAGCCCGCGCGGCAGCCGTTCGCCGCCGAAGACCGCGGTGGTGGCCTCGTCGCCACCGAGCGCGGCGACCGCGAGCAGCAGCGAACCGGCCGTCCAGGTGGTGAGTTCCTGGGGCCAGAAGTCCCGGTTGCCCTCGAAGACGTACCCCGTCCAGTACATGCCGCCCTCGGCGCGCAGGTGCCCGATCGACTGGAGGATCTCCAACGCCCGGTCGGACTCGCCCGTCGCCCACAGCGCCAGGGCGAGTTCGCAGCTCTCGCCGCCGGTCACCCACGGGTTGGGCAGCACGCAGCGCACCCCGAGGCCGGGGACGACGAAACGGTCCCAGCCCTCGTCGATCCGCTCCCGCGCGTCCCGCGCGTCGAGGACCCCGCCGAGGACCGGGTAGTACCAGTCCATCGAGTAGTGGCTCTTGTCCAGGAAGCGTTCCGGGTGGTGGCGGATCGCGTGGGCAAGCGCGCCGGTCGCCAGCTCCCAGTCCGGCTGCGGCTCCTCGCGCCGTTCGGCGATGGCCAGGGCGCAGCGCAGCGCCTGGTGGATGGAGGAGCAGCCGGTCAGGAGGGCGTCGGTGACGGGGGTTCCGTCGGCCTCGCGCTTCCAGCCGATCTGGCCGCCGGGCTGCTGGAGCCGCAGCACGCACTCGACGGCGGCGTACACGGTCGGCCACATCCGGTCGACGAAGGCGTCGTCGCCGGTGGCCAGGTAGTGGTGCCAGACGCCGACGGCCACGTACGCGCAGAAGTTGCTCTCCAGGGCGCGGTCGGTGGGCCGGTCCGGGTCGCCGTCGTGGTAGGCGGCGTACCAGGAGCCGTCGCCGTTCTGGTGCCGGGCCAGCCAGGCGTAGGCGCGTGCCGCGGCGTCGTGCTCGCCCGCGGCGTCGAGGGCCATGGCGGCCTCGGTGTGGTCCCAGGGGTCGAGGTGGTGGCCCCGGAACCACGGCAGCGCGCCGTCGTCGCGCTGGACGGCGAGCAGGGCGGAGACGGTCTCGGCCGCCTGCTCGGCGGTGAGGACTCCGGGCAGGACGAGGTGTTCGGTCTGCTCGGGAGTGGTCACGCCTCGGCCCTGGGGGATTCCTCGGCGGCGGCCTCGGCACCGGGCTCGGTACCGGCGGTGGTGGCGGGGAGGTGCGGTTTGGTCGCGTACGCCACGAAGCTCTTGCCGACGACCGGGTTGAGCAGTTGCTCGGCGACCCGGGTGGCCATCGGCTTCTTCATGATGTCCCAGACCAGCAGCTTGTGGTAGGCGCGGACCGGCAGGGCCTTGTCGTTGTCGACGCCGAACGCGCACTTGAGCCACCAGTAGGGGGCGTGCAGGGCGTGGGCGTGGTGGGTGCCGTACGGCTTGAGACCGGCCCCGCGCATCTTCGCGAGCAGTTCGTCGGCCCGGTAGATGCGGATGTGACCGCCCTCGACCTCGTGGTAGGCGTCGGAGAGCGCCCAGCAGACCTTCTCGGGGCCGTAGCGCGGCACCGTGACCGCGATCCGGCCGCCGGGCCGCAGGACCCGGACCATCTCGGCGAGCACGCCCTTGTCGTCGGGGATGTGCTCCATCACCTCGGAGATGATCACGACGTCGAAGGACGCGTCGGGGAACGGGAGGTTGAGCGCGTCGCCCTCCATGGCGGTGGCGGTGGCGCCCTCGGGGGCCTCGCCCTCCGCCTTCATCGCGGCGAACCACTTCGCGACCTCGCGGATCTCCTCGCCGTTCCGGTCGAGGGCCACGACCTGGGCGCCGCGCCGGTAGCACTCGAAGGCGTGGCGTCCGGCGCCGCAGCCCAGGTCGAGCACCCGGTCGCCTGCGGCGAGCGGGAAGCGGGTGAAGTCCACGGTCAGCACAAATGCCTGCTTTCGCGGTCGAGGGGGATCAGTGGGCAGGTACGGCGGGAACGGCGGGGGCGGGCTCGGCCTGCCGGGTCAACGGCGTCTGTCGCGGCCGGTGGCGGCGGCCCGGGCGGCGATCGCCTCGCGGTAGCGGGCGGCGGTGCCGAGGGCGGCCTGCTTCCAGGTGAAGCGGGCGAGCACCCGGGCCCTGCCCGCGGCGCCGAGCCGGGCGCGCAGTTCCGGGTCGCCGAGCAGCCTGCCGAGCGCGTCGGCAAGTGCCCCGGCGTCGGCGGGCGGAACGGCCAGGCAGGTCTCGCCGTCCGGGCCGGCGACCTCGGGGATCGCCCCGCCGGTGGTGGCGACCAGGGGTGTGCCGGTGGCCATGGCCTCGGCGGCCGGCAGCGAGAAACCCTCGTACAGGGAAGGAACGCAGGCGATCTGGGCGCCGCGCACCAGGTCGACGAGTTCGGCGTCGCTGACGCCCTTGACGAACTCGACGGCGTCCTGGAGTCCGTGCCGTTCTATGGCCTGTGCGACGGGTCCGTCCTCGGCCCGCTTGCCGACGACGACGAGGTGGGCGCGGTCGTTGCCGGTGCGGAGCTTGGCGAGCGCCTCGACGAGGTGGACCAGCCCCTTCAGCGGGACGTCGGCGCTGGAGGTGGTGACGATCCTTCCGGGTATCTCGGCAACGGAGGGGTCGGGGGACCAGAGGTCGGTGTCCGCGCCTATGTGCACGACGTGGACGCGGTCCGGGCGCACCCCGAGGTGGTCGACGATCTCCTGCCTGGAGGAGCCGGAGACGGTGAGCACGGACGGCAGTCGGCGCGCGACCCGCTTCTGCATGCGGGTGAAGCCGTACCAGCGGCGCACGGAGGCGCGTCGGCGGCGGGTCTCGGCGGCGTCCAGATCCAACTGGCGGTCGACCGTTATGGGGTGGTGGATCGTGGTGACGAGCGGGGCACCGAGGTCCGCCAACAGTCCGTAGCCCAGGGTCTGGTTGTCGTGGATGACGTCGAAATCGCCCCGCCGGGCGGCGAGGTGGCGACGGGCGCGCAGGCTGAAGGTGAGCGGTTCGGGGAAGCCGCCGGTCCACATGGTGGCGACCTCGGCGGCGTCGATCCAGTCCCGGAACTCGTCGCGCCCCGGGGTGCGGAACGGGTCGGGCTGGCGGTAGAGGTCCAGGCTCGGCAGTTCGGTGAGCGGGACGCCCTCGTCGAGCACGGGGTACGGCTGGGCGCCGATCACCTCGACGCTGTGGCCGAGGCGGGCGAGCTCACGGCCGAGGTGGCGCACGTAGACGCCCTGGCCGCCGCAGAAAGGATTTCCCTTGTAGGTGAGGAGTGCGATGCGCAACGGGCGGTCGCCGGACGCACCCGACGCGCTGCCGCCCGTGTGGGGGCCGGTCTCTATGGCCTCAGCGGTCACACTCGGCACCCTTCTCGCTGCGTGTTCGCCGGAGCGTAACCGCTCACGCTAATCTAGAACAAGTTTCAGACTGGATCGTTCAATGAGCTACGAATCTACCGGCAGGTAGCGTCGGTGCAACGGCGGGACCGGGTGATTCGCGCCACGACCGGCGCCCTGGCATGCTGTGCGCCGCCGGGAGGCCGAGCACCTCCTTCCGGCCGCTCCGGTCACTCCGGTCGCTCCCGGTCGCTTCCGGTCGCTTCCGGTCGCGGACAGACGCCTTGGATGGGGGACACATGACAGCGGAGGCCAGGCCGGTATCGCCACCCCTGACCGAGCGTCAGGAGGCCCGTCGGCTCCGGATCCTGCACGCCAGTGCCCAACTCGCCCTCCGCGGCGGGTTCGAGGCCGTGCAGATGCGCGAGGTCGCCGAGGCGGCCGAGGTGGCCCTCGGCACCCTGTACCGCTACTTCCCGTCCAAGATCCACCTACTGGTCGCCACGATGCAGGACCAGCTCCAGCGGATGCACACGACCCTGCACAAACACCCCCCGGCCGGGGACGATCCGGCGCAGCGGGTCGCCGGCACCCTGATGCGGGCGTTCCGCGCGCTCCAGCGCGAACCGCACCTGGCGGACGCGATGGTGCGGGCGCTGACCTTCGCGGACCGCAGCGTCAGCCCGGAGGTGGACACCGTCTCGCGGATCACGACGGCGATCATCCTGGACGCGATGGGCCTGGAGCACCCGACGCCGGAGCAGTTGTCCGCGGTCCGGGTCATCGAGCACACCTGGCACTCGGCACTGATCACCTGGCTGTCGGGGCGGGCGTCGATCGCCCAGGTGAAGATCGACATCGAGACGGTCTGCCGGCTGATCGACCTGACCGCGCCGGAGCGCTGACGGCGGCGGGCCCGCTCCCCGGGCCCGCGCCGAAAGGTTTCGGCCACCCGGCTTCCGACGGCCCGCCCCGGCTCCCATGTGTGCGCGGCACATGGCGGTCGCGCGAGGTGGGGTGCCCGGCACCATGTCGACGGCGGCGCGGTGTTCATACGGTTCGGCGACATCCCATGAACACGCCGAGGAGCCGGTCACCATGCGTCGCTCAGCCACAGGCACCGTCCGCCGCCCCAGATCCCTGTCCACCGTCGCCGTGCTGGCCGCGGCCGGCCTCCTGCTGACCGGGTGCACCGCCGCCGGGAAGGCCGGCGAGGACGATGCCGGGTCCGGCGGGGACGGCAAGGACAGCACCGTGAAGGTCGGTCTCGTCTACTCCCGCACCGGGCTGCTCGCCGACTACGGCAAGCAGTACCGCGAGGGCTTCATGGCGGGCCTGGACTACGCGACGAAGGGCACCGGGAAGGCAGCCGGGCACCGGATCGAGGTCTCCGAGCAGGACGACGCGGGCGACCCCGGCAAGGCGGTCGCGGCGGCGAAGAACCTGATCGGGAAGGGCTACAAGGTGCTGGCCGGCACCACCGATTCCGGGGTGGCGCTCCAGATGGCGCCGCTCGCCGCCCAGAACAAGGTGCTCTACATCAGCGGCCCGGCCGCCACCGACGCCGTGACCGGGATCAACGGCTACACCTTCCGCTCGGGGCGGCAGTCCTACCAGGACATCCTCACCGCCGGGGCGATGCTCGGCGACGCCAGGGGCAAGAAGGTCACCGTGCTGGCCCAGGACTCCACCTTCGGCCAGGCCAACGTGGCCGCGGTGAAGGCGGTCCTCGGCGGCCGGGGCGCGACGGTGGGCTCCGTGCTGGCCCCGCCCAGCGCCACGGACCTGACCCCGTTCGCCCGGCAGGTCAAGGCGGGCGGTCCCGACCTCGTCTTCGTCGCCTGGGCCGGCTCGACCGCGCCCGCGCTGTGGACCGCGCTCGACCAGCAGGGCGTGCCCGCGGCGAGCAAGGTCGTGACCGGCCTCGCCGGGGCGGCCTCGTACCCGGTCTTCGGGGACGCCGGATCCCAGGTGTCGTTCCTGGCGCACTACTTCCCCGGCGCGGGCGGCGGCAACGCCGTGGAGAAGGCCATGCTGGACGCGGTCGGCAAGGCGGGCGGCACCCCGGACCTGTTCACGCCGGACGGGTTCACCGCCGCGCAGATGGTGGTGCGGGCCGTCGAGAAGGGCGGGTCCGGCGACACCGGCGCCATGGTGAAGGCCCTGGAGGACTGGACCTTCGACGGGGTCAAGGGCAAGGTCCGGGTCCGCGCCGAGGACCACGCGCTGCTCCAGCCGATGTTCGTCGCGAAGCTCGACGGGACGGGCTCCGGCGCGAAGCCGCGGCTGGTGACCACCGAGCCGATGGACACGGTGGCGCCCCCCGCGAAGCCCTCGGCGGGCTGAGCCGTGCCCGTATCGCACACCACCGCACAGCAGCCGGGCGGCACTCCTGCCGCCGGCCCCGCCGCCGCCCCGGTGCTGCGGCTCGCCGGTCTCGGCTGGGGCGTCGGCGGGGCGACCATCGTCGAGGACGTCACGCTGGACGTCCGCGAGGGCGAGTTCCTGGCCTTCATCGGCCCCAACGGGGCGGGCAAGACCTCCCTGTTCAACCTGATCAGCGGGCTGACCCCGGCCACCTCCGGCACGATCGCGCTGGACGGCGCGGACGTCACCGGCCGCCCCGCGCACGAGCGGGCGCGGCGGGGCCTGGGCCGCACCTTCCAGACGTCGAGCCTCTGGCCGGGCATGTCCGTCGCCGACCACGTCCGGCTGGCCGCCCAGGCGGCCCGCGGCGGCTCGTACCGGCTGTGGCGGCGCGCCCGCCCGTACCCCACCGAGGTGGCCGACGTGCTGGAACGCACCGGACTCGGCCACCGGACCCGGGCCCTGGCGTCCGAGCTGTCGCACGGCGAGAAGCGGAAGCTGGAGCTGGCCGTACTGCTGGTCGGCGAGCCCCGGCTGATGCTGCTGGACGAACCGATGGCCGGGGTGAGCGCGGAGGAGGTCCCCGCGCTCACCGAACTCATCCGCACCCTGCACCGGGACGAGGGCCGCACCGTCCTGATGGTCGAGCACCACATGGACGTGCTGCTGGGCCTCGCCGACCGGCTCGCCGTGATGCACCACGGCCGGCTGCTGGCACTGGACACGCCCGAGGCCGTGACCGCCGACCCGACCGTGCAGCAGGCCTACCTCGGGGAGGGGCTGTGA
This sequence comes from Streptomyces sp. NPDC014734, assembly GCF_043083325.1. Taxonomy (NCBI): domain Bacteria; kingdom Bacillati; phylum Actinomycetota; class Actinomycetes; order Kitasatosporales; family Streptomycetaceae; genus Streptomyces; species Streptomyces sp. NPDC014734. The sequence goes on along the minus strand of NZ_JBIBYN010000004.1, from coordinate 170,551 downwards.
CCACCGAACCCCTGCTCGCCGTACGGGACCTGCGGGTCCTGATCGGCGGCCGGCACATCCTGCACGGCGTCGACCTCGATGTCGCCGCGCACGGGGTGACCGCGCTCCTCGGCCGCAACGGCGCCGGGAAGACCACCACCGTGCGCGGTGTCCTCGGGCTCGTCCCGCGCACCGGCAGCGTCCGGCTGGACGGCACGGAGACCGTGTCGATGCCCACCCACAGCGTGGTCCGGCTGGGCATCGGCTACGCCCCCGAGGACCGGGGCGTCTTCGCCGGGCTGACCGTGGCGGAGAACCTGCGGCTGGCCGAGCGGCGCGGCGCGGACGGGCCCGACTACCCGCTCGTCCACGAACTCTTCCCCGAACTGAAGCGGCGGGAGAAGCAGTTGGCGGGCACCCTGTCCGGCGGGCAGCAGCAGATGGTGGCGATCGGGCGCACCCTGCTCAACGGCAACCGGCTGATCATCGCCGACGAACCCACCAAGGGCCTGGCGCCCAAGGTGGTGACCGAGGTCGCCCAGGTGCTGGAGCGGGCCGCCGAGGCGGTGCCGGTGCTGCTGGTGGAGCAGAACCTCGCCGTCGTGCGGCGGCTCGCCGCGCACTGCGCGGTGCTCGCCGACGGCCGCACCGCCCACCGGGGCCCGGCCGCCGAACTGCTCGGCGATGCCGAAGCCGCCCGGCGCCTGCTGGGCGTGGGGCACGGCCCGGCCATCGACGCATCTTCCGTGGAGGCGGGTTCCTGATGTCCACCGTCGTTCTGCTCACCATGACCGGGCTCGGTCTGGGGGCGCTCTACTTCCTCGTCGCCTCGGGCCTCTCGCTGATCTTCGGCCTGATGGACGTGCTCAACTTCGCGCACGGGGCGCTGCTCTCGATCGGCGCGTACGGCACCTGGTGGGCGGCGTCCGGGAACCTGCCCGGCGCCGGCCCCGGCGGGGCGGGGTTCGTCCTCGCGGTGCTGTTCGGCACGGCGGTGGGCACCGCCGCCGCCGTGCTGCTGGAACTCGCCGTGGTCCGCCCGCTCTACACCCGGCCGCGCGAACAGGTGCTCGCCACGGTCGGGGTGGGGCTCGCCGTCCCCGCCCTGCTGTCGGGGATCTGGGGCTCGGACGCCCGCACCTTCCCCGGCCCGAAGGCCCTGTCGGGCACCTTCGAACTCCTCGGCGCCCAGGTGCCGGTCAACCGGCTGGTGCTGGTCGCGGCGGCGGTCGTGGTCCTCGTGGCGCTGCGGCTCTTCCTCGGCCGCACCCGGCACGGCCTGGTGGTACGGGCCGGGGTCGAGGACCGGGCGATGGTCACCGCGCTCGGCATCGACGTGCGCAGGGCGTTCACCCTCGTCTTCGCGATCGGCGGCTGTGCCGCGGCACTCGGCGGAGCGCTCGGCGGCCTGTACTTCGGCTCGGTCGACCCCCACCAGGGCACCTCGCTGCTGATCTTCGCGTTCGTCGTGGTCGTCACCGGCGGCATGGGCTCGGTGACCGGGGCCGCCGTGGCATCCGTGGTCATCGGCCTGGTCCAGCAGTTCGCCAACTACTACACCGCGGCGGGCCTCGGCGACCTGGCGGTCGTCGTGCTCCTCGCCGCGCTGCTGCTCCTCCGCCCGCGCGGACTGACCGGGAGGCTCGCGTGAGCACCGTCACCGAGACACACGACCGCACCACCGACGAACGCCCCACCGCACCGGCCGGCGCCGGGAGCGCCACCGGGTTGCTGCGCCGCTGGTGGCCCGCCGCCGTGCTGCTGCTCCTCCTCGTCGCACCGTTCAGCGCGGTGCCGCTGCCGGGCCTGCTGGACGGGCCGCTCGGCAGCCCGGGAAGCCTGCAACTCCTCGCCACCTGCCTGCTGTTCGGGGCCCTGGCGACCGGCTACGACCTGCTGCTCGGCCGCACCGGGCTGCTCTCCTTCGGGCACGCGCTGTACTTCGCCACGGGCAGCTACGCCACGAACGTGTTCCTGCTGGAGGCGGGGCTGCCGTTCGCGGTGTCCGCGCTGCTCGGACTCTGCTCGGGGATCGTGCTCGCGCTGGTGCTGGGGTCGGTGAGCCTGCGGGTCACCGGAATCGGTTTCTCGATGGTGACGCTGGCGTTCGCCCAGGCCGGTTCGATCCTGGTCTCCCGCAACCCGGGGGGTCTCACCGGCGGCGAGGAGGGCCGGGCCGCCCCCGCCGATCTGCTGCCGTCCTGGCTGGTGGGCATCGACCACACCGCCAACCTGTACTGGGTGGCACTGGGCTACCTCGTTCTCACCCTGGCCGTCGTCCACTGGGTGGTCCGCTCCCCCACCGGGCGGGTCTGGGAGGGCATCAAGGAGAACGAGCGCCGGGTGGAGGTGCTGGGCCTCAAGCCGTACGGGTTCAAGCTGACGGCGTTCGTCCTGGCGGGCGCGCTGGCCGCGCTGGGCGGCCTGGTGCACCTGCTGCTCACCGGCGGCTCGACCCCGCAGACGACCACCTCCGACTTCACCCTCTCGCTGCTGGTGATGGTGGTGCTCGGCGGATCCGGCACCCGCTGGGGCCCGATGGTCGGCGGCATCCTGTACACCTGGGCCGATCACCGGCTCGGCGACCTGGCCGGGTCGGGCGCGGTCGCGGACCTGCCCGCGGTGCTGCGGGTGCCGCTGTCCCAGCCGTTGTTCCTGCTCGGTGTGCTGTTCGTCGCCGTGGTACACCTGCTGCCGGGCGGCCTGGCCCGGCTGCCCGCCCGACTGGCCGCCGCGCGTCGCGGCCCGGCCAGAACCCCCGCACCGCACGTCGCCCGGAAGGAGAACGGACAGCCGTGACGCCGTACGAGGAGATACAGGTCCCCGTGACCGGGGGCGAACTGGCGGTGCTGCGCTGGCCCGCCCGGGAGCCGGACGCCCCGGTCGTCGTCGCCCTGCACGGCATCACGTCCAACGCCCTGTCCTGGGGCCCGGTGGCGAGGCTGCTGGACGGCCGCGCCACCCTGGTCGCCCCGGACCTGCGCGGCCGGGCGGGAAGCCGCGCCCTGCCGGGGCCGTACGGCATCGCCGCGCACGCCGACGACGTCGCCGCCGTGGCCGAGGCGCTGGGCCCGGGCAGGGTGGTCCTGGCGGGCCATTCGATGGGCGCGTTCGTGACGGCGCTGGCCGCCGTACGGCACCCGGAGCGGTTCGGTCCGCTGCTGCTGGTCGACGGCGGGGTCGGCTTCCCGGCGCCCACGCACCTGTCGCCGGACGAGCTGATGACCGCGGTGATCGGCCCGGCCATGGACCGCTTGTCGATGGCCTTCCCGGACCGGGCCGCGTACCGCGCGTTCTGGCAGGCGCACCCGGCGTTCGCGGACCACTGGTCGGACGAGGTGGACGCGTACATCCAGCGCGACCTGACCGGCGAGGAACCGGCCATGCGCTCCACCTGCCGGATCGAGGCGGTGCGCACCGACGGCATCGGCCTGTTCGACGAGGAGGTGCTGACGGCGATCCGGAAGCTGCCCGCCCCGGCGACGCTGCTGTGGGCGCGGCGCGGCCTGATGGACGAGGCACAGGGACTGTACGACGAGACCCGCCTGGCGGCGGCCGCCCTGGACGGCACGGGGGTGACGCCGGTGGAGGTGCCCGACGTCAACCACTACACCGTGCTGACGGGCGGGCGGGGCGCCGGTGAGGTCGTACGGCAGCTGCTGGAGCTGTGCGGGGTCTCCTGAAACGGGCGGTGGTGTGTGGTGGTGGGGGGAGCCCCGCGTCCGCGGAATTCCCCCCACCGCCCCCTCACTCCTTGAGCTGATGGAGCCGCAGGGCCAGTTGCAGTTCCAGCGCCCGTCCCGGCTCGTTCCAGTCGTGCCCCAGCAGCACCTGCACCCGCTCCAGCCGCTGCACCACCGTGTTGACGTGCACGTGGAGTTCGTCCTTGGCGCGGACCAGGCTGCCCCCGGACCCGAAGTAGGCGCCCAGGGTCCGCACGAGGTGCGTGCCGCGCTGGGCGTCGTACTCCAGCAACGGCCCGAGCGTCGCGGACACGAAACCGTCGACGTTCCGGCCGTTGCCCAGCACCACGCCCAGGAAGCCGAGTTCCTCGACGCACGCGCCCTGTCCGGTACGTCCCAGGACCCGCATGGCGCTCAGGCAGCGGACGGCCTCGCCGTACGCGGCGGCGAGTTCCCGGACCCCGCGGGCCGGACCGGCGGCGGCCACGGTGACCGGGGCCTGGACGAGCTGCCCGAGCTGCGCCGCCGCCGCACGTGCCACGTCGCCGGGGTCCGCGCCCCGGTCGTCGATGGCGGCACCCCGGTCGTCGGTTTCGGCGCCCCGGTCGTCGGTGGTGATCAACAGCACCACGCTGCCGTGGTGTTCCGCGCTCACTCCGCGGAGATCGCCGCCGAACAGATAGCGCATCGCGGCGGGGGCCAGCCGACCCCGCGCCCCGCCGTCGGCAAGCAGCAGCAGGTGCGGCCGGTCCAGGTCGATGCCGAGCCGCCTGCCGCGTTCGACGAGTCCGGCCGGGTCGCGGTCCGAGTCGGTCAGCAGGTCGGTGATCAGTTCGCCGCGGACCCGGTTCTCGGTCTCGGCGACCGTGCGCCGCAGCAGCAGGAGCAGCCCGGTCACCACCGAGGCCCGCTCGAACAGCCGCCGGTCGGAGTCGTCGAGCGGTTCGCGCCGGTGCAGGACGAGGCGGGCCATCAGTTCCCGCCCGGCGAGGACGGCGCAGATCCACCGGCCGTCGCGGTGCACGGCGCGCGCCCCCGTACGGGACTCCTCGGCGGTCTCGGCCAGCCATCCGGCGTCCATGCTGTCGGCGGCGAAGGCCACGCCGTCGGGCCGGACCGCCGCGAGGGGCCGCCCGCCCGGGTCGTGGATGGTGAGCGGGGAGCCCAGCAGGCCCGCGACGGCCGCGGCCACGTCCTTCACGTCACGGCCGCGCAGCACCAGGTCGGTCAGCCGGTCGTGGGATTCCTCGGCCCGCCGCATGGCCGCCGAGTGGGCCCGTACGGCGGCGTTGGCCTCGGCAAGTTCGGCGTTGGCCGCCGCGAGTCCGTCCAGGGCGGACCGGGTGTCGGCGAGCGCGCGTGCGGTGTCGATGGCGATCGCGGCGTGCGCGGCGAGCGAGCACAGCAGGGCGACCTCGTCGGGGCTGAACACCCGGGGCGCGCGGTCGGCGGCGAAGAGCACGCCGATGACCTTGCCGGTGCCGCCGCGGCTGGAGCCCAGGAGGAGCGGGACGCCGAGGATGGCGACGAGCCCCTCGTCCAGCACTCCGGCGTTGATGTTGCGGGTGTGGCGGAAGCGGTCGTCGGTGCGGTAGTCGTGGGTGGCGTACGGGCGGGCGGTCTGCGCCACCAGCCCGCCGAGCCCCTCGCCCAGTTCCAGCCGCAGGCGCTGGAAGACCACCGACACCGACCCGTCGGTCACCCGCATGTAGGTGTCCCCGGCCTCCTCGTCGGGGAGCGTGAGGTACGCGGTGTCGGTGCCGAGCAGCATCCTGGCCCGGCGGACGATCGCCTTCAGCACGTCGTCCAGGTCCCGCGAGGCGGCAAGGTCGCCCGCGGTGTCGAAGAGGGCGGTGAGCTGGAGCTCGCGGCGCCGGTGCTGGCGCAGGGAGCCCCTGATCCGCAGGGCGGTGGCGGTGGCCCGTTCCACCTCCGCCAGGTCCGCCGCGGACACCCCGGCGGCCCGCGCCCGCGAGGACACGGCCCCCAGCGCCTCGGCGGGGGCGTCGTCGGCCAGCAGGTCCAGGAGGCGCCGCAGGTGGGGCGCGGCGGATGTGGCGGACGCGGTGGGCGCGGTGGGTTCGGTCATGAGTGGCCTGTTCGGTCATGGGCGGCCGGGGTCCGGCGGGGCTGGCGGTTCGTCGGGGCCGGTGGGTTCGTCGGGGCCGGTGGGCCGTCCGGCCCGGGGCGTCGGGGCAGCGGATCGCCGGGGACGGCGATTCAGTTGGCGGTCCAGCCTCCGTCCATGGAGAGCGAGGTGCCGGTGATGTGGCCGGTGCGCGGCCCGCAGAGCCACAGCACCGCCTCGGCGACGTCCTCCGGCTCGATCAGCCGCTTGATCGCGCTGCGTTCCAGCATGACCCGGCCCACCACCTCGTCCTCCGAGATGCCGTGGGTGCGGGCCTGGTCGGCGATCTGGTTCTCGACCAGGGGCGTACGCACATAGCCCGGGTTGACGCAGTTGCTCGTCACCCCGTGCTCCGCCGCTTCGAGCGCGACCACCTTGCTGAGTCCCTCCAGTGCGTGCTTGGCCGTGACATAGGCCGACTTGTAGGGGCTGGCCCGCAGGCCGTGCACGGACGAGATGTTGACCACGCGCCCCCAGCCGCGTTCGTACATGCCCGGCAGGGTCCGGCGCAAGATACGGAACGGTGCCTCCACCATGACGCGCTGGATCAGCGCGAAGCAGTCCGGCGGGAACGCGTGGACGGGGGCGACGTGCTGGAGCCCGGCGTTGTTGACGACGATGTCGGCGTCGGCGGGCAGCGCGTCCACCGCCTCCGGGTCGGAGAGATCCGCCGCCCACACCGTCCCGCCGATCTCCTCGGCGAGGTCCCGGGCGGCATCGGCGTTCTTGTCCACCACGTGGACGTGGGCCCCCGCGGCGGCCAGGGCCTGCGCGCAGGCCCGCCCGATCCCGCTCGCGCCCCCGGTCACCAGGGCGGTACGACCGGCGAGCGGCCGGCCGACGGGCGACGGCACGTCCCCGGACGCGGACGACGGTGCGGGAGGCAGGACGGTGTGCGGGGCGGTGGCGGGCCGGGCGGGCCCGCGGACCGGGCTCTGGGGAGTCTCCATGGTCCGTCACCGTAAGGAGGCCGGGGCCCGCGTCACACGGGGCCGGTGCACACACCGCGGCACCTCGCCATGGTGGCGGCGTACATGGTGCGGGCCCACGCCGGGAGAGAGGCCGACGCCGGGCCGGGGGCAGGGCCGAAGCGCATACGGCCGGCCCCGCGGCGGCGGGCGGCCGGATCCGTGCCGCACCGGCCGGGAGCCAGCGGCACGTGCAAGGTCCGTGGCGCACACAGCCGGGACCGGGGAGTGTCCGTCGGGCCCATGGGCGGGGCGGATCGCGGCTCATAGCGTCCGCCCAGCACCCCCTTCACCCGCTCCCCCGCAACCGACCACTCGCACCGCCCGCACGACCGGGGCGTCCCCCGACCGTCCGGGCCCAGGGAGGCACCCGTGCGCCCATCGATCCTGCGACGCCTGTTCCGGCGCGTCGCGTCCACGGCCGTTCTCGCCCTCGTCGCGGCGACGCTGAGCACGGTGGGGACCGCCCCGCCCGCCGCCGCGTCCGCCACCGCGACGAGGGGCGGCCTGCAACAGGTGACCGGCTTCGGCACCAACCCCGGCAACCTCCAGATGTTCGCGTACACCCCCGCCGAACTGCCCGCCGACGCCCCGCTGGTGGTGGCCCTGCACGGCTGCGCGCAGACCGCCGACGCCTACTACACCAACTCCGGCTGGCCGGAGTACGCCGATCTGTGGGGCTTCGCCGTGGTCTTCCCGCAGACCGCTTCCGCCAACAACGCGCTGTCCTGCTTCAACTGGTTCGACCCGGCCGACGACAGCCGGGGCAGGGGCGAGGCCGCCTCGGTCGCGCAGATGGTGGAGTACGCGAAGCAGCGGTACGGCTCGGACTCCGGCCGCGTCTACGTCACCGGCCTGTCGGCGGGCGGCGGCATGGCCGCCGACCTGCTGGCCGCGTACCCGGACGTGTTCGCGGGCGGATCGATCGCCTCGGGCCTGCCCGCCCAGTGCGCGACGAGCCAGGCGGGCGCGTCCTCCTGCCAGATGGGCTCGCAGAAGCTGACGCCCGCGCAGTGGGGAGACAAGGTCCGCGCCGCCCACCCCGGCTGGTCCGGTCCCTGGCCCCGGGTGGCGATCTGGCAGGGCACCGCCGACTACACGGTGTACCCGGCCAACGCCACGGCCCTGCGCGACCAGTGGACGGATGTCTGGGGCATCGGACAGACCCCGTCGTCCACGGACACCCTGCCCGGCAACACGACGCGCGCCACGTACGACGACGCCTCCGGGCAGCCTGCCGTGCAGACCTACTCCGTCTCCGGCATGGGGCATGGCCTGGCGGTGAACCCCGGCTCCGGTACGGAGCAGTGCGGCTCGACGGCCGCGTACTTCCTGAACACCATCTGCTCCACGTACCACACGGGCGTCTTCTGGGGCCTCGACCGGGACACGCCCGGAGGCGGCGAGGGCCGGCTCCCCGCCCCGTCCGGCCTGCGGGTCACCGCCGTCACGGCCGACAGCGCCTCGCTGACCTGGGACGCCGTCGAGGGCGCGGCCTCGTACACGGTGTACCGCGACGGCACGAAGCTCGCCTCCCCCACCGCCACCACCCACACCGACACCGGACTCACCGCCGGTACCGCGTACCGCTACACGGTGACGGCGGTCGACGGATCGGGCAGCCCCGGCACGGCCTCGGCCCCGGTGACGGCGACCACCACCGGCGGAGGAACCCCCGCCCGGTGCTTCACCGCCACCAACTACGCGCACGTGGTGGCCGGGCGGGCGCACACCACGGGCGGCCTCGTCTACGCCAACGGCTCGGACCAGAACATGGGCCTGTACAACGTGTTCGTCACACACACCCTGCGGGAGTCCCCGGCGGGCCACTTCGTGATCGCGGACACGGGCTGCACCGCCTGAGTGTCCGGGTTCGGGCCCGGGGGCGGTCGCACGCGGCTCGCGGCCGCCCCCGCCGGTGCCCGAAGGGCTGGCCCGGAATCCCTGGCGGGCGGGCTCGCGGCGTCCTGCGGCCCCGCCTCCCGCGTTGTCGTCGGTCGCCTGTTGCCCACCAGCTCGTCACTCCTCCGGCGGGAACACCGCCTCGCCCGAGCCGACCAGCGTGATCATGATGGCCTCGACGGGGCACCCCTCGGCCGCCGCGAGGACCCGCTCGTCGGCGCCGGTCTCCGGGGAGCGCGGCCGGGACTGGCGGGCGGTGTCCAGCGCGAAGCCGTCCGGGGCGTGGTTCACGCACATCCCGGAGCCGATGCACACCCCCCGGTCGACCTCCACGGTCCAGCGGTCCCCCATCACGCACCGCCCTCGTCACCGGGGGCGGCCGTCGTGGCCCCGTACCCGGCCGGCAGGTGGATCATCTTGTGCTCGAAGTACTCGCCGTACCCCTCGGGCCCGAACTCCCTTCCCAGGCCGGAGTTCTTGTAGCCGCCGAACGGGCCGAGCATGTCGAGGCTGAAGGTGTTGACGCTGTACGTGCCCGTCCTGACCCGGCGGGCGACGTCGATGCCGCGCTCGGTGTCGGCGGTCCAGACACTGCCGCTGAGACCGTAGTCGGAGTCGTTGGCGATGCGCACCGCCTCGTCCTCGTCGCCGTACGGCAGGAGGCAGATGACGGGGCCGAAGATCTCCTCGCGGGCGATGCGCATGGAGTTGTCGACGTCGCCGAACAGGGTCGGCTCGACGTACCAGCCGCGTTCCTGGGAGGCCGGACGGCCGCCACCGGTGAGGATCTTGGCGCCTTCGTCCTGACCGATCCGGATGTAGTCGAGCGAGCGCCGCTGCTGGCGCTCGGCGACCAGCGGGCCGAGTTCGGTGGCGGGGTCCAGCGGGTCGCCGATCCGCAGCGCACTCGCGGCGGCGGCGAACGCCTCGGCCGTCTCGTCGTAGCGGGAACGCGGGACGAGGATGCGGGTCTGGGCCACGCACGCCTGCCCGTTGATCATCCAGGCGAACGGGACGATCCCGGCGACCGCCGTCTCCAGGTCGGCGTCCGGGAGGATCACGGCGGCGGATTTCCCGCCCAGTTCCAGCGTGACCCGGGTGAGGTTGCGGGAGGCGACCTCCATCACCCGGCGTCCGGCTGCCACGGACCCCGTGAACGAGATCTTGTCGACGCCCGGGTGTCCGACCAGGTACTCACTGACCTCGCGGTCGGCCGGGATGATCGACAGCACCCCCTCCGGCAGTCCGGCCCCTGCGGCGATCTCGGCAAGCAGGTAGGCGTCCAGCGGGGATTCGGGCGACACCTTCAGCACGACGGAGCAGCCGGCCAGCAGCGCGGGCGCGAGCTTGGCGGCGGCGGTGAACTGCGGGACGTTCCACGGCACCACGGCCGCGACCACCCCCACCGGCTCCCTCCGCACCAGCAACGGCCCCAGCGCACCGTCCCGCCGCTCCTCGTACGGGAAGTCCCGGGCGACGGTGAGCGCCGCGTCCCACACCATCATCGCGGCGAGCGCCTGCACCATCACGCTGGACGAGTACGGGGTGCCGTTCTCCGAGCTGATGACCCGGGCGAACTCCTCGTACCGGGCGGCGAACGCGTCCTTGATCCGGGTCACCACCGCGATCCGCTCGTCCAGGCCCGTCCGGGGCCAGGGTCCCTCGTCGAACGCCCGCCGGGCGGCGGCGACGGCCCGGTCCACGTCCGCCTCGCAGGCATGCGGCACTCTGCCGATGACCTGTTCGGTGTGGGGCGAGACGACCTCGATGACCTCCCGGCCCAGCGGATCGACCAACTCTCCGCCGATGAACAGTTTTCCGTGTTCGACAAGCTCGGTCATGGCTGCTGCCTCCCGCGAACCGGCACGACATCCGACAACGTCATCCCACCGCATCTTCATCTGATTCTCCGTCAGAACTGATACCAGTTCCAGTTCCAGGAGTCCACGGCACCGGGGCGACTCACCGGCCGATCGGCGCGAGCGCCGTTCCGCACCACCGGGAACGACCGGGCGCTGCACCCTTCCCGGGTCAACGCGGCACGCTGTCGCGCACCTTCGGCACATCCCCCTCCCGCGTGACGGCGAAGCGCGCCCAGACGATCTTGCCGAGCGGTTCACGCTCCTCCACGCCCCACGAATCCGCTGGAAGGCCTGCTGGTTCATGGCCGCACGCTCTCGGCAACGCTCCGTGACGCATGGTCGACCAATGGTGACCACCCTGGACTTCCGGCAGTCAACTCCCCGAGGTTCGCCATGCGTGATCAGTTCCCCGCGTTGGCCCGCCGGGCGCTACGGGACGCCGGATACTCGACAAAGACGGCGGCCCGTGCCATTCGGTACACCCGGCGTCCGTCGTTCCGGCCGCGGTGACACAGATGCGGGAGGTCGTCCGGCCGCTCCGTGCGGCACGGGGGCCGCATCGCGACCACCGGTTCGTCGGACTCAAGCAGCCCTTTCCCCATCGCCCCGCTACGCGGTCATGGTCAGGCATCCGGGTGGCGCCCGATACGCCGACATCCCTCCGCCTTGCGATGCACCACATCCGACGCCGCGCGCCGATCCGCCGCGGAGCACGGGACGGCCCTTGGCGACCACCGTGGGCCCACCGGCCGGCCGGCGCGAGCACTCGCCTCCCCCTCACCCGGCCATTACCCCTGGCGTAATCGACCACGGTCCTCCGCCGGGGCAGTGTGGTGCACGTCAACGAGATCCCCGACGAGGGTTCCGGCACCGAGGCCCGAGGAGCGACCATGCCCGTCACGTCAGCCGACACCACCACACGTTCCGTCGCCGACAGCACTCGCCACGTCGTCGAGGAGTTCCTCGCCGCCCGGATCGCCGGGGACGTCGAACGGCTCGTCGCGCTCTTCGCGGACGACGTCGACTGGATGCTCGCCGAGAACCCCGTTGTCCCGTGGATCCGGCCGCGCTCCACCGGAGCCGAATGCGCCGCCCAGTTCACGGAGCTGGCCGCGCACACGGTGGCCGAGGACTCACGGGCCTCCGTCGACACGTTCCTCGTCGACGGCACCGACGCCGTCCTGATGGGGCACCTCTCGGGGACCGTGCACGCGACGGGGAAGTCCTTCGAGGGTCCCTTCGCGCTCCGCCTCACCGTCGAGGGCGGCCGGATCACCCGGCATCACCTCTACGAGAACAGCGTGTCGATCGCCGAGGCGTGCACCCTCTCCTGAGCCCCGGCCCCCGGCGATGCCCGGGACGGCGACGCCCGGGACGGCGACGCCTTCTCCCGTCACGGTGGTCGGCGGGCTTTCGCCCCACGGCCGCCGCGTCCGGCGAGTGCGTTCAGTCCCAGCCGGTCACCTGCCGGGGCTCCTGGATCGGCTTGTCATGATACGTACCGTCCGCCACGGACATCCTGACGTACGAATCGCCGGAAAATACCAGGTAGTTGTTGTGTTCGCCCGGTACCCGGACGGCGGCGTCGATCCTGTCCCGAAAGCCGGGGTACCGCGCGAAGGTGTTGCTCCAGGTGCTGAGCGGCTGCCAGCTGTTCACGGGTCTGCCCCGGGGCCCGATGCCGTCCAGTCCGCACCGGACGTATTCGTTCCCCGAGAACACCCAGAACTCCGGCGAGCCCTTCTCCGGCGCCGGCATCAGCGCGTCGACGACGGTCAGCGGGTTGCCGGGCCCGCGCCCGAAGGTGGCCGCCCAGTCGTCGAGCGGGGCCGGTTCCGCCAGTCGGCTGTCGTTGTACGCGCCGTCCGCGACCCCGATGCGGATGTACTGCTGCCCGGAGAAGACCCAGTATTCGCTCCTGCGCCCCGGGACCGGCAGCACCGCGTCGATTCCCCCGGTGAATTCCGGCAGATCGCTGAAGGCTCTGCTCCAGTTCGCGATCCTGTACGGGCCGATCTCCCGCCGGAACGGCTTGTCCGGGTCCGACACGTCGACCCGTACGTACTGGTCGCCGTAGAAGAGCCAGAGCCGCGACGAACCGTCCGGGGCGGGCATCGCCGCGTCGACGTGGACGCTCCCGTGTGCCGGAGGCGCCGAGGACGCCGGACCCCTGGCCGCCGGGCCCTTCGTCGTGGGGGCCGGTTCGCCCGCGCGTCCCGTGTCGGCCGCGGCCCGGTCGTCCCGCGACAGGCGGCTCAGCACGAGTCCGGCGCCGACGCCTCCCGTGAGCGCCAGACCGGCCGAGAGCACCGCCCGGCGGGACGGCCGACGACGCGGTGCCCCCGCATCGGCCGTGGACGCCGCCCATGACGGGGCGGGCGGGCCGCCCGGCGGCGGGGCGTCGGGGGTGGCCGCGAGACCCGCCCCCGCGGCCACCGGGCGCAGCAGGGCGGCCGTCTCGGCGGCGGTCGGCCGCTCCGCCGGGTTCTTGCGCAGCAGGGCTTCGAGGACCGGGGTCAACGGCCCCGCACCGGCCGGAACCTCCGGCTGTTCGCTCATCACGGCGTACAGGACCGCGGCGGGCTCCGGACGGGCGAAGGGGGAACGACCGGACACCAGGGCGCACAGGGTGGCGCCCAGCGAGAACAGGTCGCTGGGCGGTCCCGACGGGCGGCCGCTCAGTCGTTCCGGGGCGATGAACTCCAGGGTGCCGATCACCGCGCCGGGCGTGGTGAGCGACGCGGTGTCGGCGAGTGCCACGATGCCGAAGTCGCAGAGCACGACGCCGCCGTCCTCGCGCATCAGGACGTTGGCCGGTTTCACGTCCCGGTGCAGGGCGCCGATGGCGTGCACCGCGTCGAGCGCGTCGAGCAGCTGGAGGCCGATCCCGGCGATCCGGGACGGGGGCATCGGGCCGAGGGCGGCGACGTGTTCGGCCAACGAGCGGCCCTTGACGAGTTCCATCACCAGCCACAGCCGGTCCTCGTGGCTCACGAGGTCGTAGACGTCCACCACGTTGGGGTGGGAGACCCCGGCGATGGCGCGCGCCTCGCGGTGCGCGCGTCGGGAGCGCTTGGCGAACTCCTCGCCGCCCTCCTGCAGATGTACTTCCTTGACCGCCACCGAGCGGCCGAGCAACCGGTCGGTGGCCCGCCACACGGTTCCCATGCCGCCGCTGCCGAGGCGTTCGTGCAGGAGGTACCGGTCGCCGATCGCCCGTTGTCGCGCATCGTCACCCACCCGCCCAAGGTAGCCGAGCACGGTGCCGGACACAGTCATCCTCTCGGATTCAACCACCGCCTGTCCGCGCCCCGTTGGGGGTGCCCTCTGACGCGCGACGACCGGATCCGCCCGTTCCTGTTCCCGTCCCCTCCCCCGGCATGCCCACCGCTCCACCGGGGACCCGTCGGTCCGGCCGCCCGCCCTCCGGCCCGGACGGACGAGATGGTCGACCGGGGCTACTACTGGAACAAGTTCTCGTTACAGTGGTCGACAGGCGCGCACCGCACAGCCGTTACGTCCGAACGTCCGGTGAACCGGCCGGGCTGCGGGGAGATGGGGAACCATGACGCAGGTGACCGACCACGGCGGGGGCGTGCACAGCATCAAGGTGCCCATCCCGGACAACCCGCTCGGCCATACCCTGGTGCACGTCCTGGACACGGATCGCGGGCCGGTCCTGATCGACACCGGCTGGGACGACCCGGAGGCGTGGGACACGCTCACCGCCGGGCTGACCGCCGTCGGCACGGACGTCGCCGACATCCACGGCGTGGTCATCACCCACCACCACCCCGACCACCACGGACTGTCCGGGCAGGTCCGCGAGGCGTCCGGGGCCTGGATCGCCATGCACGCGGCGGACACCGAGATCGTGCGCCGCACCAGGGAGTCGGAACCCGGCACCTGGCTGACGTATCTGGTGGGCAAGCTCACCGCGGTCGGGGCACCCGAGGCGCATCTCGCGCCGTTGCGGGCCGCGGCGGCGGAACGGGGGCGCCCGAGCACGCTGCCCGGGGCACGGGCCGCGGTCCCGGACCGGGAGATCGTGCCCGGCGAACTGCTCGACCTTGCCGGGCGGCGGCTGCGGGCGGTCTGGACTCCGGGACACACCCCCGGTCATGTCTGTCTCCACCTGGAGGAACGGCATCCGGCCGAACTGCCCGGGCGGGGGCGGCTGTTCTCCGGGGACCATCTGCTGCCGGGGATCAGCCCGCACATCGGGCTGTACGAGGACCCGGACGACGCCACCGTCACCGACCCCCTCGGGGACTACCTCGACTCGCTGGAGCGGATCGGGCGGCTCGGGGTCGCGGAGGTGCTGCCCGCCCATCAGTACGCGTTCCCGGACGCGGCGGGGCGGGTCCGGGAGCTCCTCGTCCACCACGAGGACCGGCTGACCGGGCTGCTCGGGCTGCTCACCGCGCCGCTGACCCCGTGGGAGCTGGCCGAGCGGATGGAGTGGAACCGGCCCTGGGAGCAGATCCCGCCCGGCTCGCGCAACATCGCCGTCTCGGAGGCGGAGGCCCATCTGCGGCGGCTGGTGAAGCTGGGGCGCGCGGAGGCGGTGGCGGGGAGCGACCCCGTGACGTACCTCGCGGTGTGACGTCGGCACCGCCCCCCTGTCCGGTGTGACGTACCTCGCGGTGTGACGTCCGCGGGCGGCGGCCCCGGTGTGACGTCGGTGCGCTGTGGGCCCGGGAGGAGTGCGGCCCCGCCGCACCGCGCGGGGCCGCCGCGGGGCCGTCGCCGTGGGGCCCGGGGGCGTACCCGGGGGCCCTCGCCGGACCGCCCGGTAGAGTGGGCTGGTCGTCATCATGCCCGTACAGGGGGAAGCCGGTGCGAATCCGGCGCTGACCACGCAGCCGTGAGCCGTCCCGCGGACGGTGAGCCGGAATGCCCTGTCCGCGGTCGTGACCGGCTCGTACCACCGGAACCCCGGTGGTCGGCATCGTCGAGGTATACGGAGCCGGAGCCTGGTGCGTGAGCGTGCCCGTCCCCGGTTCCCCGTGCAGGAGAGGCCCCGCCCGCCATGACCGTACGCCGCAGCGCGGCAACGCTCGCCGTCACCGCCGCCGTGCTCTGCGCGGCCGCCCCGGTCGCGGTCGCGGCGCCGACCCCGCCGACCCCGCCGCCCACGCCGACCCCCACAGCGCCCATCGGGCTGTACGGCACGAAGGACCCCACCTACGACGGTGTCTGGCGGCAGTCGCTCGCCTTCCTCGCGCAACGGGTCGAGGGGGTGACGCCCGCCTCGGCGGCGGTCGACTGGCTGATCGGCCAGCAGTGCGACAACGGCGCCTTCGCCGCGTACCGGGCCGACGTCTCCGAGCCGTGCGACGCGAAGACGATGCTGGACACCAACGCCACCGCGGTCGCCGTTCAGGCCCTCGTCGAGGTGGACGGGCACCGGGAGACCGTGAACGACTCGGTCCGCTGGCTGAAGTCCGTGCAGAACGAGGACGGCGGCTGGGGCTACGCAGCCGGGCAGCCCAGCGACGCCAACTCCACCTCGCTGGTGATCGGCGCCCTCGCCCGGCAGGGCCAGCGGCTCGGGGACATCACCACCCCGGGCGGCAAGACCCCGTACGACCCGTTGCTCGCGCTCGCGATCCCGTGCGGCGGCAAGGACGGCGGCGCCTTCGCCTACCAGCCCGACAAGGCGGGGAAGCTCACGGCCAACGCCGACGCCACGGCGGCCGCCGTGCTCGGCGCCATGGGCAAGGCCCTGGCCACCGGCAACAACGCGGCGGCCAAGGGGACCAGTTGCCGCCCCGGCACGGACCTGGCCCCCGAACAGGCCGCCCAGAACGGCGCCCACTTCCTCGCCGGGGCCCTCGCCGCGAACGGTCACCTCGACCTCGCACCGATGCCCGGCGCCGAGGACACCACCCCGCAGCCCGACTTCGGCAACACCGCGGACGCCGTCGTCGCGCTGTCCGCCTCCGGCCACCAGGACAAGGCAGCCGGAGCCGTCGCCTGGCTGAAGAAGAACGCCGGCCCCTGGGCCGAGCAGAACGGCCCCGCCGCCTACGCGCAGTTGGTCCTCGCCGCGCACGCGACCGGCAACAACGCCCGGGACTTCGGCGGCGTGAACCTTGTCGACCTGCTGAACGAGACCGGGCCGAAGCCCGCCGCGATCACGACGCCCGACCCGTCCGCGTCCGACTCCGGGTACGAGCCCACGCAGAAGGACCAGACCCACAGCGGCGACGACGTGATCGGCGGCGTGTGGTGGTTCATCGGGATCGGCCTCGTCGTCGGTGCCGGTGTCGGCTTCCTGATCAGCGGGCGCCGGAAGAACCAGCAGCTGTGAGGCGGGCGGGGAGGACCGGCGCGGTCCTGGGCGTCCTGAGTGTCCTGGGCGCCGTCCTGGCCGTGCTGTGCGCGGGACCGGCCCAGGCGGCCGGCTACCGGTACTGGTCGTTCTGGGAGAACTCCGGCACCGGCTGGACCTACGCCACCCAGGGCCCGGCCCTGGTCCGGCCGGACGACGGCTCGGTGCAGGGCTTCCGGTTCTCGGTGAGCGAGGATTCACAGGACTCCGCGCAGCCCCGTACCTCCCCCGATTTCGCGAAGATCTGCGCGGACACCCCGTCCGGGAAGGGATCCAAGCGGATCGCGCTCGTCATCGACCCGGGCACGGCCTCCGACGCCCCGGACGGGCGGACCCCGCCCGCGCGGCGCACCGCCTGCGCCCGGGTCGCCCCGGACGCCAGCACCGCCGAGGCCCTCGCCTCCGTGGCGAAGCCGCTGCGCTACAACAGCGACGCGCTGCTCTGCGCCATCTCCGGTTATCCGGCCACCGGCTGCGGCGAGCAGGTGTCGGGCGACGGCGGGCACGCGAAGCCCGCCGGTTCCGCGTCGGGCACTGCACCGGCCGGGCCCGCGACCACTGCCGCCGCCGACGGCCCGGACGGCTCCGGTGGCGGCCCTTCCGCCGGGGTGTACGTCGGGATCGGCGCCGTCGTCGTCCTCGGCACCGCCGCCGTCGCGCAGGCCCGCCGCCGCCGAGGATGACCGCGCCGACCGGCGGCCCGGGGTCCGGTCCCACCGGCACCGCCCGGCCGTACCACCCCTTGCGCGCCCCCGAGGCGACCCGGAGCAACGCCCTGCCCGCCGGGGCATGGTGGCTGTGGGCGCTGGGCCTGGCCACCGCCGCGTCCCGGACCACCAACCCGCTGCTGCTGGGCCTGCTGGTGGGGGTGGCGGGCTATGTGGTCGCGGCGCGCAGGACGGACGCGCCGTGGGCCCGCTCCTACGGGGCGTTCATCAAGGTCGGGTTGCTCGTCATCGGGGTGCGGCTGGTCTTCTCCGTCTTCCTCGGTTCGCCGATCCCCGGCACCCACACGGTGTTCACGCTGCCCGAGGTGCCGCTGCCCGACTGGGCGAAGGGCGTCCGGATCGGCGGCCGGGTCACCGCGGAACAACTGCTCTTCGCCCTGTACGACGGGGCGAAGCTGGCAGCCCTGCTGATCTGCCTGGGCGCCGCCAACTCGCTCGCGAATCCGGCCCGGCTGCTGAAGTCGCTGCCGGGCGCGCTGTACGAGGCGGGGGTCGCCGTCGTCGTCGCGATGACGTTCGCGCCGAACATGGTCGCCGACGTGGTGCGGCTGCGCACCGCACGGCGCCTGCGGGGGCGCCCGACGGGCGGGATCAGGGCGGTTCTCCAGATCGGGCTGCCGGTCCTGGAGGGCGCGCTGGAACGGTCGGTCGCGGTGGCCGCCTCGATGGACGCGCGCGGCTACGGGCGCACCGCCCAGGTCCCGCCCGCCGTCCGCCGCACCACGAACGTGCTCACGCTCGGTGGGCTGCTCGGGGTGTGCGCGGGCACGTACGGGCTGCTGGCCGCGCAGGGCGCGGTGTACGGGCTGCCGCTGCTGGTCGCCGGGCTGATCGCGGCGGCGGCCGGACTGCGCCTGGGCGGCGCCCGGTCGGTCCGTACCCGCTACCGGCCCGACCGGTGGGGTGCGCGGGCCTGGCTGGTGGCGGGCTCGGGGGCCGCGGTGGCCGCGGCGATGATCTGGGCGGGCGGCGTCGACGAGGCGGCGCTGCACCCGGGGGTCGTGCCGCTGACCGCGCCGGTGCTTCCGTTGTGGCCCGCGGCCGCGGTGCTGGTGGGGCTGGTGCCCGCGCTGGTGGCGCCCGTACCGCCGTCGGCGGGTGGCAGAGATGGCGAGGAGGACGAGTGATCCGGTTCGAGCAGGTAGCGGTGCGGTACGAGGGGGCCGGGCGGCCCACCCTGTCCGGAGTGGACCTGACCATTCCCGAGGGGGAGTTGGTGCTGCTCGTCGGCCCGTCCGGGGTCGGCAAGTCGACCCTGCTGAGCGCCGTCTCCGGTCTCGTGCCGCACTTCACCGGCGGCACGCTGAGCGGCCGGGTCACGGTCGACGGGCGCGACACCCGCGTCCACAAACCGCGCGAACTCGCCGATCTGGTCGGCACCGTGGGCCAGGACCCGCTCTCCCACTTCGTCACCGACACCGTCGAGGACGAGCTGGCGTACGGGATGGAGTCGCTGGGCCTGGCTCCCGACGTGATGCGGCGGCGGGTCGAGGAGACCCTGGACCTGCTGGGTCTCGCCGGGCTGCGGGACCGGCCGATCGCCACCCTGTCCGGCGGCCAGCAGCAGCGGGTCGCGATCGGTTCGGTGCTCACCGGGCATCCGAAGGTCCTGGTCCTCGACGAGCCGACGTCCGCGCTGGACCCGGCGGCCGCCGAGGAGGTCCTCGCCGTGCTCCAGCGGCTGGTGCACGACCTGGGGACGACGGTCGTGATGGCGGAGCACCGCCTGGAGCGGGTGGTGCAGTACGCGGACCGGGTCGTCCTGCTGCCGTCGCCGGGCGCGGCACCGGTCATGGGCACACCCGCCGAGGTCATGGCCGTCTCCCCGGTCCATCCGCCGGTCGTGGCGCTGGGCAGGCTGGCGGGGTGGGAGCCGTTGCCGCTCTCGGTCCGCGATGCCCGGCGGCGCGCCGCCGGCCTGCGCGAACGGCTCGCGGGGGTCCGGCCGGCCGCGCCGTCGGCCCCACGGGCCGGGGCCGTGGTGGCCCCGCTGCCCGACGCCCCCGAACCGGTGCGGCGCGGCCCGCTCGCCCGGCTGCTGGGCCGCGGCGGGCGGAATGCCGCCCCGGCCCCCGAACCCGTCGACGGCGCCCCGGCCCGGGTCGAACGGCTGGGTGTACGGCGCGGGCGCGTCGAGGCGCTGCGCCGGGTCACGCTCGGCGTCGCCCCCGGTGAGACCATCGCCCTGATGGGCCGCAACGGGGCGGGCAAGTCGACGCTGCTCGGCACGCTCGTCGGCATGATCGAACCCACCGCGGGCACCGTCCTCGTCGGCGGCCGGACCCCACACCGCACCCAGCCGCGCGAGATGGTGCGCCGGGTCGGGCTGGTACCGCAGGAACCACGGGATCTGCTGTACGCGGACACGGTCGCCGCCGAGTGCGCGGCGGCCGACGCCGACGCGGGCGCCGGGGCGGGCAGTTGCCGGGCCCTGGTCTCCGAGCTGCTGCCCGACGTGCCGGACGACACCCACCCCCGCGACCTGTCCGAGGGGCAGCGGCTCGCGCTCGCCCTGGCCGTGGTGCTCACCGCGCGGCCGCCGCTGCTGCTCCTGGACGAGCCCACCCGCGGCCTGGACTACGCGGCGAAGGCCCGGCTGGTCGGGGTGTTGCGCGCGCTCGCCGCCGACGGGCACGCGATCGTGCTGGCCACGCACGATGTGGAGCTGGCCGCGGAGCTGGCGCACCGGGTGGTGATCCTCGCGGACGGGGAGATCGTCGCGGACGGGCCGACCCGGCAGGTGGTGGTCTCCTCGCCGGCGTTCGCCCCGCAGACCGCGAAGATCCTCGCCCCGCAGGAGTGGCTGACCGTGCCGCAGGTGCGCGACGCGCTGGGAGACCGGGGATGAGCGGCCACCGCGAACGAACGGGAACGGCCGTCGAGCGCGCTCGGCGACCGGCACGGGACGGGCGGAGCCGGGCGACCGGGGTGGGCGTGGCACGGCCGGTACGTCTGGGGCCGCGGGCGATCACCGCGCTCGTGCTGGTCGGCGCGGTCGGGGTGGTGGCGTTCGGCTGGCCGCTGCTGGCCGGGGCGGATTCCGGCCTGGCGCACTCCCAGGACGCGCCGTGGCTGTTCGCGGCGCTGCTTCCGTTGCTGGTCGGCGTGGTCGTCGCGATGATCGCGGACTCCGGCCTGGACGCGAAGGCCGTGGCCATGCTGGGGGTGCTGGCCGCGGTCGGTGCCGCGCTGCGCCCGCTGGGCGCGGGCACGGCGGGACTGGAGCCGATGTTCTTCCTGATGGTGCTGAGCGGCCGGGTGCTCGGGCCCGGCTTCGGTTTCGTGCTCGGCTCGGTGACGATGTTCGCGTCGGCCCTGCTCACCGGTGGAGTGGGGCCGTGGATGCCGTTCCAGATGCTGTCGATGGGCTGGTTCACCATGGGTGCCGGTCTGCTCCCGGGGCCGGACCGGCTGCGCGGGCGGGGCGAACTGCTGATGCTCGCGGGGTACGGGTTCGTGGCGGCCTTCGCGTACGGCACGGTGATGAACCTGTACGGCTGGACGATCGTGCCCGGTCTCGGCTCCGGGATCGCCTTCCACCCGGGCGATCCGCTGTCGGAGAATCTGGTGCGCTTCCTCGCCTACGTCGCGGCGACGTCGCTCGGCTGGGACCTGGGCCGGGCGGTGCTGACCGTGGTGCTCACCCTCACGCTCGGCACGACGCTGCTGAAGGCCCTGCGCCGGGCCACACGCCGCGCCGCCTTCGACGCCCGGGTCACGTTCGACGCTCCCGGCGACTGAGGACTCCCGCCGGACCTCGGTCCGTCACGACCGGCAGCACCCGGCCCCCTCGCAGGTCGACAACCAGCAAAGCGAGATGCTTCATAGCACTTGAAGACTTCATTACCCGTTGGTCCATACAGGCGCATTTTGCTCAACTGTCCGTTCCCGGAAACGGCCGGAGCGTTGTCACGTACGTGGAACCTCGTGATTTCTGGGATCGGAACACCGTCCTGGCGGAAGCTTTCTGCGTCAGCGACGAACGCATGCGCCACGCTCAAGCCTTGCTGGACGAGGCGCAGGCCGAGCGGAGCAGGACGCTTGCCGCGTTCGCCGTCACGGTCGGCGACGACGGATCGATCGCGGACCTGATGGGCCTGAACGAGCGCGAAGTGCGATTGGCGCGACGCACGGTGGGCCGCAACGACGCCCGGTCCCTCGCCCAGGAGCTGCTCGGACGGAAGCCGCACGCCGCGAAGGAATCCGACGGGAAGAGCCGTGCGGAGCCCGGGATCCCGGTGCCGAATCCTCGCGCCGGAACACCCGTCCCCGCACCGGCCGCGTCGACGCACTCCTCGACGGGGACCCTTCCGCCGGCCGTACCCCCGCCGCCGGCCGCGCCGCCACCGCCGCCACCGCCGGCCCCGCCGATGCCGCCCGCCATGCCGCCCGTCGAACCGGCCGGCGCCGTCGCCTGGTCGCCCAGCATGGACTCCGTGCTGTTGTGGAGCTGGGAGTCCGGTCTCGACGTGCAGACGGTTGCCGCCGAGCTCGGCCTGGATGTGAGGGCGTTGTTAATGCGCGTTCAGGAGCTTGCCAACGACGGGCTGATCACGCTGGCCGGCCCGCTCGTCGAGATGAACCGGTCGGGCCGCCACCGCCGTCAGCACGAGGAGGCGTACGCCGCGTTGCTCAGCCCCACCGCCACCTTCCCCACCCACGTACCGTACTGAGCCGGTTCGGTCCCCGCCCACCTCAGTGCCGCCCGGCGAGCGCGTCGAACCACCGCACGATCTGCGGCCCGGACTTCAGATACGTGCCGTTGTGGTCGGTCGTCCCCTGGTCGATCACCCGGGCGCCGGCACCGTGGGCGGCCAGATCCGCGGCACAGTCGCGGGCGTTGGCGATCGGCACGTCGGTGTCGCCGGACGAGGAGTAGAGGCGCACGGGGACGTCCGGCTTCCAGGCGCAGGTGCCGTCCTGGGCGCGCACGGCGTCCAGAAGGGCCCCGGTGGGGTGCTGGACCTGCTGGTAGTAGTCGTCGGTGAGCAGGTCCTTCAGTGTCGCGGGCAGGGCGGGGATGATCTCGTCCTCGGTGTGGTTGCTGTCGAAGAGGTCGTCGACGATTCCCGCGTACGGCTCCCGGAACACCTCCGACGGTTCCTTGTAGAGCGGGTGGAGCCGGTTCTGCGCGGTGAGGAAGTACGTCATGTAGAAGATGCCGCTGATGTCGTTGACCCGGCCGTCGAAGAGGGCGGGCATCTCGGCGTGTTCGATGTCGTAGGGCCCGGACACGGGAGCGAGCGCACGGAGCCTGAAGTGCCGGTCGGCACCGCTGTCGATGGCTCCGGCCAGGGCCATCGCGACCTGGCCGCCCTGGGAGAAGCCGCCTGCGTACACATCGCCGGTGAGCGGCCGGTCCAGCCGCAGCGCGGCGGTGCGGGAGGCCCGCAGCATGTCGACGGACGCGGTGACGGCGGACGCGGTGTCCATGTACGGGTGGCGGCCCGGGCCCTTGCCGAGGCCGAGGTAGTCGGGGGCCGCGACGGCACGGCCCGCGGAGGCGTGCAGGTAGGGGGCGAGGCGGCCGAAGTCCTCACCGACGGAGGGCGCGTAGTCGCGGTGGGCCATCGTGCCGTGGGTGTCGGAGACCAGGTCGAGACGGTGCGGGCCGCCCTTGGGCAGGGCGAGGAGGCCGGTGGCGGTGGTGGGTGTGCCCTGCGGGGTGACGGTGCGGTAGGTGAGGCGGTAGCCCCGCAGTCCGTGGCGGACGGTGGCGGTGTCCATCCCGCCGTCGGCCAGGAAACGGGCGACCGCGGCGCGGTCGAGGTCGGCGACCGGGGTGATGTCCAGCAGCTCGCCCCTGTCCCGTTCCGCCGGGCCGCCGTGCGCGGTGGCGGAGCGGTGTGACGCGGCGGCGGCCGGGGACTGCTGGGCGTGGACGGGGGTGGTAACCGCGAGTGCGGCGAGGACCACGACGGTGGCGGTCGCCGGACCTCTGCGGACGGAACGGCGGCTCCGGCGCGAAGTCGACGGGTTTTCAAGGGCGTTGTTCTCCATGCCCCGACGCTATGCGCGGCCCGGCGGCACCGGTATCGGCCTGGCGCCCCGGCCGGGGGTACACCTGTCGACACCCCCGGCCGGGGGTTCTTCCCACGGAACGGCGGCGACGGCACCCTCGCACGACGCCCGCGAGCACGACACCCCCGAGGTCACAACCGCTGGATGATGGTGCCCGTCGCCAGGGCCCCGCCCGCGCACATCGTGATCAGGGCGAACTCCTTGTCCGTACGCTCCAGTTCGTGCAGCGCGGTGGTGATCAGCCGGGCCCCGGTGGCGCCGACCGGGTGGCCGAGCGCGATCGCCCCGCCGTTGACGTTGACCTTGTCCAGGTCCTGTTCGAAGACCTGGGCCCAGCTCAGCACCACGGACGCGAACGCCTCGTTGATCTCCACGACGTCGATGTCCTTGAGCGACATCCCGGCCTTGCCGAGCACCGCGCGGGTCGCATCGACCGGCCCGTCGAGGTGGAAGTGCGGGTCGGCGCCGGTGAGCGCCTGCGCGACGATCCGGGCACGCGGCCTGAGCTTGAGCGCGCGGGCCATGCGCCTGGACGCCCACATGATCGCGCAGGCGCCGTCGGAGATCTGCGAGGAGTTGCCCGCGGTGTGGATCGCGGTGGGCATGACCGGCTTGAGGCCGGCGAGCGCCCCGGTGCTGGTGTCACGCAGCCCCTCGTCGCGGTCGACCAGCCGCCACATGCCCTGACCTGCGGCCTGCTCCTCCTCGGTGGTCGGCACCTGGACCGCGTACGTCTCGCGTTTGAACCGCTCCTCGGCCCAGGCGACGGCCGCCCGTTCCTGCGAGAGCAGCCCGAGCCGGTCGACGTCCGCCCTGGTGAGTCCACGCTTGCGGGCGATGCGCTCGGCCGCCTCGAACTGATTGGGCAGGTCCACGTTCCACTCGTCGGGCCACGGCTTGCCCGGCCCGTGCTTGGAGCCGCTGCCCAGCGGCACCCGCGACATCGCCTCGACGCCACAACTGATCCCGACGTCGATCACACCGGCGGCGATCATGTTGGCGACCATGTGGGAGGCCTGCTGCGAGGAACCGCACTGGCAGTCCACGGTGGTGGCGGCGGTCTCGTACGGAAGGCCCACGGCGAGCCAGGCGTTGCGGGCCGGGTTCATGGACTGTTCGCCGGCGTGGGTGACCGTACCGCCGACGATCTGTTCGACGCAGTCGGCGTGGATCCGGGTGCGCCCGAGGAGTTCTCGGTAGGTCTCGCCCAACAGGTAGGCGGGGTGCAGGTTGGCGAGCGCTCCTCCGCGCTTGCCGATGGGGGTGCGTACGGCTTCGACGATGACGGGTTCCGCGGCCATGAGCTCGTCCTCTCCTCGCGCCTCCGCAGGGGGCGTCCCGGCGCCCGCGGAAGCAAACTAGTACGCGTTCTAGTTCTTTGGGCAGTCTTATGAGACCCGGCGCCGCCGCGCAAGGGTGCTGCACGCACCTTGCATCCGTTCCTCGCCCGCCCCACCCACTCTTCACGCAACAGAACCGACGACCCCTCTTGCCAGTTGTAGAACCCGTTACTACCTTGCGGACAACTTCTGATGGGTCGTCAGACATCGTGCGAGCGACCCTCGGACCGACCTGGAGATGCCGATGTCCTGCCCCCATCTGCCCGAAGGGTTCGACTTCACCGATCCCGACCTGCTCCAAGCCCGCGTCCCGCACCCGGAGTTCGCCGAGATGCGACGAACCGCACCGGTCTGGTGGTGCACCCAGCCGACCGGTGTCTCCGGTTTCGACGACGAGGGCTACTGGGTCGTCACCCGGCACGCGGACGTCAAGTACGTCTCCACCCACCCGGAGCTGTTCTCGTCCCACACCAACACCGCTGTCATCCGCTTCAACGAATCGATCGAGCGCGATCAGATCGAGGTCCAGAAACTGATCATGCTGAACATGGACCCGCCCGAGCACACCAGGGTCCGCCAGATCGTCCAGCGGGGCTTCACACCGCGCGCGGTCCGCTCGCTGGAACGGGCGTTGCGCGACCGGGCCCGCTCGATCGTCGAGACCGCCCTCGCCGAGGCCGACGACGACGGTTCGTTCGACTTCGTCACCCGGGTCGCCGTCGAACTGCCGCTCCAGGCCATCGCCGAACTCATCGGCGTACCCCAGGAGGACCGGTCGAAAATCTTCGACTGGTCCAACAAGATGGCCGCGTACGACGATCCGGAGTACGCGATCACCGCGGAGGTCGGCACCGAGGCGGCCATGGAGATCGTCTCGTACTCGATGAACCTGGCGGCGGCACGCAAGGAGTGCCCGGCCGGGGACATCGTGAGCCGGCTGGTCGCCGCGGAGGGCGAGGGCAACCTGTCCTCGGACGAGTTCGGCTTCTTCGTGATCCTGCTCGCCGTGGCCGGGAACGAGACCACCCGCAACGCCATCAGCCACGGGATGCACGCCTTCCTCACCCACCCCGGTCAGTGGGAGCTCTACAAGCGCGAGCGTCCGGAGACGACCGCCGAGGAGATCGTCCGCTGGGCCACCCCGGTGGTCTCCTTCCAGCGGACCGCCACCCAGGACGTCGAACTGGGCGGACAGCGGATCAGGAAGGGGGACAGGGTGGGGCTGTTCTACTCCTCGGCCAACAACGACCCCGAGGTCTTCGAGTCGCCGGAGACCTTCGACATCTCCCGTGACCCCAACCCGCACCTGGGTTTCGGCGGCGGCGGGCCGCACTTCTGCCTCGGCAAGTCCCTCGCCGTGATGGAGATCAACCTGATCTTCAACGCGATCGCGGACGTGATGCCGGACCTGCGGCTGGTCGGTGAGCCGCGACGGTTGCGCTCGGCCTGGCTCAACGGAATCAAGCAGCTTCAGGTCATCACCTCCGAGGGCACCTCCCCCGCCATGGACACCGCAGGCGCCTCAGGCACGGCGGACACCGGGCGCACCGCGGACACCGCGGCGGGTACGTCCACACCGGGCACCGCCGGGACCTGAGCGTCCTCGTCGCGTCCGGGCGGGACGGGCGGCATCCCCAAGGCATGTCGCCCAACCGCCCCGCCCGGACCGTCCGGACGCGACGGAACCGCCCGGACCACCGGTCCGTCCGGCCGGGCCCGGACCCCCGCCGACACGCGTACGACGGCACCAGGATCATGGGCGGCATGCATGCCCTGCTCCCCGCCTTCACTCCCATCTGGATGCTCACCGCCGTCGGTTACGCGGCCGGGCGCGGCGGACTTCTCGGGGCACGGGCGGCAGACGTGCTGGGCCGGTTCGTCTTCCATGTGGCCATGCCCGCCGCCCTGTTCACCATGGTCTCCGGGACACACCTCGGCGCGTTCGCCAACGCCTCGATGGTGGCCTTCGCGACCGGCACGGCGCTGACCTGTGGTCTCGGTTTCCTCGCGGCGGGCCGGCTCTTCGGCCGGGGCACCGCGGACCGGACGATCGGCGCCATGGCGTCCGGCTACGTCAACTCGGCCAACCTCGGCATACCGGTGGCGGTCCAGGTACTGGGCGACGCCTCGTTCGTCGCCCAGATCATCCTGTTCCAGGTGCTGTTGGTCGCCCCGGTGATCCTCACCTCACTGGACGCGGCGACACGGGCCCGGGCCGGAGCGATCTCCCCGGGCGGCGACGGAACCAGGGGCGCGGACGGCGGAACCGGTGGTACGGGCGGCGGGACCAGGGGCGCGGACGGAGACGGTGCGGTCTCCGGAGCCCGTCCCGGGCCGGGTGTCGTGGTCCGGCGCATGCTGGCCGTGCCCGTCCGCAATCCCATCATCCTGGCCTCGTTCTCGGGTGTCGTCGTGTCCGCGCTCGGCCTGCGGCTGCCGTACGCCCTCGCCCATTCCTGTGATCTGCTCGGTGCCGCCGCCGTGCCGACCGCCCTCGTCACGCTGGGCCTGTCCCTGAACCGGCGTGCGTCGGCCGACGGCTCCGCGCCGGGTGGGGCGCGGGAGAACGCCGGCACGGAGGGGGCGGAACGGACCCGGCGGGCGGAGGTCGCCCTTGTCGTCGTCCTCAAGACGCTGGTGCAGCCGCTGATCGCGTTCGCCGTCGCCGGTCCGCTGCTGCACCTTCCGGACCGTCATCTGCTGGCCGTCGTGCTGTGTTCCGCGCTGCCGACCGCTCAGAACGTCTTCGTCTACGCCCAGCAGTACGGCCTGGACACCCGGTCGGCACGCGATTGCGTGGTGGCGTCGACGGTGGTGTCGATGGCGACGCTGTCTCTCGCCACCTTGGCGCTCGGAACGGTCTCCTGAGCCGTTCGAGTGGCGGGCCGGGGCCCCGGGGCGGATGCTGGTGTGGCGGCGATCCACGCCGAAGGGGTGCCGGGACGGTGTTCGTCCGGCGCCCCTTCGGCACCTCCCGGCACCTCCGGGCAGGACTTCAACGCCTTCCTGCACTCCTTCGGCTCGGGCCGGGCAGGCCTCAGGATCGTCTGCCGCCCACCGCTTCACCGGCCTTGTCCGGCACTCCGACCGGTACGTCGTCCAGCGGTTTCGCCGCCGCCGGCACGCCCGGGACCCGGACCCTCCGGGGCCCCGCCAGCAGGTAGGTCAGACCGAAGCCGAGCGCGACGACGGTGGCCCCTCCCAGCGCGTCCAGCACCCAGTGGTTGGCCGTGACGATGATCGCGGTGACCGTGAACAGCGGGTGCAGCAGACCCAGTGCCTTCATCCACGGGCGCCGGGCCAGCATGACGATGACCACACCGCACCAGAGCGACCAGCCGAAGTGCAGCGAGGGCATCGCCGCGTACTGGTTGGTCACCGCGGTCAGCGAACCGTAATCCGGCTTCGCGAAGTCCTGGACGCCATGGACGGTGTCGATGAATCCGAGCCCCGGCATCAGCCGCGGCGGGGCCAGGGGGTAGAGCCAGAAGCCGACCAGCGCGAGGATCGTGGCGAAGCCGATGGCGCTGCGGACCCAGCGGTAGTCCGCGGGACGCCGTACGTACAGCACGCCGAGGATCGCCAGCGGCACGATGAAGTGGAACGTCGAGTAGTAGTAGTCGAAGAAGGCGCGCAGCCAGCCCACCCCGACGACCGCGTGGTTGGCCCAGTGCTCGATGTCGATGTGCAGCCACTGTTCGAGGGAGTGGATCTGTCTGCCGTGTTGTTCGGCCGTGTCCCGGCCGGCCGTCGCCGCGAGCCTGACGTACGCGTACGCGGAGTACACCACCCTGATCAGGAGCAGTTCCAGCAGCAGATTGGGCCGGCTGAGCACCCGGCGCCAGAACGGCAGCAGCGGGACACGGCTCCAGCGGGCCGGGACCGGGGTCGCGTAGTCCGTGGGGATCGGCTGCCGCCAGTACGGCGAGGTGCGCGACAGGAACGGTGCGACACAGGCCGCGCCGAGCGCCGCGATCAGCAGGACGTTGTCGCGGACCGGGAAGAACGCCGCCGTGTTGGGCAGCAGCATCTTCCCCGGCAGCGTGATCACGAGCACCACCACCGCCGGCCACACCAGCCGGTCGGAGGCCCTCCTGCCGGTCCGGCCGACGACGGCGAGCAACACCCACAGCAACTGGTGCTGCCAGGCGGTCGGTGCGACGGCGACGGCGACGCAGCCGGTCACGGCGACGGCGAGCAGCAGTTGCCCGTCGCGCGCGTACTGCACGGCCCGGCGCAGTCCCACGCAGCAGACGGCGGCGGCCAGCACCGCGAACAGCACGATTTCGAGCGGACCGGTCAGACCGAAACGGAGCAGCGCACCGTGCAAGGACTGGTTGGCCAGGCTCTCCGGGGTGCCGCCGAGTCCGACGCCCGCGACGTGGTGCACCCAGTAGGTCCACGAGTCGTCCGGCATCGCGGCCCAGGCCAGTGCCGTGCACGCGGCGAAGACGACACCACCGGTCGTCGCCGACCGTCGGCGGCCGGTGAGCAGGAACAGGACCGCGAAGAGCAGCACCGTCGGCTGGAGCGCGGCCGCGAGTCCGATGAGCAGGCCCGAGGCCCGTTCCCCCCGCACCACGAAGCAGGCCAGCAGCACCAGGAGCACCGGCATGATGCTCATCTGCCCCAGGTGGAACGCGTTGCGGACGGGCAGCGACAGCATCAGCAGGCTGATCGCCACCGGCGCGGCCAGCAACGAGGTGCGGCGGGAGACCGGGGCCGGCAGCGCACGCGCGGCGACCACGCCCAGGGCGACGACGAGCAGCAGCGACCCGAAGGTCCACACGACGCCCAGGCTCTGCTCCGCCGTCCGGGTCAATGGTTTCAGGACCATCCCGGCGAACGGGGTGCCGGTGAACCTGTCGCTCTCGTACAGCGAGCCCGTCACGTGCAGAACACCGTTCTCACCGATCCAGGTCTCCAGATCGGTGAGCCGTTCGCCCGGCGGCTGCCGCAGCACCACCGCCATCTGCCGTACTGCCAGTGCGGCCACGACCAACCAGAGCAGGGCCCGCGCGGCCCCGGTTCCCGCCCCCGTCGCCGCGTCCGCGCGCACACTGTGTTCCGCATTCGCCACGCTGCGCCGAACCTCCCGCCGTTTCCGTGCCCGTCCCTCGGACCTGGGCGTGCTGTGAAACCTTCGCATTGCATCAGGGGAGAGACACAATCAACCCCCTTTTCGCCCAACTGTCACCCTCACCTTTTTCGAAGGAATGGCCGAAACGGCGACGCCTGCCCCGGCGCGCCGCCCGGAACCGGGGATCGATCCGGAACCGACGGGCGGGGCCCCGAGCTCAGGGGCGGGGCCCCGAACCGAGGGGGCCGGAACCGGGCCGACGGCTGCCACGTCCTCCCCCGTGTTCGTCGATCGCGGGGGAGGAAGACGAGACATGCGGGGCTCGGGGGAGACGTGTGGCATCACATGTGGCACACGGAACACGCGGAACACATGGGATACGCGGGACGCGCATGGTGCGGCGGGCGCACATGGCTCAGGACACGCACGGGGGGAGGAGAGTCCGGACGTCGGTACGGGGGCGACCCACGGCGAGGCCGCCACGCGGGCGGTTCGGCCACGGACGGTTCGACCGCAGGTGGCGCGCGGGCGGGCGGCACGCGGGTGGACGGCACGTACGGGGATGGTGCGCGCGCTGTCGCTGGCGCTGCTGCTGGCATCGCTCCAGTTGGGGTCGCTGATCAGCCCGGCGTATGCCTGCGGATGCGGGGTGATGGTGCCGCGCGGGTCGACCGAGGTCTCGGTGGACCGGGAGACGTCGGTGGTGACCTGGGACGGCCGCACCGAGCAGATCGTCATGCGGCTCACGGTCCGCGGCAACGCCCCGGAGGCGGCCTGGATCATGCCGGTACCGCACCGGGCGAGTGTGGAGCTCGGTGATCCGGCGCTCTTCTCCGAATTGGCCGACCTCACCGCACCGGTGCCGACGGCCCGGCACCACTTCTGGCCCCGCTCCGGCGACTGGCCGTTCGACGTGTCGACCGGCGACAGCGCCGCCGCGCCGTCGGCGGGCGCGCCGCCGGTCCGGGTGGTCGGGCGGGAACGCCTCGGCCCCTTCGACGTGGCGCGGCTGGCCGCCACCGACCCGGGGGCGCTGCGGAACTGGCTGGACGACAACGGCTTCGAGCTGCCCGGCCGGCTGGCGACGGCGCTGAAGCCCTACGTCGACCGGGAGTGGGAGTACGTCGCGATCCGGCTCGTCCCCCAGGACGGGAGCGATCCGCTCCGTGGCGATCTGGACCCGCTGGTGCTGCGTTTCGCCAACGACCGTCCGGTCTACCCGATGCGGCTGTCGAAGCTCGCGTCGACGCCTCAGCGGCTGGGTCTGTACGTCCTGGCGGAGCACCGGATGGAGCCGCGCGACGCGATCGGCGGCAGCACACCCGAGGTGACGTACGCGGGCCGGGTCGGCCCCGGGGCCGCGCGGGACGGCGCCGGGGCACTGGCGGCCGTGACGGGCGGGAAGCCCGTGTTCCTGACCGCGATCGAGCAGTCGTTCCCGCACCCGGAACGGATCGACGGCGACCACGAACTGCGCGCGGCGCCCTCCGACGCCTCGTACCGGACTCCGCTGTACCGGAACGAACTGCTGACCGTGGGCGGTGTTCCCGCCTGGCTGCTGTCGGTCGTGGGGGCCGTGCTGGTGGTGGCGGTGGCCACGAGGGCGGCGGCGCGGCGCGGGCGGCGGGGCCGGAGGCCGTCCGCGTTCGGAAACCTGTTTGCGGAGTGATGCGGAGCCCCGGCCACAATGACCCGCATGACCTGGACCGTGGCCCACGAACCCTTCGACTCCCCCGACGCGTCGCTGCTCCGTCGTGACTACTACGCCGAGGTCGCGGGCCGCTACTGGGAGAGGACCGCGACCACGGCGGAGGTCGACGAGGGGCTCGCCGGCGACGGCGCCGACCGGCTCGCACCGCCCACCGGGCAATTCGTCGTCGGCCGATTCGGCGGAAGGGCCGCTGGCTGTGTCGGCCTGCTCGTGGTGGACTCGGACGTCGCGGAGGTGACCCGGGTGTACGTACGGCCCGAGCACCGCGGCACGGGTGGCGGCGGACTGCTCCTGGCCGCCGTCGAGGACGCGGCACGTGCCTTCGGCGTGCGTACGCTCAGGCTGGACACCCGTCACGACCTGGTCGAGGCACGCGGCCTGTACGCCAAGCACGGCTACCGGGAGGTCCCGGCGTTCAACCGGGGGCGGTACGCGGAGCACTGGTTCGCCAAGGAACTCCGGGTACGCGGACGGTAGCCGCCGGAGGACGGCCGCGCGGCCGACGCCCCGGCCGCGGTGCGCGATCCGGACCGGGGCCCGCCACGCGTCATCCGGTACCAGGGGCTCGCCGCGCAGCACCCGGATCAGGGCTCCCCGTGCGTCACCCGGATCAGGACTCGCTGTGCACGATCTGGATCAGATTGCCGCAGGTGTCGTCCAGAACCGCGGTGGTGACCGGGCCCATCTCCAACGGCTCCTGGGTGAAGCGCACCCCGAGCCCGCGCAGCCTGTCGAACTCCGCCCGGACGTCGTCCACGGCGAAGGATGTGGCCGGGATACCGTCCCGGACCAGCGCCGTTTGGTACGGCCGCACCGCGGGATGACCGGAGGGTTCGAGCAGGAGTTCGGTACCGCCCGGGTCTTCCGGCGAGACCACGGTCAGCCATCGGTCGTCGCCCACCGGGACGTCGTGCTTCTTCACGAAGCCCAGCACGTCGGTGTAGAAACGCAGCGCCTTGTCCTGGTCGTCGACGAAGACGGCGGACAGGTGAATCCTCATGGAGTGCTCTCCGGTGGGTCGGGCCCGGGCCATCGGGCGGCGATCGGTACGTACGGTTCGTTCTTCCCCGGCCACCGTCAGGACGTGTCCGCGGGGCGGCAGGACGGACCTGCCGCGTGGTCCCGTCTCGGCTCCGGGCCGTGCGGCTGTTCCCTGCTCGACCCGCTGGTCTCGGCGGTCAGTTCCGCCACCAGCCTGACCAGGTCGGTCGGTCGTTCCGGTCCCCACCAGTCCCCCAGCCACTCGGCCATCGACTGCTCGCGGGCCTCGGCGAGCTTCACCACCACTTCCGATCCGGCGTCGGAGAGGACCAATTGCACTCCCTCGCGCCGGACCAGACCACGTTCCTCCAGCTGCCGCGCCGCTTCGCTGATCACGCGCAGCGGCACGGGTGTGGCGTCGGCGAGCGCGGCCGGTTCGACCGTGCCGTGGCGCCTGAGGCGCAACAGCATCCAGCTCGCCGCGGGCAGCAGGTCGTACCCCGCTCTCCGGGTGATCTTCTCGTACGCCTCGCGGCGCCCCTCGCGGGTGGCGAGCACCGAGAGGGCGCGGGCGCATTCGTCGTACGAGGAACGCTCGACCGGATTGGAGGCCAGTGTCTCGCTGGGTTCCGGGGCGGTCACCGAGCCGCGCAGCCTGTCCTCCTTGAGGAACCAGGCGAAGACGAAGGCGACCAGGACGACGGGGGCCGCGTACAGGAACACGTCGGTGATCGACGTCGAGTACGCGTGGAACACCTGTGCCCGCAGCGCGGGCGGCAACCGGTCGATGGCGCGCGGATCGGCGGCCAGTTGCCCGGCACTCGCGCCGGGCGGCAGCGAATGGCCGGCGAGCACCGCGGCCAGCTTGTCGGTGAGCCGGTTGGTGAAGATCGTGCCGAAGACGGCGACGCCGAACGAGGCTCCGATGGAACGGAAGAACGTGGCCCCGGACGTGGCGACGCCGAGGTCCTGGTACGTGACGGCGTTCTGCACGACCAGTACCAGCACCTGCATCACCAGGCCGAGACCGGCCCCGAAGACGAAGAAGTAGGCGCTCATCTCCCAGGTGCTGCTGGCCTCGGTCAGCCGGTGCAGGAGCAGCAGACCGATCGCGGTGATCCCGGTTCCCGTGATCGGGAAGATCTTCCAGCGGCCGGTACGGCTGACGATCTGCCCGGAGACGGTGGAGGTGATGAGCAGGCCCGCCACCATGGGCAGCATGTGCACCCCGGAGAGGGTCGGGGTGATGTGGTGCACGACCTGGAGGAAGGTCGGCAGGTAGGTCATCGCGCCGAACATCGCGAACCCGACGACGAAACTGATGACGGCGACGAGTGTGAAGGTCCTGATCCGGAACAACGAGGGCGGGATGACCGGCTCCGCCGCGCGTCGCTCCACCTGGACGAAGGCGACCGTCAACAGCACGCTCAGCGCGGCGAGCACGATGACCTGCGCCGAGCCCCAGGCCCAGGTGGTGCCGCCGAGCGAGGCGACGAGGACCAGGCAGGTGGCGACGGCGGCGATGAGGAACGTGCCGAGGTAGTCGATGGTGTGCTTCGTGCGGTGGGCCGGGATGCGCAGCGCGGCGGCGATCACGAGGAGCGCGACGACACCGACCGGCAGGTTGACGTAGAAGACCCAGCGCCAACTGAGATGTTCGGTGAAGAAACCGCCCAGCAACGGCCCGAGAACGCTCGTCGTGCCGAAGACCGCGCCGAACAGACCCTGGTACTTCCCCCGTTCGCGCGGTGGCACGAGGTCGCCGACGATCGCCATCGACAGCACCATGAGACCCCCGCCGCCGAGGCCCTGAAGTGCGCGGAAGCCGATCAGCTGCGGCATGTCCTGGGCGACACCGCAGAGTGCCGAGCCGATGAGGAAGATGACGATGGCGGACTGGAAGAGCTTCTTGCGTCCGTACTGATCACCGAGCTTGCCCCAGAGCGGCGTCGCGGCGGTCGATGCCAGGAGATAGGCCGTCACCACCCAGGAGAGGTGCTCCAGGCCCCCGAGGTCACTGACGATGGTCGGCAGCGCGGTGGAGACGATGGTCTGGTCGAGCGCGGCCAGAAGCATGCCGAGGAGCAGTGCGCCGATCGCCATCAGGACCGATCGGGTGGAGCGGTTCTCCCCGGGGAACGGTTCCGGGGACGGCTCCGGCGACGGTGTGGGGGAGGGGGGACTCGGTTGCTGCGCCATGGAACGTCTCCTCGGGTCCGCTACACCCCCATCCTGTCCGTTCCGCACATTTATGGCCTGCCGAGCGGAACCCCGCCCCCTCAGCCCCGTTCCCCCCTCCGGCCCTCCCCCTCCGGCCCTCCCCCTCCCCCTCCGGCTTGTCCCCCATCCGGCCCGGTCGTCTCCGCCCACCCCTTCCCGTGGCGATTGGCTTTCTCGCACAGGTTTTTGTATCGTGATGGAACAAAGTAGCCTCCGCCCGCCACCCCCTGACCGGCGGGCGAGGCTGCTTGTTCCCCCCACCCCACTCGCTCTCCACCCCGCGCCAGTCCCCGCGTCACGCGTTCTCTCGCGTCACCGCATCCCCGCCCCTGGAGCCCGCCCATGCCGGCCACCGTTCTGACAGCCCGCGCCCTCCTCCTGGACATGGACGGCACCCTCGTGAACTCCGACGCCGTCGTGGAGCGCTGCTGGCGACGCTGGGCGGAGCGCGAGGGACTCGATCCGGCGGCCGTGCTCAAGGTGGTCCACGGACGACAGGGGTACGCCACCATGGCGGTGCTCCTCCCGGCCCGCCCGATGGAGCAGAACCACGCGGACAACCGGGCCATGCTCGCCGAGGAGACCGCCGACACCGACGGCGTCGTCCCGGTCGCCGGGGCGCCCGCCTTCATGGCCGCGATCGCCTCGCTCCCGCACGCCCTGGTCACCTCGGCCGATGAGGCCCTCGCCCGGACCCGGATGACGGCGTCCGGGCTGCGCATGCCCGCCACCCGCGTCACCGCCGAATGCGTCGGTGCCAGCAAGCCGGACCCCGAGGGCTTCCTCAAGGGTGCGGCCGAGCTGGGCTTCGCCCCGGCGGACTGCGTCGTGTTCGAGGACTCCGAGGCCGGCGTCGCGGCCGGGCGGGCGGCGGGCATGCGGGTCGTGGGCGTGGGCCCCCGGGCCGCCGCCCTTTCGCCCGACGCGCACGTCGAGGACCTGACGCACCTGCGGGTGGAAACGGCGGACGACGGCTCGATCCTGCTGCACATCGACGCGCGGTAACCCACCACCGTCCACGCGCCGCAACCCAGCGGCGGGCCCGACCCCCGGCGACCTGGCCCGCGCCGTCGTCCCGTCCCGCCCCGCCCCGCCCCCTGCTGTCGGCCCGGCCCGCACCGTCGACTCGACGCGTACCGCGTCCGCGGCCCGGCCCGCACCGTCGGCCGGGGACGCTCAGTCCCGGTGCAGCCGCCCGCGCGCCACCAGTTCGAGCACGACCGTGACGGCCACCGCCTGCACGGCCATCAGCGCCACCAGCACGAACAACTGCACGGCCCCCGCCTGAACCGGTGAGGCGCCTCCCAGCAGCATGCCCACGAACGCTCCCGGCAGGGTGACGAGCCCCACCGTCCGCGTCTGATCCAGCCCCGGCAACAACGCGTCCGCCGCCGCGGGCCTGGCGATCTCCAGCCGCGCCTCGCGGTCGAGCAGCCCGAGCGCCATGCCGGCCTCCACCTCCCCGCGCCGGACCGTCAGCTCGTCCAGCGCCCGCCGCCCGCCGAGCACGGTCGCGGTCAGCGCGCCCCCGATGAGGATTCCGGTCACCGGAATCAACGCGATGCCCCGCACCGGAACGAGCCCGGTGAGCAACAACAGCGCCACCACCGGCGCAACCCCCACACCGATCGGCAGCGCCGCCCACCACCACGTGCGGTTGCGGGTGACCCGACGCCCCGCGGTCCGTACCGCCACGGCGTACATCACCACCACGAACGCGAGCAGCGGCGGCAGCGAACGCACCACCCAGCCGATGAGCAGGGACACCGCGGCGAGTTGGAGCGCGGCCCGCAATCCCGCCAGCAGGATGTCACGCGACCGGCCGAGCCGGGCCAGCGCGGCGACGACGGACGCCGCCACCAGCAACAGGGCGAGAACGACACCGAGCGTGAGGTTGACAGGGAACAGCACCCCGCAACCCTATGACCGGGCGAACGGGACCGGTCGCACGCGGCGGCCCACCCCGTCCGAACCGGCCTGCCGCCCCGTCGAGTTGCCGACACGTCAGCACGCACGCCCGCGCAGACCCGGACGTACGCCCCCACACTCCAGTCGCCTTCACCGAAACCCTTGATGTGACGTGCCCATGTCGCCACTCTGTTACCTGGCGCCCACCCCACGGAAACCTGGCGCCGCCACGATGACCGGGCCCCACCGGTCACCTGTTCAAGGTCCCCCCACATCAAGGGAGTTCGCATGTCTGGTGTCTACGCGCGTCGTATCGGCGTCGTCGCCGCAACCGCGGCCCTCGCCGCGACCACCGGCCTGCTCGGCGCCCCCACCGCCCAGGCAGCCATGCCCACCCCGGTCGCGGCGTCCACCGCCCGCTCCTATCTGAGCCAGCTGACCGTTGCGGCCGAGGGTTCGATGACCGGCTACAGCCGGACCAAGTTCCCGCACTGGATCACGCAGTCGGGCACGTGCAACACGCGTGAGGTCGTCCTCGAACGCGACGGCAAGAACGTGGAGCAGAACTCCAGTTGCGCGGCCGTCAGCGGCACCTGGTAC
The DNA here is from genome assembly GCF_043083325.1 of Streptomyces sp. NPDC014734. Lineage (NCBI taxonomy): Bacteria > Bacillati > Actinomycetota > Actinomycetes > Kitasatosporales > Streptomycetaceae > Streptomyces > Streptomyces sp. NPDC014734. The sequence goes on along the minus strand of NZ_JBIBYN010000004.1, from coordinate 133,103 downwards.
TCGGAGTACGACGGCGCCACCTGGACCGCGGCCTCCGATCTGGACATCGACCACATGGTCCCGCTCGCCGAGGCCTGGCGATCGGGCGCCAGCAGCTGGACCAATGCGCAACGACAGGCGTATGCGAATGACCTGACGCGACCCCAGCTGATAGCGGTCACGGACAACGTCAACCAGGCCAAGGGCGACAAGGACCCGGCCAAGTGGATGCCGCCGCGCACCGCGTACCAGTGCACGTACGCGCGCGCCTGGGTCCACGTGAAGCACTACTACGACCTGAGCGTCGACTCGGCCGAGAAGAGCGCCCTGCAGTCCATCCTGAACAACTGCTGAGCCCGGCACCGGACCGGCCGCCCCGCCCCGCCCGAACGGAAGGACGTTCGGGCGGGGCGCGCCGTGCCGGCCCGCGAACCGGCCGGGGGGACCGGCGACCGTTTCGGACGGCCCCCCTCCAAAGCCGTGGGCCGCGCCGCCCGAACCGGCGGCCCGACACCCCCGAAACCGCCGCCGCCGAACACACCGTGGCCACGGCCGGGACACCTCACGGCCGCCGGGCGCACCACGCCCCCGGGCGCAGCGCGGTGGCCGTCGGAGACGCCGAAGCACAGACGCACGGGCAGAGGCAACGGCGCGTTTTCGGTCGAGTACGACCGCCGACCGTGATCGTCACCGCACCCACGAGGCCCGCCGAGACGCCCCGCTCGACACCGAACGGCGAAGAGGACCGCCCGGCGACGGAAGAGCCCCTTGAGGAACCCGGTTCGCCTGCCCGTCCCCCCGGTCGGCGGCACGCCGTCACCCTCGCGCCCCCTCCCGGCCACCCGCCGTACGGGACCCGGAACGCGACGCTCCGCCACGAGGCACATCGCGTTGCCGACGGACATCGGACACGGGTCGACGAGAATCCCGGCCCGGCACCCTCCGCGACGTCCCGCGATGCCGGACACCGGCCCGGAGCTGCCGCCCTCCGGCTGACCTGCCCCCCAGCGCGCGGCCCGGCACCCCTCCCCGAAACCGGTGCCTCTCGTTCCGGGTCCGGCCCCCTCGCCCCGAGACCCGATTCCGCCGCGGACGGGAGCCGGGCCCGACAGCGGTCCGGCCGACCGGCGGCACCGCGGACCGCGACAGTCAGCCACTCGGCCCGGGCGGCTCGCACGGCCGACCGGGCTGCATACGCGGCCGACCGGACACGGTTCGAGGGCCATCCCTGACACCGGGCCCTCGTGGCCGGAAAGCTGCGCCGCCATTGGTTCAGGCCAAGTAGGCGATCGAAGGTTCGCAGATGGAGATGGCCACGGCTTAAATCCCAGCCGACAATCGCAGGGCAATTTTCAGCCAGTCGACATAATGTTGAACTTGCAAGTACTGGTGAGGTCTCCCTAACCTGAGGCACCCGATCGGTTCACGTCCCCACCCGACCGAAGGAGCCATCCCCCCATGCACACACGCTTGAACCAGGCTCAGCCCTACGTTCTCGGCCTGTTCCGGATCATCCTCGGCCTGCTCTTCACCTGCCACGGCGCGGCCGCGCTATTCGGCCTCTTCGGCAGCAGCTCCATAGCCGCGGGCACCTGGCCCAAGTGGTACGCGGCAGTCATCGAACTCATCGGTGGCGCCCTGGTGGCACTCGGCCTGGGAACCAGGATCGCCGCCCTGATCTCCTCCGGCTCCATGGCCTACGCCTACTTCACGGTCCACCAGCCCGAGGGCCTTCTCCCGATACAGAACGGCGGTGAGGCCGCGGCCATCTTCTGCTGGATCTTCCTGCTGCTCGTCTTCACCGGCCCGGGAGCGATGTCCCTGGACCGATTGTTCGCCAGGGGCAGCACCGAACGAGCGGAGGACCATGCGCCCGACCGGGCCCCGGCCGTAACCGTCTGACCGCCGGACCCCTCGGCGCGGAGGCCGGTCCCTGCTCTCGGACACTGTTGCCGACAGTGCCCCTTTCCACGGACCGGCCCCCGCCCGAGACCCTCCGGCGCCCCCGAACGGGACCCGAGCCGCCCCTTCCGCACCGCGGCGCGCCGTCCCCCCGGGTACGAGCACCCGCGCCCCTCGAACACACGCGGCCCGCGGCCCCCGGGCACACGCCACCGCCCTCTCGGGCACGCGCGACCCGAGCCCGTCGGGCACGCACACCCGGAACCCACCCTTCCCGTTCCCCGGGCCCACGTGAGCTTCCCAACATCGCTCATAATTATCGATCATCGGATGAACGTCGGGCGTACGCTGTACAGCTGACCCTGCCGCTCCTGCCGCTCCCCTGCGACGTCGCGGCGTTGTACCGGATCGGGGAGTTGGAGTTGCTCGAGAGTGTGGCTGCGCTGACCAGCAGCCCCTGGATCTACGCGGTGGTCGCCGTCTCGGTGCTCCTGGACGTCTTCCTGCCCGTGCTGCCCAGCGGAGTCCTGGTCATCACCGCCGCCACCGCGGCCGCCGCCGGTTCGACCACCGTGGCCGGTGCGGCCTCCGCGGCGAGCACCGCGCAACAGGTACCGCAGGTGCCCTCCCTCCTCGCGCTGATCCTCTGCGCGGCCACCGCCTCGGTGCTCGGTGATCTCGTCGCCTACCGACTGGCCTGGCGCGGGGGCGAACGGCTGGACCGGGCCATCGCCCGCTCCCGCCGCCTCACCTCCGCGCAGGAGCGCCTCGGCGCCGCCCTCGCCCGGGGCGGCGGCATCCTCGTCATCATCGCCCGCTTCGCCCCGGCCGGCCGTTCGGTCGTCTCACTGGGCGCGGGCGCGGCCCATCGCGAGGTCAAGGAATTCCTGCCCTGGTCCGCCCTGGCCGGGGTGGCCTGGGCCGGATACAGCGTCGGGCTCGGCTACTGCGGCGGCCAGTGGCTCGGCGCGACCTGGGTGGGCACGGCCGTCTCCGTCCTCGCCCTGTTCGTGGCGGGCGCGTTCGCCGCCTACCTCATGCGCCGCCCGGCGGCGGAGGCAGCCGCCGCTGCCGCTGCCGCCCAGACGTCCGCCGCGACTACCGCGTCCTGACGGCGCCCCGTATCTCCAGACCGTCCAGCAGTCTGGCGGTCGCCTCGGAGATCTCGTCGACGGCCCGGTCGAACGCCTCCTGATTGTGCGCGGCCGGTGCACGGAAGCCCGATACCTTCCGCACGAACTGCAGAGCGGCGGCCCTGATCTCCTCCTCGGTGGCCTCTTCGGGGAGAACGGGCGGGCGTAGGGTCTTGATGCTGCGGCACATGCCCCCAGTGTGACCCGGGCCACCGACAACGTGCCGCCGCTACCCCGCGGACCGCGCGGCCGGACGGACGACCGGACGCGTACGGCGCTCACGTTCCGGTTGCGGGCGAGCCGCTCAGGCGAGCACCTTCGACCGGTCCACGCACAGGGCCCAGATCACGAAGGTGTCGATGGCGATGGAGATGATCGCCCAGATCGGCTGGTACGGCAGCCAGGCGAAGTTGATCACGAGGCTGACGGCGGCGAGCACCACACCCGTGGCACGGGCCCACATCGCCCCCGCGAGGATGCCCCAGCCGATGATCCCGAGCACGATACCGAGGATCAGGTGGATCCAGCCCCATGTGGTCACATCGAATTTGAACGTGTAGTTGTTGATGCGCGCGTAGACCTGGTCCGAGGCGATGCCGGCGACACCCTTGATCACGCCGAAGACGCCGTCGACGAGGAGCAGGACACCGGCGAACATCGTTCCACCGGCCGCCCACGGATTGTCGTCCCCCCGGTCGGTGGAACGAGCCGGTCCGGGCGTGGTAGCTGAGTGTGCCATGGGGACTCCTTGGCCGGACGGAACTGCGGGTCAGAACCGACCCTGTGCGGAGCCCCGCGGTGCGACCACTCCGGCACCCCCGAACGGGTGATGGCCCATGTGGTGCGGAGCGGCGCACGGTCCCTGCGGCGACGGATCGGCCGACCGGTCCCGACGGGTTCGCGGAGGACGTGCCGGTGCCGCGCGAGGGCGCCTTCCCGGAAACGGGCGGACTTCCTTCCTCATCGGGCGAGCCGCCGCCCTCATCCCGCCATCCCCGCCATCCCGCCGTGTCTCGCCGTCCCGCCATCCCGCCGTGTCTCGCCGTCCCGCCGTGTCTCGTCATCTCAGCATCCCGCCGGTGACCGTCGACAACCTCGCCCTTGCCCGGCGACACCACCGGTGTCACCATTGGTTCGAATTTCGTCCGTATGCGGCTGTGGATCACGAGGTGTGCGCGATGGCGAGCGGAATACGGTGGGCGGCCGCGGCGGCCGGGGTCGCTGCGGCGGGAACGGGACTCGCCTGGCTGTGGCGGCACCAGGACGAGCTGGCGATGCGACGGCCGGTGAACGAGTGGACCTTCACACACATGTCGCTCGTGCTCCCCACGGAGACGGTCGCCCGCTCGGGGCCGGTGCACGAACTGCCGGACCGCCCGCGCCCGCTCGCGGGTTTCCGCTACGAGTTCCGCGGTGCCCGGCGCACACTCGCTGAGCTGCACGAGCGGACCCACACGACCGGTTTCGCCGTACTGCACCGCGGTGCACTCGTGCACGAGGACTATCCGGGGCGGTTCGCCGCACCCGAGCGGCGCTTCCAGCTGTTCTCGCTGTCGAAGTCGGTGACGTCGATGCTGATCGGCATCGCGCTCGACGAGGGCGCGATCGGCTCGGTCACCGACAAGGTGGTGAGCTACTGCCCCGAACTGGCGGGGTCGGCGTTCGACGGTCCGGGCATAGAGGACCTGCTGCACATGACCAGCGGCGCCGGCGGGATCGAGGACTACGAGGACCCCGACGCCCCGGTCAACCGGCTGATGGGCGCCGTGATGGGACGCGGCACGGTGCTGCGGGCGGTCCGTTCGGTGGAGCCGGCCGCGACACCGGGGACGTGGTTCAACTACTCCACGCTCGACACACAGGTTCTGGGCTGGGTGCTGGAGGCCGCGACCGGGATGCCGCTGGCGCGGTACGCGACGGAGCGGCTGTGGAGCAGGATCGGGGCGGAGCACGACGCCTTCTACGGGCTGTCGCGCAGCAGGCCGCGCACGGCCGTCGGCGGCGGAACGTTCAACGCGACGGTGCGGGACCTGGCACGGGTGGGGCTCGTGATGGCGCGCGGCGGGCGGCTCGGCGAGGTCCAGGTGGTGCCGGAGGCGTGGGTCCGGCGCAGCCGCGGCATGGACCTGCCGCACCTGGAGGTGGGCGCGCTGGGCCATGACTTCGATCACTACGGATACGCGAACCAGTGGTGGACGCTGGGCGGCGCGCACCGCGCGTTCACGGGGCTCGGGATCCACGGCCAGTACCTGTGGGTGGACCCGGAGGCGGACGTGGTGGTGGTCAAGACCAGCGCCTGGCCCACGGCGGACGACGTGGAGCGGGAAGCCGAGACCTTCGCGGCCCTGTCGGCGCTGGTCGCGCATCTGGAGGACACGGACTGACGACAGAACGCCCCCGAGAGAACCGTCCCCCCAACCCAACCCCACTCCACTCCACTCCACTCCACTCCACTCCGCTCCACTCCGCTCCGCTCCGGTCCCGCCCCGCCCCGCCCCGCCCCGCCACAATCCGGCCCGCCACAGCCCCGTCCGCCACGGCCCGGGCACGCGGCCTCGCGCACGACGCCGCTGCCCGTCGCGGGCGAGATCGTTAGGATGACCGCATGACGGATCCCGGGACCACGGCCGCGCCGGAGCCCGGGCCCCGGCGCGGCAGACCGCCCAGGGCGGGCCTGTCCCGGGAACGGATCCTGGACGCCGCGGCGTCGGTCATCGAGCGCGAGGGCCCCGATGCGCTGACCCTGCGTCGGCTGGGGGCGGACCTGGGCTCCAACCACACCGCGGTGCTGCGTCACTTCACCGGCAAGGACGACATCCTTCTCGGGCTGACCGAACGGCTGATCGCCGAGGCGATCGACGGCTTCGAGGCGGGCGGGAGCTGGCGCGACACCCTGGCCGCGCTCGCCCGCCGGATGCGCCGGGTGTGCCTGGCGCATCCCCGCATCGCCGTTCTGGTCACGTCCCGGGTCTCGCGCCGCGGGGCCGAGTTCAGTGGCGCGGACACGGTCATCGGCGCCCTGCGGCAGGCCGGATTCGACGACCGGGACGCCGCCCGCTACTACCGGGCCCTCGTCGACACCGCCCTGGCCATGGGCGCGTTCGAGGCGGCGTTCGCCGCTCTGGACCCCGAGGCGCGGGAGGGCGACCGCATGGCTTGGCGCCGCGAGTACCTCGTGGCCTCCCCCGCCCGCTACCCGCATCTCGCGGCCGCCGCCCCGTACTTGGCCGAGGCCGACGAGGACGACCACTTCGAGACCACTCTGGCCCTGCTGCTGGACGCGGTCGAACTGCGTGCCCGGCGCGCGCAAACCGCCGGTTCCGACCCGACGCGGGACTAACCGGAACCACCGGGACGAGTCCGGCCGCCGCGTCGGGGGTATGCATCTCATACGAGCCGCTTGTCGCGCCATGGACGGACCATGTCTGCCCATATGTTGATGAACGGCACGAAGTACAGGGTGACAGCGACGGATTCCACACGGATCGGTCCGTACTTCCGATGTCCGGGTGGAGAGGGGCGAAGCCGGTCGACGAGTCGGCCAACCACGTCATGGACCGGTTCCGGAATGTCGCGTACACCGCAGGTGAAAGGAGAATCCGTGGCAAATCCACTGAGCGCCGCGCAGGTCATATCCGCGCTGCGCGCAGAGGGCGTCCGTGTTGTCGAGGTCGGCAACTGGCGGACGCACAATCGCAATTCGAAGGGTGCGTGGGGGCCGATCAACGGCTCGATCGTGCATCACACGGTCACCAAGGGCACCGCTGCCACGGTGGCCATGGTCCGTGACGGGTACTCATCCCTGCCCGGACCGCTGTGCCACGGAATGATCGCGAAGGACGGCCGGGTGCACATGGTCGGCTGGGGCCGCGCCAACCATGCCGGGGGCGGCGACCCCCGCGTGCTGGAGCAGGTGATCGCCGAGTCGTACGGCAGCCGCCCGACCCCGCCCACGAAGGGCAACGCTAACGGGGTCGACGGCAACGCACGGTTCTACGGCTGGGAGTGCGAGAACCTCGGCGACGGCAAGGACCCGTGGCCCAAGGCCCAGTACGACGCGATCGTCCGCGTCCAGGCCGCGCTGTGCCGCGCGCACAAGTGGTCCGCGAAGTCCGTGATCGGCCACCTGGAGTGGTCGTCGGACAAGGTCGACCCACGCGGCTTCACCATGGTCCAGCTCCGCACCGATGTGGCCGAGCGGCTGAAGCACCCGGCGAGCTGGAGCCCCGGCAAGCCCGCCCCCGAGCCCCCCACCCAGGAGGAGAACGACGTGCCCGATCTGATCAAGCCCGAGGTGGAGGCCGGCGGACCGAAGCTGGCGGCCGGTACGTGGACGCTGCTGCGGATGGCGGCCGACACCGCCTTGGCCCAGGGCCCGTGCCGGTATCAGGTGACCGCCTACGTCCAGGTGACCGGCAAGCCGGGCACGAGCGTGATCGGCCGCTTCCAGGACCTGACCCTGGCCACGAAGCGGCCGTCCCTCGACCTCCCGCAGGACGGCGGCGTCATCCCGGAATCCGGTGTCCTCAACGCGACGTTCACCCGCCCGGGACAGCTCGACAAGAACGTGCAGCTGAAGCTCGAAGTGCAGGCGTCCGCCCCCGCGACGGTCACCTACCGGCTGCTCCGCGGCCTCCGCTGGCCCATCTGACCCGGCCCGGTCACGGCACTCGCCGGACCGGCCGCCACGGGCGCGGGCCCCGCGCAACACGCTCGCGCCCGTGGCCCGTGGGACACACGGGTGGCTCGCTCAGTACTGGCCGTCAAGGGCCTCTGAGGACGCGGCACGGAAACAGGCGGAGACGACCGTGAAGGTGATCATGGTGTCTCCGCGGGCCGCCCTCTTGACACCGGTGACGTGCACATCAAACTGCTCGGCCTTGTTCTCTGCGTAGATCTCGGGGTCCTGTGCCCTGCTGTCGGCCTTGCCGTCCTTGAGGATCTTCCAACCGTCCCGGTCGAGCGCCTTGCGCAGATTGCTCATGCCCCGGTCGACGTCTTCCCCCGAGAGGTCGTACAGCGACCACGGGTGCCTCAGGGAGAACAGGTCATCCCCGTACTCCTCACAGCGGGACACGCTCGGGCCCGGCTCCGTCACCTTGCCCTTGACCCCGGTCATCTCCAGCAGACGGCTCGAAACCGCCTTCGTCCTCGCGCGGGCCGGATCGGTATCCATCCTCACAGGCTTGTAGTCGAGTTCCTTCACGTTCGAGCACCCCACAGACAGCAAAGACAGTGATCCGAAAAGGAGGAAGGAAAGAGCCGCAACCCTCTTCCTGGAATTTCTGCGGCCGCCATCCGCATCCTTCGCCTCATTCACGCTTGACCCTGTCGTAGCCACCGGTGACAACGTGCGCCTGATTTTCCAGGCTCGATGAGCCCTCTCTCCAGTAGTCTCCGTGATCCTTGGCATCGGTCGTCATGAGATTGGCGCCGAAATCCTCGTCGGAGGGCACGTTCGAGGACCACGCGTATCCGAAGGGCAGCCATTCGACCCACGGTGTGAGGTCGCTGTCACCGCCGAGCCCGGCGAGCTTGCCACCCAGCGGAACCTGGTCCTTCGTGGTGGAGGCCGCCTCGGACCACACGTGCCCCTCCTCGACGTCCAGATCATCGGCATGACCGACCAACATGCCCGGACTGGCGACCGCGACGATGTCGTCGGTGCGCAGGTTGCCCTGCTCCGACGCCGCACCCACGACGGTCGTTCCATAACTGTGTCCGATGACCGTGGTGTGACTCGCGCCGTCGCCACCCTGACTGGTCTCCAGTCCAGCCATGAACCGGTTCAACGCGGGAGCCGCCTCGTCGGCGTATTCCTGGTCCATCGCCGCCGGAACGATGCTCTGCGGCGCGTCGTATCCGATCCACGTGATGGTGGAGACCTCCTGACCGGGGACCTGCGCCTGGCTCTCCTTCCAGAGCCTCGCCATATGTCCGACGTAGCTCTCGGTCTTCGTAATGTCGGTGTATGTCCCGGGGACGAATACCGCCGTATGGTCGGCAGTATCCGGGTTGCCATTCGCCACGATGGCGCGACCGCCGCCCGCGGTGTCGAAACCGAGCAGGAAGGCCGGCGGAAGCCCCTCTTTCCCCGTCGCATCGAAACGGTTCTGGATGGCGACCATCCCCTGGCGCACCTTCTCCAGTTCCTCCTTCTCGGCGGCATACTTTCTGTCCCATTCCGACCAGGCCGGATTGGTCACCACCGCCGGATAGTCCCGTCCGGAAGGGACATATTTCTGCGGCTCCTCGGGGATCGCCCGGAGACGAATGTCGCACTCGGCCCGTTTCTCGGCAAGCACGGTACGGTTGGCCTCGTCACGGACTGCGGCGGGCAGCCCGTCCAAGGATCCCACCTCGGCCGCGTTCAAGGACATGTACGCATCCTGCTCATCCGGCGCCAACCCCTTCCACCACTCGGCATTCGCCTTCGTGTCACCTCCCTCGGGAGGTCCCTCGATCTCGTGCAGATAGCTCTGCGCACCCCTGCGGACGTCATCCGTGTCTCTCCGGACGTCGGCCCAGTCGCTGTCGGAGACCTTGAGATCGTCGTCGGCCTTGAGCCGGCGCAGTTTGGGGGCCCAGAGCGCGTCGGCCTCGGTGGCTTCGGCAACGGCCCGCGCGATGCGGTTGGCGATCTCCACGGCCCGGCCGAAGTTCGGATTGGGGTGCATGTTCGCTGCTTGGCGCTCCAGGGCGGAGGCGGCGTCGTTGGCATCCCGCACCGGGTCGATGGGAGCGTGGGACGCGTTTCCGCGCGCGCCACCAGTGACAGTACCCCCGGCGGGTAGTCGCCCATCCGTTTCCGTGCCGTCCGGGGGATACGTCACCGAACCGTCCGAACCCACTCTGAACTTGGCGCTCTTGGCGTCGTCCAGAGCAGCGTCCAGCTTCCTCTTGGCCTCCGTCAGCGCGGCTGCCAGCGCGTTGAGGGAGGTCGCAACGAGGCCGCACTCGACCTGTGTGTAGTGGAAGTTCTTCGCCAGTTCGCGGAGTTGTCCAAGAGCGGCCATGGCGGCAACTCCGCTGAGGCCCGCCTGCAACCTCGCCGCAATCTGCCCCTCGGCATCCGCTCGTGCCTGATCGGCCATGCTGCTGGTCGACTGGTACCCGTCGGCCGCGTCGGAGATTTCGGACGGCTTGAGCGCCTTGAGCGATGCGAAATCCATGTCCCGGACTCACTTCCCACCATCGCTGCCGCCTGTGGCAGGTGTGTCCTTGTATCGTCCGCTGAGCCTGGCCAACTCGTCGGCGAAGTCTTGGTCGTTGTCGTACTGATCCTTGCCCGCCTTCTCCAACAGTCCCTGGAGCGAACGGCACTTCCCCGTCAAGTCTTTGAGATAGCGCGTCCATGACTGGCACAACTCCTGTTGGGCCGCCGCGCTCTCCAGACTGGTGGCCGCAGCACCCTCCTGGGCCGCCTTCAGAGCATTCCCGGCCTTGTCCGTATTCACCGCCAGGCCGCCGACATCTCTGCCGACGCGGTTCCAGACCTTCTTGTCACTGACCAGGTCGGCGTCGCCCGCGCCTCCTGCGACGGTGGTACTCGCGAGATTCGTCCTCGCCCTCACCACTCCCTGCTTGAGCTGCGTCCACTCCGTATCGAAGGACGACATGCTCCACCCAGCCCCCTGTGTTTCCGGTCCCCGCGAACGAAAGCGATGAGCGAAAAGGTCCCCCGGACATGATCGTCCGGGGGACCGAAACAGGCTCTCACCTGCGATCACCTATCGTGGGCGCGGACGGTTTCGAACCGCCGACATCTGCTTTGTAAGAGCAGCGCTCTACCCCTGAGCTACGCACCCGTGGATGAGGCAACAGCCTACATGGCGGACCACCCGCGGTCACAAACGGTTCCGGGACGAGGTTCCCGCGAGGCTTCCGGACGGCATTTCGGGGCCACGGGCGACAGCCACGGGGCGGCGGGGCCCGGGAAGACCGGGTGGCGGGGCCCGGGAGTGGGGCGGCGTGCGGGGGGTTATCCCCACCCCGCTTGCGGTGGTCGCCCGGATTCCCGCGCCGGAACGGCGTACGTACGGTGATGCCACACCGTCGGGGAGACCCGTCCGAACTTGGGGGGAATGATCATCGTGGCGCTGCACACCCGCGCTCTCGTCGCATCGAGCGGGGCCGTGATCCTGGGGGCTGTCCTCACCGGCTGCGGCAGTACGGACCCCGGGGACGCGCCCGCCGAACACAAGTCGTTCGCGCTCTCCGGCAGGACGCTGACCGTGGAGTCCGGCAACACGGCACTGGAGATCGAACCGGCCGATGTACGGAAGGTCGAAGTGACCCGTCGCGTCGACGGCTGGGTGGTCGCCGGGAACGGACCGGACCCGCAGTGGGGCATGGAGGACGGCACGCTCACGCTCAAGGTGAAGTGCCGGGCGCTCATCAGCGACTGCGCCGCGCGGCACCAGGTGAAGGTACCGCGCGGCGTGGCGGTGGTCATCAAGAACGGGAACGGAAAGGTCACCGCGTCCGGCTTCGACACCTCCCTCACGCTGAACAACCGCAACGGCGGGGTCACCGTCCGGAACTCCAGCGGAAAACTGGCGCTGGAGACCCACAACGGGGCCATCACCGCGGAAGGGATCTCCGCCAAGTCCGTTTCGGCGCGGTCCGAGAACGGCAGCATGCGGCTCGACTTCAGCTCCGTACCGGATCTCGTGGAAACCCGGGCCCACAACGGGAGCACCGTCATCGGCCTGCCGAACGGCTCCACGACGTACGCGGTGAGTGCCGCCGCTCGCAACGGACACGTCTCGGTGGAAGCGCCCCGCAGCGACGACAGCCCTCACGTGGTGAAGGCCAGCAGCAACAACGGACGGATCACTGTTCGAAGTGCGAACTGATCGTCCCGTGTGTTCGTCCTTACCTGGTGGGAGAATGTACCGGGCAGGACGGAACGGCACGGGAGAGGGATGTGACGGCGACACACGCGCGGCCGCGGGCGGGAGCGGGTGGTGGTTCCGTCGTCAGGAGTTCAACCACCGGAGGTTCCGGGAGCAAGGGCTTCGGCGTCAGGGGTCCCGGTATCACCCGTATCAAGGGCCTCGGCATCAAACGCCTCGGCCCGAGGGAATCCGTCGGCAGGGAATCCGTCGGCACGGGGTCCGTGGCCAGGGGGTCCGTGGCCAGGGGGGTCGGGGATGCCCTGGCGCTGGTGCTGCTGCCGGTTCCGCTGCTCGCGGCGGCCCTTCCGGCCGCGTTCGCGGGTGGGGGCACGAGGCGCTGGTTCGGCGGGCGCGGGGAGAGCAGGCGTGCCGACGCGCAGGCCGCGAAGGACGCCGCCGCCGCGGCCTTCTACGAGCTGGACACGGCCCAGCGCGACCTGCGGATCTCGATCGAGACGATCACCGCGGTGGACAGCTCGCCCGCGGCGCGTACGGTCCTCGACGACTTCGCCGCTCTCGGGCGGCGGATCGATGAGGTAAGCCACCGGTACATCACCGCGGTCGACGCACACGACCTGGACCGGGACGACCTGGAACCATCCGTCGCGACCCGTGCCGGAACGGAGCTGACCGCGGCCAGGGACGAGCTGGTACGGGTCAAGGGCGACCTGGACCGGTTCGCGCAGGGCCTCGGGCCGCTCCTCGACAATGCGGAGACACAGCTCGCCCGGCTCGCGCCCGCCGTTGAGCGGGCGCGGCAGGCGCTCCTCGGTGCGAGCAACGCTCTCGACTCGGTGCGGGCGTCCGGACTGCGAGCGGACGACCTCGCCGCACGGCTGGCGGCCCTGGCCCCCGAACTGACCAAGCTCAACGAGGGCGCCGGCCGCCACGGCATCGCAGAAACCCTGCAGCGCGCCGACCGGGTGCTCCGCGACGCCGAGGCGGTACGGGCCGAAGCCTCCCGGCTGCCCGAACGGGCGGCGGAGATCGATCACCGGCTGGTCTCGCTGCGCACGCGGGCCCAGGCGCTGACCACCCGTGCCGGTTCGGTGGAACCGGTGCTGAGTGAACTGCGGCGCCGTTTCTCGGCTGCCTGCTGGCAGGATCTGCAGCCCGTGCCCGCGCAGGCGGCGGAGCAGGTGCGGCAGGCCGAGGAGAAACTGAAGGAGGCCACCCGGGCTCGCGACGAGCAGCGCTGGGCCGACGCCACCTCGCGTCTGAGTACGGCACGCGCCCTGCTGAACGCCACGGACGACGCCGTGTCCATGGCAGGTGACCGGCTGAACCGGCTGAACGAGGTGGCCAAGGACCCGCAGCAGGAGATCCAGCGGACCCAGTTCACGATCAGGGACGCCCAGCGTCTGGCCATGGCCGGGCGCTCCACCCCCGACCGGCGCCATGCCCGTCCGCTGGACGATGCCGTGGCCCGGCTGGAGCGCGCCGTCGCGGGGCTGGAGGGGCGCCACCCCGACTACTGGCATTTCCTTACCGAGACGGAGGCCGTACGGCAGACAGCCGCGCGAGTGGTCTCGGAGATCCGCGAGGAGCGCGGGGCGGGCATCTGATCCACGCCGGGTCCGCACCCTGCTCACGAACTGCTCGGGCCCGGTCCGCGCCCGGCTCGCACTCGATGCACGCCCGGTCCGCGCCCGACTCGCACTCGATGCACGCCCGGCCCGCGCCCGACTCGCACTCGATGCACGCCCGGCCCGCGCCCGGCTCGCACTCGATGCATGCCCGGTCCGCGCCCGGTTCGTACCGGAGTCGCGCCGTACGACGCACGACTCCGTGCCGCACGACTCCGTGCCGCACGGCACGCCGTCCGCACGGCACGGTACGTCGTCCGGGCCGGTCGCACGGGTCGCGCGGTCTCTGACGTGCGACGGCAGGACCGCGGGCGGATCCTGGGAGTACGCCCGAAGGAGGCCGCCATGGTCACGCACGCGCTGCCCACCACCGGACGCCGGGCCACTCGCCGTCGCACGGCCGGCCCGCTCGACAAGCATCTGCCGGTCGATCACCGGCTCAACAGTGTCTACCGGGTCGGAGCGGGGCTCATGGGTCTGGTGCTGCTCTGCTTCGGCATCCTGGGGCTGATCGACAGGATCGGCTTCTTCAGCACCGGTGGCGCCACCGTCGCGGGCCTCAACACCAATGGCGCCCTCAGCGTCCTGTCCATCTGTGTCGGCCTGTTGCTGTTCATCGGGATGGTGATCGGCGGCAACTTCGCCTCGTCACTCAACATGGTTCTGGGTGTCGCCTTCGTCCTCAGCGGCTTCGTCAACCTCGCGCTGCTCGACACGGACTTCAACTTCCTCGCCTTCCACCTCCAGAACGTGCTGTTCAGCTTTGTGGTCGGTCTGATGCTGATGGTCTTCGGGATGTACGGGCGGGTCAGCGGTGGGCTTCCGCACGACAACCCGTACTGGAGGGCACGCCACCCCGAGGAGGTCGAGCGCGAGCTCCGGCTGCGGCGGAGGGCGACGACGATGCCCGTGGTCCGCCGTCCCTGACCAGTCTGTCCCGAGTCGGTCGGTGCCGGATAGCCTGGGATCATGCCTCGTTACGAGTACCGCTGCCGCTCCTGCGGAGACACGTTCGAACTCAGCCGCCCGATGGCCCAGTCCTCGGATCCGGCAGCCTGCCCTGCGGGTCACTCCGACACCGTGAAGCTGCTCTCCACCGTCGCCGTGGGCGGGTCGTCCGCCAAGTCGGCGCCCGCCGCCCCGTCGGCCGGGGGCGGGGGCGGGGGCGGCTGCTGCGGCGGAGGCTGCTGCGGCTGAGGACCGACCGGCGGCACGCCGACAACCGGGCCCATGAAGCCGGTGGCCGGGCCCATGAGCCGGTGGCCGGGCTCGAAATCCGGTGACCGGGAACGTGCCGGTGAAGAAAGGTGCCGGTGACCGGGAACGCGCCGGTGAACAGGAGCGCGTTGGCGATCGACGGTCAGCGGACCCGCTCCGGAAGCGGGTCCTGAAGAGAGTCCGGAGGCGGGTCCGGGAGGGTACGCGTCCCCGAAGCTCTCAGGAAGTGCCGCAGGATCTCCTCGCCCGCCGCCACCCCGTCCTCGGCCGTCACCCGGACGTGCGGGGCGCTCCAGCCGGTGTCGGCGAGTTCGCCGTGGGCCGGGCGCCAGGCGAGGTCGGCGGCGAGGAGCAGGTCGGCATCGAGGAAGCTGTCACCGGCGGCGAGCGTGAGCGTGGCGCCGGTGCGCCGGGCCACCTCGCGCATGGCGGCGCTCTTGGTGAGCGGACCCGGCACCGCGTAGATCTTGCGTCCCTGGAGGGAGACCGTCCAGCCGCGGTTCCCCGCCCACTCCCCCAGTTCCTCGACCCAGCCCCCGGGCAGCGACGAGCGTTCGACGACCAGGTATGCGAAGAGGTCCTCGGCGACACGTTCCTTGAGCAGCCAGGCGGGATCGGCGGCGGCCAGGAGGTGGGCCCGGACCTCGGCCAGCGGGGCGGACTCGGAAGCGATCCTGCGCGTGACCCGCGCGTGCCAGTCGCGATCGGACTCGCCGTCGACGAGCAGATGCCCGCCGTTGGCGCAGATCGCGAAGCGCGGCGCGGGGCCGGGCAGACGGATCCGTCCGTACTGTTCGCGGGTGCGGGTGGTCGTGGGGACGAAGACCGTGGCCCGGGCCAGGTCGTCGAGCAGTGCCGCGGCCGTCTCGGTCAGGTAGGAGAGGGGCTTGTTCCCGTACACCTCCACGCAGAGCAGCCGCGGCGCCGCGGCGTCCGGCATGCGGAGGCGGAGCGCGGCCGCGGAGTAGATCAGGGTGCGGTCGAGGTCGCTGGCGACCAGCGTCACGGGAGCGTCCGGGACGGCCGGGGTTTCCGGGGTGGTCACTTCGGCTCCACCGCCCTGCCGTCCGCGCCCGTGGCGCCCCTGGTGTACTTCGGGTGGATCAACCCGACACAGGTGTAAGGGAGTTCGTCGACCTCTTCGACCGGTACCCCGCGCTGCTCGGCGAGCAGCCGGATGTGATCGAGGTCCGCGCCCGCGCCGCGCTTGGCGAGGACCTTCCACGGGACCCGGCGCAGCAGGACTCGTGTGGTCTCGCCGACGCCGGGCTTGACCAGGTTCACATCGTGGATGCCGTGCTCCTCGCTGATGCGCTCCACGGCCGTCCAGCCCTCCCAGGTGGGCGCGCGGTCGGCCGCGAGCAACTCCTTGACGTCGGCGTCCACGGCGTCGGCGACCTCGTCGAAACGGGCGGCGACGGAGTCGAGGAAGTGACCCGACACATCGCTGTCGGCGAGTTCCCGGTAGAACTTCGCGCCGTGGAAGTCGTCGGGGCCGACCAGGTCGGAGCGCAGGACGGTGCGCGAGACCAGCCCGGACACCGTGGAGTTGAGACAGGCCGACGGGATGAGGAAGTCGTCACGGGTGCCGTAGGTGCGGACACAGCCGCCGGGGTCGGCAAGTACCGCGATCTCGGGGTCGAAGCCGTCGAACTCGGCGAGTGCCGCCGAGAGTTCGCGGGTGATCGCGCCCTTGCCGGTCCAGCCGTCGACGAAGACGACATCGGCCGGGTCGTGGTGGGCGGCGAGCCAGCGCAGGGCGTTGGCGTCGATGCCCCGGCCGCGCACGATGGAGACGGCGTAGTGCGGCAGGTCGAGACCGTGCCGGTGCAGGGCCCAGCGCCGCATGAGCACCCCGACGGGGGTACCGGCCCGGACGAGTGAGACCAGGACGGGGCGTGGTGTGCGCTCGGCGAGGATCGTCTCCGTGACGGTACCGACGGCGCGGGCGACGCGGGCGGCCGACAGTTCCAGCGCCGCCTCGAACAGGCTCTGGTACCGCGCGGACGGCTGGTACTCGACGGGGAGCGACTCGGCGTAGTGCGCGCCGCCTCCCTGTATCGCCTCCTCGCGCTCCTCGATGGGTGCCTCCAGTTCGACGTGCGAGAAGTCCTGGAGCAGCCAGCCGACGTC
Organism: Streptomyces sp. NPDC014734; assembly: GCF_043083325.1. NCBI lineage: Bacteria > Bacillati > Actinomycetota > Actinomycetes > Kitasatosporales > Streptomycetaceae > Streptomyces > Streptomyces sp. NPDC014734. Next base: position 116,252 of record NZ_JBIBYN010000004.1, on the reverse strand, counting down.
GTCCGGCGCGTAGGAGGAGAAGGCGGGTCCGCGAAGGGGCTCGGGCAGCACGGGGGTTTCCTGCCGTTCGGTGGCGGGCGAGGGCCGGCCGGACGCGTCGCGCGGAGCGGCGGCGTACGACGGGACGTAGGAGGGGACGACGGCGAGCAGGACGTGCCCGGTGTGGGGGGCGAGCCGCGCCAGCAGGCCGTCGGGGGCATGGAGCGCGGGGGTGTCCGCGGTGGAGTCGACGGTCACCACGACGGCGTCGAACCCGCCGCCCGCGACGTTGTACGCGTACCGGTCGCCGGGCCCGTCGGCCGGGTCGTCGTGGGCTGGGAAGACGAGTCGGGTGCGTATCGCGTAGCCGGGATCGTCCACGGCGAGGACGGGGGACCTCGTGGTCGTCGAGTAGCGCACCTCGGCGTCGGAGCATTCCTCCAGGGCCGTGCCCAATCGGAGCGGGGCGTACATCAGCTCCTCGAAGCCGAGGACGAGCACGCGCCGGGCGTCGCCGAGGGCGGCGGCGATACGGTCGGCCATGGCGGGAAGAGCCTGTTCCAGGGTGGTCCGGTGGGCGGGGGTGAAACCGTGCCGTCCGCCGTCGGGGACACCGGAGGGCCAGCGGAGGTCGACCCTGGTGACCGGCCGCCGGACACTCCGGCCGGCCGCGTCGGGCACGTCGCCCGCGTCGGGCACGTCGCCCGCGTCGGACACGCCGGACGCACCACCAGCGTCGGACGCCGGTACGGCTCCGGCCCCGGTCCCAACCTTGCCCCCGCCCCCGACCCCGGCTCCGGATCCGGCTCCGGTCCCTGGCCGGTCGGCACGTTCCTGGGCCTCGACCAGCGCCCGGCCCTTCTCCAGGACGCCGTCCGGGAGGGTCACCGTGCCCGAGACGCGTGCCAGCAGGTCGACGCGGGCGCCGATCTCCGCGGCGAACTCGGCGAGGCGCACCCGGTCGGCCGCCGAGCGCATGTCCACCAGGGCCACGATGACGTACCGGTCGCGCGGATACCGCCCGTGCAGGACGCGGATGGTGTTGAGCACGGTGTTGCCGGTGGAGAACTCGTCGTCCACCAGCACGAGCGGCGCGGCGGCGGGAGTCTTCGCCGGGTCGCCGCCGTCCGCCGGACCGCGCCCGGCAGCCAGCAGATCCGGGTCCTCCGGGAGGAGCAGGTGCGAGGTGGCGTGCGAATGCGCCTCCTCGAAGCCGCCCGCGCGCTCCACACCGTCGACGGGGCGGCGCGTCGAGTGGAGGTACGGTGCCACGCCGAGCCCGTCGGCGACCGCGTGCCCGAGACCGGTGGCCGTCTCCGCGTAACCGACCACGACCGCCCGGCCCGCCTCTTCCTCGCCGAGGAGGTCGCGCACCTGCCGGCCCAGCTCGAAACCGGCGCCGTACACCACGGACGGCTTCTGCGGCACGTGCTTGCCGAGCACGTTCGACACGAGCAGGTGGGCGCGCTTGGGGTTGCGGCGCAGGGCGAGACCCAGCAGTTCCCGCAGCTCCCGGTCGCCGGTGGGACGTCCGTCACCGGAGAGCTCGACGCCCAGGCGTGCCGTCACCCAGCTGCCCGACCACACCGCACCGGCCGTCGTCTCATCCGTCCCGTGCGTCTCCGGTGTTGTCTGCGTCGCCTGTGCAACCGGCGTCACCGGCATCACCGGCGTCGGCTGCGTCACCTGCGTCATGTGTGCCTCCTGTGCGCCTCGCGCGTCCTGCACCCCTCGGTCACCTCCGTCCTCTCCATCCCCCGCGCCACCCGCGTACGCGGAGTGCTCCGCTCCCTGGCGATCCGTTCCCGGCCCCCGGCCAGGCGCCACCCGTGTACGAGGAGCACTCCGAGGGGCGCTCATTCCACGACGCCCGCGGCCAGCAGCTCCACGAAGCCGATGTCCTCCCTCGCCACGCCGAAGACCTCGGCCCGCTGCAGCGTCCGCTCGGCCCAGGCCCGGTGCGGCTTCACCTCGTTCATCTTGTTCGTGTACGCGGAGCGCATGACACCACCGCCGTCGCGTTCCGGGCGCAGGATGTCCCGGGCGTCGCTGAACTCTTCGTGGCTGACCACGGACAGCGCGTGCACGGGGGCGACGTGGGAGGGGTGGATGCAGGTCTTGCCGAGGAGGCCGTTGGCGCGGTCGAGCTCGATCTCGCGCAGAAGGCCGTCCAGGTCGTGCTCGATCAGCGCCGTGCGCAGTTCCTCGACCCGGCCCTCCAGGAAGGGGCTGCGGCGCAGCTGCGGCTTGAACATGCGCTCCTGGAGCCGGAAGTACTCCCAGACCGGTCCGGTGATCGTGAAGCCCGTACCGTCCGCGCGGCCGAGCACATTGACGACGTCGGCGATGACGGAGCCGACGATCTGTACGTCGTAGGCCGTCATGTCGGGCGCCCTGCGCAGCCCGTAGGCCGAGCAGAAGTCGGTGACCCCGAGCCGCAGCGCGAGCACCTGCTCCCGGTACTTGTCGACCGTACCGGCTATTCCTTGGAGCGTTTCCCGACGGGTTTCCAGATGCAGCAGCTCGGGAGATTCGAGAACGGGCATCGCGAACAGACGCCGCCCGCATGCCTTTTCGGCCTGTCCGAGGGCTTCCAGGAAGGGCACGCCACGCTCTTCGGTGAATTTCGGAAGTACAAAACCGGACAACAATCGGACCGCATCACCGAGGCGGCGCACCAGGTCGACCACCTGGTCCGGTTCCCGGACCCGGATGAAGAGCAGCGGCACCTCGGCGCCACGCGCGTCGAGGTCGGCGAACTGGCCGACCAGGTTCTCCTCCGCACCGACGACCTCGGAGTCGTCGATCGAGTCCTCCAGGCACAGCACCATCGAGACGACTCCGCGTCCGGCCTGCTTGATGACGTCGTCGGCGAGCCTCGGCCTGGTGGCGGGGCTGTAGAGGGTCGCTCCCAGTGCCGCCGCGAGCATGCGGGCAGGTGAATCCGGCCCGAACGCGCACGGCTCCCGGAAGAACAACCTCTCTCGCACCGCGGGCGCGATATGCCCGAAATGACGCATGTGATTCCCCCGAACTACCTGACTGAACCGAACAACGTATGGCCGGTAATAGTACGTACGAACGAGTGTCAACAGTTCCCCAAGGGCATGAACTCCGGGTAACTCGTCCATTTCCCGACGACCCGTCGTGCCGCGGACGGCCCGGTTCCGACACGCCGCCGGGACATCCCGTATGCCCCCCGCGTTGTCCGCACGGGCAGCCAGCAGGCAGGATGACGGGCATGACGCACGCGATGGTGAAGGGCTCGAACGTCCCTCTGGACGCCATGGCCGTACGGGCCGTGCTGCGCTGGACACCGGGCACCGGGGTACCGGACGTGGATGCCTCGGCCCTGCTGCTGGGAACCGGCGGCCGCGTGCGCTCGGACGAGGACTTCGTCTTCTACAACCAGCCCCGCCACCCCTCCGGCCTGGTACGACGGCTGCCGAAGCGCAGTGTGCCCGAGGGGCTCACGGACAGCATCGAGGCGGACCTCACCGCGCTCGACCCGACGGTCGACCAGGTGATCATCGCCGCCTCCTCCGACGGGGCCGCGTTCGCCCAGGTGCACGATCTGCGCATCCTGCTGTACGACACGGCCGGGTCCGGTGAGGAACCGCTCGCCGTCTTCGACGTACGGCCGGAGACCGGCGAGGAGACGGCGATCATCTGCGGTGAGCTCTACCGGCGCGGTGATGGCTGGAAATTCCGGGCCGTCGGGCAGGGCTATCCGACCGGACTGGTCGGACTTGCCACCGCCTTCGGCATCTCGGTCGACGAGACGGAGGCCTCGGCACAGCCCGCCACGACGTCGCCGGCCCCCGGCACCGCCACGTCTGCGCCGGTGCCCGTACCGCCTCCCATAGCGGCGTCCCCGCCCCCCGCGTCCCCGGCAGCGGTGGTGCCCGAGCCGATGGCCGCCCCTGCCTTCCCGCCGCCCGCGCCCGCCTTCCCGCCCACCCCGGCGTCCGGGCCCGACTCACAGGTCACGGTCCAGCACCAGCAGCCCGCCTACGGATACCCGCAGCCCTCGGCGGCACAGGCGGTCCCGCAGCCCTCGTACGGATACCCGCAGGCGTCCGTCCCCCGGCCCGCCCACGGCTATCCGCAGCCCTCGGCTGTCGCGGCGCCCGCGCCCGACCCGAACTTCGTGCTGCCTCCGCAGGGACCGCAGTTCGTGCGGCAGTGAGACCGTACCGGGCGCCTCGCCGGACGCCTCGCCGGACCGAACCGGCCACGGGGCCGGTCCCGTCCCGCACCGCTGTGATCCGGTGCCGCGCTCAGGTGCGGGACTTGTAGCCGCGCCCCCACTGCAGGCCCCAGCCGTACATGCGGTCCAGCTCCGACTGGAAGCCGTAGACGAACTTCACCTCGCGCCGCACCAGGAACTCGTCCTTGGTGTTGTCCACGGTGAACACCGCGCAGGAACGGGCCTCCGGGGCGTGCTCGTCGAGTTCGATCTCGATCTGCTGCCCGTTGCCCGGGTAGAGCGTCACCTTGGCGTCGGTGCGGTCGAAGGCCGGTGTCTGGTCGTAGATGTAGACGAAGAACAGCAGTCGCTTGAACTGTTCGCGCTGGTCGAGATTGACGTACACGGTCTCGCCCGACGGCGCCCCGAAGCGGTCGTCGCCGCTGAGCCGGATGTACGGCACCGCGTTCAGATCACCGAGGAGGTTGCCCAGCGGCTGCACCACTCCCCTGGTGCCGTCCTTCATCTCGTACATGCAGCCCAGGTCCAGGTCGACGTTGACCATGCCCTGGGTGTGCGCCTGGACGACATCGGGCTGGAACAGCTTCAACGGCCGCAGCAGTCGGCCGCCCTGCCGCGACCGGCCCTCGATGTCGGACGTGCGCATCCGCCAGGAGAGATTGACCCGCAGGTTGCCGCTCAGCGCCCCCTCCTTGGTCAACGAGACCGTGGAGTGCCGCTTGGACAGCACGATCGAGCTGGTCAGTGCGTTGCTGCTCGACTCGAACGGCGACTGCCGCCCCGGTCGCAGGTTCTCCAGGAACCCCATCCCCTACCCCCACGCGTATCGGTCGAAAGTGCGCCGGCCCTGCGGCCGTCCGCCGTCCGGCGGTGGCCGTCCACACCACTGCGGGGCGGCCGCCGGGCCGGTTCCGGGTGCTCCCGGAGAACCGTCGCCGCACGGACCGCCCCGCTGAGAGCGTTCCTCAATCCCTACCGGGTCACACCCCGGACGGGACTTCCGCCTCGGAACCTTGTTCGTCGTCCCCGCCCGCGGCCGCCAGCGCCTTGTTGCGCCGGACCGAGGACCAGAAGGACCAGCCGATCAGCGCGACCCCGACGAAGCCGGTGATGAGCTCGTTGATCTGGTGCTGGATGGTGACGAGGAGGATGACGGCAAGGGCGCCGATGGCGTAGTGGGCGCCGTGCTCCAGGTAGACGTAGTCGTCGAGGGTGCCCTGCCGGACCAGGTAGACCGTGAGGGAACGGACGTACATGGCACCGATGCCGAGGCCGAGCGCCATCAGCACGATCTCGTTGGAGATGGCGAAGGCGCCGATGACGCCGTCGAACGAGAAGGACGCGTCGAGCACTTCGAGATAGAGGAACATGAAGAAGGCGGCCTTGCCGGAGAGCGCGATCGCGGAAACCTTCTTTCCGCTCTTCCTGGCCTCCTCCTCGGCCTCCTGCTCCTTCTCCTCCTCTTCCTCCAGCCGGTTCTCGAAGTATCCCGAGAGACCCCCGACGATGAGGTAGGTGATCAGACCCGCGACCCCTGCCAGCAGAACGGTTTCCGCCTTGTTGGCGTGACCACCACCGTGCTGGTGGGCGTTGGTCGCGAAGGTCATGGCCGCGATCAGCAGCACGATCAGCGCGATGCAGACCGACAGCATGTCGACCTTGCCGAGCTTGGCGAGCGGACGCTCGATCCAGCGCAGCCACTGGATGTCACGCTCCTCGAAGATGAAGTCGAGGAAGATCATCAGCAGGAACATGCCACCGAACGCCGCGATCGCCGGGTGGGCGTCCGTGACGAGTTCCTGATAGCGCTCGGGCTGGCTGAACGAGAGATCGACCGCATCGATGGGCCCGATCTGGGCCGTGATGGCCACGATCACGACGGGGAAGACCAGTCGCATGCCGAAGACCGCGATGAGCACACCGACCGTGAGGAAGATCTTCTGCCAGAAGGCATTCATCTTCTTCAGAATTCCGGCGTTGACCACCGCGTTGTCGAAGGACAGCGAGATTTCGAGGACGGAGAGGATCGCCACCACTCCGAAGGCTTCCCACCCCCCGTAGATCACCGCTGCGACCAGGCCGAGCGCGGTAACCGCGAACGACCAGCCGAAGGTTTTCAGAAGCACTGGCTACCCCATCGTGTATGTAACGGGTCTCCCCCGCGCCGTGCGCGGCTTTACGAAACGTTGACCCCAAAGTCTAGAGCGATCCCGCGCAGGCCCGATGCGTACCCCTGCCCCACGGCCCGGAACTTCCATTCGCCGTTGTACCGGTAGAGCTCGCCGAAGATCATCGCGGTCTCCGTCGACGCGTCCTCGGTGAGGTCGTAACGCGCGAGTTCCTGGCCGTCCGCCTGGTTCACCACTCGGATGAACGCGTTGCTGACCTGGCCGAAGGCCTGCCCCCGGTTGTCCGCGTCATGAATGGAGACCGGGAAAACGATCTTGTCGCAATGTGCCGGAACCTGGGTGAGGTTCACGATGACGGACTCGTCGTCGCCCTCGCCCTCGCCCGTCAGGTTGTCCCCGGTGTGCTCCACGGAGCCGTCGGGGCTCGTGAGGTTGTTGTAGAACACGAACCATTCGTCGCCGAGCACCCGGCCCGACTGACACAGCAGTGCGCTGGCGTCGAGGTCGAAATCGGCGCCCGTGGTGGATCGCGCGTCCCAGCCGAGACCGACCAGCACCTGGGTGAGATTGGGTGCGGCCTTGGAGAGGGAGACGTTGCCTCCCTTGGCGAGCGTGACGCCCATGGTGTGGTCCTCCCCGAATCGATGAACCGTCTGTCGAACCGACTGCTGAGCCCGTCCGGGGGCCGCACCGGAGTGCGGCCCCCGGACGGGCCGTGTTTTCCCGCGTGGACCGGGCCGGGCCCGGCCCGCCCTCTCAGACGTTGACGCCGAAGTCCTGCGCGATGCCGCGCAGCCCCGAGGCGTAGCCCTGACCGATGGCGCGGAACTTCCACTCCGCACCGTTGCGGTACAGCTCGCCGAAGACCATCGCGGTCTCCGTCGACGCGTCCTCGCTCAGGTCGTAGCGGGCCAGCTCGCTGTTGTCGGCCTGGTTGACCACGCGGATGTACGCGTTGCGCACCTGGCCGAAGCTCTGCTGGCGGGTCTCGGCCTCGTAGATGGAGACCGGGAAGACGATCTTGTCGACGTCGGCCGGAACGGAGGCCAGGTTGACCTTGATGACCTCGTCGTCGCCCTCGCCCTCACCGGTGAGGTTGTCACCGGTGTGCTCCACGGAGCCGTCGGGGCTCTTGAGGTTGTTGAAGAAGACGAAGTTGCTGTCGTTGCCGACCTTGCCCTGGGCGTTCGTCAGCAGGGCGCTGGCGTCGAGGTCGAAGTCACCACCGGTGGTGGTGCGGGCATCCCAGCCGAGACCGACGATCACGGCGGTCAGGTTGGGCGCGGCCTTGGTCAGCGAGACGTTGCCGCCCTTGCTGAGGCTGACTCCCACGAGTCCTCCCATTGGTGTTCTTGGGGGCCGGCGGGCGCCGGCGCCTCCACGTTGCGTTGGCATCCGATCAACGAGTGGATCCTAGTGACCGGTTCCCCGCGGAAGCAGCCTTTCGGACGGGTTGCCCGCAGATCAACCGATCGCGCGTCACGGTTCCGTCCGCGCGGGCCACGGATCCACCCGGTCGCGGATCAGAGCGCGTCGAGCGCCTTGATGTAGTCGTTGAGGTCGCGTGCGTCGGGCAGACCGTTGATGACGGTCCAGCGCACCACGCCCTCCTTGTCGATGATGAACGTGCCGCGCACCGCGCAGCCCTTCTCCTCGTCGAAGACGCCGTATGCCCGCGACGTCTCGCCGTGCGGCCAGAAGTCCGAGACCAGCGGGTATTCGAGGCCCTCCTGCTCGGCGAAGACACGCAGGGTGTGGATGGAGTCGTTGGAGACGGCGAGCAGCTGGGTGTCGTCGTTCTCGAACTTCGGGAGTTCGTCGCGGAGCGCGCAGAGCTCACCCGTGCAGACGCCGGTGAAGGCGAACGGGTAGAACAGCAGCACGACATTCTTCTCGCCGCGGAAGTCGGAGAGCTTCACGGTCCGGCCGTGGTTGTCCTTCAGCTCGAAATCCGGGGCCTGGGTGCCGACCTCGATGGCCATGTGACGCGTCCCTTCGCTACGTTCACCGGGCTGGGCTGTCCGGGTGGCTCCCACCCTACGCAGCGCGCGTCGCGGGCCGTGCGCCACCCGGCACGGGCCGTCGCGGACCGCCGCGGGCATCCGCGGACCCGGAACGCCACGCACCGGGACATCACGCACCGGGACGTCACGGATCGGCGTATTGCGGATCGGTGCATTGCGGATCGGTGCATTGCGGATCGGTGCATTGCGGATCGGTGCATTGCGGCTCCGGTCCGCCATACGGCCGACGTGGATCCGGTCCGCCGTACGCCCGCGGCGGATGTCTGCCGTCACGACGAAGGTCCCCGGCGGGAGATTTCCGTCGGGGACCTTCATGAGTCGCGCGTCAGCCGCCGGTCAGCGCTTGCCCCGGGCCGCCTTCGGCGTGACCAGACGGCTGCCCGTCCAGTCCTTGCCCACGCTGATGCTCTTGGTCTGGGAGAGACCGGCGGTCTGCGCGGCCTCGTTGATGTCGCTCGGTTCGACGTAACCGTCACGGCCGGTCTTCGGCGTCATCAGCCAGACCGCGCCGCCGTCCTCGATCAGACCAATGGCATCCACCAGCGCGTCCGTAAGGTCGCCGTCCTCGTCACGGAACCACAGCAGCACGACGTCGGCGACGTCGTCGTACTCCTCGTCGACGAGATCCTGGCCGATCGCGGCCTCAATGCCCTCACGGAGCTCCTGCTCGACGTCGTCGTCGTAGCCGATCTCCTGGACCACCTGTCCGGGCTCGAACCCCAGGCGTGCAGCCGGGTTGGTCCGCTCCTCCGCGTGGTCCGCGGTCGCGCTCACGGGTTGCCTCCTGATCATGTTTCGGAAAATGCTTCAGCCACGCGCGTGCGCGGGCCGTTGGCCGTAGTCCACACGGGAGTGGCGGATCGCGCAAGTACCCGGCGTCCGAGACCGCCTAAACGGTGACGTTCCCTACCACGTCCCCGCGCTGCTGACGGCCCCCTGCGAGGTCCGGCGCTCACTTCCACACCCTTTACGTCCTTGGACAGCTTATGCCGTTTCGGTACCCCATTCGGATTCGAACATGCTTTGGGAACACCTGAGCGGCTTGGGCGTATGGTTTCCGTTTGCACCGGCCCGTCCTCACGCGGCGGGCGCGATGTCTCGCGACAGCAGGGGTTACCCCTGGGTAGAGATGACGTTTGCGCCCCCGCGGTACACGATGGTGATGGCGTACAGGCATACATCCCGGGGGTTCGTCCTCCCGTGACCGGCCCCGTAGAGCAGCACCGAACAGCGAAGGAACAGCGTGGCTTCCGGATCCGATCGCAACCCGATCATCATTGGCGGCCTGCCGAGCCAGGTCCCGGACTTCGATCCCGAAGAGACCCAGGAATGGCTCGACTCGCTCGACGCCGCCGTCGACGAGCGAGGCCGTGAGCGGGCCCGTTACCTGATGCTCCGGCTCATCGAGCGCGCGCGGGAGAAGCGCGTCGCCGTGCCCGAGATGCGCAGCACGGACTACGTGAACACGATCGCCACGAAGGACGAGCCGTTCTTCCCCGGCGACGAGGAGATCGAGCGCAGGATCCTCAACGCGACCCGCTGGAACGCGGCCGTGATGGTGTCGCGCGCCCAGCGCCCGGGGATCGGTGTCGGTGGTCACATCGCCACCTTCGCCTCCTCCGCCTCTCTGTACGACGTGGGCTTCAACCACTTCTTCCGCGGCAAGGACGACGGCCTCGGCGGCGACCAGATCTTCTTCCAGGGCCACGCGTCCCCGGGCATCTACGCCCGCGCCTTCCTGCTCGACCGGCTGAGCGAGGCACAGCTCGACGCCTTCCGCCAGGAGAAGTCGAAGGCGCCCAACGGGCTGTCCAGCTACCCGCACCCGCGGCTGATGCCGGACTTCTGGGAGTTCCCGACCGTCTCGATGGGCCTCGGCCCGCTCGGCGCGATCTACCAGGCCCGGATGAACCGGTACATGGAGGCGCGCGGCATCGCCGACACCTCGCAGTCGCATGTGTGGGCCTACCTCGGCGACGGTGAGATGGACGAGCCCGAGTCGCTGGGCCAGCTCTCCATCGCCGCCCGTGAGGGTCTGGACAACCTGACCTTCGTGGTCAACTGCAACCTCCAGCGGCTCGACGGCCCGGTGCGCGGCAACGGCAAGATCATCCAGGAGCTGGAGTCGCAGTTCCGCGGCGCCGGATGGAACGTCATCAAGCTGGTCTGGGACCGCTCCTGGGACCCGCTGCTCGCGCAGGACCGCACCGGCATCCTGGTCAACAAGCTGAACACCACACCGGACGGACAGTTCCAGACGTACGCCACGGAGTCCGGCGCGTACATCCGCGAGCACTTCTTCGGCGACGACCCGCGACTGCGCGACATGGTCAGGGACATGACCGACGACCAGATCCTGCACCTGGGCCGCGGCGGTCACGACCACCGGAAGGTCTACGCGGCGTACGCGGCGGCCAAGGCCCACAAGGGCCAGCCGACGGTGATCCTGGCGCAGACGGTCAAGGGCTGGACGCTGGGGCCGAACTTCGAGGGCCGCAACGCCACGCACCAGATGAAGAAGCTCACGGTCGAGGACCTCAAGCGGTTCCGCGACCGGCTGCACCTGCCGATCACCGACAAGCAGCTGGACGAGGGCTACCCGCCCTACTACCACCCGGGTCGCGACTCGGAGGAGATCCAGTACATGCACGACCGCCGCAAGGGTCTGGGCGGTTACGTCCCGACGCGTGTGGTGCGTGCGAAGCCGCTGGTCCTGCCCGAGGACAAGACGTACGCGACCGCGAAGAAGGGTTCGGGTCAGCAGTCGATCGCCACGACGATGGCGTTCGTCCGCATTCTGAAGGACCTGATGCGGGACAAGGAGATCGGCAAGCGCTTCGTGCTGATCGCGCCCGACGAATACCGCACCTTCGGTATGGACGCCTTCTTCCCGAGCGCGAAGATCTACAACCCGCTGGGTCAGCAGTACGAGTCGGTGGACCGGGATCTGCTGCTCGCGTACAAGGAGTCGCCGACCGGTCAGATGCTGCACGACGGCATCTCGGAGGCCGGCTGCACGGCGTCGCTGATCGCCGCCGGTTCGGCGTACGCCACGCACGGCGAGCCGCTGATCCCGGTATACGTCTTCTACTCGATGTTCGGTTTCCAGCGGACCGGTGACCAGTTCTGGCAGATGGCCGACCAGCTCGCACGCGGCTTCGTGCTGGGTGCGACCGCCGGTCGTACGACCCTGACCGGTGAGGGTCTCCAGCACGCGGACGGCCACTCGCAGCTGCTGGCCTCGACCAACCCGGGCTGCGTCGCGTACGACCCGGCGTTCAGCTATGAGATCGCGCACATCGTCAAGGACGGTCTGCGCCGGATGTACGGCGAGAACAGTGAGGACGTCTTCTACTACCTCACCGTCTACAACGAGCCGATCCAGCACCCGGCCGAGCCGGAGGACGTGGACGTGGAGGGCATCCTCAAGGGTGTCTACCGCTACAGGGCCGCCGAGCGGGGCGAGATCCCGGCCCAGATCATGGCGTCCGGTGTGGCCGTCCCGTGGGCGGTGGAGGCGCAGCGGATCCTCGCCGAGGAGTGGAACGTCCGGGCGGACGTCTGGTCGGCGACCTCCTGGAACGAGCTGCGTCGCGAGGCCGTGGACGTGGAGCGGTACAACCTGCTGCACCCCGAGGAGGAGCAGCGCGTCCCGTACGTGACGCGGAAGCTCTCCGGTTCCGAGGGCCCGTTCGTGGCGGTGTCGGACTGGATGCGTTCGGTGCCGGACCAGATCGCGCGGTGGGTGCCCGGTGCGTACCAGTCGCTGGGTGCGGACGGTTTCGGTTTCGCGGACACGCGGGGCGCGGCCCGCCGCTTCTTCCACATCGACGCGCAGTCGATCGTGCTCGCGGTGCTGACGGAGCTGGCGAAGCAGGGCCGGATCGACCGTTCGCTGCTGAAGCAGGCGATCGACCGGTACGAGTTGCTGGACGTGGCCGCCGCCGACCCGGGCGCGGCCGGCGGCGAGGCGTAACCGCGGCGCAGGCCCGGCGGACGACGGCGGAGGGGCGGCCGGGACCGAAAGGTTCCGGTCGCCCCTCCGCCGTGCGTTCCGCCGTTTCCGGCGCCCCCACCCCGCGTGTTCCGTCGGTCCAGGCCGGACCTCCCGCGTGTTCCGTCTCCAGGCCGGACCTCCCGCGTGTTCGGTCGGTCCCGACCGGACCTCCCGCGTGTTCCGTCGGTCCCGGCGGGCGGGGTCTCAGCTCTCCCAGATCTTGAACGCCCTTACCTGGTACGGGGACTGGGGCAGCCAGGTGCCGCCGCCCGGGTAGGTCTCGAACTCCCCGGTCTCGGCACACTTCTCCGACTGGTACGTGGTGACCGGACGGCCGGTGCGGTTGGCGAGCGACTGCACCCGGCCGCCCGCCGGGACCGGGACACAGCTCTCGATGTCGATGGTGGACAGCTCATGGATCTGCCGCGCGCCGGTGAAGTCCGGCTTCGCCCACAGGCAGAGCTGCCCGCCGGCGCAGGAACCGAGCCGGACCGGTGCCGGGCGGGCGGTGGCCGGCGGGTTCGCGAGGCGGGCCGAGGCGGTCGGAGCCGCGGCGTGCGCGGAACGGGCCGCCGTCTGCGGTACCGCGGCCGTGACGGCGAGGGCGGCGGTGGCCAGGGTGGTGGCGAGGACAGTCGTGCGCATGGAAATACCCCCGTGGTGGTGCGAATCAGTTGCACGCACCCTGGCCTGCGCGGCAGGGCCCGGGAAAGGGGCTCCGGGCCGTACCACCCGGATAGGCGACAGCCCCGCCGGAGCGTTCCGGCGGGGCTGTTGTACGCGGTGTGTTGACGCGTCGGGGCGATGCGGGCGGGCGGTCAGATGTGGCCGACGCCCGCGCCGGCCTCGGCGTTCGCGCCGCGCTTGGTGAGCGTGGCGACGACCGCGGCAACCGCGGCGACGATGCCGGCGACCATGAATGCCGTGCTCATGCCCGACACGAACGTGTCATGGGCGACCCCGGCGATCTTCTGCGCGACCTCCGGCGGAACGTTGCCGTTCACCGGCGGGATGCCGACCTCGACGGCCGAGGACGCCTGGTCGAGCTGCTGAGGGCTGAGCGGCGGGAGTTCCGCGGCCTTCCAGTTGTCGCCCAGCTTCGAGTCGACCTGGGAGGCCATGATCGCGCCCAGCACGGCGGTGCCCAGGCTGCCGCCGACCTGCATCGCGGACTGCTGCAGGCCACCGGCGACGCCGGACAGCTCCATCGGCGCGTTGCCCACGATGACCTCGGTGGCACCCACCATCACCGGGGCGAGGCCGAGGCCGAGCAGGCCGAACCAGATCGACATGGTCAGCGTGCCGGTGCCGATCTCCAGCTGGGACATGCCGAACATGGCGACCGCCGTGCACACCATGCCGCCGACCAGCGGAATCCGCGGGCCGACCTTGGTGATCGCGGCGCCCGCGAGCGGCGAGGCGACGATCATCATGCCGGTGAGCGGCAGCAGGTGCAGTCCGCTGTCGACGGGGCTGAGACCGTGCACGTTCTGGAGATAGAAGGTGACGAAGAACAGTCCGCCCATGAAGGCGAAGGCCATCAGCACCATCAGGACGACGCCCGCGGAGAGCGGTACGGAGCGGAACATCGCCAGCGGGATCAGCGGTTCCCGGACGTTCTTCTGGGAGAGGGCGAAGACCACGAACAGGGCGACGGCGGCCCCCAGGAAGCCGAGCGTCTTGTAGTCGCCCCAGCCCCATTCGGAACCCTTGATGAGCGCCCAGATCAGGCAGAACATCGCCTGTGACAGCAGCACGATGCCGCCGATGTCGAAGGAGCGCGGGGCGTTCTGGGCACGGTGGTCCTTGAGAATCACCAGGCCCAGCAGGAGTGCGATCACACCGACCGGCACGTTGATGAAGAAGACGGACTGCCAGTTGACGTGCTCGACGAGCACGCCGCCGAGGATCGGACCGCCCGCGGTCGAGGCACCGATCACCATGCCCCAGATGCCGATCGCCATGTTCAGCTTCTCGGCCGGGAAGGTCGCGCGCAGCAGGCCGAGGGCGGCGGGCATCAGCAGGGCGCCGAAGAGGCCCTGGAGCACCCGGAACACGATCACCAGGGCGACGCTGTCGGAGAGGCCGATGGCCCCCGATGCCGCGGCGAAGCCCACGACACCTATCAGGAAGGTCTGGCGGTGCCCGAAGCGGTCACCGAGCTTGCCCGCGGTGATCAGGGAGACCGCGAGCGCCAGCATGTAGCCGTTGGTGATCCACTGGACATCGGCGAGCGAGGCGTTCAGGTCGTGCTGGATGGCAGGGTTGGCGATCGCGACGATCGTGCCGTCGAGCGCGACCATCATCACGCCGATGGCCACGGAGAAGAGGGTCAACCAGGGGTGGCCGCGCAGCCCCTTGGCAGGTGCGGGCACGGCGGTGTCCTGCGGCTCCCGCGACGCCTTCTCGACGGTGGTCTGACTAGTCATGCCGGGGAGATTAGTGTCAGCCTCTGACAGTTGACAAACCATTTCACTAGTCGGTAACTGTCACGTAGCTCACAGGTACGCTGAGCCGGCCGAAAGCAGGAGAAAGAGGACCACTGCAGTGACGGATGGGCAGCGGGCCGCACGCCCGATCGGGCCGAGCGACTGTCCGGCGCGCGAGCCGCACACCGGTCCGGCGACGGACCGGTCGTCCGAGGCCCCGGTCCGCGGACCGCACGAGCACCCGACGGGGCCGGGCGAGCACCGGGGCGATTCCGGCGAACGCCCCGCCGGGCCGCGTGAACGCGATGACGGCGAACGCCCCGCCGGACTGCGCGAACGGAAGAAGCGCCGCACCAGGGACGCCCTGATGCACGCCGCCCTCGACCTGTTCACCACCCAGGGCTACGAGGAGACGACGGTCGACGAGATAGTCGACGCCGTCGAGGTCTCCCAGCGCACCTTCTTCCGCTACTTCGCCAGCAAGGAGGCGGTCGTCTTCGCCATCCAGGAGATGGTGGAGTCCCACTACCTGTCGGAACTGCGCCGACGCCCCGCCGCGGAGGCACCGTTCGAGGCCATACGCCGTGCGGTCTTCTGCGCCTGGAACAACATCGGCGACGCGGTCGAGGCCGTCGTCACGGTCGAACTCCACATGCGCACGTACCAGATGATCGAGTCGACGCCTTCGCTGCTCGCCGCCCATCTGCGGCGCAGCATCGACCTGGAGAACCAGGTCGCGTTGCTGATCGCCGAACGCGAGGGCCTCGACGTGGACGAGGACCCCCGGCCCAGGATCGCCGTCGCGGCGTTCTGCGGCGCGATGCGAGTGACGGGGCAGCTCTGGGGCCGGGGCCCGGACACCAGCGTGGAATCGCTGCGCGCGATGACCGAACGGTATTTGGACCATCTCGGCCCGGCCCTGGCGGGAGACTGGCGGTCGGGCTCCGGCTCCCGTTCCGGGTGAGTACCTCACCGTTCCGCCCCATGTGCCGGATGTCTCAGCACGCGACGTGACCGACATCACAACACCCCCGGCCCCATGAGGAACGCGACGCTCCGGTGGCGCCCCGGCCCCGTCCCCGCGCGCCCGAGCGTGCGCGCAGCACCAACACAGCGTGAAGCGCGCGCCATTGAATTCCCAAAAGCCGGGTGATGCGCGTCACCCTCGTCACGGACGTCGTGCCGCGTCTCCTAATGTGGGCGGGAGTGACTTCCTTCGACTCCTCCCCCACCCTTGCCGCGTGGCGCGCGCTGCTCGCCGTCGCGGTCGTGTTCGTGATGCTGGCGACCACGGGCTGGACGGCCGTTCGGCACCAGCGTTCCGACGAGCCGCGAGCGGTGGCACTCGCCGCCTGGACACGGGGTCGCCTCGCCGGCCACCCGCTGCCCGACGTCGACGAGCCACCGCACCGCCTGGCGCAGTTCTTCGCCACGCTCACGAACGCGCAGCGCACCGCTCTCGCCGACAGGTACCCCCTGGTCGTGGGCAATCTGAACGGCGCGCCGGTGACCCTGCGCTACCACGCCAACCGGCGCGCCCTGGTGCAGGCCCGCGCGGTCGAGCGGAAGCGCACGCACGACGTCAGGCTCTCCCCCGAGGGCCGCGCGGAGGCGGTGCGCCGGATGGACCGGTTCCGGTCGATGCTCGCGGACGGCCGGCACATCCTCGCCTTCGATCCGTCCGGGCGGGGCCGGGCCGCGGAGGTGTTCGGTGATCTCGACCGGGCCGAACGGATCTCCGTGGTGGTCCCCGGTGTCGACACCAGTCTGCTGACGCTGGAGCGGCCGGCTCCCATGGTGAACGCCGCCCCGGTGGGCATGGCGAAGTCGTTGTACGCGGCGGAGCGCGCCGCCCGGCCCGGCACCCGTACCGCCGTCATCGCCTGGGCGGACTACACCACGCCCGCCGGGATCGGGGTGGACGCGGCCATGGGCAACCTCGCCGCACGCGGGGCGGTACGCCTGGAGGCACTCGTGGACGCGCTGCCCGGCACGGTCCCGGTCTCGCTGTTCTGCCACAGCTACGGTTCGGTGCTGTGCGGTGTGGCGGCCCACGACCTGCCCGCCAAGGTCACCGACATCGCGGTCGCGGGCAGCCCCGGCATGAGGGTGGAGAACGCCGGACAGTTGCGCACCGACGCCAGGGTGTGGGCGATGCGGGACCACGGCGACTGGATCGAGGACGTGCCGAACCTGGAGTTCGGCGGGCTCGGGCATGGGGCGGACCCGGTCGACCCGGGCTTCGGCGCGCGCGTCGTCTCGACGGGCGACGCGGTCGGGCACAGCGGCTATTTCGAGCCGGGAACCGAGAGCCTCAGCAACTTCGCGGCCATCGGCGTGGGCGCCTATGCCTCGGTGAGCTGCGCGGATTCCGACGCCGCCTGTGACGAAGGGGTCGTTCAGGACCTCGCGTCCTGACGGGCACCTCACCCACTATCGGGCACATCATGCGGTATCCGGGCACATATCGGTGCTTGCACCGAGGGGTGCGTGCGGGCAAGTGCCGCTTACGATGAGGCACATGGGTGATGTGCTGGCCGGAATTCATGCCACCTGGGAGTTCGACACCGACTCCGTGCTCATCCGCTTCGAACGGGGGATACGCACGCCGAGGCTCTTGCAGAGCCTGCGTGAACGCCGCGTCCCGCACGCGGCGCTGTCATCGGTGACGCTGACTCCCGGCAAGCGGGGCACGGTGGTTCTGCGTGCCGTGCCGAGACCCGGGGCGGACCCGTTGCTGGAGGTCGCCGCCGGGCAGCTGAAGGACGGCTACGACCCGTACCGGCTGGTGCTCCCCGCCGAGCGCGGGACGCTCGCCGCGTACTACGCGGACGAGATGCGCGCCCTGCTCGGCCCGGACGCGGCGGAGCCCGCCGAACGGTTCCTGGTCGCGGCGCCCGAGGCACCGATGCAGTTCAAGGCGTACGACGGCCGGGCCGGGTTCGACGGCGAGCGGGTCTCCTTCCGCTGGTTCTGGACGGGGGCCTCCACGGCGAAGTGGAAGGCCGGCGACCAGACGTTCCCGGTGGCGGAGCTGGGCGGGGTCGAATGGCGTTCGCCGGAGGCCATCGACGGCTACCTGCGGCTGCTGCCCCGGCGGCCCGAGGGTACGGCCCCGGTACCCGGGCCGGTGTCCTGCCTCCACATGAACGCCGATACGGGCGCGGGCGCGGGTGCGGAACCGGTCACCGGTCCCGGTGCCGACCCGGCACAGGACGCCACCGGACCGGTGGTCGCCGAGTCCGTCCGCTCCGCCCGCGCCGATCAGGATCCGGCCGCGGTGGTCTTCGGCCTCGGTTACGGTCCGGTGCACGAGTCGCTGCCGTTCGCCGCGGCCGTGCTGGAATCCGTACGCCGGAAGCAGCCCGCGCACGCCGCCCCGGCCGCCGTCCTGCCCCGCCCCGGCCGCCGCGATCCCGCCGACATCGCGGAACGCATCCACCACCTCGGGGAGTTGCACCGGGCGGGCCTGGTGACGGACGACGAGTTCAGCGCGAAGAAGGCCCAACTGCTCGCCGAGCTCTGACCGTTCCTCGTCGTTCAGCTCCCGTCGATCGGTAGTCGGGCAGGGCGGGGAACAGGGCGGGGCGGGGCAGGACCGGGGTCGGGGAACGCGCGGCGGGGCGCCGCAGCCGCGTGACCCCGTGGCCGTGTCATACCTCCGTACGAAGCGGGGCGGCGGCGGAACGGGACCCCGGTATGACGCCGTCCCGCAGGTCGGCTGACTACGCTGAGGCGGCCATGACGACTCCCCCGCCACGCGTTCCGCCCGAGACATCGACGTCCCCGCAGCACGTCTCCCCCAAGGCGCCACGCTCCCCGGCACCCGCCGCCGACGGCCTGGTGAGCGCGGCCCGTCGCAATCTGCGCCGGGCCGCCCACGACCTCACCCACCCGTCCCACCCCCCGACGCCCCTCCTGGCGAACGCGCCGAGGCGCTGGCAGCGGCTGCTGCCGTACGTGGCCCTCGTCGCCCTCACCGCGATCTTCGTCCCGGTCACGATCAACATGCTGACCCACGAGTACGGCGTGGACGGCGGACTGGCGGGCCTCCTGGCCGTCGCCCAGACGACCCCGCTCCTGATGCTGGCGCACCGCCCGTTGCAGGCGTGGTGGATCATCCTGCCCGCCCATGTCATCGGCGCGCTGGTGCTGCTCGGCTACCCGCCCCACTCCTACGACGTCTGGCCGTGGCCCGCGCCCGCCCTGATCGGTTACCTGTTCCTGATGTTGTCGCTGTCCCTGCGCGAGACGCGACGGACCACGGTCTCCGTCTGGGGGGTGACGGTGGTGGTGGGCCTGATCCTGCATCTGATCGACCCGGACCGCAGCAAGGGCAGCGCGGTGCTGCTCCCGGTCCTCAGCGCGGTGGTCATGGTGATCGGCGCGGCGGTACGGGAGCGGCGCGACACACAACGACGACTCGTCGAGCAGGAGACGATCAGCGAGGCGGAGCGGGCACAACGGACTCTGTTGGAGGAACGCGCCCGCATCGCCCGGGAGTTGCACGACGTGGTCGCGCACCACATGTCCGTGATCACGGTCCAGGCCGATTCCGCGCCGTACCGGATCAGCGGCCTGTCCGAGGAGGCGTGCGAGGAGTTCGGGGCGATCGCGGCGAGCGCACGGGAGTCACTTGCCGAGATGCGGCGTCTGCTGGCGGTGCTGCGCAGCGACGGCACGGAGGGCGAACGGGCACCGCAGCCGGGGATCGGCCGGGTGCAGCAGTTGGTGGAGGCGACGGTACGGGCGGGCCTGTCGGCCGAACTGTCGATGACCGCCGACCTGCCGGACGTCCCGCAGGCGGTGGACCTCTCCGTGTACCGGATCGTGCAGGAGGCATTGGCCAACGTGATGCGGCACGCGCCCGGGGCGCGGGTTCGGGTGTCGATCACCTCCGACGACGAGCACCTGACCGTGCTGGTGGTCAACGACCGGGCGGAGCGCCCCGATTCCCCGCTGGAGACGACCGGGACCGGGCACGGGCTGGTCGGCATGCGGGAACGCGTACGGTTGACCGGCGGCACCTTGGACACCGGACCGCTGCCCGGGGGAGGCTTCCGGGTGGCCGCGCGCCTGCCGCTGGCACCCACGGCCCCCGACACTCCCCCGGCGACGATCCCGGCCCCGACCCCAGCGCCGGCCCCGACCCCGACCTCGACCCCGACCTCGCCTTCGGAGGAACCTTGACCATCCGCGTGATCATCGTCGACGACCAGGCCATGGTGCGCGCGGGGTTCGCGGCACTGCTCACGGCACAGAGCGACATCGACGTGGTCGGTGAGGCGCCGGACGGACGCCGGGGCATCGACGTCAGCCGGAACACCCACCCGGACGTGGTCCTGATGGACGTCCGGATGCCCGAGATGGACGGCCTGGCGGCGGCCCGCGAGTTGCTGAACCCGTCGGCCGGGGTGGTGCACCGGCCCAAGGTGCTGATGCTGACCACCTTCGACGTGGACGACTACGTGTACGAGGCGCTGCGCGCGGGGGCGTCCGGCTTCCTCCTCAAGGACGCGCCACCCGCGGATCTGATCGCGGCGGTACGGGTGGTCGCGGCGGGCGAGGCGTTGCTGGCCCCGTCCGTGACCCGGCGCCTGATCGCCGACTTCGCCCGGCAGGGGCCGTCCGGGGCCACCCGGAGCGGGCAGGCCCAGCGGCTGAAGGGGCTGACCCCACGGGAGACGGAGGTCCTGGAGCTGATCGCGCGGGGGCTGTCCAACCAGGAGATAGCGGCCCGGCTGGTGCTGGCCGAGCAGACCGTCAAGACCCATATCGGCAGGGTGCTGGCCAAGTTGGACCTGCGGGACCGCGCCCAGGCGGTGATCTTCGCGTACGAGGCGGGGCTGGTCGTACCGGGCGAGGCGTGAGGGCGCCGTCCGGTCGAGGAGGCGGGGCGTGACGGTGCCGTCCGGCCGGGTGTGCGAGCGGGCCGGGCGCGGCGGGGCATGCCTGCCGGTGCCCTCCGGCCTCCGCCCTCCGGCGCCACCGCATACGCCCGCTACCCCGGTATCACCTCGAACTCGGCTCCTGGGTACGACGCTTCCGCCCCCGCCGTCTTCCTATCTTCCTCTCCGTCACGCCGCACGGCGTGCGGGATCCGGGCCGTCCCGGAGGGGGAGGGACTTCCATTGCTCCGTCGTACGAGGAACCGGTCCGAGGGAAGCCGGTCCGAGGGAAGCCGGTCTGCGGGAAACCGGTCCGCGAGGGGCCGTTGCGCGCGGCCCCTGGTCGCGCTCGCACTGGCGACCACCATGGTGGCGGGGACGGCCGGCTGGGCGTCCGGAACCGCCCAACAGGCCCTGACCGGACCGCCGCCCGGCACCGCGGCCTGGCGCGCGGAACGCGTTCCGGGGCTGGACCTTCCCGATCCGGAACGGGCAACGCCCGCCCAAGTACACCGATTCTTCGCCGGGTTGACCGAAGACCGGCAACAGGAACTGGTCACACGGCATCCGCTCGTCGTCGGCAATCTCGACGGCGTACCGACGGAACTGCGCTACCGGGCCAACACGCTTGCCCTGAAGGCCGATCACCACCCCCGGTACACCCACCTCTCCGAAGCCGGGCAAGGCGCGGAAGCCGGAGACGGCGCGGGAACCGGAGACGGCGCGGGAACCGGAACCGGGACGTCGTCCGGTGCGGAGCCCCGGCAGATCCTCGCCTTCGACCCGCGCGGACGTGGCCAGGTCGCCGAGGTCTTCGGCGACCTGCGCACCGCCCGCCACGTGGCGGTGGTGGTGCCGGGTTCGGACATCGACGCCGGGACCTTCGACCGCACCGACGACGTGTACGGCACCCCTGCGGGCATGGCCAAGGCGTTGTACGCGGAGACCGGGCCCGGCACCGCCGTGATCGCCTGGGCCGGGTACACCACGCCCGTCGGCCTCGGGCTCGACGCCGCGACCGGTTCGCTCGCCGAGGCGGGGGCGGACCGGCTGACCCGGTTCGTGGCCGGACTGGTCGCCGACGGCCTGCCCGAGCCCACCGTGTTCTGCCACAGCTACGGCTCCGTGGTGTGCGGTCTCGCCGCGTCCCGGCTGGCGGCCACGGACCTGGTCGTGCTCGGTTCGCCGGGCATGCGCGCCGACACCGCCGCCGACCTGCACACCCGTGCCCGGGTCTGGGCCGCCAAGGACGCCACGGACTGGATCGACAACGTGCCGAACATCCGGGTGGCCGGCATCGGCCACGGCCCCGATCCGGCCGCCCCGGAGTTCGGCGCACGGCGCATCCCGGCGCACGAGGCCCACGGACACACCGGCTACTTCGCCCCCGGCACGGACTCGCTCCGCGCCTTCGCCGCGATCGCCGAGGGGCGGGCCCGGTGAACGACGGCCCACCCCCCTTCCACGCACGGCCCGCCCCTCCCTACACACTGCCCGCCCTTCCCTACACACTGCTCGCTCCTGTACGCGTACTGCTCGACGTACTACTCGCGCGCCGTGGCCGTGTTGCTCATGTCCGGGTAGCGGTCCCCCGCCACCTGTCCGGCGATCGGCTCCAGCAGGGCGAGCTCCTGGTCGGTCAGGACGATCCGGGTGGCGGCCACGTTCTCCAGCAGGCGGCTGCTCCTGCGGGTGCCGGGGATCGGGACCACGGTCAGGCCGTGCACCCGGGCGCGCTGCTGCACCCAGGCGAGGGCCACCTGCGCGGCCGAGGCGCCGTGCGCCGCCGCGATCTTGTGGACGGGCTCCAGCAGAGCGGCGTTCGTGCGGGCGTTGTCACCGGTGAAGCGCGGCTGGTACTTGCGGAAGTCGCCGTCCGCCAGGTCCGTGGCCGCGTCCGTGAACGCCCCGGTCAGGAAGCCCCGGCCGAGCGGCGAGTACGGCACCAGGGTCACCCCGAGCTCGACCGCGGCGGGCACGGCGCTGCGCTCGACATCCCGGCTGAACAGCGACCACTCGGACTGGAGGGCGGCGATCGGGTGCACGGCGTGCGCCTCGCGCAGTTCCGCGCCAGTCACCTCGCTCAGCCCGAGCTGCTTGACCTTGCCCTGCTGGATGAGCTCGGCCATCGCGCCGACGGACTCGGCGAACGGGACGGCGGGGTCGCGGCGGTGCATGTAGTAGAGGTCGATGACGTCGACGTCCAGTCGGCGCAGGCTGTCCTCGACGGCCTGCCGGATGTACGCGGGGTCGTTGCGCACGCCCCGGTAGTGCGGGTCGTCGTCCTTCCGCTCGATGGCGAACTTCGTGGCGATGGTGATCTCGTCCCGGTGCGCCCCGAAGAACGGGGCGAGAAACCTCTCGTTGGCCCCGCTGCCGTAGACGTCGGCGGTGTCGAAGAGCGTGACGCCCGCCGCCAGCGCCGTTTCCAGCGTCTCGCGGGCGGCGGCCTCGTCGGTCTCCCCGTAGAACTCGCTCATCCCCATGCAGCCGAGCCCCTGCACACCGACCCGCGGGCCGTCGTTGCCGAGCTCCACGGTGGCGATCTTGTTGTCAGTCATCAGGCACAGGGCCTTTCCGGTGCCCGTCGGGCACGCGCATAGAAGTCGATCTTGTGGTCGAGGACGGCGAGCGTTCCCTGGAGCTCCGCGATCCGTGCCCGGACGTCGCGGCGGGTCGCCTCCAGCAGCTCCTGCCGTTCCTCGAAGGTGTGCTCGCCCTCACGCAGCAGCTCCGCGTACCGCACCATGTCGGCGACCGGCATCCCGGTCAGCCTCAGCTTGCCGACGAAGGTCAGCCAGTCCAGGTCACGGTTGGTGAAGCGGCGCTGACCGGTGTGCGACCGGTCGACGTGCGGCATCAGCCCGATCCGCTCGTACCAGCGCAGGGTGTGCGCGGTGAGCCCGGTGAAGGCGACGACCTCGCTGATGGTGTAGCGGTCCTGTCCGTCGGGGCGCGGATGCGCCGGGGGTGCCGAGGCGCAGATGTCCGTCGCCGTCCTCGCGGGGGTGCTCTCCATCACCGTCATGCCCTCCACGCTAAAACCTTGGAGTGCACTCGAAGCAAGCGCAACCGGAAACGGGGCGCGCCTTTCGACAGCCGATGCCCGGCTCACGACTCCCTGCACGCGACGCAGATCCCGCGACCGCGCATCCGTGCTACCGCGCTCCACATCCACCCCGATGACCGACGCGTTCAAAGTTGGTGCGCTTCCGCGCAACTGGACCGGTTCAGCGAGAACTTGACCCGCCCCCGGAGTCGAACGCCCGCCGCCACCGACCCGACCACGGCAGCTCTCCTCCTCAACGCAGACCAAGACCACCGGCTGCACGCCCTGTTCGAACTCGCCCTGCATACCGGACTCCGCAAGGGAGAACTCCTCGGACTCCGCTGGGAAGACCTCAACCTCGACGCAGGCACCGCCGCCATCCGCCGCACACTCCAGCGCACCAACGCCGGCGGTCTCACCATGCTGCCCACCAAGACGCGAGCCTACGAGCGCCGCATCGCCCTCCCCGCCCGCCGCGTCCAGTCGCTGAAGCTCCACCGTGAGCAGCAGCAGCGCGAACGTGAGGCCGCAGGCACGGTGTGACAGGACGGCGGGCACGTGTTCACCCGCTGCGCAGGGCGGTGCGATCGACCCGACCAACCTCACCCGCGCCTTCACCACGCTCCTCCGCAGTGCTGGCCTCCGCCGCATCCGCTTTCGCGACCTCCGCCACTCCACCGCCGCCCTGCTCCTGGAGCAGGACGTCGACCTCGTCGTGATCAAGGAACTCCTAGGCCACGCCCACATCGGCGTCACCGCCACCGTCTACGCCCACGTACGCCTCCGCCTCCAACGCCAAGCCATCGACACCCTCGGCACCGCCCTCAGCCGAGCCGACGACGGCAACGACGATCCATCTGCCGTGGCCGTCGTCCGCTGACGTTGCCGTCAAACAACACGGGAGCCCCACCGAGCACAGCTCGGCGGGGCTCCCGTTTTCAGCTCTCCTGAAAGGCGAGAAATCCGATCAGTCCCATCGGACGAGGTCAGCAAGTTCGATTAGATACTCGTTAAACCTCAAGTCGCCATGAGCGGAAAAAAGCACCTCAAAGGCCGACTGAAGAGCCATATTCGGGGCTTCCTTCAAATCGCACAGAGGGACCTTTGAAACCACATCGGAAAAGCTATAGGAGAGCTCCACCGCACCTCCTGCCATCACAGCTGTAATTGAATCCTGAGTTTGCGAGGATTCTACAACTGACGCACCAGAAGATACGACTTCGCGGCACAGCTGAACAAGCATCAGGACAAAGTCCACGACGGGGAGGCCAGGCGTCCTCAATTGAACCTCGTTACACCCATCGCCAATCACTACGTCGGAACTGAAGTAGCGAAAAGTCAGGTCATCGGCCGTTAGCGTGCGAGCTGAGAGTCCCGACAGGCCGTCGGCATCCCAGGATGGATCGTCGACGCGAGGTAGGAATGTAAACGAGATCACTTCGTCCCCTAGTACATAAACTTCGGCATCGCGGTGACAAAGTTCCCCGCACCATCAACGGCTATTCTCATGCCGTTCTGGCCCATCGCACCGACTTCCACATCGCCGAAATTGTAGTCGATGTAATATCCGCCGCGAGGGTCGGACTTAGACCTAGGAACCTGCGTCCCGTTCTTGATCGCCTCATCCACCATCCCTCGGAATCGGGTCTTGTCGATGCCATCGGCAAATACATTCTCCACCTTTCCGGCCTTATGGTAGGCCCCTCCAGGTGAATGCTGGTCCCAAGCGTGGTCAAACTGCCGGGTTCCCACAACGCAGTTTGCATTGTGAACAAGGACCGGAGTCTTACCCGCCAGCACATAGTACGTGTGCAGGTCGTCGACGGTGAGGTTGTACGTCCGCGCATGCTTCTCGAAGCTCCGGTTGGCCGTCACGATGACCGTGTGGCCGTCGTCCGACCGCAGGGTCATGCCGGGCTTGAGCTCTTCTGCGCCGAGCCAGTCGCCTTCGGACGGGGACCAGAAGGGGTGTTCGTGGGTTGCTGTGAGCTTTTCGATGCCGTCGGCGGTGGCGATGGAGAGTTCGTTGAACTTCTTGTCGTCATCCGTGACGATGAGCCGGGTAACCTTCCTCGGCCCCGTCTCACCGGTCTTCGGGTCGGTGGCGAGGACTTCTTCGCCGACTTCTATGTCCTCGATGTTCCTCGTCGTACCGTCGGCCATTTCGACACCGGTACCGGCAAGGAAGCACTTTGTACAGGGGTTCGGCTTCCCCCGCTTTCCTCCTCTGCCCGAAGGTCCCACCGGGCCCGTCATCCTTGGGCCGTCGCCGAAGCTGATCGCGAAGCCGAAGGACTCGTTCACCTGCTCGCCAAAGCTCTGTATCGGACCGCATTTGACACCCTCCACCTTGCACATCGTGGTCAGCACGACGTTTTGCATGGTGACGTCCCACGGGATTCTGGTGCAGCCCCGGGCTCCCGTTTCACAGGCATTGGCGAAGTCGAAGTTGTGTGAAGCGGGTTTGAATATCAGAGCTGTCTGGGGGTTCTTGAGCAGCGCGTCGATGGCCTTGACGTAGTCCTTCGTGGTCGCATCGACATAGCTCCTTCCGACACGGTGACGCACGCGTGCCGTGGTGCCGGATACGTAGCCCTGCGCCTTGTCCCGGTTCGCGGCCGGTTTGTTGCTGCCGCCGCCGCTGTCGACGCCGTGATTGTCGGACCACCCTTCCGGAATCCACAGACCGGAGGGATCGCTGGAGGTGACGGGTGTGTTCTTGGCGTAGGTGTATCCGTTCATCTGCTGGGGGTCGGTGAGGTCGAAGACCGGGTCGACCGAGATGAAGCGGCCGAGGTCCGGGTCGTACTCCCGTGCCCCGAGATGCGTGAGACCTGTGCTCTTGGTGTCGTCGGTGCCTCCGACGAATCCCCTGGTGCCGGGCCAGGTCGTCGGGCTCTGGCCACGAATCGCACCGAAGGGAAGCATGCGACGCTGGGTGATCGACAGATCAGTGGCCTGTACGGCGAGCTGACCGGTTCCGTGGTGGTCGGCGATGGTGAACGAGAAGGTGCCTTCGTCCGCCCTGACGGCCGTCTGGCCGGCTCCGAGATCGAGGTACCGGGTGGCCTTGGCCTTCGTGGCCCCGGCGGGCAGGGTCACTTCGGTGTTGCCCAGGTAGAGCGTGGTCTCGGTGTCGGTGCGGCTGATGAGACGGTTGCCCGCCGCGTCGTAGAGGTACGCGCTCGTCCTGCCGTTCTCGGTGACCGAGGCGAGGTGACCTTCCGCGTCCCAGGTCAGGGACTGGCCTGCGCGAGCGACAGTGTTGCCGCTCGGGTCGTACGCGTACGCGTCGGTCGTGGTGCCCGACACGGCCTGGGTGGTGACCGAGGTGAGGGAGTGCGACTGCGGAGCACTCGCGGCGGGATAGTTGTAGGTGCGCGTGACGTCCTTGGCGCTGTCCCCGGCAGTGTCGTGCCGGGTCTCGGTGACGCGGTTGCCGGACTTGTCGTACGAGAAGCTCTGCCAGTACGGGGCAGGCCCACCGATCTGGTTGCCGGAGGGAGTCACCGCGCAGGTTGTGGAGATCTGGGTCCACGCCTCGGTGATGCGACCGAGGTAGTCGTTGTTGAAGCACTGGTTGTCGGTGCCCGTGCGGGAGACGTCCGCCATCGACCGGACGTAGCCGGCTTCGTCGTAGTGGTAGGTGACGTGACGGTCGACACCGGGTTGGTCCTGGCGGTCGACTCGTGAGGTCTCCAGCCGCTGCGTGCCGCGCTCGTAGGTGTTGGTGACCCTGACCGTCTTGCCGCCCGTGGCAAGACCCATCGTGGCGATCTGGGGCTTGCCCGTGTGGGTATAGGAGAGGCTGGAGGTCATGCCTTCGCCGAAGGCGTTGATCCGGCGGAGGGTTTCGTCCTCGTAGGTGTAGTTGACCGAGCCCGCGGGCAGCGAACCTGCCGCGGAGTAGCTGTCGGCTCCGGGAAGTCCGGACTGCAGATACGTCGTGCCCGCCTGGTAGGTACCTTGCAGAGCGCCTTCGGCCTGAGGGATGACGACGGCTGTCTTGACGGTTCGGTAGAGCCGGTCGTACATCGTCACCTTGCTGGTGTACGGCTGGCCGTCGACGTAGCGTGTCGATTCGGCGAGCTGCCCCTTGGCACCGGTGATGGTGTCATAGACCTGCTTGGTCCGCAGGGTGCCGGTGGCCGATCCCTCGCGGACCTCCGTCTGCCTGCCGAGTCCGTCGTAGAGGTAGGCAAGGCCGGGAACATCGGTCCGCGAACCCTTGACGAAGGTCAGTTGCCCGCGGTCGTCGTAGCTGCTGGAAGTCGTTCCCTTGTCGGGGTCGTCGACCCTGGTCTGCCGTCCGAGCTGGTCGTACGTGTAGTTCCAGCTGATGCCGGCCGGATCGGTGACCTGCTTGAGTTCGTCGCGCGGTGTGTAGGTGTACCGCGTCGTGTCGTAGGCAGCGTCGGCGCCGCGGCTGTGATGCTGCCGACGCTCAGTGGTGTTGCCGCGCGCGTCCGTGACGGTGGTCGTCGCTGTCCCGCCGACGGGTGGGATGACGGTGGTGCGGTCCCCGCCGTAGAGGGTCTTTGTGGTGTTGAGAACCTGTGCGCCGTCGGAGGAACCGGTGAGCTCCTGGATTTCGACGGCGCGGTTCAGGCCGTCGAAGGTGGTGCGGGTCTGGGTCTCGACGGACAGCGCGTCGAGCGGCTGGAAGATCACACCGCTCGGCTTGCCCGTCGTGTAGTACGGCTCGAAGGTCTTGGTGGCGAGCCCTCGTTCGTCGTAGAAGACGTCCGTGATGACTCGGCCGCCCCCGGGACCGGGCGACTGGGTCTGCCGGTCGCGCAGGAATCCGTCGTAGAGGGCGTACGCCGTGATCTGGCCCCCCTTGTTGTTGGGGGTCTTCGTCGCGACGGCGACCGACGAATCATTGATGACGTAGACGAACTCCTGGCTGGGCACCTGGTTGCTGGGCCGGTCCGCCAACCAGACCTTGGTGGAGCGGCCCAAGGCGTCGTAGGCCAGTTCCGTCACATTGCCGTTGGTGTCCGTTTCCTTCAGCGCAACACCACGTCGGGGGTCGACAGTGGTGACACTGGTCTGGGACGTGGTGGCGTCGGTGGCGTCGGCGGGAGGCGTGGTCACCTTGATCTGCGTGACATGGCCTGTGGCCGGGACGTACTCCGTGGTCGTCGTGCGCCCGTCGTTGCGGAGGGTGCGCACCGGGGCGCCGGTTCCTGTCACGGTGACATCGGCGACCAGATCGGTCGTCCTCAGCTGCCGACCGTAGCCGTCGTACGTGATGCCCGACTCAAGGTACGTGGCCTTGGTGCCGTCATGGCTCTTGAGCGTGGCCATCGCCGTGGCGTCGCCCTTGACGGGAGCGGTGCCGTACGCCCCTCCGTCATATGCGGTACGGATGTCGGAGAGGACATCCTTGGACCGGTCGGGGGCGGCGGCACACGACTTGGTGACCGTTTCCTTGCGGTCGAAGAGGTGGAGCAGGTTGGCGTCCGTGACGGCCGGATACGTGGTGCGGGTGCAGCGGTCGTCGGCCGCCGTGGCGTCGTCCCCGAAGTCGTCGACCTGGATGACGCGGCCCGCGATCGTGTCGTACGTGTACGACGACGAGGTGGTCCGCCACTTGGCGCCCGCACCACTGTCGAGCGAGTCCCACCCCTTGGTCGCGGCCGTACCGGTGAAGTCGGCCGTCACCGTGCCCCAGTCACGGACCTTCTTCGCCGTCTCGTGGTGCCACGGCCTGTTCACGGATTTGTTGAGGGTCTTCCCGCCGGGCTTGTCGAACTGCACGGTCTTGTAAACGAACCCCGCGGCGGACTCGTGGTCGGTGATCGGGTCGCCCTCACCCGCGGCAAGCGCCACCGAAACCGTCTTCGTGCCGCCGGCCTTGTTCTTCCGGTCTCCGTCCATGCCGCGCAGGAAGTAGGAGTCCTGCTGCGTCATCATGGCGGCGTCACCGCCCTGGCCACCGGTGCGGACCCGGACCTGGCCGTAGCCCCGCCACTGCGACCAGGTCTTTTCCTTCTCCTTCGTCAGACCGTCGTCGTCATCGAAGTGCCAGGCGGCGTCGCCGAGGTAGTCGTACCGCGTGACCTCGTCCGGCGCGCCACCGATGCGATCGGTCTGCGTGACGGAAGTGGTGACGTACTTGTTGAACCAGTGCTGCTCCGCGGGCTCGGAGTCGCTCCCGCCTATGTACTGGGGGAAGCAGCGGGTGGTGTTCGTCTCCGGCGTCGGCAGCGCGTTCCAGGCACACACCGGCGCGGAATAATTGGCCTCGATCTGACCGCCGTACTCGTCCGCGACACTGGACAGCCGCGACTTGATGAACGGTGCGAAACCGTCGCCGGTCTTGTCGAGACGGTTCGCCAGCTGCGTATAGGCGAAAGTGGTCTTGGGAAGTGTGACAGCGGGGGTGGCGGACTGGCCCGTGTGCTCGATGCTCTCCAGCAGCAACTGGTAGTCCGTGTCGGCCATGCCCCAGCTGTGGTCGAACGTCCAGGAGTCGACCTTGTCGTAGGTGCTGTCGGGCTTGAGGACCTGGGTCGTGATGCCGGTCAGCCGCTTGCGAGTCCAGAACGAGGGCGAAGTCCGGTGGTTGTCACAGCTCGTACCGGCTTTGCAGTTCAGGTCCCATGGCGTGTCGTACCAGTAGGCGGACTTGCTGTCGATGGTGTCGGCGGCGCAGGTGACGCCGGTCGTCGGCAAGCATCGTTCGGCGTTGTCGAAGACGACCTGAGCCAGCGGCTTGGTCGCGTACAGGTCGTTCGACTTCTGACCGTAGTCGATCCGCTTCAGATAGCCGCCACGCGTGTAGGGAGTGTCGTCCGCGGCCTTGAGGTTGCGGCCGTAGGAGTTGGTCTCCTTGGTGTAGTGGTAGCTGATGGTGTTGCCGTGGGGGTCGACGGCGTAGTCGAGGTTCCACCGCCACGCCTGCTGGCACCACGAGTCCGCGAACGTCGCGGCGTGGCACTTCTCACCGCTGTTGTTGCCGTACACCGGCAGCGTCCAGGTGGACTCGGTGGTGTCCTTGCCGGCGGCCCAGCCCGGCAGGCGGTTGTACCCGAAGTAGTAGGCGGTCCCGTCCGAGGCGGTCAGCCGCCAGTACTCGCCGTCGTTGTCCCCGTTGCCGCGGTCGGCGGATTCCAGGCGAGTGATCCGCGTCCCGTCATCGTTCTTGAGCTTGAACTCGTTCTTGCCTGCGGGGACGAGTTCACCACTCGCACCGTTGAATGAGATGAACGCGTTGTCATAGGCCCAGCACATGTCGCCGGGCTTGCTGCCGTCGGCGTTCTTCACGCCGTCGTCCGCGCACGGCTTGTAGCGGCGCTCGATGAATCCGGGCCACAGTTCAAAACCGTCACCGACCCAGGACCCCTGGTTGTTCGTTCCGTTCGTCCGGCCGTCGATGGCTCCGGAGGCGTACGACAGACCGATGCTCGGCTTCAGTCCCCCAGGGACCTCAGGTGTCGGGATGCCGTACGACCACGTGAAGTCCCCTGTGTTGAGGCTGGTCGCCCATGCGGAGGAGGGAGTCAGCGGCGTGGACTTGTAGTCGCCCTTGTCGCCGGAGGCGGCGGCCGTCGCGGCAAGAACCGTCGGCCCGTCCGACCGGAGGGACACCGATGTCGCCGTCAGTGTCTGCTCTACCGGGTCGTTCGTGGCAGCAACGGCTCGGGCGGCGCGGCATCCCGGCTCACCAGGGGTCGTGAGCGCACACGCCGGCAGCTCCACCAGCCGCATCCGCGAGGAGTAGGAGCCGCCGAACTGCTCCGCGAACGAACCGTAGTCGAAGCTGAGTGCGATCGATTGCCGCGCCGCGTCGGGGATCGTTGCCTCCGGAGCAAGAGTGAACATCGCACCCTTCACTCCGGCCCGTTCGGCTTCTCGACTGCCGAGAATGCGCGCCTTCACGCTCTTCGGTGTGTGGGTGCCGACGACGCCACGGTCCTTGGCCGATGCGCTGTCCTCCGCCCTGCCGATACCGATCGGCTGCCCTTGGGGAGCTGCGAAGCGCTTCGAGCCCTTCGCCGCCGTCCCCGGCACTGTGATCGTCACCGCGGTGGTCGAGGGAAGGGCCTGCTTCGGGAGCCTCGACGGCGTCCGGGGCCCCGGAATTCTCTTGCGCGGCTTGACCTTGATTCGTTCTCCGCCTGCGACAGGCTTCTCCGCCTTGGGCAGTCCGAGTTCGTCGAAGGCCGCTGCCACCGATGTCGGAGCCGCCGCGGCCTGGAGCAACGTGGCCACCAGAACGCCGGAGATCACCAATGACAATCGGCGGCGCACTCTGTTCCTCGAAGTAAATCGTGCGGTACGTCTCATGTGGGTACGTCCATCACTGCCGGGCGCCGCACGCCGTGACAAGAGTGGCGACGCGTACTGAAGGTTGGCGTTCTCATGTCTCTGACTTGCGTGCGGCTCGGTCAGGCAATGTTTCCGGCAGGTCACATCGCGCGTCGTGATGTCGGAGCGTCGGACGGTGCGACGTCAATTCCTGTGCTCACCGGTCCCGTTCGGAGCCCCGTCATCGGCAAAGAACCCGAACCAGTACCCGGGGCCCGTCCGTCCTGAGCGTCCCGCGCGACTCGGCAGCCCTGGCCTCCCCGCGCACGGCCTCGACGTCACAATCGACGCACATCGACGCCCCGTCGGCACACTCCACGTCGCCCCCCGCGAAAATGAAGATCCTCTGAGAGTTGGGATCTTGCGGGACTCTATGTAGAGGACACGTGAATATCCAGAGGGATTTACCTCCACATCACCACAGGAAGAGAGCAAATAGCGCGTGTCGCACCGTACTTGTTCGCACACGCAGGGCTGTGATCTCCTCTCGGGCAGAGAGGTCGGGGGTGGCCTCGGCGCGAGTCGGCACGTCACGTTCGAGTACTTCCGACTGCCCGGCACCACCACGCGACACCCGCCGACCCGGGCCACGGCCGATGCCCGCCCCACGCCTCAACGTTCTTGACCTGCACCCGATCAGGGAGTTGACTCTTCGCGATTGTGCACACAATGTGAATTTGGGGTGGGATGTGTGAAGGGAACTCAAAGGTGCCTTACCGGCGCCCGTGCCCGTAGTCGGGCGACGGAACGACGGCCCTGGCCTGGGGTGTTGGTCTCCGGGATGGCCATGGCTCTCACGGCCGGGCTGGTACCGGCGGCGTTGCCCGCGTTTGCCCAGTCCTCGGGGAGTGTGGTTTCCGCTCAGGAGGCTGATGGCGTCGGACCGGCTGCGCTAACGACGGACGAGGCTCTTGCAGAAGCGAAGCGTTCCGGTGCGAATGTGGAGGTCGAATCGCTGCGTGGCGAGAGCAGCGATGTCTACGCCACCCCGGACGGCAATTTCGAGGCACGTGAGTATCTGCGACCTGTACGGGCCCGGGTGGGCGGTAAGTGGAAGCCGGTCGACACGCGGTTGGCCGTGACGACCGACGGGTCGGTTGCCCCCAAAGTCTCCACGATCGGCCTGGAGTTCTCCGCCGGTGGGAGCACTCCTCTGGTACGGATGACCAAGGCGGGGCGTGTGCTCGCCCTGTCGTGGCCCAGTCCGCTTCCCGCGCCGCAGGTCGAAGGAGCGACGGCTACCTACCGCGACGTGCTCCCCGACGTGGATCTGCGCATGGAGGCGCAGGAGGACGGATTCACCCAGCTCCTGGTGGTCAAGTCGGCTGAAGCTGCCGCAAGTCAGGAACTGACAGAAGTCCGTATGCAGCTCGCTGCGGACGGTATGGACGTGCGCCAGACCGATGACGGTGGATTGCAGGCCGTCGATCGCGGGGCGAAGAGTGCCGTGTTCGAGGCGCCGCAGCCTGTGATGTGGGATTCCAGCGTCAGTGAGAGACATCCCGCGCCCTCGACCGGCCTGCGCTCCTCCTCCGCGGCGACGAGCACCGAAGTCGAGGCCGAAGCCGGTGATTCGGCGAAGCTGGCGCCGGTGGGCGTAACGGTGCCTCCGGACGGCAAGCAGTTGGTCCTCACCCCGGATGCCAATGTACTGAAGGGCGAGGGCACCACGTATCCGGTGTTCATCGATCCGCAGTGGTATTCCCCCAGGGCGTCGGCGTGGACGATGGCGTCGAAGTACTGGGCGTCCTCGCCGCAGTGGAAGTTCAACGGGAATACGGACGCCGGCATGGGGCTCTGCAATTGGGCGTACTGCCAACCGAACGATACGAAGCGGCTCTTCTACCGCATTCCCACCTCCAGCTTCGCCGGAAAATCAATCTTGTCGGCGGAATTCGTGGTACGCAACGTGTGGTCGGCTTCCTGTGGCGCACGTGAGGTACAGCTGTGGCGTACCAAGGACATCTCCGCCTCCACCACCTGGAACTCGCAGAACGCCAGCGGTTTCTGGATCAGTGAGCTGAAGAAGGCGTCGTTCGCGTACGGCTATGACGGTTGTGCGGCCAAGGACGCGGAGTTCGACGTGAAGTCCACGGTCCAGCAGGCCGCGAACGGCAAGTGGGCGAACGTGACATTTGGTCTGCGGGCCACCAATGAGAACGACGGATATGCCTGGAAGCGTTTCTCGGACAAGGCGTTTCTGCGCGTGAAGTACAATCGTCCGCCCGCGCAGATCAAGATGTCCCAGCTGACCATGGAGTACGGCGGTACGTGTAAGAAGCCTGCCGCCGCGCCACGCGTGCGCTCACTCGGGAAGATCTACGCGAATAATGTGACCGATCCCGACGGGGACAATATCGCAGTACAGTTCCAGGCCGACTGGGACACGGGCGACGGGAAGGGCTCGATTCCCCGTTGGCAACCGGGCCTGACGACCTACAAGAAGTCGGGGTCGAGCTTCTCCATCTCTCTCCCGTCCTCGGTGCCCAAGGGAAAGAGCGTGCACTGGTATGCACGCTCCTACGACGGGGCACAGTACTCCCCGTGGTCCTATGCCGGTGACGATCCCACTTCCTGCTATTTCTCCTATGACACCACGGTTCCCGCAGCACCGGCGATCACGTCCGGGGAGTACCCGGCCTCGAACCCGGAGAACCCGGAAGACCCGTGGTTCGACGGGGTGGGCAAGTACGGCTCCTTCCAGTTGAAGGCAGCCGACAGTGACGTGACGACGTACTGGTACGGGATAAATGGCGATCCCACACCCAAGAACGCGTTGACGACCTCCGCGGGCGCGGCCAAGACGATGAAGTTCCTTCCAGGGAGTCCCGGACTGAACTTCGTCACCGCTCAGGCATTCGACCAGGCAGGCAATGGCTCTGAGGTCCGTACGTATCAATTCCGAGTGAAGGCCGGACAGCCCGAGCGGGCGATGTGGCAGATGGACGAGGATGCCACGGCCACTTCGGCCCGGGGCACCGCCGGTGGGGGCCCCCCCCCCCCCGGGGGGGGGGCGCCCCCCCGGGGCCCGGGCCACCAGGGGCCGGCGCAGCACCACCGCCGGTCGCGCGGGGACGCCGCGCCCCCCCACCCCCCCAACAACC
>NZ_JBIBYN010000004.1:0-81117 GCF_043083325.1 Streptomyces sp. NPDC014734 | reverse complement strand
GGCGGGCCGGGGGGGGGTTGGTTGGGTTCGGGGGGGGGGGGGCGCGGCGCGGGGGGGGGGGGGGCCGGCGGGGGGGGGCCCCCCCCCCCCGGGGGGGGGCCGCCCCCCCCCCCGGGGCCGCGGGCAAGCAGGGGACGGCTCTGCACCTCGACGGTACGAGCGGCTACGCGGCGACCGACATCCCGACGATCAACACGTCCATCGGTTTCAGTGTGTCGACCTGGGTGAAGCTCGACAAGATGCCCACCAAGGCAGCCGTCATCGCGGCCCAGCCGGGCAACTACTCACCCGGATTCGAGTTGTACTACTCCCTCGGGTATGACCGGTGGGTATTCAACCAGTACACCTCCGACACCGCAGGAGCCTCCATCGCCCGGGCCATGGCCCCGCAGGCAGGCGGGGTGACCGCGAACGAATGGACGCATCTGGTGGGTGTCTACAGCGGAGGCGCGAAGGAGCTCCAGCTCTACGTCAACGGAACCCTGGCCGGCTCCGCCCCTTACACCACGGCATGGGAATCCCGTCGCGGTCTCCAGATAGGAGCGGCCAACCTCAACGGCATCGTCACGAACTATTTCCCCGGCACCATCGATGATCTGCGTCTGTTCGACAAGCCGGTGAGCGCGACGGAGGTCGGCCGTCTCTTCCGCGGGGAGTCCATCGGCAACGGACGTACGGCCCGTGCCGTGTTTCCGCTGGACGAGCCGGAAGATGCCACCGAGGTCGTCGGGTACGCCGACACCCAGCCGCTGAAGCTCGAAGGCGGAGCCCGGCTCGGCGCCGCGGGCGTCGCGGGGCGCTCCCTCGCGCTGAACGGCACCGACGCCTACGCGCGCACCGCCGCCCCGCACTCCGACACCCAGCGCCCCTTCACGGTCTCGGCCTGGGCCAAACTCGACCGCATACCGGACCAGGCCGCCACGGTCGTGGCCCAGTTGGGCACGAACCGGCCGGGCTTCGAGCTGTATTACTCGAAGACGTACAACCGCTGGGGCTTCACCCAGTATTCGGCCGACGTCCCGAACGCCACCCAGATCCGCGCCGTGCAACCGGCGGGCACCACCGCGCGAGCGGGAGAGTGGGTACACCTCGTCGGTGTCCACGACGCGGTGGCCAAAACACTCACCCTCTACGTCAACGGGGTCAAGGCAGCCAGTGTGGCCCAGGCCAGTCCCTGGTATGCCGGCGGGAGTGTCCAGGTCGGTGCGCTGAGCATCGACGGCGGCAAGCTCATCCAGTACTTCCCCGGCCAGATCGACGACGTCCGTCTCTACGACCGGCCGGTGTCCGACGAGGAAGTACACCAGTTGTTCCAGCAACGTCCATTGCTCGGCGCGCGATGGAAACTGGACGATGCAGGCGCCGATTCCACTTCGCCGGACGACTCCGGGCAGGCGGCGTCCATGTCTCTGGAGGGCGGCGCGAAGATCGGCCCGGGAATCATCGACGGCGGATTGGAGCTGAACGGCACGACCGGCTACGCGTCCACTCCAGCAGTCCCGGTCGACACGAGTACCAGTTTCACGGTCGCCGCATGGGCTCAGGCAGCGTCCACGCCCGCCCAGAGCGCCGCGGTACTCAGCGCGGAGGGTTCCGTGCAGAGTCCCTTCAGTCTCCGGTTCGTGCCGGACGCCGACGACACCGAGGGCCGCGGGACGTGGGAGATCGCACTGCCCGACAAGGACAGCGCGGACGCCACGACACGGCGTATGGCCAACAGCGTGTTCAACCACGTCACGGACTGGACGCACCTGGCCCTGGTCTATGACGGGTTCGCCAGACAGGCGCGCCTGTACGTCAACGGCGTCGTCCAGGAGGTGGCCTGCGGTGACGGCGGGTCCGGCAGCAGCGCCTGCGAGGGCCTGATGGCCTGGGGTGAGAACGTCCTGACCACCAGGGCCGGGAAGTCCCTCCAGCTCGGGCGGACGAAGGTCGGTGGCACCGGAAGCGAGTACTTCCCAGGTGTGCTCGACGACGTCTGGGCCTTCGAGGGGGCCTTGACCGAGAGCCAGGTCGAGCAACTTGCCGGGTCCTTGTTCGGCCTGCCCACGGAGGTGCCGGGGAGTAGTTGATGCCACAGCGGGGTGCGTCCGGTCCGGGAACCGGGCGCACCCCGCATTCGCTCTGCGCGCCCCACACCTCGCCCTGCGGCAGGGCCCTGTACCGGGCGGAACGGTCACGGCCCGTTACGCTCATAGGCATGCAGAGCCTGGCAATGATCGACAACTGGCCCGTTCCCACCGCGGCGGCTGCCGTCGTACGAGCGGACGGGACCGTCGTCGGTGCGCACGGCGCGACGGCGCACCGGTTCCCGCTCGCCTCCGTGACCAAGCCGCTCGCGGCGTACGCGGCGCTGGTGGCGTACGAGGAGGGGGCGGTGGAGCTGGACGAGGCGGCCGGGCCCGAGGGGGCCACCGTCCGGCATCTGCTCGCGCACACCAGTGGGCTCGCGTTCGACGAGCACCGTACGACGGCCGCACCCGGGACCCGGCGGCTGTACTCCAACGCGGGCTTCGAGGTGCTCGGCGACCACATCGCGAAGGCCGCCGACATCCCGTTCCCGGAGTACGTGCGCCAGGCGGTGCTGGAGCCGCTGGGGATGACGTCGACGACGGTGGACGGTTCGCCCGCCAAGGACGGTGTCTCGACCGTCGACGACCTTGTGCGGTTCGCGGCGGAGGTGCAGGCGCCCCGGCTGCTCGATCCGCGCACGGTGCTGGACGCGCAGACCGTCCAGTACCCCGGACTGAAGGGCGTGCTGCCCGGCTACGGACACCAGAACCCCAACGACTGGGGGCTCGGCTTCGAGATCCGGGACCACAAGTCCCCGCACTGGACGGGGAGTTCGTCGTCACCCTCGGCCTTCGGGCACTTCGGGCAGTCGGGCACGTTCCTGTGGGTCGACCCGGTCGCGGGTGCGGCGTGCGTCGCGCTGACCGACCGGGCCTTCGGCCCGTGGGCGGTGGAGGTGTGGCCGGCGTTCACGGACGCGGTGCTCGCGGAGCTGCGCTCCGGGCGTTGAGAGCCTGACGGGTGGACTCAGGGATGACCTGAGGGATGGTTTGAGGGGTGGTCTGAGGGGTGGCCCGGGTGGTGATCCGGGCGGCCGGGTCGCGTTCTACGGGCTCCGGGACGGGCTGTTCGCACGGCGGTGGGTGGCCGCCAGGTGCGGGACGGGTGAACCCGCGGGGCGGCGGGGAATAGCCGGGGAAGCCCTCCCATCCGGCGCGAGGATGGCCGACCATCGGTTCATGCGCACACACGAGCGACAGGACGACGCCGTACGTTCCGCCCCCGCGGCCCCGGCCACTGCCCGGGCGACGGCAGTCGGTCCTGCGGTCGGCGCGGGTCCGGTCGGCGCGGGACCGGTCACCTTTGCGCCGCTCGCTGTCGCGCCGCTCGCCGGATTGGACGGCGCCGGCGTCGCCGGACAGCCCGACTCACCCGGATCGCCGATCGCGCTCCCGCTCGGCGCGCTGCAACGTTCGCTCGGGAACGCGGCCGTGGTGCGGATGCTGGAGGCGCGGCGCCGTGCGTGGGAGGGGGCCGGGGACGGGAACGGGGTCGGGGGTGGGGGCGGGGAACCGTCCGCCACGGTTCAGCGGTCGTCGGTGCCGGATGTGCTGCGCTCGCCCGGGAAGCCGTTGGGCGGGGCGGTCCGGGCGGACATGGAGGCGCGACTGGGCGCGGACTTCTCCGACGTACGGCTGCACACGGGCGCCGCCGCGCGGCGCTCCGCGGCGGAGGTGGGCGCACGCGCGTACACCTCCGGCAGCCATGTCGTCATCGGTTCCGGGGGCGCCGACCGGCACACCCTGGCCCATGAACTGACCCATGTCGTCCAGCAGCGTCTGGGGCCCGTCGCGGGTACCGACAACGGTTCCGGGCTCAGCGTCTCCGACCCCTCGGACCGGTTCGAACGCGCGGCGGAGGCCAATGCCCGCCGCGTCCTGTCCGGCCCCGCGCCCGTGGCGGAGGCGGAGGCGGAGCAGAAGACCGTGGCGGAGGCGGTGCCCGCACCCTCGTCGGAGAGTGCGGCCGTGCAGCGGGTGCCCGCTCGCGCGCACGACCACGGGCGGGCCGTCGCCGTGCAGCGGGCCGGAGCGGGCGAGGCCCTCTTCGACCACGCGCAGTACTACGGGAAGGCCGGATGGCAGGACACCGCCGAGGAGTTCGAGAAGCGGCTCGGTGGATACGCCTTCCGGGACGGCCGGGCCCTCGCCGCCGCCCGTGCGACCGTGGCGCGGCTGAAGAAACTGCTCACCGCCTACGCCCGGACGGCGCACAAGGACACGGCCCTGGCGAACAAGTCGTTCTTCCTCGGCGACAGCACCAGCGGCGGGCAGGTGGGCGAGAACATGACCACCGCCCAGATCAACGCGTTCTTCACGAGCGACGGAAACGTCCGTGAGCTGATGACCGCCCTGTACAACGCCGCGTACTACAACACGACGGCCCCGGACGGGGGCGCGGGCAAGCTGTCGATGAAGGAGATCCTGAACGGCATCATCGGGCCCCGGCCCCAGTTGGCATCGACGCTCGGCATGAACGAGGAGGAGCTGAAGAAGCATTCCGCGTTCCTCAACAGCTCGAAGCGGGCGCTGCTGGAGGCGGCGGCGAACGTCGGAGGCAAGGGGTACAACTTCGCGAAGGACCCGTATGCCCTGGGCAACATCCTCGCCCAGTCGGAGTCGGAGACCTTCGCCGGTGACACCCTCGAAATGATCAGGAGTCAGGAGCCCCGGCAGAAGCGGGACGACGCCGACCGGGACGCCCACCGCAAGAGCCCCCGCGACTACGAGGAGCGGGGAGCGCCGCTCAGCGCCCGCGAGCTGGAG
The DNA here is from genome assembly GCF_043083325.1 of Streptomyces sp. NPDC014734. Taxonomy (NCBI): domain Bacteria; kingdom Bacillati; phylum Actinomycetota; class Actinomycetes; order Kitasatosporales; family Streptomycetaceae; genus Streptomyces; species Streptomyces sp. NPDC014734. The sequence continues at coordinate 76,279 of NZ_JBIBYN010000004.1, read as the reverse complement.
TTCGCGGGCAAGCCCGGACCGGACGACAAGCTCCCCTGGATCGAGGGCGCCGCCTACTACGAGATCAACCAGTCGTCGAGTTGGGCGAAGTCGAGCGCGGCGCGTGGACTTCCGGTGGTCGCGGGCATGTCGGGCACCACGACGCGGATGCTCAAGACCTTCCAGTGGATGAACGTGCCCGGGGTCGACGCCTTCGACTTCCGGATGGCCGTGATGGGCTGGATGCTGCCGTCCTGGGACCACTCGCTCTACGAGATCCTGCGCGGTTCCTGGGCGGCCGGGGTCAAGGGCCCCCGGGAGTCCGTGCTGCGAGCGGAGAAGGGCGCGGCGCTGATGTACCAGAACATCGCGCCCTTCACGGAGGAGGAACTGCGCCAGCACGTCTGTGTGGGCGGGCAGTTCCCGCACGAGCTGATGTACCTCGCCGAGGCGGGGAAGGCCCGGGACGTGGACCCGGCGGCGAGCGGTTTCATGGAACCGGGCGTGACCGCGGCCCAGGACGCGCAGCAGAAGTACCAGACGTTCGACGAGGCCGACACCCACCCCGATCCGCGCATCGACCAGTGGAAGCGGGACAACGGCGTCACCTCCGTCAAGGACGTGACCAGGACGTTCAAACCGGCCCACGCGACCGCCCTGATGACGTACACCGGCGGGGCGCACGCGATGATCAACGCGGCGGTGCGCAGCCGGCTCCTGCCCGAGGGATACGCGCCCTACGGCACCACCGGGCTGCTCACCTCCGGCGCCGAATCGATCTCCCTCGCCCAGATCAAGGCCCAGCTCAGGTGGGCCGCCGCGCATCCGGACGAGAACGTGCCGACCCTCACCGAGGACCCGGTGATCGGGCCGCAGCTCGCGGCGGCGCAGGGTACGGACCCGGTCGCGCAGAAGGCGGCGATGGCCGTCATCGACGCGCGGATCGACGTCATCGCGCCCCCGCTCTTCGAGGAGTTGAAGGCGCACGCCGACATGACGATGGAGGCGCTGAACCGGCTTCCGCCCGTCACCGGCACGGTCTACCGGGGCGACTGGAACATCGGCGGCGACGGGGCGGTCACCCAGCTCGGCAAGTACGCGGCGGTCAACTACCGTCGGGGAACCGTCTTCACCACCTCCTTCGACAGCACCAGCCGTGAGAAGGACGTGGGGATGGACTTCATGCGCGGCCAGCGGGTGGACGGAGCGGCGCGGCACCGGATCTTCCTCGAACTCACGCTCACCGGAAAGTACGGCCGCGACATCGACCCGTTCCACCAGTACCAGGGCAGCGAGGCCGAGGTACTGCTCATGCCGGGCGCGCGCTTCAAGGTCACCGATAGCAAGTGGGAGCACGACTCGGGGCACCTGACGGACAGGGGCGGCAGCGACTGGTATGAGCACGTCATGGCGACGGAGGTGTGAGGGCCGACGATCCCCCCGTCGACGATGCCTCCACGGACGGTGTCCCTGCGGACGGTGCCCCCGCCGGCGGTGTCCCCGCGTCCTTCGTCGCGGACGAGGTCTGCGCGGCCTTCGCCGCCCCGGCGGACAGGCACTCGAACCACACCGTCTTGCCGCGCCCGTCGCCGCGTACGTCGGTTCCCCAGCGGTCGGTGACGGCGTCGACCAGCACCAGCCCCCGCCCGCCCTCGTCCAGGACGTCACCGACCGTCACGCGCGGTGGTTCGGGGCACGCATCCGCGACCTCGACGCGTACGCCCCCGTCCGGGAGCAGGAAGATGAGCGTCTGGCAGCGGCGGCCGGGCACGTGCCGTACGGCGTTGGCGATCAGCTCGGTGAGTGCCAGTTCCGCCGCGTCGGCGACGTCGCACAGGCCCCAGCCGGTGAGGTAGAGGCGCAGGATGCGGCGCAGGTGACGGGCGGAGTGCTCGCCCATCGCGAAGTCGGCGCGGTAGGTCGGCTCCGGCAGCTCCGCGACCGGGGGTGAAGTTACGTGATTCATGTCACCAGAGTGGAGTGGCGTGGCTACGCTCGGCTACGCAGTGAAACGAACGCCGTGAGGCGTTGAACGCCGGAGGTGCCCCCACCGTGGCCAACATCCAGACACTCGACCCCAGCGCGTCCCCGTTGGACTACTACGGCTGGGAGTTGCGCCGCCTGAGAGAGGCGAACAACCTCAATCAGACGGAGCTCGGCAGGTGCATCTTCTGCACGGGCTCGCTGATCGGCCAGATCGAGACGACGAGGAAGGTGCCCACCCGTGATTTCTCGGAGCGGGTGGACGCGGCGCTCGGGACGGACGGGCTGTTCTCCCGGCTGATCGGACTGGTGCTGCGCAGCCAGTTGCCGAACTGGTTCCAGCCGTACGCGGAGATGGAGTCGAGCGCCACGTACATCTCCACGTACCAGGCGCAGTTGGTGTATGGGCTGTTGCAGACGGAAGCGTACGCGCGGGCCGTTCTGGCGACCGGTATGCCGGAGGATCTCGACGGCCAGGTGGCGGCCCGGATGGAGCGTCAGCGGATCCTGGAGCGGGAACGGCCGCCGCTCGCCTGGGCGGTGCTCGACGAGGCGGTGCTGCACCGGCCGATCGGGGGTCACGAGGTCATGCGGAAGCAACTCCAGCGCCTGTTGGACGTGGTCGGCCATCGCTGGATGCAGATCCAGGTGCTTCCCTTCGCGGCCGGTGAACATGCAAGTCTCGCCGGGTCGTTCACCACGATGCGCTTCGATGACGACCCGGACATCGTCTACACGGAGGACGTCATCTCCGGTCACATGACGGCCAGCCCCGACACCGTCAGGGAGGCCGCGCTCCGTTACGCTCGACTGCAGGCCGCCGCCCTCTCCGTCGAGGAATCCGCGGCCCTGATCACCCGCGTGATGGAGGAGCGTTATGGAGACCGGTTCCGAGCTGAAGAACGCGTGGTGGCGTAAGTCCAGCTACAGCGGCAACACCGGCGGCGAATGCGTCGAGTGCACCGTCACCGGCGGCGCGGCCTGGCGCAAGTCCAGCTACAGCGGCAGCACCGGGGGGGAGTGCGTCGAGGTGGTCGACGGGCTGCCGTGCGCCGTGCCCGTGCGCGACAGCAAGAACCCGGACGGCCCCGTCCTGACCATCGGGGCCCGCGCCTGGCAGTCCTTCGTGGACGGGCTGCGCTGAGGCGGGCACGAAGGCCGGACGACCGGAAGGCCGAAGGCCCGAAAGAACAAGGTCCGAAAGAACACTGAACACAGAACGCGGAACGCAGGTGCTCGGGACGGCCGGTGGTCGCCCCGAGCACCTGTCCGCATGGGGTGCGGCGGCATGCGCCCCTGCCCCGTCACCGAGGGGGATCTCCGCTGCCGGGACCGTTCGGACCCGAAGGTCCGGAAGATCTGGAAGGAAATCCGGAAGTCGCCGAGTTCTGGAAGTTACCGGAGTTCCCAGACCAGCAGCTCGGCGCCGTCCCGCGCCAGCAGCTCCGGCGCCCGCTCGCCGCTGATCCGCAGGGCGTCGCCCGCCGTCAGTTCCTCGCCCGCGTCGCCGATCCGTACGCGTCCGGCCACGACGTGGACGTACACCCGGTCCGCGTCCGGGAGCGCCACCCGCTCGCCCCCGGCCGGGCGGCGGACGTGGAGCGTCGCGCCCGCCGCCGGGAGCGGGTACGGGGTGGAGTCGGCGAGGGCGGGGACGATCGTGTACGCGGGCTCGCCGCCCGGTTCCAGCGGGGCCAGCCACATCTGGACGAACGTCAACGGACGGGAGTCGTCGTTGCGTTCGACGTGACGCACACCGGCGGCGGCGCTCAGGTGCTGGAGGTCGCCCGCACGCACGGTCGTGGCGTGACCGGCCGAGTCGCGGTGGGTCAGCTCGCCCTCGACGACCCAGGTGACGATCTCCGTGTGGCTGTGCGGGTGTTCGTCGAAACCCGACCCCGGAGCGAGCCGTTCCTCGTTGCAGGCCATGACCGGGCCGAAGCGGAGGTTGTCGGGGTCGTAGAAGGTGCCGAACGAGAACGCGTGCAGGGACACGATGCCTGTCGCGTCGTCCCCGCCCCGGAATCGGTCCTCGGAACGCTGTACGGAAATCACCCGCACACGGTAGCCCGGCGCGCGCCTCGCACCGGCCACCTCGTCGTCGGCCCGCCCCCTCCCGCTCCCCCGGGTCGTTACCGGGCGGTACGACCCGCCGCTGCCCCGGCCCGTCGCGCCGGTGGCCGGATAGGGCAGTCTTGTGTCCGTGTCCCGACCCGATCCTGAGCAGCCCGCTGCGCACGACGCCCACCTGCACGCCGCGACCCTGAAGCGGCTGGAGCAGTCCTCCGGCCGACTGGCCGCCAACGCGATCGCCCGCATGGACGAGACGCTGCCGTGGTACCGGGCGATGCCCCCGGAGAACCGGTCCTGGATCGGCCTGGTCGCCCAGGCCGGCATCGCGGCGTTCACCGAGTGGTTCCGGCACCCGGAGACCCCGCAGGCGATCTCCACCGACGTGTTCGGCACGGCTCCGCGCGAGCTGACCCGGGCGATCACCCTGCGGCAGACCGTCGAGATGGTGCGCACCACGATCGAGGTCATGGAGGCGGCGATCGAGGAGGTCGCGGCGCCCGGCGACGCGTCGGCGCTGCGCGAGGCGCTGCTCGTCTACGCGCGGGAGATCGCCTTCGCGACCGCCCAGGTGTACGCGCAGGCCGCCGAGGCGCGTGGCGCCTGGGACGCCCGGCTGGAATCGCTGGTGGTCAACGCGGTGCTGTCCGGCGAGGCGGACGAGGGGGCGGTGTCGCGGGCCGCGGCGCTCGGCTGGAACTCCCCCGAGCACGTCTGCGTGGTGCTCGGCACCGCGCCGGACGGCGACAGCGAACTGACCGTGGAGGCGATCCGGCGGGCCGCCCGGCACGCCAAGCTCCAGGTCCTGACCGGGGTGCTCGGCCACCGTCTGGTGGTCATCGCGGGCGGCAGCGACAACCCGTTGCGGGTGGCGAAGGCGCTGATCGGCCCGTACGCGGCGGGCCCGGTCGTCGCCGGGCCGGTGGTGCCCGACCTGCTGGCGGCCACCAGGTCCGCGCAGGCGGCGGCGGCCGGGCTGAAGGCGTGCTGTGCCTGGCAGGACGCCCCGCGCCCGGTGCTCGCCGACGATCTGCTCCCGGAGCGCGCCATGGCGGGCGACCCCGCCGCGCGGGAGCAGTTGGTGGAGGAGATCTACAGACCGTTGGAGGAGGCGGGGTCCGCACTGCTGGAAACGCTCAGTGTGTATCTGGAGCAGGCGAGCAGCCTGGAGGGCGCGGCGCGGATGCTGTTCGTCCACCCGAACACCGTGCGCTACCGGCTGCGACGTGTGACAGACGTCACCGGGTGGTCGCCGTCGGACGTCCGCTCGGCGTTCACGCTGCGAATCGCCCTGATCCTGGGGCGCCTGGCCGCTGGGGATACCCGGTCCTAGACTTTTGTGGAACGTCAACAATTCCCCCTACGGTTCTTCGTCCCTGTCCCCACGGGCGTTCCGGACCGTTCGCAAGAGAGAGTGTGAGAGTGCTCGTACTCGTCGCTCCCGGCCAAGGCGCTCAGACGCCCGGCTTCCTGACCCCCTGGCTCGACCTCCCCGGCGCCGCCGACCGCATCGCGGCCTGGTCCGAGGCCATCGGGCTCGACCTCGTCCACTACGGCACGAAGGCCGACGCGGAGGAGATCCGCGACACCGCGGTGGCGCAGCCGCTGCTGGTCGCCGCCGGTCTGCTCTCGGCTGCCGCGCTCGACGCGACGCCGGACATCGTCGCAGGTCACAGCGTGGGTGAGATCACGGCCGCCGCTCTTGCCGGGGTCGTCGGCGACGAGCCGGCACTGCGTCTCGTACGAGCCCGCGGGCTCGCCATGGCGGAAGCCGCGGCGGTCACCGAGACCGGGATGGCGGCGCTGCTCGGCGGCGACCCGGAGGTCACGGTTCCGCACCTGGAGCGGCTCGGTCTGACCGCGGCGAACGTCAACGGGGGCGGCCAGATCGTCGCCGCCGGCACCGCCGAGCAGATCACCGCGCTGACCGAGGACAAGCCCGAGGGGGTGCGCCGGGTGGTGCCTCTCAAGGTCGCCGGTGCCTTCCACACGCGCCACATGGCGCCCGCCGTGGAACGGCTGCGCGAGGCCGCGCTGGAGCTGAAGATCAGCGATCCGTCCGTGACCTATGTCTCGAACGCCGACGGGAAGGCCGTCGCCACCGGCGACGAGGTGGTTTCCCGGCTGGTCGGCCAGGTGGCCAACCCGGTGCGCTGGGACCTGTGCATGGAGACCTTCAAGGAGATGGGCGTCACCGCGCTCATCGAGGCGTGCCCCGGCGGCACCCTCACGGGTCTCGCGAAGCGGGCCATGCCCGGCGTACAGACCCTCGCGATCAAGACCCCCGACGACCTCGACGCGGCCCGCGCGCTCATCATCGAGCACGCGGGTGCCTAAGGAGCCCGAGAGCATGTCGAAGATCAAGCCCGCCCAAGGCGCCCCGTACGCCCGGATCATGGGCGTCGGCGGCTACCGTCCGACGCGGGTCGTGCCCAACGAGGTGATCCTCGAAAAGATCGACTCGTCCGACGAGTGGATCCGCTCGCGTTCCGGCATCGCCACCCGCCACTGGGCGAACGACGAGGAGACCGTCTCCGCGATGTCGGTCGAGGCGTCCGGCAAGGCCATCGCCGACGCCGGGATCCGCCCCGACCAGATCGGCGCCGTGGTCGTCTCCACCGTCTCGCACTTCGCGCAGACGCCCGCGATCGCCACCGAGATCGCCGACAAGCTGGGCACCGACAGGGCCGCCGCGTTCGACATCTCGGCGGGCTGTGCCGGCTTCGGTTACGGGCTGACCCTCGCCAAGGGCATGATCGTCGAGGGCTCGGCCGAGTACGTCCTGGTCATCGGCGTGGAACGGCTGTCCGACCTGACCGACCTGGAGGACCGTGCGACGGCCTTCCTGTTCGGTGACGGTGCCGGTGCTGTCGTCGTCGGCCCCTCGAAGGTTCCGGCCATCGGCCCGACCGTGTGGGGTTCCGAGGGCGACAAGTCCGGCACGATCAAGCAGACCGTGCCGTGGGACGCGTTCCGCGGCGGCGACGTGTCGCAACTGCCGCTCGACTCCGAGGGCAACGTCAAGTTCCCGGCCATCACGCAGGAGGGCCAGGCGGTCTTCCGCTGGGCCGTCTTCGAGATGGCGAAGGTCGCCCAGCAGGCGCTGGACGCGGCCGGGATCGCCCCGGAAGACCTGGACGTCTTCATTCCGCACCAGGCAAACATGCGGATCATCGACTCGATGGTGAAGACCCTCAAGCTGCCGGAGCACGTCACGGTCGCCCGTGACGTGGAGACCACCGGCAACACCTCCGCCGCCTCGATTCCGCTCGCGATGGAGCGGCTCCTGGCGACCGGTCAGGCCAAGAGCGGGGACACCGCGCTCGTCATCGGCTTCGGGGCGGGTCTCGTGTACGCCGCGACGGTCGTTACCCTCCCCTAGACACACCAGGCCATTCGGCCCGGACGTCCGAACCCTGCAGATAAACACCGAAGGAGCGCCAACATGGCCGCCACTCAGGAAGAGATCGTCAACGGTCTCGCCGAGATCGTCAACGAGATCGCCGGTATCCCGGTCGAGGACGTCCAGCTGGACAAGTCCTTCACCGACGACCTGGACGTCGACTCGCTGTCCATGGTCGAGGTCGTCGTCGCCGCCGAGGAGCGCTTCGACGTGAAGATCCCCGACGAGGACGTCAAGAACCTCAAGACCGTCGGCGATGCTGCCGACTACATCCTCAAGCACCAGGCCTGATCGGCCGGCTCCTGTGTCGCCACCCGGCGGTGGCGCCGCTGATTCACGACCCTCTACACGTGGAGAAGATTTTCCAGTGAGCTCGACCAATTGCACCGTGGTCGTCACCGGTATCGGCGCAACCACTCCGCTGGGTGGCGACTCGGCGTCGACCTGGGAAGGTCTGATGGCCGGTCGTTCCGGCGTCAAGCCCCTCCAGGGCGAACGTTTCGCCGAGCTTCCCGTCCGGATCGCGGCCCTCGCGGCCGTCGACCCGGGCGAGGTACTCCCCCGTCCGCTCGCCCGCAAGCTGGACCGCTCGGCGCAGTTCGCGCTGATCGCGGCCCGCGAGGCGTGGGCGGACGCCGGTTACACCGGCAAGGCCGGTGAGGACAGCGCGGTCCGGCCCGACCGGCTGGGCACGGTCATCGCCTCCGGCATCGGCGGCGTGACCACCCTGCTCGACCAGTACGACGTGCTGAAGGAGAAGGGCGTACGCCGCGTCTCCCCGCACACCGTGCCCATGCTCATGCCCAACGGCCCGGCGGCCAACGTCGGCCTGGAGGTCAACGCCCAGGCCGGTGTGCACACCCCGGTCTCCGCCTGCGCCTCCGGCGCCGAGGCGATCGGCTACGCCGTCGAGATGATCCGCACGGGTCGCGCCGACGTGGTCCTCGCCGGTGGCACCGAGGCGGCGATCCACCCGCTGCCGATCGCCGCGTTCGCCAACATGATGGCGATGTCCAAGAACAACGAGGACCCCGAGAAGGCCTCCCGCCCGTACGACACCGGTCGTGACGGCTTCGTGCTCGGCGAGGGTGCCGGCGTGGTCGTCCTGGAGTCGGCGGAGCACGCCGCCGCGCGCGGTGCGAAGGTCTACTGCGAGGTGCTGGGCCAGGGCCTGTCCGCGGACGCCCACCACATCGCGCAGCCCGAGCCGAGCGGTCGCGGCATCGCCACCGCGCTGCAGAACCTGCTGGACCAGACGGATCTCAAGCCGTCCGAAGTCGTGCACCTCAACGCGCACGCCACGTCGACGCCGCAGGGCGACGTCGCGGAACTGAAGGCGCTGCGCAAGGTCCTCGGCGACGACCTCGACCACGTGGCGATCTCCGCGACGAAGTCGATGACCGGTCACCTCCTGGGCGGCGCGGGCGGCGTGGAGACCGTCGCGACGGTCCTGGCGCTGCACCACCGGATGGCCCCGCCGACGACCAACGTGGAGAACCTCGACCCGGAGGTGGAGGCGGACATCGTGCGCGACGCGCCGCGTCCGCTGCCCGAGGGCCCCGTCGCCGCGATCAACAACTCGTTCGGGTTCGGCGGCCACAACGTGGTCCTGGCGTTCCGCAGCGTCTGATCCGCGGGACGGGGGCCTGCGCCCCGGTCCGTCACGACGGACGAAGCCCGTCTCCCCGTGGGGAGACGGGCTTCGTCCGTCCGTCGTGCGGGCGCCCGGGCGGCGCCGCCCGTCACACCACCTGGTGCAGCCAGCGCACCGGCGCGCCCTCGCCGGCGTGCCGGAAGGACTCCAGCTCGTCGTCCCACGGCTTGCCGAGCAGCTTGGCGATCTCGGCCGCCAGGTCCGTCTCGCCCCGGGAGGACCGTGCGAGTGCCGCGCGGAGCCGGTCCTCGGGCACCAGGATGTCGCCGTGCATGCCGGTGACCGCGTGGAAAATACCCAGTTCGGGTGTGGAGCTGTAACGCTCGCCCTCCGACGTGGGGCTCGGCTCCGCCGTCACCTCGAAGCGCAGCAGATCCCAGCCGCGCAGCGCGGAGGCCAGTTTCGACGCGGTGCCCGGCCGGGCCTGCCAGGAGAACTCGGACCGCCAGGTGCCGGGGGCGGCGGGCTGCCTGATCCAGTCGAGCTGCACCCGCACACCGAGAACACCCCCCACCGCCCATTCGACATGGGGACAGAGCGCGCGCGGCGCGGAGTGAACGTACAGAACTCCACGTGTCGTCACCGGGACCTCCAGTGTGGGACGAAGTTCGCCTTCCCCAGCGGTCTCGCGCCCGTACCGTCGTTTCTCGGCCGGATCCCGAGGTTGTCATCAGTAAACAGCATCGGGGCGAATCTCCTGAAAAGGGACAGTATGTGACGTGATGTGATGTACGGAAAGCCACCCGAGTGGAGCCGGGCGAGGAAACGCACCGTTGGTTCGACGAGGAAAAGCTACCGCGCGGCGGCACCGGTGGTGTGACGTACGGTCGGTCCTGGGCACATCATTCGTCCGTCTTTCATACCGCTGTGCCGCCGGGGAATGCCGGGGGCACAACCGAGGGGACCATGGCATGCGGGATCGTTCCGTCCGACGTCGTTCGCGGATCGCGGCTGGCCTCACGGCGGTCGCCCTGCTGGGGTCAGCCGCCCTCGTCGGCTGCGACTCCGACCGGGACGGGACGACGAAGGGTTCGGCGGCCGGGCAGCGGAAGCCGTCCGCGGCGGCCGGTCCGGTCTGGAACCGCGGCCCGAAGTCGGTGGCCGCCGTCGGGGACTCCATCACCCGCGGCTTCGACGCCTGCTCGGTGCTGGCGGACTGTCCGGAGGTCTCGTGGGCCACCGGTACGGACGCCCAGGTGCGCAGTCTCGCGGTACGACTGCTCGGTGAGTCGGGAGCCGCCGCGCACAGTTGGAACCACGCGGTGACGGGCGCCAGGATGGCGCAGCTTCCGGAGCAGATGGCGCGGGCCGCGAAGGAGAAGCCGGATCTGGTCACGGTGATGATCGGGGCCAACGACGCCTGCCGGGATTCGGTCCGGTACATGACGCCGGTGGCCGATTTCCGTTCCTCGTTCGAGACGGCGATGCGGCAGTTGCGGGCCGGTGCACCCAAGGCGCAGGTGTACGTGTCGAGCGTGCCGGACCTCATGCGGCTCTGGTCGACGGGGCGGGACAAGGAACTGGTCAGGCAGATCTGGAAGCTGGGGATCTGCACGTCGATGCTGGGCGACGCGGACGACATGGGCGCGCAGGCCGTGGCCCGGCGCGCCTCGGTGCAGAAGCGCGTCGAGGAGTACAACGCGGTGCTCCGGGACGTCTGCGCCAAGGACGCACGCTGCCGCTACGACGGAGGGGCGGTCCACGACTTCCCGTTCATCGGCGCACAGCTCAGCCAGTGGGACTGGTTCCATCCGGGGCGGGAGGGGCAGGCCCGGCTGGCGGAGATCGCGTACCGCAACGTCACGGCGACGAAACCTCCGGCCTGAGAGCCTGCCGTAGAGTTTGTGATCATGGACACGAGTTCGAGCACGGTCGTACGTGCGGAGGAGTTCGGCACGTCGGCGGACGGCGCCGCGGTGCACCGCTGGACGCTGGAGCGGGCCGGTACGCGGGTGCGGGTGCTGACGTACGGCGGCGTCGTGCAGTCGGTCGAGGTTCCGGACCGGGACGGGACGCGCGCCGGGGTGGCGCTGGGGCTGCCGGACCTCGCCGGGTACGAGGCGTTCCCCGGCCCGTACTTCGGCGCCGTGGTCGGGCGGTACGCGAACCGGATCGGCGGGGCGCGTTTCGAACTGGACGGGCGCGCGCACCGGCTCACGCCCAACGAGGGGCGCAATCAGGTGCACGGCGGCGCCCGGGGCTTCGACAAGCGCGTCTGGCGGGCGCGTGAGGCCCCGGGAGGGGTGGAACTGTCCCTGGTCTCCCGGGACGGCGAGGAGGGCTTCCCGGGGCGCCTGGAGGTGTCCGTGGCGTACACCCTGGACGAGGGCGGGGCGCTGCGGATCGGGTACCGGGCGGTGACGGACGCCCCGACGGTACTGAACCTCACCAACCACACGTACTGGAACCTCGCGGGCACGGGAGGCGGCGCGCTGGGCCAGGTGCTGCGGATCGCGGCCGGGCGGATCACCCCGGTGGACGCCGAGTCGCTGCCGACGGGCGCGTTCCTGCCGGTGGACGGGTCGCGGTTCGACTTCCGGGAGCCGAGGCCGGTCGGGCCGGGCTACGACCACAACTTCGTTCTGGACGGGGCCGGTGCGGCGGGGGCGGGTCCGGACGCCGAGCTGTACGACCCGGGGGCGGGGCGGGTGCTGACCGTCACCACGACGGAGCCGGGGATGCAGCTGTACACGGCGGACCACTTCGACGGGCGGCCGTTCGGACCGTGCGCCGGGATCGCGCTGGAGACCCAGCACTTCCCGGACTCCCCGAACCGGCCCGGCTTCCCGAGCACGGTGCTGCGGCCGGGCGAGGAGTTCGTCTCGACGACGGTGTACGGGTTCGGGGTGCGCTGACGGCCTGAAGCTTCCCCTTGATCGTGGACACCTGGAGACTGGGACCTGAGGTTCCAGAGGAAGTAGCACCAGGTGGGAAGCAAGTACACGAGGTGGTACACCGAGGAGTTCAGGCGGGACGCGATCGCGCTCGTCGGCTCCTCGGGCGAGACGGTCACCGCCGTCGCCCGGGAACTCGGCATCAGCTCCGAGTCCCTGCGCGGCTGGTACCGCAAGGCCAGGGCAGACCGGGGCGAGGGCGCCCCCGGCGAGCTGACCGGCGCCGAGCGCGAGGAATTGCGACGGCTGCGCAAGGAGAACCGTGAACAGCAGCAGACGATCGAGATCCTGAAAAAAGCGACCGCCTTCTTCGTGAAGGAGAACGACCGGTGAGCGGGCTGTACCGGTTCATCCATGCGGAGAAGGCGAACTGCCCGACCGTTCTGCTTTGCCGGGTGCTGCACGTGGCCCGCTCCTCCTCCTACGCCTGGCGCGATGGCGAGGCCGCCCGCCAAAGGCGCCAGGCGGCCGACGACGCGCTCGCGCACGAGATCTCCGCGCTGCACATCGCCTCCCGAAAGACCTGGGCGAGCGTCTGAGCCTCCTCCTCCGGTTTCAGGCCCTCGCCCTCCCCATCGAATTGGCGCCGCATACGAGTTCACGGGTCGCCCCCGACGCAGCACCCATGCCCTGCGGCTCCGCGCCGGCCGCCGCCGCGCGATGCGGGCTGACCAGTCCCAGGGCCGGCATCGTCCTCAACTTCTGCGTGGGAACGACGCTCAGTCGCTTTCAGACGACCAGGACCCGGCGCCCGCGCGTGTGACCGGTCTGGCTGTCGATGTGTGCCGCCATGGCCTCGGCGAGCGGATACGACTTCTCGACTGGGATGCGGAGCTTTCCCCGCGAGATGAGGCCGACGGCCTCGGCGAGCGCTTCCGGCACGCTCCCGGCCACGCCGGAGAATCGGACACCGAACTCGGACGTGGCGAGATCGGCGATGGAGATCACCCTCTGCGGATCCCCGGTCAGCTCGACGAGCTCGCGGATCACGCCCGAGCCGGCCAGATCGAGAGCCGCGTCGACATCGCCCAGCCGCCGCACCCGCTCGACCCAGCCTTCGCCGTACGTCGTGGCGAGGGCACCCAGGCTGCGCAGGTAGTCCTGGTTCGCGTCTCCGGCGGTGCCGATCACCGTGATCCCGCGGTCGCGGGCGATCTGCAGCACCGCCGATCCGACTCCTCCGGACGCACCGCTGACCAGCAGCGTCTGCCCGGCCTGCACGCCGACCTCGCGGATGATGCGCAGCGCGGTCTCCACCACGGAGGGGTACCCGGCCGCCTCTTCGAACGTCAGTCTCTCGGGCATGCGGGCCCAGGCCGACAGCACGGCGAACTCGGCATAGGTGCTCGTGCCTTCGCCGAACACGTGGTCGCCGACCTCGATCCCTTCGACGCCCTGACCGACCTCGTCCACCACCCCGGAGGCGTCCAGTCCGACTCCGGAGGGCAACTCGATCGGATGGGCCTTGAGGATCTGGCCTTCGCGGATCCTCCAGTCGACGGGGTTCACGCCGGCCGCCCGCACGGCGATGCGTACCTGGCCCGGGCCCGCGTGGGGCTCCTCGGCGTCGACGAGTCGCAGGACGTCAGGACCGCCGAACTCGGCAAAGCTCACTTTCTTCATGCCGTCGACCATAACCCTAACGGTTAGCATTTAACAACGGTTCCACCTTTGGATCTGATAGCGTCAGGGCATGACCGTGCCGTCCGGGAGACGCGAACGCAAGAAGGCCGAGACCCGCCAGAAGATCGCCGACACCGCCCTGCGACTCTTCCTGGAACGCGGGTACGACACGGTGGGCATCCGCGACGTGGCCGCCGAAGCCGACGTCGCCGTCACCACGGTCTTCTCCCACTTCGCCTCGAAGGAGGCCCTGGTCTTCGAGCAGGACCAGGACTTCGAGCAACGCCTCACCCAGGCGGTCACCAGCCGGGCACCGCACGAGCCGCTCCTCCCCGCGCTACGCCGCGAGATCCAGGCCCTGGTGCGACATTGCACGGCGGACGGCGCCGCTCCGATCTGGCGCATGATCGACGAATCACCCGCCCTGCGCGAGTACGAGGAGTCGATGAGGCTGCGCCATGCGGAGTCGCTGGCGACGGCCATCGCCGCCGATCCCGACCTGTCACAGACCACTACGGCCTGCCGGACGATCGCGAGGTTCGTGATCGACGCCTACTCCCTGGCCCGTGACGCGGCCGAACCGCAGAGCGCGGTGGACGAGATCTTCCAGATGATCGAGGCCGCCTGGGCCGTCACCTGCCCCTCAAAGAACTCCACCGGCACGGCCTGACCCAGGCCAGGACTCGGCCCCGCCCGGCGCCGTCCCGCCGAACCCCAACGGCAGAGCAAAGGGGCCTGGAGCCGGTACGCCACCGACGATCACCCGCGGTCACCATCCGGCCGGACACCGGGACGAACTGACGGCAGTTGGATAGGAGAGCCCACCAGCATCAGCCCCCGAATACGGGATTACGGGACGTCCGCCGCCCGGACGTCCACGACCGCCGTCAGGCGCACGTCGTCGACGGAACGGGCCGCCCGCACCTCGTACGTGCCGGGGAGGAACCGCCAGCCGTACGCCTCCTCGTCCCAGATCTCGTAGGCGCGCCGCTCGATCCGGATCTCCGCCCGGACGCTCTCGCCGGGCCCCGCCTCGACACGGGCGAAGCCGGCCAGCCGCCGGGCGGGACGGTCGGCGGCGGCGTCGCGCGGCGCCAGGTAGAGCTGGACGGTCTCGGCGCCGGGGCGGGTGCCGGTGTTGCGGAGGTGGACGGTGGCGCCGTCGGGGCCCGCGTCGATCCCCTCGTACTCCCAGGTGGTGTAGCCCAGGCCGTGGCCGAACGGGTACGCGGGCGCGGTGCCGGCCCGCTCCCAGGCCGGGTAGCCGACGAAGACGCCCTCGTCGTAGGAGAGTTTCCCGTCGGTGGGGGTGGTGTTCGAGACGGGGACGTCGGCGAGCGCGACCGGCCAGGTGGTGGGCAGCCGACCGCCCGGTTCCTCGGCGCCGAGGAGTACGTCGGCGAGGGCGTGGCCCGCCTCCTGGCCCGGGAACCAGCCGAGCAGCACCGCCGCGACCTCCTCGCGCCACGGGAGTTCCACCGGGGAGCCGGAGTTGACGACGACGACGGTGTTCGGGTTGACCGCGGCGACGGCCCGGACCAGATCGTCCTGGTGGCCGGGGAGCGCGAGGCCGGTGCGGTCGAAGCCCTCGGACTCGACGCGTT
Source organism: Streptomyces sp. NPDC014734 (assembly GCF_043083325.1). NCBI lineage: Bacteria > Bacillati > Actinomycetota > Actinomycetes > Kitasatosporales > Streptomycetaceae > Streptomyces > Streptomyces sp. NPDC014734. Next base: position 61,069 of record NZ_JBIBYN010000004.1, on the reverse strand, counting down.
CGGTGGTGCCGACGACGACGATCGCAATGTCCGCGTCGCGGGCCGCGTCGACGGCCTCGGCGATCAGTTCCGCCGGGTCGCGGCGGGGGCCGAGGTGGCACAGGGCGAACGAGACGCCGAGGACGGGCGCGTCGTCGCCCAGGGTCTCCGGGACCTGGCGCAGCGAGACCTCGACGGGCTCGCCCGCGGCGAGCGTGATCCGGCCGCGCTCCAGCGGGTTGCCGAAGAACGCCTCGCCGGGGTCGGCGGAGACGACCCGGTGGATCTCGTCGTACAGCGTCTCGCCCGCGACGGCGAGGGTGAGTTCGCCGGTGCCGCGGGTGCCGAAGACGTGCTCGCCGCTGTCGCGCGGGACGAAGGTGCCGGTGATCTCGACGCTGTGCAGGTTCGCGCGGGTGACGCCCTCGGGGAGGTCGTCGCCGATCCACTGGAGGGTGCCGTCGTGCAGCGGGGCCGAGCCGATGACGGTGCCGGAGGCGTCGCGGCAGACGGCCCTGAGGCCGAAGCCCTTTCCGGCGGGGACGAGTTCGTCGTTCGGGTCGGCACCGACGCGGTAGTCGAGGACGCCGTCCGGGAGGGCGGCGGCGAGGCCGTCCAGCGGGGTGACGACGTGGTGCGGGAAGACCTGGGCGGAGCCGCCGCCGAGGACCCGGGCGTCCCGGGCGAGCGCGCCGCTGAGCGCCACCCTGCGCACGGCCGCCGGGTCGATGGGCAGCGCGGCAGGGGTCTCGCCCGTGGTGTGGTCCCCGCTGTCCTCCGTCCGCCCGGCGGGTTCGTTGCGCACCAGGACGAAGGAGCGTCGGGCGATCTCCCGGGCCAGCGCGTCGCCGTCGACGGTCGCGGGGTGGCCGGCCGGGTCGACGACGGGCGGGGCGCCATCCAGGACGCCGACCCGGGCGGCGAGCCGGAGCACGTTGCGCACGGCCCCGTCGACGACGGACTCCTCCACCTCGCCGGCCCGTACGGCGTCGGCGAGGGCCTTCCCGTAGACCGTCTTCGGGCCCGGCATGGCCACGTCGAGCCCGCCGAGGGCGGCGCCGACGGTGGAACGGGCGGCCAGCCAGTCGGAGACGACGAAGCCGTCGAAGCCCCATTCGCCGCGCAGCACCGCGTTCTGGAGGTAGCGGTGCTCGGTCATGGTGGGGCCGTTGACCCGGTTGTAGGCGGACATGATGCCCCACGGGCGGGCGTTGCGGACGATCCGCTCGAACGGGGCGAGGTAGATCTCGCGCAGGGCTCGCGGGGCGACGACGTTGTCGACGGTGAAGCGGTCGGTCTCGGCGTCGTTGGCGACGAAGTGCTTGACGGTCGTGCCGACGCCGCCGTCCTGCACGCCGCGCACGTAGCCGGTGCCGATCTCGCCGGTGAGGTACGGGTCCTCGCTGTATGTCTCGAAGTGGCGCCCGCCGAGCGGGGACCGGTGGAGGTTGACGGTCGGGGCGAGGAGGACGTGCACGCCCTTGCGGCGGGCCTCCTGGGCGAGCAGCCGCCCGGCCCGGCGGGCCAGGGCCGGATCCCAGGTCGCGGCGAGCGCGGTCGGCGAGGGCAGCGCGACGGACGGGTCGTCGGCGCTCCAGGCGACTCCGCGGACGCCGATGGGCCCGTCGGACATCACCAGGGAGCGCAGGCCGACGGCGGGCAGCGCCGGCAGCGACCACATGTCCTGACCGGCCAGCAGCCGGGCCTTGTCGTCGAGCCCGAGGGCGGCCAGCGCCTTCTCGACAGCGGCCTCACGGGCCGCATCGGGGTGGGTGGATGTGGACGCGTCCGCCACGGCCGTTCCTCCTCGTGTGTGTCCTGCACTGCTGCTTCCGATGTCTCCCATCGTCACCCCGATACCGGTTGAACGGTAGGTTTCGTTACCATCTCGTGATATTTGGGGATGGCGTACGGTCCTCGGAACGGGGCGGACTCAGCATCGAGAGGGGCCGGGACGATGGCGCGGGCCAGGAGCGCGGAACGGCGGGCGGAGATTCTCCGGGCCACGTTCGAGGTGATCGCCGAGCGCGGCTACCGCGGCGCCTCGCTGAACGCCGTCGCCGAGCGGGTCGGCCTCAGTCAGCAGGGGCTGCTGCACCACTTCCCGACGAAGGAGGCGCTGCTGGTCGCCGTGCTGGAGGAGCGCGACCAGTGGGACACCGGCGGCGGCAGCCGGGGCGAGCGCACCTGGCGGACCGATCTGCTCGGCTCGCTGGTGGAGTACAACGCGATGCGGCCCGGCATCGTCCAGACGTTCTCGGCGCTGCTCGGCGAGAGCGTGACGGAGGGGCACCCCGCCCGGGAGTTCTTCACCCGCCGCTACACCCAGGTCCGGGCGAGCATGACGGCGACCCTGCGCGCGGAGCACGGCGAACGGCTGCCGGGCGGACTGACCCCCGAGCGTGCGGCCCCTCTGCTGGTGGCGGTGATGGACGGGTTGCAGTACCAGTGGCTGCTGGACCCGGAGGCGGTGGACATGCCCGCCGCGTTCCAGGACTTCCTGGCCCTCCTGCGGCCTGCGGAACCGGGCGCCGGGCAGGGACCGGCGGGAGCCGACGCCGAGCGGAGACCGGCGGGAGCGGACGCCGAGCAGCGCCCCGGGCCCACGAACTGACGGTCAAGTCGTCAGTACAGGAAGGCCGTTGGGACCACCTGCGGGTGATTTCCCTACGGTCTACGCGCGTTCGGGCGAGGGTCTCGCACCGGGCGGGCCAGGGTGGGCCGCATGACTTCCGAGCCCACCGGGTCCTCCTCTCCCTCCACATCCTCCTCGTCCTCCTCCGGTCCGCCCTCCCGCCGCTCCCTGATCGCGGGTGCCGCCGCCGGTGCCGCCGCGCTCGCCACGGCCGCGGCCGGTCCCGCGAGTGCCGCCGCTCCGTTCGTCGTCGGCTCCGCGCCCTCCGCCGCCGCTCCCGCGCCCACGGCCGCCGGATCGGACTGGGAGACCTGTCTGGACATCGCCCGCGCCATCCTCGTGCGCGACGAGCACGACCGGCCCCTGGTCCCGTACTACAAGGAAGTCCTCCTGTCCAAGGGCCTTCCGCGCGGACGCAAGGCACCCAAGAAGGTCCTTGTCGTCGGCGCGGGCCCGGCCGGGCTGACCGCCGCCCACCTGCTCCACAGGGCCGGGCACGAGGTCACCGTGATCGAGGCCAACGGCAACCGCGTCGGCGGCCGTATCAAAACGTTCCGCCGGGGCGGCCACGAGCACGCGAAGGCACCGTTCGCCGACCCGAAGCAGTACGCCGAGGCGGGCGCGATGCGCATCCCCGACAGCCACCCGCTGGTCACCGGGCTGATCGACAGCCTCGACCTGAAGCGCCGCCCCTTCCACCTCGTCGATGTCGACGCCGAGGGCCGCCCGGTCAACCACACCTGGATCCACGTCAACGGCCTCCGGATGCGCAGGGCCGACTACGCGGCGAAACCGCGGGCGGTCAACCGGTCGTTCGGTGTCCCCGCCGCGTACGAGGACAAGCCCGCCGCCACGATCGTGCGGGAGGCGTTCGCGCCGGTGCGCAAGGAGTTCGAGGGCAAGGAGGGCCGCGCACTCGTCGAGGGCTGGGCCCGGGTCATCCAGCGGTACGGACACTGGTCGATGTACCGCTTCCTCACCGAGGCGGCCAAGCTCGACGAACGCACCATCGACCTCGTCGGCACGATCGAGAACCTCACCTCACGGCTCCATCTCGCCTTCGTGCACAGCTTCATCGGGGCCTCGCTGATCAGCCCGGACACGGCGTTCTTCGAACTGCCGGGCGGCACCGCGACGCTCGCCGACCGGATGTACGAGCGGGTCAAGGGCCTGGTGCGCCTCGACCGCCGGGCCACCCGGATCAGTTACGGGAAGAACGGGGTCCGGGTCGAGACGATCTCCGAGGGCGGCGACGGCAAGCCGCTGGTCCGGGAGACGTTCACCGGCGACCGGGCGATCATCACCGTGCCGTTCTCCGGGCTGCGCCACATCCCCGTCTCCCCGCTGCTCTCGTACGGCAAGCGGCGCGCGATCACCGAGATCCACTACGACGCGGCGACCAAGGTGCTGCTCGAATTCAGCCGCCGCTGGTGGGAGTTCGAGGAGAAGGACTGGAAGGCCGAGCTGAACAGGATCAGGCCCGGCCTCTACGACGCCTACCGCAAGGGCAGGGCCCCGGCCGACGGTTCGCTGCTGGGCGCCCACCCGTCGGTGCCGTCCGGTCATCTCCCGCCCAACCAGCGGGTGCACTACGCGGCGTACCGGGCCACCGCCCGCGACCAGCCCGAGGCGGCGCACGTCATCGGCGGCGGATCGGCCACCGACAACCCCAACCGCTTCATGTTCCAGCCCTCCCACCCGGTCGAGGGCAGCGCGGGCGGCGTCGTCCTCGCCTCGTACAGCTGGTCCGACGACGCGCTGAAGTGGGACTCGCTGGACGACGACGAGCGCTACCCGCACGCCCTGGGCGGCGTCCAGGACGTGTACGGGCAGCGGATCGAGGTCTTCTACACCGGCGTCGGCGCGACCCAGTCGTGGATGCGCGACCCGTACGCGTACGGCGAGGCGTCGGTGCTGCTGCCGGGCCAGCACACGGAACTGTTCGCCGATGTGCGTTCGGTCGAGGGGCCGCTGCACTTCGCGGGCTGCCACACCTCGATCAAACCGGCCTGGATCGAGGGGGCCCTGGAGTCGGCGGTCAGGACGGCGCTGGAGGTGCACAGCGGCTGACCGGGCCGCGCCGGAACCGCGCCCGCGCCGCCCTCCCGGTGGCGCGGGCGGCTCAGCGCCTGCCAGGGGTGTGCGGGGCGGGCGCGGGGGCCGTCTCCGCACGGTCGGCCGTCGCCGCCCCGTCCGCGCCGCTCCCGGCGCTGTCCGCGCCCCCGTCGCCGTCCGCGTTCCTTCCGTTCCCGGAGTCCCCGTCGCCGTTCCCGTTCCTTCCGTTCCCGTTCCTTCCGTTCCCGGCACCGCCGGCCGCGTCCTCGTCCTCGTCGGGTGCCACCAGGTCGCGGACCAGCAGGGTGGCCCCGGCGACGGCGCCCGGCATCAGGAAGACGGCGACGAACGGGACGAGGAAGACAAGTCCCAGCGGCACGCCGAAGCCGAGGACCAGCATGCGGCGCCCGCGCAGCAGGGCGAGCCGGTCCTTGAGCACCATGCCGCGCCGCTGGAGCGCGACGGCGGTGAGTTCCTCGGAGAGGAAGTAGCCGGTGACGCAGAAACCGATCACCGGGACGACGGTCTGCCCGACGACCGGAACGAACCCGAGGGCGAACAGCAGCAGCGAGTACAGCCCCACCCGCGCCAGGACCCGGACGCTGTCGACGGTGGAGATCCACAGGTCCCGCCAGAGCGGCAGCCCGGACTCGGGGACCTCGCCGCCCTCCGTGCGGTCGACTTCCTCGGACAGCGACTCGTAGAACGGCTGGCCGACCAGCAGTGTCACGGCGGTGAACGTGATCACGGCGAGGAAGAGGCCGAGGCCGAAGAGCAGCACGGTCAGGGTGGTGCGCAGCAGTGCGGACCACGGCGAGGACCAGTCGTCGGCGAACGGCGTCGCCCACACCACCAGGTCGTCGGCGCCGTAGCCGAGACCGACGAGCGCGGCCGCGTACACGACGAGGGTGATGAGGCCGGGCAGCAGTCCGAATCCGAACCAGCGGCCGTGTCGGCCCACCCACCGCTGACCGGCCACCAGGTATCCGAAACCCACCCCGAGATCGCGCATGGCGTCAGCGTACTGGCGCCCGGGCGGAGGCCCGGACGGCCGAGGGCCGCACCCCCCGTCCGGCGGGTACGGCCCTCGGTCGTCGCGTGCGGTGCGGCGGCGTCGCAGGTCAGGCGACCGACAGCGCCACCTTGATGTTGCCGCGCGTGGCGTTCGAGTACGGGCACACCTGGTGGGCCTTCTCGACGAGCGCGCGCGCCGTGGCGGTGTCGACGTTCGGGATGGACGCGGTGATCGCGACCTCCAGGCCGAAGCCGCCCTCGGGGGTCTTGCCGATGGAGACGGCGGCGGTCACCGTGGAACCGGAGATGTCGGCCTTCTCCTGCCGGGCCACGACACCGAGGGCGCCCTGGAAGCATGCGCTGTATCCGGCGGCGAACAACTGCTCGGGGTTGGTGCCCGCGCCGCTTCCGCCCATGGACTTGGGCGGGTTGACGACGACGTCGAGGTTGCCGTCGTCGGACGAGACCCGGCCGTCACGGCCGTTCTCGGCAGTGGCGACGGCGGTGTAGAGGACGTTGATGTCCTGAATGGTCATGCTGAGGATTCCTCCTGCTGTGCGCCGCGACTCGCGCCCACGATCGCGGCGGCCCGGACGTGAGCCTATCGGTGCGCCAACGCGCCTGTCAGGTGAGGGAAACGATCATTTTCCCGGTGTTCTCGCCGTGCAGCAGGCCGAGGAAGGCGTCGAAGCCGTTCTCGATGCCCTCGACGACGGTCTCGCGGTACTTCAGCTCGCCGGAGCCCAGCCAGCCGGCCACGTCCCGGACGAACTGCGGCTGGAGCGCCGCGTGGTCGCCGACCAGCATGCCCTCGATGCGCAGCCGCTTGCCGATGACCAGGGCGAGGTTGCGCGGGGCGGGGGTCGGCTCGGTGGCGTTGTACTGGGCGATCATGCCGCACACCGTCACCCGGCCGTGCAGCTTCAGTGAGGAGATCGCCGCTTCGAGGTGCTCGCCGCCGACATTGTCGAAGTAGACGTCGATGCCGTCGGGGGCCGCCTCGCGCAGCTGCTCGGCGACGGGGCCGTTCTTGTAGTTGAACGCCGCGTCGAAGCCGTACTCCTCCACGAGGAGCCGGACCTTCTCGTCGGACCCGGCCGAGCCGATGACCCGCGAGGCGCCCTTGATCCTCGCCATCTGCCCGACCTGGCTGCCCACCGCACCCGCCGCGCCGGACACGAACACGGCGTCGCCGGCCTTGAACGAGGCGACCTCGAAGAGGCCCGCGTACGCGGTGAGACCGGTCATGCCGAGCACGCCGAGGTAGGCGGACAGCGGGGCGAGCGAGCTGTCGACCTTCACCGCGCGCTTGGCCGGGACCTCGGCGTACTCCCGCCAGCCGAGGCCGTGCATCACGTGGTCGCCGACCGCGATGCCGTCCGCGTTCGAGGCGATGACCTCGCCGACCGCCCCTCCGTCCATCGGGCGGTCGAGCTCGAAGGGCGGGGTGTACGACTTCACGTCGTTCATCCGTCCCCGCATGTACGGGTCGACCGAGAAGTACAGGTTGCGCACCAGGACGCGGCCCTCGCCGGGAGCGGTGACCGGGGCCTCGCGCAGTGCGAGGTCCTCGGCCTTCGGCCAGCCGTGGGGGCGGGCGACGAGGTGCCATTCACGGCCGGACGTGGGAAGTGCTGCGGACATGGGCTCGGGATCTCCTCAATGCCTCACGGAGTGGGGGAAACTTCGCCCCCGGCCCGCGAGGGCCGACGAGGGCGAAGATGTTTCACAACATGAAACAACCATGCGCCTGAATATTTCATGTTGTCAAGCAACCGGCTATCCTGGGTCCCATGGCCACCACCCGTTCAGACCCTCTGACCCTCGAAGTCGTCGAGCTCATCGGCACCGTCGTGGCGCGCTACTACGAGGAGTACGACGAGGCGGCGGCAGCCCACTCCCTCACCGGGGCCCAGGCTCGGGTCCTCGGGCTGCTCTCCCTGGAGCCGATGCCGATGCGCCGGATCGCCCAGAAGCTGAAGTGCGAGCCGTCGAACGTCACCGGCATCGTCGACCGGCTGGAGGCGCGCGGCCTGGTGGAGCGCAGGCCGGATCCGGCCGACCGCCGGGTGAAGCTGGCCGCCCCGACGGAGAGGGGCGCCCGGACGGCGCGGCAGTTGCGCGATTCGCTCACCTTCGCGCGCGAGCCCCTCGCCGAGCTGTCGGACGCGGAGCGCGCGGCGCTGCGGGACCTGCTGCGGCGGATGCTCGGGGAGCCGGCGGCCCCGGGCGGCGACGCGCGGGCGTGACGGCCGGGGGTGAACGGCCGGGGGACGGTGGCGGTGCGGGTGCCCGGCCGTGCCCTCCCGGGAACCGTGGGACCGTTGGTCCCATGAGTCCGACCGCACCGTCGCACGCGTCAGCACCGTTCGGTCCCCGCGCGTTCCAGCTCGTCCTGCTGCGCCGGATGGCCGACCACCGGCCCGGCCTCGTGGAGGACGCCCGGCGGGAGCTGGGCGCCTCGGCCGCCGAGATGCGGGAGGCGAACCGCCGCTGGCAGGCCATGGTCCGGGGACCGCGCGGGCGTGGCACGCCGCGCCGCTACCGGTCGGTGCTCGGCGAGCCGGAGTCGTCGGCGCCCCGCACGATCGGGGACCTGGAGTGCGAGGCGCTGCGGTGGCGGCTGCCGCTCTGGCCGGACCTGCGGTTCGAGGTGATGGTCGCGCCGGGCGGGGCCGTGTGGAACGAATGGCTGGTCCGGGCGGCGGGGGTGCCGGGGCCGGAGCTGCGCGCGATCGAGGATCTGCGCCCCTGGTCGGCCACGGTGGACGAGGTGGCGCGGGCCTTCGCGCCGGCCCGTCCGTTGGAGGGCGGCGCGCCGACCCGGTGGGCGCTCGCGATCACCGCGCCCGGGACCGGCGAGCCGTATGTCGCCGAGTTCACCTGGGGACTGTTCCAGCGGCTGCTGCCCGGAAGCTGAGGACCGCCCCGGCGGCCGGCGTCCGGGGCCGGGCCGGGCGGCGAACCGCCCGCGCGCCCCGTCGGGCCGTCCCCCCGACGGCCCGGCCCGACGGGCGGGAAGACTCCGAATGGCGCACGATGCGTGGAGGGCCGGCCGCCGCCGGTGACCTTCCACCGCGTTCTCGGGAGAACCTGCCGTGACCGTCAGCCTTGAGCAGTTGCGCCGTTGCCATGTCGCCGTCGATCTCGGGGCCGCCCGTACCCGCGTGTACGTCAAGGGGCTCGGCCTCGTCGTCGACGAACCGAGCGCCGCCGCCATGAACACCCGCACCGGCTCGCTGATCGCCGTCGGTGAGCTCGCCGAGCAGATGACGGGCCGCACCCCCGACTACATCCGGGTGGTCCGCCCGGTCACCGGCGGAACGGTCATCGACATCGAGATGGCCCAGCGGATGCTCCGCCAACTGCTCGGCGAGCGGCTGCGCCGCCAGTTGCGGCGCAAGCCGCGGCTTCGGGCCGCCGCCTGCACCCCGCACGACAGCGATCCGCTCGCCCAGCGGGCCACCGTGGAGACCCTGGTCGGGCTGGGCGCGCGCCGGGTCGAGCTTGTCGACACCCTGATCGCGGCGGCCGTCGGCTGCGGGCTCCCCGTCGAGCAGCCGACCGCCACCATGATCATGGTGTGCGGGGCCGCGACCACCCAGATCGCGGTGCTCTCGCTGGGTTCGATCGTGACGGCGGTACGGGTGCCGATCGGCGGCGACGCCATCGATCACGCGGTGATCCAGTATCTGCGCCAGCATCACGAGCTGATGCTGCCGAGCCAGTCGGTGCGCCCGCTCCATCTGGCGCTCAGCGGGGGCGGTCTGACGCCGCACGGGCCGGCCATGACCGAGATCCACGGCCGGGACGTGGCGACCGGGCTGGCCCGCTCGGTACAGGTCGAGACGGCCGCGGTGCGGGAGGCGCTCCACGCCCCGCTGACCGGGGTGCTCGACGGCCTCGGCAAGGTGCTGCGCGAATGCCCGCCCGACCTGGTGGCCGACCTCACCGAATGCGGCATCATGATGGTCGGCGGCAGTGCGCTGCTGCCCGGCCTGGACCAGATGCTGCGGGAGGCGACGGGCGTGCCCGTGCAGATCGCGGAGCGGCCCGACGTGTGCTCCGTCCTGGGGCTGGGTGCGATGCTGGACGGCAAGATCGAGCCGTTGGTGCTCGACCCGCTCGCCTGCTGAACTCCGCGGGGGGAACGCGCCATGAGCGATGACGCCGCCGAGCCGGACGCGGCCGGTCCGGACGCGACGGACCGGGGCGCGACGGGTCCAGGCGCGGAGTCCCCGTCCCGGCTGCGGAGGATCCTGGAGGCGGTACTGAGCGTCGGAACCGACCTCGACCTGCGCGTCACGCTCCAGCAGATCGTGGACACCGCGACGGCGCTGACCGGGGCCCGGTACGGTGCGCTCGGTGTCCTCGACCCCGAACTCGGCACCATCAGGGAGCTGTTCACCTCCGGTCTGGACGACGCCGGACGCCGGCGCATCGGTGAATTCCCCGACGGGCACTCCGGGATGCTGGGCGCCCTCCTCGACGAGCCGGGGCCGCTGCGCTCCGACGACCTGACCGCCGATCCGCGCTCCTGCGGGGTGCCGCCGGGCCATCCGGTGATGCGTTCCTTCATCGGCGCGCCGATCCGGGTCCAGGACCAGGTGTTCGGCAATCTCTACCTCACCGAGAAGCGCACCGGCCGTTTCACCGACACCGACACGGCGCTGCTCCTGGTACTGGCCTCGCGGGCCGGGACCGCGATCGGCAACGCGCGGCTGTACGGGGCGGCACGGCAGCGGGAGCGCTGGATCGAGGGGGCCGCCGCCGTCACCACCACCCTGCTGACCGGCGGGCACGCCGCCGACGCGCTGGTGACCGTCGCCGAGTCGGCCCGGGCGCTCGCGGACGCCTCCGCCGGGGTGATCCTCCAGCCCACCGAGGAGGGCGGCATGGAGATCGTCACCGCGTCCACCCTCGACGACCCGGCCGGGATCGTCGGCACGACCATCGAGCCCGGCTCCCCCGTACTGGTCCAACTGCTGGGCGGTGAGCCGGTGTTCATCGACGATTCGGCGACCGATCCGCGGATGACCACGCATGTGCGGTCGCGGTTCGGGCCCAGCATGATGCTGCCGTTGCAGAGCGGCGGGCGGCTGATCGGCACGCTCGCCCTGCCCCGGCGGCGCGGTGCCCGCCCGTACACGGCCCTGGACCGGCAGTTGGCCTCGCAGTTCGCCTCCCAGGCCGCGCTGGCCCTGGTGCTGGCGGACGCGCAGCACAACCGGGAGCAGCTCGCGGTGTACGAGGACCGGGACCGGATCGCCCGCGATCTGCACGACCTCGTGGTCCAGCGGCTGTTCGCGACCGAGATGATGCTGGAGTCGACCCGTCGCAGGGCGCCGTCCCCGGAGACGGACGAGTTGCTCGACCGGGCCGTGGACGAGCTGGACTCCACCATTCAGGAGGTGCGGACGGCGATCTTCGCTCTCCAGCAGCCGCCGGCGGAGGCGCCCACCACCTTCCGCGGCCGGGTGCTGCGGGAGACCGGGGGCGCCGCCGCCGTCCTCGGCTTCCAGCCGTCGGTGCACTTCGCCGGGGCGGTCGACGCCCTGGTGCGGGAGCCCGTGGAACGGGAGTTGCTCGCCGTGCTGCGGGGCGCGCTCGCCGCCGCGCACCGGCGGGCCGGGGTGTCGGCGATCGAGGTGGAGGTGGACGCGACGGCGGCCCTGCCCGACGGGCGGCCCGCGGTGCGGCTGGCGGTGGCCGACGACGGCCGCGAGGAGGACGGTTCGCGCTCGTCGACGCTCACCTGGCAGGCGCCGCTCTGAGTGCGATCCGGGTGGTGGAGTGGGCGACACCGGCCTCCCGCTTGAGTCTGCGCAGCAGTCCGTCCAGGGCGGCGGTGTCGGCGACGGTGGCCCGGACGAGGTAGTCGTGGGCGCCGGTCACGTGCACCACTTCGGTGATGCCGGGAAGGGCGAGCACCGCCCGTTCGAACGTCTCGTTGGCCGTGTCGACGCGCAGCGTCACGTCGATGAAGACGACAAGGCCGGTGCGGGTGTCGGCGGCCGGGTCGATGATCACGGTGAAGCCCCGGATCACACCGTCGCGGCGCAGTCGGCGCACCCGGTCCGCGGCGGCGTTGGCACTGAGCCCGACCCGTGCGCCCAGATCGCGGTACGAGATCCGGGCGTCCTCCTGGAGGATGCCGAGGATTTCCCTGTCCAGACGGTCCATATCATGATTGTCCCAGTTTTATCCGGATTGTGGTCCGGGGCGGGGGGCGTGGGCGGGGCGTGCGGGGTGTCGTGAGCGGGGCCCTCGCACCGGCCCCGGGCCCGGTCGCGGGCCGGGTTGCCCCGCATGGCGCAGTCCGGCGGGCCTCCCGGGGCCGTCCGCCCTTGACTGGGTGCGTGGAAACAGCCGTCAAGGAGTCCCCCGCACGAGTCGGCGCAGTGCCGTCGGCCGCCTACCGCAATCTGGTGATGGCCACCGTAGGTTTCGGGCTGACCTTCTGGGCCTGGAACCTGATCGCGCCGCTGGCCGGGGACTACAAGGGGCGGCTGGGGCTCACCTCGTTCGAGCAGTCGTTGCTGGTCGCGGTGCCGGTCCTCGTCGGTTCGCTGGGCCGGATCCCGGTGGGCGCGCTCACCGACAGGTACGGGGCGCGGCTGATGTTCCCGCTGGTCTCGGCGCTGACGGTGCTGCCCGTACTGCTGCTGATCCCGGCGCGGGACTCGTACGGGGCGATGCTCGTCGTGGGTTTTCTGCTGGGCCTGGGCGGCACCACGTTCGCGATCGGCATCCCGCTGGTCAACTCGTGGTTCCCGCCCGCCAAGCGCGGGCTGGCGCTCGGGGTGTTCGGCATGGGGATGGGCGGCGTGGCCCTGTCGGGGTACTTCACGCCGCGGATCGCCGCGCACGGCGACAACCTGCCGTTCCTGGTGGTCGCGGGCGCGCTCGTGGTGTACGCGGCGCTGGCCGCGGTGCTGGTCTCGGACCGTCCCGGCCGTCCGGTGCCGGCCACCTCACTGGCCCGCCGGCTGGGCACGGCGGGGCGGCTGCGGGTCACCTGGGAGCTGTCGGCGCTGTACGCGATCGGCTTCGGCGGCATCGTCGCGTTCGGCGTCTACCTGCCCACGTATCTGAAGACCTGGTACGGCCTCGCGCCGACCGACGCCGGCACGAGGGCCGCCGGGTTCGCCCTGGTCACCGTCGTCTTCCGGCCCATCGGCGGCTGGCTCTCGGACCGCCTCCACCCGGCCCTGGTCACGGCGGCGGCGCTGGGCCTTGCCGCCCTGGCCGCGATCGTCCAGGCGTTCGATCCGACGCTGGCCCCGGTGGGCACGATCGCGTTGCTCTGCATGGCGGCGGGCCTGGGCACCGCGAGCGGCAGCGTCTTCGCACTGGTCTCGCAGGTGACTCCGCAGGCGCAGGTGGGCAGCGTGACCGGGATCGTCGGGGCCATGGGCGGTCTGGGCGGCTTCGTACCGCCGCTGGTGATGGGCGCGATCTACAGCGCGAAGGAGTCGTACTCGATCGGCTTCATGCTGCTGTCGGACCTGGCCCTGGCCGGGTGCGTGTACGCGTACGGCAGGATGCGCAGCGCCCGGCCGGAGGGGGCCGACACGGCCCGGGGGCCGCTGTCCGGCTGAAGTTTCCCCGGGGCGGGGCGTCCCGGAGGCTGTCGGGTGCCCGGACGTGGCAGCGCCCGGCCAGAGGGCACCCGGCAGGCTCTCAGAGGCCCGGGGCGTCGTTCGCCAGCGTGACCACGAGCCGGGCCGTGGTGTTCACGAGTTCCTCGTCGACCGGTTCGCCGCACACCAGGACCCGGTGGTACAGCGGGCCGAGCAGCAGGTCCACGAGCCGGTCGGCGGTGCGTTCGTCGACGCCCGGTCCGTCGCCGCGGGCGAGGAGTGCGCGCAGCCCGGCGACGTCCCGTTCGCGTTGTTCGCGCAGGAATCCGGCACGGAGCGAGGCGGCCGTCTCCTCGTCCAGCTGGGCGTGGCCGAGCAGGGCCCGCATCACCTGGCCGGCCGGCTCCTCGAAGAAGTCGGCGACCCGCCGGAGGTGCCTCTTGAGGCCTTCCTCCGGGTCGTCCTCGCCCGGCTGCCAGGCGAGCGCCTCGCGGGCGTCCTCGCTGAGCGTGTCCAGCAGGATGTCGACCTTCGACTTCCACCAGCGGTAGATCGTCTGCTTGGCCACGCCCGCGCGCTGGGCGATGCCCTCCATGGTCAGGGCGGCGAACCCGCGCTCGACCAGGAGATCGTCCGCGGCCCGGAGCACCGCGACGCGGGCGCTCTCGCTGCGCCGGGGGCCGGTCCTGCTGATGACGGGGCTCCGTTCGCAGGACGGCTGTGCTTTCCGGGTGGCTCCGATGGTTCCCTCAACCTCTCACGTCGTACGTCTCCGTGATTCTGGCACAGCGGAAGTGTGCCGGGGCGGGGTGAGCGGTGGGCTCAGGCGGTCCTCCCGGTGCCGCGCGTCAGGCTGATCAGCACGCCGAGCGCGAGTGCGGCCACCACCGCGCCGAACGTCTCGCCCGCCGGGCGCAGGCCGATCTGCCGGATCAGGACCCCCACCCCGATGGCGGGCACCGCGAGCATCGTGTACAGGATGGCGAAGAATGCGGAGACCGACCCGCCGCGGTGCCGCGGGGCGACGCGCGTGGTGATGCCGCCGAGTCCGTGGCCGACGGCGATTCCGGTCGCCAGTCCGTTCACCGCGGCGCCGGTGATCAGCGAGGTCGGGGTGGCCGTGGCCATGGCGACCGTGATCAGGGTCGCGGCGGCGACGAGACCGGCGCAGGCGACGGGCAGCGCCGTGCGGGGCCCGAGGAAGCGGACCAGGAGCTGGCCGAGGGCGGTGCAGGCGAAGGCGGTGAAGACCACGAGGCCGGTCGGCGTGTGGCCGGACCGGTGCAGCACGGTCCCCAGGAACAGGCCCGTCACGGCGGTGAGGACGCCGAGAACGGCGAAACCGGCGCCCGCCGCCATGACCGAGCGCAGGAAGTCCGCCCGTATCTCGCCCGGGATGCGCAGGGGCTGGAACCGGAGGGAGAAGCCGGTCCGGTGCTCCGCGCTCTCGCCGCTCGACGCGACCCCGAGCACTCCGACGGCGGCGAGCACGAGCATGATCACCCAGGGGGTGCGGAGCGGGGACGGTGCGACGTCCGCCAGGATGCCCGTCAGCAGCGTGCCGCAGGCGAGGCCGCCCATGTTCGCGAACAGTGCGAGCGTGGCGGGCCTGAGGCGGCTGTCCGGTCCGAGCCGTTCGGCGAGGGAGGCGGTGGCCGCACCGGTGACGAGCGCCGCGGAGAAGCCGGAGACGACCCGTGCGGCGAGCATCGTGGGGACGTTCTGGGCGAGCAGGAACACCAGGGCGGCGCACCCGGACAGCGCGGTCGAGGCGATCAGAACGGGACGGCGCCCCACCTGGTCGGAGAGCCGCCCGAAGACCAGCAGGCCGGCCACGACGCCGATGGCGTAGACGGCGAAGACCACGGTGACGGTGAACGGCGTGAAGCCGAAGGCGTCCCCGTACAACGGGTAGAGCGGCGTGGGCGCCGTCGTCCCCGCCATGGTGGTCCAGAAGGCGAATGCCACGGCGAACACGGCGAGGCCGCCGCCGCGGGCCCTTGTCGGCGCGCCGGTCCGATCGGCGCGGTTGGTCGTCTTCTCCACTGAAGCCTCCCGGAAGTGCGATGGCGGCCGGCCCGGACGAGCCAGCAGACGAGACGCACCGTTGCGTCTTCAAGAGACTAGACGAGCCGTTGCGTCTGTTCAATGGTGAATGGGCGCGCCCCCGCACCGATCGATCCGGCATCATCGCCGGATGAGCGGAAACCGGATCACCCATCGCATGGCGGACGGCGTCCGCATACCCGGCACCTGGCGGCACGCCTTCATCCGCAACGGCGACACCCACTTCCTCACCGATCTCTTCATCTACGCCGACGGGCTGATCGACTGCTGGGGGCTGGTGACCGTCGAGGAGTTCCGGGACAAGCTCCGCAGCGGCTGGGTGGCGACCGAGTTCCCCGAGGGCGCCGAGGCGTCGGCACACGATCTGGCCGACTGGCGTTTCGACCGGCCGGAGAGCCGGATCACGCCCGAGCTGCTGGTGGCCGAGGTACGGGACAGCATCGACCGGCTCAACGGCCGCCCGGACTCGACGGGCCGCTGCCTCGCGGCCGTCGACGCCTTCCTCGCCGACCGGACGGAGGAGAACCGGGCCGCGGCCCGCGCCGCGTACCTGGCCATCCCCGAATCGCGGCGCATGTTCGCGCTCGGCGACATGGACCGGAAGGACCGGCCGCTCCGGGTACTGGTGGCGGGGCCGGGCGGCAGGACCGAAACCTCCGGCGAGCCCGTCACCCAGGAGGTCTACGACACGACCCTCGCCTACTTCGAGGAACGGGCCCGGTGGATCGCCGAGCGGCCCTCCCGGGTCCCGGCGGACGGGCCGGTGGCCCCGCACGCCCCGGCGGTGAAGCTGTACCAGTCGTTTCCGGACAGGCGCGTCGCCGATCCGGGGAAGACGGGCCTGCGCAACGACTACCCCGCCCCGGTCGTCATCGGGGAGACCGTTCATCCCTCCGTCGCCCACGCCTACTGGGCGCTGTCGGTCGCCGACCCCGAGGTCCGGGACGCGGTCTCGGCCGCGGCCACCGCAGGGGCGGCCTGGGCCCTCGCGGCCGAAGCCCCGCGCCGCGACGGCTGGGCCCACGCCCGTACCGCGGTGATGACCGAACTGCTGCGGGCCAAGTACGACCAGCACCCCGATCTGGCCGAGATCCTGCTGGCGACGGACGACGCCACCGTGCTCTACGACGACATGTACTCGGACTTCTGGGGCGACAACGCCGGGCGGGGCCGGAACTGGACGGGGCGCCTGCTGGAACTCGTCAGGTCCGAACTGCACGCGCGGCGGGCCGGAATCGGGTGACCGCGGACCGGTGAACCGTTCCGGCGGCGGCCCTCATGCCCCGGGGAACGATGGAGGGCGGGCTCCCCGGGTCGTTAGGGTCGGGCAGATGACACCTCTTCTGCCCGAGCCCGCCGACGCCTCCACGCGGGAGGCCGTCCGGTTCGACGAACACGCGTTGACGTACGAGCGGTTGGCCGCCGCCTCCGCCGCGCTCGCCGCGCGGCTGACCGGAGCCGGCCGGGTCGCCGTCTGGGCCACGCCCACGCCGCAGACCGTGGTCGCCGTCGTGGCGGCGCTGCGGGCCGGGGTGCCCGCGGTGCCGCTGAACCCGAGAACGGGCGCGCGCGAACTCGGGCACATCCTCGCCGACAGCGAGCCGGGTCTGGTGCTGGCCGGGGCGGACGACGTGCTCCCGCCGGAACTGGACGCGCGGCCCCGCGTCGACGTCGGCACTGCCGCGGACGGCGACGCCTCGGTCCCGTTCCCGGAACCGTCACCCGAGTCCCCCGCGCTGATCGTCTACACCTCCGGCACCACCGGCCCGCCCAAGGGCGCGGTCCTGCCCCGGCGGGCGATCGCCGCGTCGCTGGACGCGCTGGCGGACGCCTGGCGGTGGACCGGCGACGACGTACTCGTCCACGCGCTGCCGCTGTTCCACGTGCACGGGCTGATCCTGGGCGTCCTCGGGCCGCTGCGCCGGGGCGGCACGGTGCGGCACCTGGGCCGGTTCTCCACCGACGGGGTGGCCCGGGAGCTGTCGTCCGGCGGCACGATGCTCTTCGGCGTACCGACGATGTACCACCGGCTCGCGGAAACCCTGGACGGGTCCGGCAGCGACGCGGCCGGGCTGGCGAAGGCGCTGGCCGGGGCCCGGCTGCTGGTGTCCGGGTCGGCCGCGCTGCCGGTCCACGACCACGAGCGGATCGCCGCGGCGACCGGGCGCCGGGTCATCGAGCGGTACGGCATGACGGAGACCCTGATGAACACCGGTGTGCGGGCCGACGGGGAACCGCGCCCCGGCACGGTCGGCGCACCCCTGGACGGGGTGGAACTCCGCCTGGTCGAGGAGGACGACACCGTCCTCACCGACCCCGACGCCATCGGCGAGATCCAGGTGCGCGGCCCGAACCTCTTCACCGGCTACCTCAACCGCCCCGACGCCACCGCCGCCGCGCACACCGGGGACGGCTGGTTCCGCACCGGCGACATGGCCACCCGGGACGCCGACGGGTACGTGCGGATCGTCGGCCGCAGGGCCACCGACCTGATCAAGAGCGGCGGGTACAAGATCGGCGCGGGCGAGATCGAGAACGCGCTGCTGGACCACCCCGGCGTCCGCGAGGCGGCGGTCACCGGTGAGCCGGATCCGGACCTGGGCGAGCGGATCGTCGCCTGGGTGGTGCCGGCCGACCCCGCCGCGCCGCCGGCCGAGGGCGAGCTCGCGGACCATGTGGCCGCCCAGCTCGCCCCGCACAAGCGCCCGCGCACGGTGCGCTACCTGGAGGCGCTGCCCCGCAACGACCTGGGCAAGATCATGAAGCGGTCGCTGCGCCCCTGACCGGCCGCCCCCGGTGGTGCGGCGCGAGCACCGTGCCACCGGGTTCCGGGGTCCGGGGTCCGGGCGTCACGGCCGCGGGTCCTTCGCGTCGTATCCGGCGAATCCGCGGTGGCGCAGCCCCAGCAGCGCCACCGCGACGACGCAGGCGATTCCTCCCCCGGTCACAGCCAGGACGGGCGAGGCGAGGTCGGAGACCGATCCGGCCACGAAGTCGCCGAGCCGCGGTCCACCCGCCACCACCACGATGAACACGCCCTGCAGCCGTCCGCGCATCTCGTCCGGCACCGCCGCCTGGAGCATGGTGTTCCGGAAGACCATCGACGTGGTGTCCGCGCATCCGGCGAGTGCCAGGAAGAGCAGCCCGAGCCAGAGCTGACGGGTCAGCCCGAAGACCGCGACGGCGGCGCCCCAGGAGGCCACCGCGAGGAGCACCGCGAGACCGTGCCGGCGGACGCGCCCCAGCCACCCGGAGAACACCCCGCCCAGCAGCGCCCCCAGCGCCGGGGCGGCGACCAGCAGCCCGGTGGTCCTGGCGTCGCCGCCGTACCAGACCACGGCGACGACGGGGAACAGCGCGCGGGGATGGGCCAGCACCATGGCGCACAGGTCGGTGAAGAAGGTCATCCGCAGGTTGGGCCTGGTCCCGAGGAAGCGCAGACCGTCCGCGACCGAGGCCCGGCCCGGCCCGGCGCCCTCCTCCCGTTCCGGGAGCATCGGGGGGAGGCGCCACATCGCGTACAGCGAGGCGGTGAAGGTGACGGCGTCGACGGTGTACGCGGCCCGGTACCCCCACCAGCCGACGACGAGGCCGCCGAGCATCGGTCCGACCAGGGTGCCGGTGGTGCTGGTCATGGAGGAGAGCGCGTTGGCGGCGGGCAACTGCTCGGCAGGCAGCAGCCGGGCGATCATCGAGCTGCGGGCCGGTGAGTTGACCGCGAAGCAGGCAGCCTGCAGGGCGACGACCACGTACAGCGGCCACACCCGCTCCAGTCCGACGACGGCGACGACGACCAGTACGACGGAGAGCACGAACGATCCCGTCGCGCTGACCAGCCCCAGTCTGCGGCGGTCGAGGGTGTCCGCGACGGCGCCGCCGTACAGCCCGAAGACCACCAGCGGCAGGAACGAGCAGAATCCGATCAGGCCGACCGAGAAGGCGGAGCCGGTGATGTCGTAGACCTGGAGCGAGACGGCGAGCGACGTCATGCCCTGGCCGATCCAGGAGACGGTGTTCCCGAACCAGAGCCGCCGGTAGTCGGGGGACGTGCGCAGGGGCGTCAGGTCGGCGAGCAGGCGTGTGCGGCGCGGGGGGCCGGTGCCCGGCCCGGTGGTGGGCGGGGGTTCGGCGGTCGGCCCCGGTACGCGGGCCGGTTCGGCGGGTTCGGCGGCCGGTCCCGGTATGCCGGTCGGTTCGGCAGGTTCTGACGTCTCCGCTGTTTCGCTCACAACGGATGGTAGCGGCCGGCGCGCGGTCACCGGCCCGGCCCCTGCCACCGGGGCCGCCCCGGGCGGCGCGACGCCGCCGGGCCGCTCCCGCGCCGGTCAGCGCCAGTGGATTCCCGAGGGGCGGGCCGGACGGTACGCGGCACCGTCGTGAGGGTGCGCGACACCGTCGTGGGGGTGCGCGGCACCGTCGTGAGGGTGCGCGACACCGTCGTGGGGACGCGCGACACCGTCGTGGGGGTGCGTCCGGCGCTCGAAGAGGGTGGTGTACAGGCCGCGCCGGCCGAGGAGTTGGGCGTGGGTGCCGGACTCCACGAGTCGTCCCTCGTCCATGACGAGGATGCGGTCCGCGTCCGACGCGAGGGCCAGGTCGTGCGTGATCACGATGGTGGTGCGCCCCTCGGCGAGGCGCCGCAGCGGCTCGATGATGCGTTGCGCGGCCAGCCGGTCCAGGCCGGTGGTGGGCTCGTCGAGGAGGAGGACGGGCGCGTCGCGCAGCATCGCGCGGGCGATCGCGATGCGCTGCAACTGGCCGCCGGACAGCCGGGAGGTGCCGGTGGAAATGACGGTGTCATATCCCTGCGGCAGAGTACGGATGAATCCGTCGGCGTCGGCGGCCCGTGCCGCGGCCACGACGTCACGATGGGTCACATCGGTGTGTCCGCAGCCGATGTTCTCCTCGATGGTGTCGTGCAGGACGAGGGTCTCCTGCGGCAACAGGGTGATGTTGCGGCGCACGTAGTCCAGGGGCAGTCGGTCGACGGGCACGCCGTCCAGCCGGATGCTGCCGCTGTCGGGGTCGTAGAACCGCAGCAGCAGCGCCGCCAGGGTGGACTTGCCCGCCCCGCTGGGGCCGGTGATGACCACCAGTTCGCCGGGGCTCGCCGTGAACGAGAAGTCCCGGAGCACCGGCTCCTCGCCTCCGGGGTACCGGAACCCGACCGCACGCGCCTCCACCTCGCCGAGCGCCCGTTCCCGGGGCGGGGCCGGCACGGAGGCGCCGGGGTCGGTGACGGCGGGGGCGGAATCGAGGATCTCCAGCAGGCGTTCGGCCCCGGCGGTCGCCGCGGTGGCGGTCAGCCCGAGCTGGCCCAGGGAGCGGATCGGCGGGTAGAGGTAGCCGATGAAGGCGGCGAAGGCCAGCAGCTCTCCGAGGGTCATCCGGCCCTCGGAGATCTCCCACGCCCCCAGACCGATGATCGTCAGGACGCACAACGTTTCGAGCACCTCGACGAGTTGCTCGTAGAACTCGGTGAGCCGGACCGCCCGCACCGCCGCCTTCAGCCGGATGCGCGCCTTGCCGAGCAGCCGCTCCTCCTCGTCGCGCTGCCGGTTGTACGCCTGCGTCATCACGACGTTGACCAGCGTCTCCTCGACCACCGCCGTGATGGCCCCGTCCGCCGCCCGGCCGCGTCGGGACACGGCGCGCAGCGGTCCGGCGAACCGGCGGGTGATGTACCAGAAGAGCGGCACCATCACGAAGGTGACGAGGGCCAGGTCCCAGCGGAGCCACAGCGCGGCGGCGGCGTAGAAGACGGTGCCGAACAGGGCGGAGGCCGCCCCGACGATGCCGGAGACCACGAGCGCCTCGATGGCCTCCACGTCTCCCGTCAGACGCTCCACCAGGTCGCCACGGCGATTGCGCTGGTAGAAGTGCGGCGGCAGGGTCTGGAGGTGGCTGAAGACACGGGCGCGCAGCCGCAGCACGAAGCGTTCCGCGGTCCAGGCGGCGATCGAGTTGCCCAGGTAGCCCGTCACCGCGCCGATGACCGCCACGGTGAGCCACTGCCCGGCCGGTTTCCAGAAGGCGCCGACGGAGCCGTCCCGCAGGGCGGAGTCGGTGAGTTCGGCGAAGAGCAGCACCGTGATGGTCTCGGCGACGGCGGCCAGGACGGCACACACGAAGACGAGGACGAGCCAGCGGCGGTCCCCCCTGGTCAGCGGCCAGAAGCGCCGGAACGCCACCATGATGCCGATGGGATCGGTACGGATCGGTACGTCCGTCACCGATTCCCGCGAGGGGTCCTGGGAGAGGTTGTGGTCGGAGGGTTCTTCCTGGGGCGCTGGGTGCCTCGGTGAACTGCGCAGGCGCATGGGCGTCACGTCACACAGGCTCTCGGGCCATGGACCGATTCCATGGGCGCGGGCCGCCCCCATACCGCGAGGCCGACCCGCGCCGTAGCACGAGCCTGCCTCGAATCGGGGATGGAGTCAGAGATGCGGGTCAGTAACCCCAACGGCGTCCGCGACGGTCGAACCTGTCGTAGTCGCCGTAGTCGCGGTCTCCGCGTCCACGTCCGCGGTCGTCTCCACGACCCCGTCCGCGCCCTCGGTCTCCGCGGTCCCTGTCCCTGTGGTCGAAGATGCTACGAACCTTCATCTTCGCCTCCTTCGGAGGGTTTGATGTGCCGTCCCTGGTTCCTTCGACGGCACTACCGACACTACGACGACCCCTTGGGACCAACAAGTCGAACAAGCCACAATCCGGACAAAAGATGAAAGTGGCGGCACCTCGTCCCGCGCGTGGCCACGGATCGCTCTCCGCGGGCCCGTTCCGCGCGGCGACGGGTGCCGCGCGGGCCCCGACGTCCGCCTGGGAATCGCACGCACCGGACCGCGTCCACCATCCGGTCCGAGGCCACCCGACAGGCTCTCAGCCGGCGTGCGTCCCGGAACGGTGCGGCCGGGCCGGGAGACCGTCGACGCTGAGGGAGTTCTTCTCCCGCATGTACTCCTCAAGCTGCGTCCGCGTCTTGCGCTCCCCCCATTTGTCCTGGAGGTCCCGCTCCCGCACCAGGGTCATCTCCGGGACCGTGAAGCCGCAGGAATCGGCGATGCGGTCGAGGGACACCACGACGATCGAACGCGGAATCGGGTGGGTCCCGAAGTGCCCGATCAGGCCGTCCCATTCGGACGAGTCGGGGAAGACGCAGCGGCCCTCGCCGTACAGCCGCACGATCTTCGGGCGGGCGGTGAAGGAGCAGAACATCAGGGTGATCCGCCGGTTCTCCCGGAGGTGGGCGATGGTCTCCGCGCCCGAGCCGATGAGATCCAGGTAGGCCACCGTGACGTCGTCGAGCACGGTGAACGTGTCCATGCCGCCCTTGGGCGACACATTGACCCGTCCGTCGGCGGCGAGCGGCGCGGTGGCCACGAAGAACATGGGCGCCTCGGCGACGAAGGACCGCAGTGCCGGGGTCAGTGCCTCGTAGAGCTTGCCCATGGGCCGTTCATCCCCTCTCCGGCGTCGCCGTGCGGTGCGTCCGCGTGCCGTGCGCCTGCCCGGGCCCCGGCTCGGGCCCTTCCTCCGGCCCCGCGGGGCCGATCAGCCGGTCGGGGCGGGGGGCCACCTCGGCGATGGGACGGGGGTGCGCGGGCGCTTCCCGCGGTGTGGTGCGGATGGTGATGGCCGAGGCGAGTTCCCGCGCCCGCCCGCGCGCCTCGTCGGCGTCGGCGCCGCGGACGATGAGCAGGCCGGAGCGGTCGTACGACCAGGCGATGGGCGACACCGTGTCACCGGGCGAGACGCCGATCCGCAGGTCGACGACGTGCGGATCGGCCCGTACGGCCTCGGCCCCGTCCACGGACTCGACGACGCCGGGCTCGGCGGTGAGGAAGCGGATGGCCGCGCCGCACCGGGGGGCGCCGGGGAACTCGGGTTCGCCGTCCCCCGCGTACCAGCGGAAGGCGAGGGCGTCGATGTCGATGCCGTACACCTCCTGGACGAGGTCGGCGATCCGGTCCCCGCCGCGCCGGTTGTGCGACTCCACGAGGCGGGGGCCGTCCGGGGTCAGCTTGACCTCGGTGTGCGACGGGCCGTCCCGCAGACCGACCGCGTCGAGCATCCGCACCACGAGGTCGTCGACCCCCGCGGCGAGGTCCGGGGCCAGCCCGGCGGGCTGCACGTGGCCGATCTCGACGAGGGAGCCGAGCGTCTCCTTCGCGGTGTGCGCCAGGACCACGTGGCGCCCACCGTAGGAGAAGGCCTCGACACTGATCTCCGGGCCCTCCAGGTACTCCTCCATCAGGAAGGTGTGCAGCCCGAACTCGCGGGCCCACTCCGCCACGGCGGGCACGTCCCGGGGGCCGTGCACGCGGCGCACGCCGATGCTGCCGGAACCGAACCGCGGTTTGATCACGGCGGGGCCGTGCGCGGCGACGAACGCGCGCAGGTCCTCCTCGGTACGGCCGAGGCGGGCCGCCGTGGCGTCCACCCCGCGCTCGTCGAGACGGGCCCGGAAGGCCCGCTTGTCCTGGAGGACCCGGACGACGTCGTGCCCGGTACCGGGCAGGCCCAGGGCGGTCGTCGCGGCAGCCGCGGTCTCCAGGCCGTCCTCGATCATCGAGATCACCCGTTCGACCGGGCGGTCGGCGTGCAGGGCCCGGAGCAGTCCGACGACGGCTTCCGGTTCCCGGTAGTCCGTCAGCAGCGCCTCGGAGACCTCCGCGAGACCGTCCGCGGCGAGTTCGCCCGGCTGGTGGATCCAGACCACCTCGAAGCCCGCGGCGCGGGCCTTGCGCAGCGCGGCCGGGGTGCCGCCGACGACCGCCACGCGCCTGATGTCGCTCATGCCCTCAACTCCCGTCCCGCGGCGTTCTCCAGCCAGCGGACCACCTCGACGTTGTCGGCGTCCGCGCCCAGCTCCGTCCCGGCCCGCTCCCACAACTCCCGGCAGGCGGTGCCGAAGGGAGCGGGACCGCCCGCCTCCTCCTGCAACGCGGCGGCGATGCGGATGTCCTTGAGCATCAGCCGCAGCGCGAAGCCCGAGTCGAAGGTACCGGACAGCACATGGTCGGGCAGCTTGGTCTCGGAGGCGTGGTTGCGACCGGTGGAGGCGTTGACGACCTCCAGCATGACGGCGGGCTCCAGGCCGAACGCCCGCCCGGCGAGCATGACTTCGGCGACGGCCGCCAGGTTCACCGCCGACAGCAGGTTGTTGAGGGCCTTCAGCGCGTGCCCGGCGCCGGCCGGGCCGACCCGGTGGATCCGGCCGAGCGCGGACAGCACGCCCTCGGCCCCGGCGAGGGCGTCGGCGTCCCCCGCGGCCATCAGGGTGAGTTCACCGGCACGGGCGGCGGCGGGGCTGCCGGATACCGGGGAGTCCACCACGGCGACGCCGAACCCGGCCGCTCGCCGCCCGAGTTCCAGCGTGTCGGACGGTGCCGAGGAGCCGGTGTCGACGATCACGGTGCCGGGTTCCAGCGCGGGCAGCAGCGCATCGGCCACCTGCCGGACGGCGGCCCCGTCGGGCAGCATCGTGACGACCACCGGGGCCGCCAGGCCCGGCACGTCCGGTGCGGCCGTGACACCGGGGTGCGCCGCCGCACGGCGCACCGCCTCCGCGTCCAGGTCGAGGACGGCCACCTCGTACCCGCGGTCGGCGAGTCTGCGGCACATGCCCCCGCCCATCGCTCCGAGCCCGGCGAAACCCACCCGCATGACGCGATCCGTCCTTCCGTCCACTGTGTCCCCGTCGTCCGTTGCGTCGGGGGTGTCCTTCGCCGTGTCCGCACGGCCGTCCCCGGTCATGCCCCCACCGGTGCCCCGGCGCGGGCCCCGGCGCCGACCGCGACCCGCTCGGCGGCCACGCCCGCGAGCAGGAAGACCGCGGCGGCGGCGATCCAGCCCGCTCCGCCCGCGCCGAGCAGCAGCCCGGTGACCACCACCGGTCCGAGCACCCGTTCCGCGGAAAGTCCCAGGTTGAACACCGCCAGATAGCGCCCGCGCGCCTCGGGCGGCGCCAGTGCGATGGACAGCTCCCAGCCCGCCGAGTTGGCCATGACCTCCCCCAGTGACAGGGCGACGACGGCCGCTCCCAGCCAGCCGACCGCGACCCAGGTGCTGGTGCCGCCCGCAGCGGCGAAGCACAGCCCGGCCGCCGCGAGCACCGCACCGGCCGAGGCCATCAGGCGGCTGGTGCGCCGCAGCCCGTCGGCGAACCGGCTGACGGGGATCTGCAGGACGACGACGAGCCCGGTGTTCAGCGCGAACAGCACGGACACCGTGATCCGCGGCGCGTCGGTGTGCTCCAGCACCCACACCGGCATCGCCACGAGCAACAGCGCGTCGAAGAAGGTGAGCAGGAAGTTCAGCCCGGTCAGCGCGAGGTAGCGCGGATACGGCAGAGCCCATCCGGCGCGCTCCCGGGCCGCCGGGCGTTCGCCCTCCCGCACCCGCAGCACCAGCGCCGCGCCCCCCAGGAAGGCGAGGCCGATCGCGCCGAGGGTGATCCGGTAGGCCAGGAGCGTGTCACCGACCAGTGCCGCGCCCGCCGCCATCGCGCCGACGCCGAGCCCGACGTTGCGCACCACGTTGATCACCGCGAGCACCCGGGTCCGCTCCCGCTGGTCGGGCACCGACCCGGCCACCAGCGACTGCAGGACGGGCGGCGCGGCCCGGTCCACCGCGATCGCGAGCAGGGTGACCACCAGGAACTGCCAGAAGGAGGTGACGAAGGCGTACGTGACGCAGCAGGCCGCGCGGACGGCGTAGAGCACGGCGAGGACCCGCCGCGCCCCGTACCGGTCGGCGAGTTCGCCGCCGAACAGCGACACCGCGAGCGCCACGGCACCGGCCGTGGCGAGCCCCACCCCCACCTGGTTGGCGGTCAGGCCGACCTGGCGGGTGAAGAACGCCATCGAGGAGGCCATGAACAGGCCGATGCCCAGGGACTGGACCAGGGCCGCCGCGGCCAGCCGGCCACCGCCCTCGGGGAGTCGACCGACCCGCATGTCAGTCCGTTCCGAAGGCGAAGTCCACGCGGTCCTCCAGCTCCATCTCCCGGACGATCCGCCGGATGCCGGAGAAGTCCCGCACCAGCAGGTCGTCGCCGGCCCGGGCGCGGCAGTCGGCGACGATCTCGTCCGCGCGCCCGATGCCCGCGTGGGCGAGGACGCCGGGCCACACCTCGAAGTCCTGTGCGACGAAGGCGTGCAGCGCCTGGGGCAGGTAGTCCGTGAACGCCCGGCGCTGCTCCTCGTTGAGGTGCGTGTACAGCGCCTTGGCGACCTCGACCATGACGGAGGAGTGGGCCGACTCGTCGCGGGCGTGCAGCCGGGGGACGAGGGAGTGCAGCGGCTGGACGGTCTCGTCGCGGGAGAGCAGTTCCAGATAGGCGTTGACGCTGATCTCGGAGACGGTCGTCCAGACGAGTTTGAGCAGGTCCCGCTCCCACCGCTCGCTCACCCGGGCGTCGGCTTCGAGGAGCCTGCGGTAGGTGACGGTGTGCGGGTGGCGCGGCTCGTCGGCGACCGCCCGTACCTCCCGGGTGCGTTGCATGGCGACCATGTGCATGTACGTGTGCCAGACCTCGTCGACGTGGGTCTGCTGCACGGCCCGCTTGAGCTGGACGCCCTCGGCGCCCGGGAAGACACCGTGCATGATCATCGCGAAGGTGGGGTTGGCGACGTGCTCCTCGGCGGCGATGACACGCTCGTTGTAGACCAGCCAGGCCGTCGTCAGGACCTTCTGGCGCTGCTCGGGGGTGGCGGCCAGGAAGAGCGGGTGGTCGGCGAACGGCAGCAGCCGGACCGGGTAGTCGGGGAGCGACTCGTCGTACTCCTCGGGTTCGGCGATGCGGTCGAGATCGGTGCGGATGGTCGCGCGGCGCGGCCAGGAGTCGGCGATGCGGCGCAGCACCGTCTCGTCGATGTGCCCGGGCTCCCCGTCGGCGCCGTCGGGTCCGTGGGCGTTCTCGTTCAGGACGGTCACTGCCGCTCCCCTTCCGTTGCTGCCGAGCCGATCGCGTCGGCGAGGACGGTGATGCCGCCCCGCAGGCCGTCCTCGTCGATGACGAGGGGCGGCATGATCTTCAGGACCTGGCCGCGCGCGCCGGAGGTCTCGACGAGGAGTCCCCTGTCGAAGGCGGCCCGGGAGACGCGGTCGGCGAGGCCGTCGTCGGTGAAGGCGAGTCCGCGGATCAGTCCGCGGCCGCGCACGGCACAGCCCAGGTCGCCGAAGGTCCGGGCGAGTTCGCCGAGGAGTTCGTCCAGCAGCGCGGCGGTGCGTGCGACGCGGTCGGTGAAGGCGGGGTCGTCCCAGTTCTCCAGGCAGGCGGTGGCGGTGACGAAGGCGAGGTTGTTGCCGCGGAAGGTGCCGCTGTGCTCGCCGGGTCCGAGCAGGTCGTGTTCGGGGCGGACCAGGGTGAGCGCCATGGGCAGGCCGTAGCCGCTGATGGACTTCGACAGGCAGATCAGGTCGGGCACGATGCCCGCTTCCTCGAAGCCGAAGAAGGTGCCGGTTCGGCCGCAGCCGGTCTGGATGTCGTCGACGATCAGCAGGATGTCGCGTTCGCGGGCCGCCGCGGCGAGGCGCCTCAGCCAGTCGGGGCTCGCCGCGGCGAGGCCGCCCTCGCCCTGCACCGCCTCGACGACGAAGGCGGCGGGCCTGTCGATGCCGCTGCCCGGGTCGTCGAGGAGCCGGACGAGGTGGTCGACGGTATCGGTGTCCGGCCCGAAATAGCCGTCGTACGGCATGCGGGTGACGTGGCCGAGCGGGACCCCGGCGGCGCCCCGTTTGAAGGCGGTGGCGGAGGCGGCGAGGGCGCCGAGCGACAGGCCGTGGAAGCCACCGGTGAAGGCGACGATGTCGGTGCGGCCGGTGACCCGGCGGGCGGTCTTGAAGGCGGCCTCGACGGCGTTGGTGCCGGTCGGGCCGGTGAACTGGACACGGTGGTCGAGCCCGCGGGGGGCGAGGACCACCTCGTGGAAGCGGCGCAGGAAGCGGGCCTTGGCCGAGGTGTGCAGGTCCAGGCCGTGTGCGGGACCGTCGGCGAGGATGTAGTCGACGAGCGCGGCCTTCGCCTCGGGCGGGTTGTGGCCGTAGTTCAGCGCGCCCGCGCCGGAGAGGAAGTCGGTGTACGCGCGGCCCTGTTCGTCCCACATGCGGTGGCCCGAGGCGCGGGTGAAGACGGCGGGGAAACGACGGCAGTAGGTCCGCACCGCCGATTCGAGCGCGTCGAAGACGGCGGTGCCGGACGTCGGTTCGGTGACGGTCAAGACACGCTCCAGGGATCGGTGTCGGTGATGCGCGCGGCCTGGCGGGCGTCGAGCGCGGTGCGCGGGGAGAGCGGGAACCATCCCGCGAGGGTGAGCCGGATCAGTTCGCGCATCCGGTCCGCGATGAGGGCGGGGGTGTACGCCTCGGGCACGTCGGCGGCGTCGATGGTGGGGGTCGGCGGGAAGTAGCGGCCCGGTTTGGCGGGGCGCACCACGGCGTCCCACAGGTTGAGGCTCTGTCCGCCGAGGCGGGCCCGGCCGCTGAACACCGAGTAGACGGGCAGGCCGGCCGGATGGGGACGGCTCAGTGCCTGGTTGACCGGTTCGCTCACCATCTCCACGATCAGGCCGCAGGCCCCCGCGTCGCGGGCGCGGCGGGCGCGGGCGAACAGCTCCAGCGCGTCGTCCTCGGCGTCCCCGTGCCGGCCCAGGCCGGTGAGCTGGGGCGTGTAGCCGATGTGGGCGAGGGTGGGCAGGCCGGTGGCGGCGACCGCCTCCACACAGCGCAGTTCGTCCTCGCCGGCCACCTCGATCTTGACCGCGTCGGCACCGGCCCCGGCGAACCGGGCGGTGGCCTCCCGGGCGGTGGCGGGCGCGGCGGTGGCACCGTCGGGCAGGTCGGCGAGCAGGAACGGGACCCGGGGCGCGGCGAACTCCCGGTCGGTCGCGCGGCGGACCTCGTCGACGAGGCCGACCAGGGTGGACAGTGCCCAGTCGCGTTCGGCGGGGCCGGACAGGACGGTGCTGGGGCGGCCGAGGTGGGTCATGAAGTAGGAGTCGCCGACCATCACGCATTCGACGGGGCTGTCGACCAGGTCGGGGGCGCGCAACGCCTCGGCGAGCCCCTCGATCTCGTAGCCGCGGTAGGCGTTGATCTTCAGGCCGAGCTGGGCCGGTGACTCGTGGCGCCGCAGGTACGGCGCGAGGGCGCCGGCCGGCGGCGGCGCGGTGGCGAGCCGGGGGACCATGGGGGTGGAGCGGCGGGCGGCGTCCTGCGGCTTCGGATCCGAGGCGGAGGAGGGAGCGAGGGCGGAGTCATCGCGACCGACGACAACCCGGGTGGCGGAGTCGCAGGGCGTCGCGAGCCCGCCCTCTCTTGCTCCCCGGCTCGTAAGTTCGGCACTCATGCGGCGCCCTCCCCGTAGACCTTGTTGATGCGGTGGACCGCGTCGCACACCGTCTGCGGCGGCGCGGCGGTGAAGCACAGGCGGGCCCAGGTGTCGCAGTGCGCGCCGAAGACCCTGCCGGGGGCGAGTCCGACGCCCTCCTCGGCGCAGCGGCGGACGAATGCCTCGCCGTCGCCGTGCGCCCGCAGGTCGAGGAAGGTGTAGAGGCCGCCGGTGACGGGGGTGTGCGGGATCTCCAGGGCGCCGGTGGCGAGGCGGCCCGCCTCCGCGGCGAGCCGGCGGCGGTCGGCGAGCTCGGCCGCCGGGGTGGCCAGGGCCTCGTACGCGGCGAACTGGGCGGCCGTGGAGACGGAGTACAGGGTGTGCAGCGACCACTTGGTGAGGATCTCGGTGCAGCCGGGCGGGGAGACGAGATGGCCGACGCGGGCGCCGGGCATCGCGTACGTCTTGCTGCACGAGTGCACGGAGAAGGTGCGCGCGTCGGCGCCGCCGACGGTGGCCGGTTCGAGGAAGCCGTCGGGCGAGAAGTCGTAGTTCTCGTAGGCGTTGTCGGCGATCAGCCACAGGTCGTGCCGCTCGGCGAGGTCGGTGAGACGGGCCAGCTCGTTCGCGTCGAGTCGGTAACCGGTGGGGTTGTTGGGGTTGTTGAAGTAGATGGCGCGGGTGCGGGGGCCGACGGCGGCCTCGACGGCGGCGACGAGGTCGAAGCCGGGGGCCGTGTCCGGGTCGGAGAGTTCCAGGAACACCGGGACCTCGCGGGGCACCCCGCCCGCCGCGTGGACCAGGCCGGTGGCGAAGAGCCACTGCGGGGAGAGGATCAGCACGTCGTCCCCGGGCCGCAGGATCGCGTGCAGCACGACGGCGATGGCGTGGGTGGCCCCGGCGGTGACCAGGATCCGGTCCGGGTCGACGGGGGTGCCGCGGCGCTCCCCCGCCGTGTCGGCGAGGCGCTCGCGGAGCGCGGGGACGCCTACGGGCGGCGCGTGCTCGTGCGGTGCGATGCCGAACTCGGCGCGTTGCCAGGTCCGGGGCTCCGCGCACGGCGGGAACACGGTCTTCCCCTGGTGCAGACCGATCGGCGCCCCGTGCCCGTGGGCCCTGAGCAGCCGCTCGACCGCGACCAGCGGTGAGGGGGGTATCTCGGTCAGCGGACGGCTGAGGGACGGCATGTCGATGTCTCCTGGTCGGCGGTGGCCGGTGTGACGGCGGTCGCGCTGTCCCCGGGCGGTGCGTTCTCCGGGCGGGCCGCCGCGCCCCGGGGCGGGCGGGGCAGGCCGAGGTTCTCGCGGAGGGTGGTGCCCTCGTACGCGGTGCGGAACAGCCCGCGCCGCTGGAGTTCGGGCACCACCAGGCCGACGAAGTCGTCGAGGCCGTCGGGCAGGACCGCGGGCATGATGTTGAAGCCGTCGGCGGCGCCGGTGGTGAACCACTCCTCCAGCTCGTCGGCGAGGGTCTCGGGCGTGCCGATGACGATGCGGTGGCCGCGTCCGCCGGACACCGACCGGTACAGCTCGCGGATGGTCAGGCCCTCGCGGCGGGCCTTCTCGTACACGAGCTGCTGCCGGCTGACCGAGCCCTCGGTGCGGGGCAGTTCGGGCAGCGGCCCGTCCACCGGGTGGCCGGAGATGTCGGCGTCGCCGAGGAGGAGTTTCAGCAGCCCGAGGCCGACGACCGGGTCGACGAGTTCCTGGAGGACGGCGTACTTGTCCTCGGCCTCCGCCCGGGTCCGGCCGACCACGGGGAAGATCCCGGGCAGCACCTTGACCAGGTCGGGGTCGCGGCCGTGCTCGGCGACCTGTTCCTTGATGCCCCGGTAGAACGTCCGCGCCTGGCCGATGTCCTGTGCGGCGGTGAAGACGACCTCGGCCCAGCGGGCGGCGAAGTCCTGCCCGTCGGGTGAGGCGCCGGCCTGCACGATCACCGGGTAGCCCTGCGGCGGACGGGCCACGTTCAGCGGACCGCGCACCCGGAAGTGCTCACCCTCGTGCCCCAGGATGTGCAGCTTCTCCGGATCGAAGAACCGCCCCGACTCCTTGTCGTAGAGGAAGGCGTCGTCCTCCCAGCTGTCCCACAGCCCCGTCACCACCTCCATGAACTCCCGCGCCCGGCGATACCGCGACGCGTGATCCGCCTGCCGGTCCAGATTGAAGTTCCGCGCCTCCGCGTCGGTGACGGAGGTGACGACGTTCCACCCCGCACGCCCCGCGCTCAGGTGATCCAGCGACGCGAACTTCCGCGCCAGGTTGAACGGCTCGTTGTACGACGTCGACGCCGTCGCCGCCAGCCCGATGTGCGTCGTGTGCACCGCCAGCGCCGACAACAGCGTCAACGGCTCGAACTGCACGAGGCGGCCCTGGCGGCTCAGCTCGTCGGTGTCCCGGAACGGGATGCGGATGCCGACCCCGTCGGAGAGGAACACCATGTCGAACAGGCCGCGCTCGGCGGTCCGCACGAGGTCCCGGTAGTGCCCGAAGTCAAGTCCGCCGTCGGCGTGGGCGTGCGGATGGCGCCACGAGGCCACGTGGTAGCCCGGCGCGACCAGAAACGCTCCAAGACGGAGTGTCCGGTGCGGTGTCCGCGTCATTGCGATTCCCCCTTGCGTACGCGATCCGGAGGGGACGGTAGTCAAGGGAACGTGCGGGGCCACGCTTATGGGCACAACGAGGTTTCCCATCGAAAATCCCGTTGTACCCATTGCGCCGAAGTCTTTCCCAAAACCCCCGGGAATCGGCCCGGTCGATCTACTCTGCACGCGGCCCGCGAAACCGGAGGCAGACCCATGGACAAGGCGACTCCCGCACACCCCGGCCACATTGCGGGCACGGCGGCCACGAGAGCCCCGGCGGACGGCGACGACGTCCTGGTCCTCGTCGACAGCGACTACGCCGACACCCCGTACGACCTCTGGTCCGCCGAGGCCGGGGTCCGGCCGTCCCTGCTCGTGTCCGCCCACCGGTACCCGCAGTACCGCCATGTGCCCGGCGCCCGCCCGTTCACCGGGTACGGCACCGACGGCGAGGTCGAACGGGCAGCGCTCGCCGGGGCGCCGACGACGGTGGTGGCCCGTGCGGAGGCGGACGTGCTGCGCGCGGCCCGGCTGCGCGAGGTGCTGGGCGTGCCGGGGCAGGACTTCGCCAGCGCGCTCGCCTTCCGGGACAAGGTGCTGATGAAGTCGCTGCTGCGCGAACGGGGCGTGGCGGTACCGGAGTTCGCGCCCGTGCGGATCCCGCTCGATCTGCTGGCGTTCGTGCGCGAGCACCCCTACCCGGTGGTGGTGAAACCGGCGTTCGGCTCCGGGTCCACCGGGACGCGGGTGCTGCGCGACGACGCGGACCTGGCCGCGCTGCTGGCCGCCGGACTGCCCGAGCACCCGCAGGTGGAACGGTTCGTCGAGGGCGCCATGTACGTCGTGGACGGGCTCGTCGTGGCGGGCGAGCCGCGCGCCGTCTTCGTCTCCCGCTATCTCAACGACTGCCTGTCCTACCGGGAGGGCGCGCACCTGGGCGCGGTGCAGCTGACCCGGGACGACCCCCTGGTGGACCGGCTCGCCGCCTACGCCCGGCACGTCCTGGGCGTGCTGCCGACACCGCGGTGCACCGCCTTCCACCTGGAGGTGTTCCGCACGCCGGAGGACGAACTCGTGCTGTGCGAGGTCGCCAGCCGCACGGGCGGCGCCCTGACCACCGCGGCGGTGCGCGCCGCCACCGGGTTCGATCTCGACCGGGAGTGGTTCCTGGCCCAGGTGCGGGGCTCCGCGCACCCGGTGCGGGAGGTGACCGGGGCGGCCCCGGGACGTTCGGCGGCCTGGGCGGTCTTCTACCCGGAGTCCGGCACACTTGAGGAACTTCCTTCCGGCGCGCCCCCGTTCGTCGTCGAGCAACGGGTGCGTGGCACGGTGGGCGGACAGTACGAGGGCGGCGAGAAGTCCGGGGTGTACCTGGCCGGTTACGTCGTGACGGGCGAGGACGCCGACGAGGCCGGGCGGCGCGTGGGCGAACTCGCCGAGTGGTACGCGGCCTCGGTCCGGTGGTCGGGTGATCCCGGAACCGGCCCCGGGGCCGGTCTTCGAGGCATCGGCGGACCGCCGGGAAAGAACGAGGAACAGTGATGCGCTACATCGTCGTAGGGGCCGGCGCGGTCGGCGGTGCGATCGGCGGGCGGCTCCACGAGGGCGGCCGTGACGTCGTGCTGGTGGCACGCGGCGCCCACGGCAGGGCCCTGCGCGAGGACGGCCTGCGGTTCACCACGCACGAGGGCACCCGGACCCTGCGGCTCCCGGTGGCCGAGGGGCCCGAGGAGGTCGAACTGCGCCCGGACGACGTCCTGGTGGTGGCCGTCAAGACACAGCACACGGCGGCGGCGCTGGCCCCGTGGGCGGGGCGTCCGGTCGAGGGCGGCGGCACGGCCGGCGAGTCGTTGCCCCTGGTCTGCGCGCAGAACGGGGTGGAGAACGAACGACTGGCCCTGCGGCTGTTCCGCCGGGTGTACGGCATGTGCGTGGTCCTGCCCGCCTCCTTCCTGCGTCCCGGCGCGGTCACGGCGGCCTGCGGCCCGTACACCGGGGTGCTGGTCCTCGGCCGCTACCCGTCCGGCACCGACGACACCGCCCACCGCATCGCGGCCGATCTGGAGGATTCGGCGTTCCGCGCACCGGTCGTGGCGGACGTGATGCGTTTCAAGTACGCCAAACTGCTGGGGAACCTCAACCAGACCGTCGAGGCGCTGTGCGGTCCGGTTGCGGCCGGGACCCCCGCCGCGGAGCTGGCCGCGCGGGCGCGGGCCGAGGGGGCGGCGGTGCTGGAGGCGGCCCGGATCGACCACGTCGGCGCGGCCGAGCTGGCGGCGCTGCGGGAGGGCGCCGTGGAGGCACGGCCGTCGCAGGACGGCGAACGCGCGCTGGGTTCGGCCTGGCAGAGCCTGGCACGCGACGCGGGTTCCATCGAAGCCGCCTACCTCAACGGGGAGTTCGTGCTGCTGGGCCGGGTGCACGGGGTGCCCGTGCCGGTCAACGAGACGTTGCTGCGGCTGTCCGAGGCGGCGGCGGCCCGGGGTCTCGCGCCGGGGGGAACCGCGGCGACGGACGTCCTCGCCCTGGTCGACGGCGCCGTGTAAGGGACAGCTCGCCGGTGCCGGGAGCGGCACCGGCGCCGGCGGCCCGCCGATATCGCATCTGTGACGCGACGGTCACGGAGTATGACCGTGATTCCCCCGAAAGCTCCCCCAGGCAAAGTCCGCGCAAAGAATCTCTTTACCCGAGCGTGATTGCCGCCGCGCCGCCCATCGGAATCAATGAATTTCGGGCGGCACCGAGCGGCCACTCCCCGGCGAGGTCACACGGTCAACCACCGTGCCACGCCTGCCTGATGAGTGTTGCGTGGGTTTCGGCCGCACTGGCCGATATCCGCGCATCGGATTGACCGGAGCGGGGGTTTCATGTCCGGACGCGCGCCTGCGTTCTGCACGCCGGCACGAAGACGGGAAAACATACGCACACACGAACAGCGCAACGCGCTGCACTTGCTCGTCGGCCTGCTGGAAATGGCCGGACAGGGCAGAACGACCACGACGGAGCGCATATCCGAATCGCCCGTACGAACCCTGTTGGTCGGCAAGACCGTGGCTGCCGCGCGATGCGGGATCCGCTTGTCGGTGAGCGAGGATTCGTCCTCGCACCGGTACCGGGACCGGTCGATCGAACTGGTCAGCATCGCGGGGAACCTTGTCGACAACGCCGTGGACGCGCTCCTGGCACACCGGCCGGCGTCTCCGGACGGGCCCCGGATCGAGGTGGACCTGCGCGAGCGGGCCGGCCTCACCGAGCTGCGCGTCTCGGACAACGGGCCCGGGGTGCCCCCGGAGCTGCGGCGCTGGATCTTCACCGACGGCGCCTCCACCAAGCAGCACCGGGACGGCCGGCCCCGCGGGCTGGGGCTGGCCCTCGTCGCCGGTCTGGTGTCGGACCGCGGCGGCACCGTCATGGTGGACGGGCGCGAGGGCGGCGGGGCGGTGTTCACCGTCCGGATGCCCCCGGCGGTGCCCGTCGGCGATCGGGGGGCGCCGTGATCGACGTTCTCGTGGTCGACGACGACTTCCACGTCGCCGAGATCAACGCGCACTACGTCTCCCGCGTCCCCGGTTTCCGGGTGGCGGGGCGGGCCCATGACGCCGCCTCGGCCTTCGCCGCCGTGCAGTGCGGAGGCGTCGACCTGCTGCTCCTCGATCACTACCTGCCGGACGAGAGCGGACTGTCGCTCACCCGACGGCTGCGCCGGGAGGGCCCGGACGTCGACGTGATCATGGTGACGGCGGACAACCGGCCCGCCTCCGTGCAGGAGGCGCTGCGGGCCGGGGTGCTCCAGTACGTGGTCAAACCGTTCACGTTCGACGGGCTGCGCGGAAAACTGGAGGCGTACGCGCAACTGCACGGGACCCTCGGGGACGCCGCGCTGGACCAGGACAGGATCGACCGGGTCATGGGCACCCTGCGCGCCTCGGCCACCGCCGGTCCGATGCCCAAGGGGTACACGGAGCGGACGGCCCGGCTGATCCGGCAGATCGTGTCGCGGGCCGGCGGGCCGGTGTCCGCACACGAGGTGTCCACGCAGGCAGGGGTCAGCCGGTCCACGGCCCAGCGGTACCTCAAGTACCTGGAGGAACAGGGGCGGTTGCACCTCACCCTGAAGTACGGCGACAGCGGACGGCCCGAGCACCACTACTCCGCGTCCTGACGGTGCCGCCCGCCATCCGACGTGGCGGGCGACACCCGGGGCGGGTGGTCCGGTGGTCACACCGCCGATCCGCCCACGTCGCGCACCCGGAGCTGGAACTCCAGGTGCGCGACGGCCTCGCGGGCCGCGGCGACCGCCTCCTCGGCACATCCGCCGAGGGCACGCGCGTACGCCACCCGTGAGTCCGAGGAGGTGAGCCCACCGACCTCGGCGCCCGCACGGGCGCTCACCCGGGCCTCGGTCACTCCCGGCACGGCGCGCGCCTCCGCCAGCCCGGTGACCTCCCCCAGCAGCCCGCGGGCGCCGAGCACCGCGAACCAGATCGCCGAGGCGCGCGGCTCCCGGGGTGCCGCGAGCGCGGCCCGCACGTCCGGCAGCACCCGCTCCCCCAGCGTCTGCCGCAGCGCGCACGCGTCGAGGTCCACCCCGGTGGCGTCCAGCGTGAGGGCCGGGATCTCGTCACCGCCCATCCGCACGTGCGTCTCGATCACCCGCGGCCCCGCCGGGCCCAGCACCACCTCGGTGTGGGTGACGCCGAAGGTCACGCCGAGCGCGTCCAGGACACCGGCGACGCAGGTGTGGATCTCCTGCCGCCGTTCCCCGGGCAGTTCGGCGGGCGAGACGTGGCCGAGCTCGACGAAGGTCGCCGGGTCGGAGTACTTGGCGGTGATCGCGACCACCTGGTGCTCGCCCCGCTCGGAGACCGCCTCGACACTGAACTGGGGGCCCTCGATGAACTCCTCCACCAGCACACCCGGGTTGACCAGCCCGAGGTAGCTGCCGCCGGCCCGGTCGAAGACGCCGGCGAGGTCGCTGTCGGCGGTCACCCGGGCCACCCCGGCACTGCCCGCCCCCGAGACCGGTTTGACCACGCAGGTCCCGTGCTCGCGGACGAACGCCCGCAGGGCGTCGGCATCGGCGACCCGGGCGTGCGCGGTGGTGTCGAGGCCGGCTTCGGCGAGCCGGTCGCGCATGGCCTGCTTGTCGTGGACCAGGGACACCGTCCTCACACTGTGGCAGGCAAGCCCGAGGGCCTCGCCGATCGCGGCGTAGCGGTCCTGGTCCCGTTCGCCGAAGGTCGCGATCCGGGTGAAGGGGTGCCGGGCGTGCGCGGCGGCGGCCAGCGCGATCCACTCCTCGTCGGGGGCGTCGCCGCGCACCCCGATCACCCGGGCGTTGCCCGCCGGTTCCCGGACCTTGTACAGGTAGTCCAGGTGGACGATCACCGAGGTCTCGGTGCCGGGTCGGGCGGCGCGCAGCCGGGCGGGGAAGTCGCGGCCGGTCCCGACGACGAGTACGTGCTCAGGCATGACAGCTCTTTTCGGTTCTGCTCGGTGCGTTCCGGTGGGTCATCGGGGCGGTTCCGCGTCGGTGGGAACCCAGTCGGCGGCGGCGGACCACCACTGGGCGATCTCCTCCTGGTACGCGTGCACCCGTGCCGCGGTGTCCGCGGTGACCAGGGCGTCGGCGGCGGACTGCGTGAGGTGCTCCACGCCGCGCCCCACGGCCCCCGGGGCCAGCCGCACGGTGAAGTCCGCCACGGTCACCGGGCACGGCTTCGTGGGCGGCACGAAGACGCCGCGGCCCGGGGGCAGGATGATCCAGCCGCAGACGCCCTCGGGCGGCGGCGGCTGCTCGGTCAGGGCGAGCGGGCTGCCGCACTGGGCCCGCAGCCCCTCCCTGGCCAGGTGCACGCCGAAGGCCCGCTCGTACGCCTCCGCGATCAGCGCGCCGCCCGCCCGGCTGGCGATCTCGCACAGCACCGGCTCGCCGTCGGCCCCGGTCCACGCCTCCAGGTGGAAGGCGAGCGGGACCGAGGAGCCCGGCAGGGCGGCGAGCACCTCGTGCGTCAGCCGGGTCAGCGTCCCGAAACGCGGGTCGTCGGGGGCGAGCATGATGCCGCTCAGGTGCGAGTGGTCCTGCAGCCGCCCGGCGAGCCCCTCCGTGCCGTACCGGGACGGCCAGCAGTGCACGGCCCTGCCGTCCCGCATGATGCCGTCCACGTGGAAGAAGTCGCCGTGGACGAAGCTCTCCACCATCCACTGCCCGGGCAGGTAGGGCACGTCGGAGGCGTTCTGCCGGTCCAGGAAGTCGGTGACGTCCCGCGGGCCGCGCAGCACCGAGACGCCCTCCGAGCCCGCTCCGAAACGGGGTTTGACGACGGCCGGGAAGCCCACCGCGTCGAGGAAGTCGAGCAGGTCCGCCGGGGAGTCGACCGCGGTGAACTCCGGGACCCGGATCCCTGCCTCGCGGGCGATCCGCTTCATGACGACCTTGTCGCGGTAGGCGGTGGCGGAGGCGGGGTGCTGGCCGGACAGCCCGAGCCGGGCGCGCAGCCGGGCGGCCCGCAGGACGTCGTTCTCGCTGCTGCTGGCGACCAGGTCCACGCCGTGGGCGCGCGCCGTCTCCTCCGCGATCGCCTCGGTGGCCCAGGAGTGGTAGTCGGGCACCAGGCGGTGCATCGGGAAGTGCTCGGCGAGGATGTCCTCGGCCCCGCGGACGGCCTTCGGCGTGGTGATCAGGACGACCCGGTCGGCGGTGTCGTCGAGCCACTCGTGCAGGGGGCGCTGGAGGAGCGGCTGACGGGAGAACAGCAGGACTTTCGGCATGGGTTCAGATCCTTGACACGGTGGAGGAGGTCACGGGCCACAGCCGTCCGTGGAGGTGCACGAGGCTTTCCCCGGGCTCCCCCTCGCGCACGTCCTCGACGGAGGCCACCACCAGGTGGTGGTCGCCGGTCCTCGACCGGTGCTGCCGGGCGCACACCAGCCAGCCCAGGCAGTCGTCGAGCAGCGGCACCCCGTGCGCGCCCCGGTGCCAGCCGGTGGGCGGGGCGAACCGGTCGGCACCGGGCGTCGCGAACCGCTGGGCGAGTTCCGCCTGGTGCGCCCCCAGCAGCTGGATGCCGAACCACTCCGCGTCCTGGACCTGGGCCCAGGTGCTGGAGGAGTCGGCGAGCGCGAAGGAGACCAGGGCCGGGTGGGCGCTGAGCGAGGTGAACGACGTGATGGTCGCGCCGGCGGGCCCGGCCGGGCCCTGGGCGGTGAGGACCGCGATCCCGGAGGGGTGGGGGCGCAGCACCGCGCGCAGGGCCGTCGCCTCGACGGTCATGTGGCGGCCCTCCCGGCGGAGCGGAACGCCGGCCGGTGCAGGCCGAGGTTCTCGCGGAGGGTGGTGCCCTCGTACGCGGTGCGCATCAGCCCGCGCCGCTGGAGTTCGGGCACCAGGAGATCGACGACGGCGTCGAGGCCGTCGGGAAGGTAGTCGGGCATGATGTTGAAGCCGTCGGCTGCCTCGTTCACGAACCAGTCCTCCAGCTCGTCGGCTATGGTCTCCGGCGTGCCGAGCAGGAAGCGGTGGCCGCGCCCGGCCGCCACGGACAGGTACAGCTCGCGAATGGTCAGGCCCTCGCGGCGGGCCTTCTCGTAGAGGAGCTGCTGCTTGCTGGTGGAGCCCTCGGTGGGCGGGAGTTCGGGCAGCGGCCCGTCGAGCGGGTATCCGGAGATGTCGACCATGCCGAGCTGGTACGACAGCATGCCGAGGCCGACGACCGGGTCGACGAGGTCCTGGAGGGTGGCGTACTTGTCCTCGGCCTCCGCCCGGGTCCGGCCCACGACGATGAACGCGCCGGGCAGGATCTTCACCTGGTCGGGGTCGCGGCCGTGGTCGGCGACCTGCTTCTTCAACCCGCGGTAGTAGTTCTGCGCGCCGTCCAGGGTCTGCTGGACGGTGAAGACGACCTCGGCCCAGCGGGCGGCGAAGTCCTGCCCGTCGGGCGACGATCCGGCCTGCACGATCACCGGGTAGCCCTGCGGCGGACGGGCCACGTTCAGCGGACCGCGCACCCGGAAGTGCTCACCCTCGTGCCCCAGGATGTGCAGCTTCTCCGGATCGAAGAACCGCCCCGATTCCTTGTCGTACAGGAACGCGTCGTCCTCCCAGCTGTCCCACAGCCCCGTCACCACCTCCATGAACTCCCGCGCCCGGCGATACCGCGACGCGTGATCCGCCTGCCGGTCCAGATTGAAGTTCCGCGCCTCCGCGTCGGTGGCCGAGGTGACGACGTTCCACCCCGCACGCCCCGCGCTCAGGTGATCCAGCGACGCGAACTTCCGCGCCAGGTTGAACGGCTCGTTGTACGACGTCGACGCCGTCGACGCCAGCCCGATGTGCGTCGTGTGCACCGCCAGCGCCGACAACAGCGTCAGCGGCTCGAAGTGGACCATGCGGCCCTGGCGGCTGAGTTCGTCGGCGTCCCGGTACTTGGTGCGCACCCCGGCTCCGTCGGAGAGGAACACCATGTCGAACAGACCGCGTTCGGCGGTCCGCACGAGCGAGCGGTAGTAGTCGAAGTCGAGTCCGCCGTCGGGCCGGGCGTTGGGGTGCCGCCAGGCGGCTACGTGGTGGCCCGGCGCGGGCAGGAAGGCGCCGAGCTTCATCGTGCGGCGTTGCGAGCTCACGTGGATCTCCAAGGGGCGGGGGAACGGACT
The DNA here is from genome assembly GCF_043083325.1 of Streptomyces sp. NPDC014734. Lineage (NCBI taxonomy): Bacteria > Bacillati > Actinomycetota > Actinomycetes > Kitasatosporales > Streptomycetaceae > Streptomyces > Streptomyces sp. NPDC014734. Next base: position 20,168 of record NZ_JBIBYN010000004.1, on the reverse strand, counting down.
TCGAGGGACCGCCGCGGCCGGCCGTCGGCCGGCCGCGGCATCCGGTCAGCCGAGGCGGCGTACCGGTTCGCCCGCCAGGAACGCCTGGATGTCCTCCACGGCGTGGCCGTAGTACGTCGCGTAGTTGTGCTGCGAGACGTAGCCGAGGTGCGGGGTGGCGAGCAGGCGGGGGGCGGTGCGCATCGGGTGGTCGGCGGGGAGCGGTTCGACGTCGAAGACGTCCACTCCGGCGCCGGCGATGCGGCCTTCGTGCAGGGCGGCGAGCAGCGCGTCCTGGTCGACGATGGCGGCCCGCGACGTGTTGATCAGGTAGGCGGTGGGCTTGAGCAGGGCGATCTCGTCCGCGCCGAGCAGGCCGCGGGTGCGGTCGCCGAGCGCGAGGTGGATGGAGACGAAGTCGCTGCTCTCCAGCAGCGCCTCCTTGTTCGCGGCGAGTTCGACGCCGAATTCGTCGGCGCGTTCCTTGGTGAGGTTCTGGCTCCAGGCGACGACCTCCATCCCGAAAGCGAGTCCCACCTGTGCGACCCGGCTTCCGATCTTGCCGAGGCCGAGCAGCCCGAGGCGGCGGCCGTGCAGGTCGGCGCCGACGGTGGACTGCCAGGGGCCGCCCTCGCGCAGCGCGTTGTTCTCGGTCACCAGGCCGCGGGCGAGTCCGAGCAGGAGCGCCCAGGTCAGCTCCAGCGGCGGGGTGGAGGAGCTCGCCGTGCCGCAGACCGTCACGCCGTTGCGTTCCGCGGCGGCGAAGTCGATCACCGAGTTGCGCATGCCGGAGGCGACGAGCAGCTTCAGCCGCGGCAGGCGGTCCAGCAGCGAGGCCGGGAACGGCACCCGTTCGCGCAGGGTGACGACGATGTCGAAGTCGGCGAGGGACAAGGCGAGTTCGCCCTCGTCGACGAGGTGTTCACGGAAGGTGACGACCTCGACCCGGTCCTGGAGCGGCGTCCAGTCGGCGGATCGCAGCGCGGCGTCCTGGAAGTCGTCGAGCACGGCACAGCGCAGTCGCATGTCAGTTCTCTCCGTTTTTCGTGCCGGTGGTGGTGGCGCCGAGGCCGGGGGCCGTCGGCAGACCGATCACACCACGGTCGACCGCGGCGCCGGTATACGGGTCGCCGACGAGGCCGAGGTGGCCGTCCAGGTCGAGTTCGTCGGCGAGCGGCGCCAGCTGGGCCATGGCGGTGACCCCGAGAGAGCTCTCCAGCTTGCAGCCGAGCATGACCCGCAGCCCGGCGTGCCGGGCGAGTACGACGGTCTCGCGGGCCGCGAGGAGCCCGCCGCACGTGACCAGCTTGACGTTGACGCCGCCGACCCGGCCGGCCAGCCGTGCCACGTCCTCGGGTCCGGCGCAGTCCTCGTCGGCGTAGACCGGCAGGGGCGCGTTCTCGTGGACGTACCGCAGCGCCTCCGGGTCGCCGGGCGGCACCGGCTGTTCGAGCAGTTCGACGCCGTGCCGGTGCAGGGTGCGGGCGACCCGCAGCGCCCGTTCGGGGTCCCAGGAGCCGTTGCCGTCGACCCGGATGCGCCCGCCGTACACCGAGCGCAGCACCCCGGCGCGGCTGCCGTCGTCGTCCGGAGTGAACTTCAGCTTCAGCACCGGCCAGTCGGCGAGCGCCCGTCCGCGGGCCAGGAGTTCGTCGTCGGGGCAGGCCCCGATGGACAGGGCGGTCGGGGCGACGGGCAGCCCGTCCAGACCCAGCAGCCGGTGCAGCGGCTGTCCGCATGCCTTGCCGAGCAGATCGTGCAGCGCCATGTCGACGGCCGACCGCGCCGCCGGTCCGATCCCGGCGTCGGTCAGCCGGCCGAGTACCCGTCGCAGTGCGTGGGGCGAGGCCGTGTCCGTGAGCACCGGGGCGCAGGCGTCGATCTCGGCGGGGTCGGCGCCGCGGGCGGTGCCGTGCCCCGTCAGGCCTTCCCAGGTCAGCTCGACGACGCTCTGCCGCACCTCGGTGGTGACGCCCGTGTTGCTGGCGAAGGGCTCCTTGAGCGCGATCTCCATGGCTCGGTGTTCGAATCTCATCCGCCTGCCTCCTCGAACGCCGCGACCACCCCGCATGCCTGACGGAAGGTCAGGTCGCGGAAGCCCTCCGGCTCGACGGGCACCGCGTCGCCGCGCTCCTCGCCGTCGGCGGGCACGCCGCTGCCGCTGACGAAACGGCCCCGCAGATAGGGCGACAGCCGCTCGCCGTGCGTCGCGAACCAGCCGAGCGCCTGCTCGTGGGAGTCGCCGGGACCCGCCGCCCGCAGCCGCGCGAAGAGTTCCGCCAGCAGTTCGGCGTCGGCCCTCTCCGTGCTGGGCGGGCAGAGCATGAAGACCTGGGCCGGCAGCAGCACGAAGGCCACCGGGGCCGCCTCGTCGAAGTGGCGTACCAGCGGTGCGGTGATGGCCCGCAGCGAGCGGACGGTGGACCGGCGCGTCAGGTAGCCGCCGCGGCGCGGCGGGCAGCCCGCCATGGCCCGCGCACCCCAGTGCGCATGGGTGATGAAGGGGCTCTCCCGGACGCCGGCCGGCCGGTCCGGGCGGTGGGTGCCGAGCAGGGCGAACAGCACGTTGGTCAGCTGGAGCGACATCACCGGGAGCACCGGTGGCAGTTCCGGCAGCCGGTCGAAGAACGCGGCGGGTTCGACGAGGGCGCGCACCAACGCCATCGCCGCTTCGGCGAGCGCGCGGGCCGAGGGGTAGCGGTGCCCTTCGAGGACGTACCCCTCGCCGTCCCGCCTCAGGTCGCAGCGGTCCACCTCACCGGCGGGCCGGGCCGCGTGGCTGATCAGTTCCGACAGCCGGGTGCCCTGCTTCGCGGTGGCGTCCGCCTGTTCGATCAGCAGGGTCAGCATGTCGGTGACGAGGGGGCCGTTGTCGGCGAGGACGGCCGCCCACTGGGTGAAGCGGAAGCCGGGGATCTCCCGCATGCGCCGCCAGTGCAGTTCGACGAGCGGGACGAGTTCGCCGTCCACCTCGGCCCGGGTCAGCGGGCAGAACAGCGGGCGGGAGCGGTCGCGCCGGACGAAGCGGCGCCCGTCCCAGGTGTGCAGGGCCAGGGTCTCGCGGGTGCCCTTCTCGATCAGCGAGCCCGGCTGGTAGGCCTCGTCGCCGCCCTCGGTTGCGGCCTCGGTGCGGGTGAAACCGTAGATCAGCGGGTAGCCGTGGCCGCCGCCGCAGATCGCGGTGTTGAAGTCCATCGGCCCGGACCGGCCCCGGGCGATGTCGTCCCAGTTGCCGAGGTGCCCGGTGCGCGGCGGCAGCAGTCCCTCGTCCCGGTGGATCAGGTCGAGCACCGTGCCGATGCCCACGCCGTGGGTGCCGAGGTGCACCGGGGCGAAGGCCTTGGCCCCGGCGGCGAGGGCGTCGGCCGACGCGGCGGACCGCAGGCCCAGTTCGTCGAGGAGGCCCCCGTTCACCGCGCCTCCCCGTCCCGCAGCCGGGCCAGCAGATGCGGCAGGGTGCCGCCCGCCAGCAGGACGTCCCACTCCCCCGCCGACCGGACGTCGGCGCGCAGCACGAACGTGGTCCCGTCGGCCTCGGCGCGTACCGTGCCGGTCTCGCGCGCCCCGTCGAGTTCCAGGTGGAACGTCTCCCGGCCGGACAGGCCGAGCCTTTCGGGGTCCTGCGGCAGCAGCAGCGGCAGGATGCCCATGGCGCACAGGTTGGCGCGGTGGATGCGCTCGAAGCTCCGGGCGAGGACCGCCCGTACGCCCAGCAGCCACGGCCCCTTGGCCGCCCAGTCCCGGGAGGAGCCCATGCCGTAGGAGTGCCCGGCGAGCACGATCAGCGGGGTGTCCTCGGCGGCGTAGCGGCGCGCTGCCTCGTACACGGGCAGCCGCTCGCCGCTGGGCAGATGGAGGGTGGTGCCGCCGCTGTCGCCGTCGCCGACCAGGTGGTTGCGCAGGCGGGGGTTGCTGAAGGTGCCGCGGGCCATCACCTCGTGGTTGCCGCGTCGCGAACCGTAGGAGTTGAAGTCGCGCACCCCGAGCCCGCCCAGGTGGCGTCCGGCCGGTGAGTCGGCCGGGATCGCGCCGACCGGGGAGATGTGGTCGGTGCTGACGTCGTCGCCGAGCACGAGCAGCGCGCGGGCGCCGGCGAGGGGGCCGGTGCGGGGGCCGGCGTCGACGTAGGCCGGGGGGCGGATGTAGGTGGAGTCCTCGTCCCAGGCGAAGACCTCGGCGTCCGGGGCGGTGAGCGCCGCCCAGCCCCGCCGCTCCCGGGGGTCCCCGGGCTCCTCCGCGAAGACCTCGGGTTTCACGAACTCGGCTTCCAGGGCGCGCAGTTCGGTGTCGTCCGGCCACAGGTCGCGCAGCATCACGGGGGTGCCGTCGGCGGCGGTGCCCAGGGGTTCGCGGTCCAGGTCGGCGCGGACGTTGCCGACCAGGGCGAGCGCGACCACCAGGGCGGGCGAGGCCAGGTACCCGGCCCGGACCTGGGCGTGCACCCGGGCCTCGAAGTTGCGGTTGCCGCTGAGCACCGCGGCGACGGTGAGCCCGGCACGGTCGACGGCCTCGCCGACGCCCTCGTTCAGCGGGCCGCTGCCGCCGTTGCAGGTCATGCAGCCGTACCCGGCGACGTGGAAGCCGAGCCGTTCCAGGTCGTCGAGGAGCCCGGCGTCCCGCAGATAGCGGGTCACGGCCCGGGAGCCGGGGGCCAGGCTGGTCCTGACGTGGGCGGGCACGCCCAGACCGCGCCGCACGGCCCGCCGGGCGAGCAGTCCGGCGGCCAGCATCGACCTCGGGTTGGAGGTGCTGGTGCACGACGTGATGGACGCGATGACGAGGTCGCCGTCGGTGACACCGTCCTCGGTCCGGGGCGCGGCGGGATGCAGGGCGGCGAAGGAACCGGGCAGGTCGCCGAGGCCGATCCGCTGGTCGGGGCGGCTCGGCCCGGCCAGGTTCGGCCCGATCTCCCCCAGGTCGACGTCGATCACCCTGCCGAACCGGGGTTCGGCGTCCTCGCGCAGCAGGCGCTGGCGGCGGCAGTACTCCGCCACCAGGGCCGTGTCCCGCTCGTCGCGCCCGGTGATCCGCAGGTAGTCCAGGGTCTCGTCGTCCACCGGGAAGAAGGCGGACATCGCGCCGTACTCGGGCGCCATGTTGGCGATGGTGCAGCGGTCGGGGGCCGACAGGGCGGCGACGGACGGGCCGGTGAACTCCAGCATCAGCCCGCGTACGTTCTCCCGGCGCAGCCGTTCGGTGAGCGCGAGCACCACATCGGTCGACGAGGTGCCCGGCCGCACCGCACCGGTCAGCCGCACCCCGGCCACGGGCGGGACGCGGATCGGCTGGGCGAGGCCCAGCATGAGGGCCTCCGCCTCCAGGCCGCCGACGCCCCAGCCGAGGATGCCGAGGCCGTTGACCATGGTGGTGTGGCTGTCGGTGCCGATGACGGTGTCGGGGTGGAGCAGGTCGCCGGGCCCGTGGGCGACGACGGTCGCGAGCCGTTCCAGGTTGATCTGGTGCACGATGCCGCTGCCCGGCGGGATGACCCGCAGCCCGTCGAAGGCCCCCTCGGCCCACTTCAGGAACGTGTACCGCTCCGCGTTGCGGCGCAGTTCCAGCGCCTCGTTGCGGGCGAGCGCGTCCGGCCGCCCCGCGACATCGGTCTGGACGGAGTGGTCGACGACCACGTCGACGGGCAGCGCGGGGTTGACGCGCCCCGGTTCGGCCACCCGGTCGCGCAGCGCCGCCAGGTCCACCAGGAGCGGGATGCCGGTGTAGTCCTGCACGAGGATGCGGGCCGGCCGGAACGGCATCTCCAGGCCGGGGTCCTCCCCGGCCGCCAGCCGCTTGCCGAGTGCGGCGGCGGCCGCGTCGTCCCCGGCTCTGAGCAGGGACTCCATCAGCACGCGGCCGGTGTACGGGACGGCCCCGAGGTCGAAGCCGTTCGCGTCGGCGCACTCCGGCAGGCCGTACAGCTCGGCCGGCCGCCCGGCGAGCCGGGTCCTGATCGGCGCGGTCATCGGGCGCCCACCTCCCGTATCGCGGGGAAGTCACGGTGCTGCGGGCCGACGTAGTCGAGCAGCGGCCGGATCAGGACGTTGTCCGCCTGCTGCTCCAGCGCCTGCGCCACCCAGCCGGCGGTGCGGCCGATGACGAACAGCGGCACCGCGAGGTCGTCGGGGAGGCCCAGCAGCCGGTAGGCGAGGCCCGCGTAGAGGTCGACGTTGGCGGCGAGGCCGTGCCGCCCGTAGGGGCGCATGGCCTCGGCGACGGCGTCCAGGATGTCGAGACCGCTGTGGTCGCCGCGCTCCCGGCTCAACTCGACGACGGTGGCCCGCAGATGGCGCACCCGGGGGTCCTCGGTGCGGTAGACGCGGTGGCCGAAGCCCATCACCGGTTCGCCCCGGCCGCGCAGTTCGGCAACGTACTCCCCGGCACGCCCGGGCTCGCCCACGTCGTCGAGCAGCCTCATGACGCGCTCGGCGGCGCCACCGTGCACCGAGCCGGCGAAGGTGGCGACGGCCGCGGTCACCGAGGCCGTCATCCCGGCCCGGGAGCCGGTGGCGACGCGGGCGGCGAACGCCGAGGCGTTGGAGCTGTGGTCGGCGTGGACGATGAGCCCCTTGTTGAGGAACCGGACCGCGGCCGGTGTGGGCCGCTCGCCGAGCAGGGTGGTGAGGAACGCCTCCGCGTAGGACATCTCCTCGTCCGGGAGCGACGGTTCGCGGCCTTCGCGGAAGGCGTGGTGGGCGGCGACCAGCATCGGGATCCGGGCGATCAGCGCGATGCCGGTGTCACGGGCCTGCTCGTACGTCTCGTCGACGGTGGCGTCGCGCCGGGGCCCGAACGCGCCGAGCGCGGAGACGGCGGTGCGCAGCGCGTCCATGGGGTGGGCGTGCGCCAGCGAGCGGACCAGGTCGAGGACCGGTCCGGGCAGCCAGCGCGCGGCGCGCAGCTCCTTCTCGAAGGCGGACAGGGCTGTGGCGTCCGGGAGTTCGCCGTGGACGAGCAGGTGGGCCACCTCCTCGAAGGAGGCGCGCTCGGCCAGGTCGTGGATGCTGTAGCCGCGGTACTCCAGGACTCCCTCGGCACCGTCGATGCGGGTGATGGTGGTCCGGTCGAAGCTGACGCCGTCCAGACCGCGGTGCACGGTGTCGCGGCGGCCGGCGGCGGGGGCCGGGGCCGGGGCGCTGCCCTCGGCGAACTCGCGGATCGCCACCACCGAGCGCAGGGAGAGCGTGAGTTCGTCGTCGACGGTCACGCCGTAGGCCTCTTCGAGGGCCACCATCAGCGAGACGTGGCCGAGCGAGTCCCATTCCCGGATCGACTGGTATTCGAGGGCGTCGGTGACCCGGTCCTCGGTGATGCCCAGGGTGCGGGCGACGAGGGCGTCGACGCTGCTCATGGTTCCCCTCCTGAGGTTGGTCGTGCGCGATGTCGTGGGGTCGGGCGTCGGCATGGGCCGCACGGTGCCGGGCCTGCCGGGCACGGCGTCATAAGTCGGGCGTCAACGCGGTTCGGACACGGCGTCCCGCACCGCCCGCGGACGCGGACCGGACGCGGCGTCCCCGACCTCGTGCGGACGCGGACCGGACGCGGTCTCGTCCAGCCATCGGATCAGGGCCGGGCGGTCCACCTTGCCGTTGGCGTTGACGGGCATCTCGTCGACGACCCGCACGGTCCTCGGCACCATGTAGGCGGGCAGGCCGTCCGCGCAGGCGTCGGCCAGGGCGGTGGGGTCGGCGGTGCCGGACACCACGGCGGTGACCGTCTGGGCGTCGGGCCACTGGAGTGCCACCGCCTCCGGGGCCCCGGCCCGGCGCAGGGCTCCCTCGATCTCGCCGAGTTCGACGCGGTGGCCGCCGATCTTGACCTGCTGGTCGTTGCGGCCGAGGCAGACGTACTGGCCGTTCAGGTACCGCACCAGGTCGCCGGTACGGTAGTAGCGCAGGCCGTCGCGTTCGAAGTACCGCCGGGCCGTCAGCTCGGGGGCCCGCCAGTAGCCGGGCGTGGTCTGCGGCCCGGCCACGCACAGCTCGCCCGCTTCGCCGTCCGGCACGTCGGCGAGCCGTTCGTCGACGACGACGGCGTCGAGCCCCGGATAGGGCCGTCCGATCGGGACGTTGTCGTGGACGCATTCGGCCGGGCCGGTCGCCGGGTCCCAGCGGTAGGCGGTGCAGGCGATGGTGAGTTCGGTCGGCCCGTACAGGTTCTCCACGGTGGAGTGCGGCGCCGCCGCCTGCCAGTCCTCGGCGATGGCACGCGGCAGCGCCTCCCCGCAGAAAAGGCTCCAGCGCAGCGTCGGCATGGTGCCCGGCCGCAGCACTCCGCGACGGCGCAGCACGGCGGCGACGGACGGCACCGAGAACCAGACCGTGATGCCGTTGCGCTCCAGGTACCGGAAGGGCGCGAGCAGCTCGATGGGGTCCATGGAACACACCCGGGCACCGTTGTCCCAGGCCATGAACAGATCGAAGACCGACAGGTCGAAGGTCTGGTCGAAGGTCTGGGTGAGGCGGTCGTCGGGGGTGAGGCGGTAGCGGTCCCGGTTGGCGTCGAGGAAGGCGCGCACGTTGCCATGGGTGACCGGCACCCCCTTGGGCCGGCCGGTGCTGCCCGAGGTGAACAGGAGGTACGCCAGGTCGTCGGGGCCGGGGCCGGGCAGTTCCGCCGACGGCGCGAACCGCGCGAGGTCGGCCGCGTCCAGCACCCGGTACCCGTCGAGCCCCGGCACCTCGGTCCGCGCCGTGTCGGGCAGCAGGACGACGGGGCGGCGCTCCAGCCCCTCCAGGAGTTCGGGGAGCCGGGCGGCCGAGGCCGCGTCCGCGAGGACGGCGTCGACCTCGGCGCGGGCCAGCATGGTGCGGGTCCGCGCGGCCGGGAACTTCCGGTTGAGCGGGACGAAGGCGGCGCCCGCGAACAGTGCGGCGGCCACACCCAGATAGGAGACCTCGCTGCGGTCGGCGAGCACCCCGATCCGGCGGGGCCGGCCGTCGGCCGCCTCGACGAGGGCGGCGGCCCAGCGCCGTGCGACGGTCGCGGTCTCCTCGTACGTGTAGTCGCGACGCCCGATGGTCAGGGCGACGCGGTCGGGAAGGACGCTCGCGTGATGGAGCAGGCCGGCGCCCAGGCTTCGGTCGAGTGCTGTGGTCATGTCGGTCCGAACTCCGTTGACGGGAAGCCAGTGTCGTGACCGGCCGTGTTCGCCCGCGACGGGGCGGAGATTGCCGGGACGGGCACGGGGCCGACGCTAGCCCCAGACGGAACGGGCCGGTCCCTTGAGACCGCACTTCTCCTTAAACGAGTAAATCCTCTTCTGCTCATAGGTCTCGTACTGTGCGCACGCGGCTCAACGAGCAGAACGGGATTTTCGCGCTCAATTCCTTTTGTGGGCGCAAGCATCGACGGCTCCGACGGTGACCTAGCCTCGCCGGGAGAGAAGAGCGGGGAGAGAAAGAGCGAGGAGCGTCATCGGAATGAAATCCCTCCTGCCTCCGCCCGGACCCGCACGCCTCCTCACGGTCATCACCATGGTGATGACGCTCGGCCAGGGGCTGTGGATGGCGCTCAGCTCGATCTACGCGGTGACCGTCCTGCACCTGACGGTCGGTCAATTGGGCATCAGTGTGAGCGTGGCCGCCGCGATCGTCCTGTTGTGCAGCATCCCGCTCGGGCATCTCGCCGACCGGGCCGGCCCGCGGACCGTGCAGATCTGGTCGTTCCTGGTGCTGTCCGTGCTGACCTGCGCACTGCTGTTCGCCGACGACTTCTGGCCGTACATGGTCATCGTCTCCGTCCAGGGCATCGCCTACCGGTCCGGCCGCTCCGCGCGCAAGGCCATGATCGCGGGTCTCATTCCCTCGGCGAACCGGGTGACCGTGCTCGCCCAGGTGCGCGCGGCCTCCAACGCGAGTGTCGCGGTCGGGGCGTGCCTCGCCGGTCTGGTGCTCGCGGTGGGTTCGCGTGTGGCGTTCCAGGGGGCGGTGGGCTTCATCGCCGTCACCTTCCTCCTCACCGGCCTGCTCACGTTCAAGGAACCGTCCGTGCCGCCGGTTCCGGCGTCGGCGGGTCCGGCGCTCGCGGTGCTGCGGGACGGCCCGTACCTCGCGTTCGCCGCCCTGGACGGGCTGCTGACCACCCACGCCATCCTGCTCGACGTGGTGCTGCCGCTGTGGGTGATCCAGCACACGGGGGCGCCCCGTTGGGCGAGCGCGGCCATCCTGCTGCTCAACACCGTCCTGGTGGTGGCCGTCCAGACCCGGGCCGCCCGCGGCGCGGATCACCCGGCGGCCGCCGCGCGGGCAAGTTTCCAGGGCGCGGGCTGCGTCGCGGCCGCCTGCCTGGTGTTCGCGCTGAGCGACGGGGTGGCCATCGCACCGGCCTGCCTGCTCCTGGCGGTGGGCGCCGTCGCCCACGCCCTCGGCGAAGTGCGTCAGGCGGCGGGTAGTTGGGGCATCGCCTTCGACCTGGCCCCGGACCACGCCCAGGGCCAGTACCAGGCCACGCACGCCATGGGCGCCGACATCGGCAAGATGATCGCCCCTGCGGTCTTCACCTGGCTGGTGCTCGATCACGGGGCGCTGGGATGGGTGATCCTGGCCGCGGCGTTCGCCGTGCTGGGCGCGGCGATGCCCGCCATCGTCGCCCGCGGACTGCGCTCCCGGTCGGCCGCCGCCGACGAGGTGCCCACGACCGGCTGACCGGTCATCCCCGCGTGCCGCGACGCCGCCCGTCTCCTCCCTCCCTCTCTTCTCTTCCCTTCCCTTACCTCGCCCCCCGTCCCCGTCCCCGTTCTCGTCCGGCATCACCTACGCAAGGGCTACGGCCTTCGCCCGCGGCCGTTACAGGAGTTCATCATGACCACGTGGAACGTCGCGCCGCGCAGTGTGAACCTCCAGGGCATCTGCCTGGTGGACGAGGCGCACGGCTGGACCGTCGGGGACGGCGGCATGATCCTCGCGACACGCGACGGCGGCACCGGGTGGTCGCCCCAGGGCGACACGGACAAGGATCTGCGCGCGGTGTCGTTCGTCGACACACGACGGGGCTGGGCCGCGGGCCGCGACGGGGTCCTGCTGCGCACCGAGGACGGCGGCGGGCACTGGCGACGGCAGGAATCGGGCACCGAACGCAACCTCTACGGCGTCTCGTTCGACCCGTCCGGCCGGACCGGCTGGGCCGTCGGGGACGGCGGCACCGTGCTCGCCTCCCACGACGGCGGGAACAGCTGGCGGCACCGGCGGACCGGGTCCGACGCACACTTCACGCGTTGCTTCGCCCTTGACGAACGGGTGGCCTGGATCGTGGGCAGAAAGGGCGCGATCCTGGCGACGACGGACGCCGGAGCGACCTGGACGGCCCACGACGGCGGTACCCGGGACGATCTGCGGGGCGTCCTCGCCGTCTCCCCCGACCGTTGCTGGGTGGTCGGGCGCGGGGGGACCGTGCTGCGCACCGAGGACGGCGGAGCCACCTGGGCCGGGGCCGACAGCGGCACCGAGCTGGACGTCTACGGGGTGTGGGCGGCACCGGACGGGCGCACGGTGTGGATATCGGGCGACGACGGAATGATCCGCGTCTCCACCGACGGAGGCCGCACCTTCTCTCACCTGTCCAGCGGCACCGGCAAGGACGTGGTCACGCTCGCCTTCGCACCCGACGGGCTGCGCGGCCGGGCGGCCGGCGACGACGGCCTGATCCTGGCCACCGAGGACGGGGGCCACACCTGGAACCCTCAGCTCAACGGCGTGCACAAGGACTTCGTGAGCGTGCACGGTGAGGGGCCGGTCCGCTGGGTGGTGGGGCAGGACGGCGCCGCAGCCGTGACCGTCGACGGGGGCGCCACCTGGCGCGACGCCTGCGCCGAGGGCAGCCCGCTGCTGTGGGCGGTGCGCGGCGCGGGCGACGGGCTGCGGGCCTGGGCGGCGGGCGACGACGGCACCGTCCTCGCCACCAACGACGGCGGCACCACCTGGCACCGGCGGACCACCCCCACCACCGAGGATCTGCACGCCCTGCACCTGACCGCGTCGCGCGGCTGGGCCGTCGGCACCGCCGCGACCGTACTCGCCACCACGGACGGCGGCACCACCTGGCACCGGCAGGACATCCCGGCCACCGGGCACCTGCACGCCGTGCACGGCCCGGACGACGGGCTGCGGGCCTGGGCGGCCGGCGACGACGGCACCGTCCTCGCCACCACCGACGGCGGCACCACCTGGCACCGGCAGACCACCCCCACCACCGCCGCCCTGACGGCCCTGCACGCCGTCGACGCCCACACGGTGTGGGCGGTCGGCCGGGCCGGCACACTCCTGGTCACCCGGGACGGCGGCACCACCTGGTCCCTCCGGGACAGCGGCACGGACGCCGCGTTGTGGGGCATCGCGTTCACCGCCTCGGGCGAACTCGGCTGGGCCGTCGGGGACGCGGGCACGATCCTGTCCACCTCGGACACGGGGGCCCGGTGGCGGCGCCAGGACGGCACCGCCGCCAACAACCTCAAGGGCGTATGGGTCTCGCCCGACGGCAAGGGACTGAACGCCACCGGGGACGGCGGTCTGGTCCTCGGCAGCGAGGACACCGGGGAGACCTGGCGCACGCATGTCTCCGGCACCGGCAAGAACCTCTACGGCGTGCACGTCCTCCCGGACGCGGACGGCGGCTGGGTGGTCGGCGACGGCGGCACGGTCCTCGTCTCGCGGGACGCGGAACGGTGGAGTCCGCGCCCCATCGGCCCTGCCACGAACCTGTACGGGATCGCGGCTCCGGACGCCGACACGGCGTGGGTGGCGGGCCGGGGCGGAACCGTCATGGTCACCCGCGACGGCGGCGCCACCTGGCAGGCCCAGGAGACCGGCACCCGCGCCGACCTGCTCTCGGTGCACCTGCGTCCCGACCGGCGCACCGGTTGGGCCGTGGGCGACCGGGGCACGATCCTCGCCACCGACGACGGAGGGGCGACCTGGCTCCCGCGGTCCGGCGCACCGGCCGGAGTCGCGCTGTGGACGGTGGCGTTCGCGGACGACCGGACCGGCTGGGCCGTGGGCACCGGCGGCACCCTCCTGAACTCCCGTGACGGCGGCGCCACCTGGCTGCCTCAGGACCCCGGCGGCACGGACGACCTGGTCGGCCTGCACGTCGTCGACGACCGCCGGTGCTGGGCCGTGGGCGACGACGGAACGGTCCTCGGCAGCGACGACGGCGGCGCCACCTGGCACCGCCGCACCGTCGGCACCACCCAGAGCCTCAACGCGGTCCACTTCGCCCCCGACGGCCGCGTGGGCTGCGCCGTCGGCCGCAGCGACACCGTGCTGTTCACCCGGGACGGCGGGGCCAACTGGCTTGCCCGATCGACCGGTTCGGGCATGTCCCTGTGGGCCGTGCACATCTCCTCGGAGCTGTGTTGTTGGATCGTGGGCGACGAGGGAGCCGTACTGTCGACGAGAGACGGCGGCGCCAGTTGGCAGCCGCACTCCTACAGCCCCGAGAAGGACGCGCCGCCTCGGCCCCGCGCCCACAACAGCAACAGCAACAGCAACAGCAACAGCAACGAAACAGGGAACCCATGACAGACACCCCCACCGCCGCGCCCGTCCCCGCATCCGAGTCCGCATCGGCATCCGCGTCCGTGTTCGCGGAGATCCCGACCACCACCCTCGCCGACGTCCTGGGCCGTGCGCAGGTCATGGGCACCGGCATCCGCCCGCTGTGGTCGCCGGTGCCCCGCGTCGCCGGACCGGCGTTCACCGTGCGGTGCCCTCCCGGTGACAACCTCATGTTGCACGCCGCCATCCACCGCGCCGAACCCGGGGCCGTCATCGTCGTCGAGTCGGGCGACCCGGATTACGCGCTGGCCGGCGGAAACGTCTGCGCCGTCGCACAGCGCCGGGGTGTCGTGGCCTTCGTCGCCGACGGGCTGATCCGCGACCTCGCCGAGGTCCGGGAGATGGGCTTCCCCGTCTTCGCCCGCGGGGTGATCCCCTTCCCCGGCGGCAAGAAGGTCGTCACACCTCTCAACACCGAAGTCCACTGCGCCGGCGTCACGGTGAACGCCGGGGACATCGTCGTCGCCGACGAGGAGGGCATCGTCGTCGTCCCCTCCGCCCGCGCCGAGGAGACCCTGGCCGCCGCCCGGGCCAAGCTGGCCAAGGAGGCCGGCGAGACCCTCGACGCCTGGGAGGACGCCCACCGCACCCGCATCGACAAGATCCTGCGCGACCAGGGCTTCGAGGGCTGACGAGCACGGCGGGGGCCGCCGCTCAAGGAGTGGCGGCCCCCGCGAAGAAGCACGACGCCCCCGTCCCATCCCGCGTACTCGCGGCCGGCGTCGGCGGTGTCGTCGGAATCGGGAACCCGCACTCGGCCCACGGCCTTCCCCGCGCTCGGCCCACGGCCTTCCCCGCACTCAGCCCACGACGTTCCCCGCACTCAGCCCGGAGCCGACCGGGACGTCGGCGGGATCGCCGCCCTGGGAGGCGACCCTGTTCTCCCCGTCGACGAAGACCACCCGGGGGACGAGGTCACCGGCCTCGCGGTCGTCGACAGAGGCGTACGCGATGATGATGACGAGGTCTCCGGGGCTGATGAGCCGCGCGGCCGCGCCGTTGATACCGATGACGCCCGAGTCGCGGGGCCCCTCGATGACATACGTGGACAGGCGGGCTCCGTTGTCGATGTCGACGATGTCGACCTTCTCCCCGGGAAGCAGGTCAGCGGCCTCCATCAGGTCCTTGCTCACCGTGACGGATCCGACGTAGTGCAGGGCCGCCTGGGTGACGGTGGCCCGGTGGATCTTGGACTTCATCATGGTCCGGTACATGTCACTCATTCCTTGGGTCTCGCGTCGGAGCGGGCCGGCGCCCGGATGGCCGGTGGACGGTGCCGAATGCCCGGTGGCCGGTGGATCGGTGCCCGATGGATCGGTGGCCGGTGGATCGGTGCCCGGTGGCCGGTCAGAGGAGGGCGCCGAGGCGCCGCCGGAAGTCCCCGATCACCTCGACCTCGTGGTCGACGAGGAAGAAGTGACCGCCGGTGAAGGAACGTGCCTCGAACGGCGCGGTGGTGAGCTCGGACCAGGCCCGGACGTCCTCGGCGGACGGCCCGGGGTCCGACTCCCCGTAGTAGGCGGTGATCGGGATGCTCACGGCAGGGGCCTTGGGACCTGCCGCATAGGCGTCGAGCAACTCGTAGTCGGAACGGATCGGCGGCAGGACCAGCTCCTGCAGCTCGGGGTCGCGCAGGAGTTCCGCGCCGGGCCCGCCGAGACCGTGCACGGTGGCCAGCAACTGCTCGTCGGTGAGGTCGCCGTTGGCGACGCGCTTGAGACGGTGCGGTGCCCCCCGGCCCGAGACGAAGAGCGCCACGGGGGTCTTCGTGGCGTCGCGTGCGGCGAGCAGGGCGGCCACCTCGTGGGCGACCGACGCGCCCATGCTGTGCCCGAAGAAAGCCGTGGGCGTGCCCAGGTGAGGAGCCAGCGCGTCGGCGATCTGCTCGGCGAGTTCCGTCATGTCGCCGATGAGCGGGTCGATGATGCGCTCCTCGCGCCCCGGGTAGCGGACCGCGCTCACCTCCCACCCCTCCGGCATCGCCGGGTGCCAGGTACGGAAGAAGCTCGCCGTACCGCCCGCGTGCGGGAAGCAGACGATCCGTGCCCGGGGTGAGGCGACGGGCTGGAAGGTTCGCAACCACGGTGTGCGGAGGGCGGAGGAAGGGACCATGGGCGGGACCCTAGGCGTGCGTCTTATCGACGCCCTATCGGTTTCCCAACCGGCCGACGGCATGCGTCGCACGGTCCGGGACACCGTATTGCGAAGCATGCTCGATAACGAGACGAAAGCTGTGCGACCTACCTTCTGAGCTGGCGTGATGACGGTGGTCAGGGGTCCCCGGGGGGCACGGATTCCCTGTCCCGCGCCACTGGCCCCCTTTCGGTCGCGCCGGTCCCGGGACCCGGCCGCACGGCGCGGCGCGGCGGATTCGGGGCATCGGTGCCGGGGCACCTCGGCGGGCCTATCCGACCGGCCCACCACGAGCATCACTACGGACTGCACTAGGAGTCAGCGGCATGGCTGGAACATCGAGGCACGGTTCGGAGCTGCCGGGCGTGGGCATTTCGGTGCCTGCCGCGTGGAACGACACGCAGCGGGAGGTGCCCGTCGCGAGTCTGCACGAGCTGTTCGCGCAGCAGGTAGCGCGGACACCGGACGCCGTGGCGGTGCTGTGCGGGGACGACCGGCTGACCTACGCGGAACTCGACGCCCGCGCCGACCGCCTCGCCCACCTGCTGTCCGGCCGGGGCGCCGGACCCGAGCGCTACGTGGCAGTGGCCCTGCCCCGGGGCCTGGACCTGCCGGTCGCACTGCTCGCGGTGGCCAGGACCGGCGC
Source organism: Streptomyces sp. NPDC014734 (assembly GCF_043083325.1). Classification (NCBI taxonomy): domain Bacteria; kingdom Bacillati; phylum Actinomycetota; class Actinomycetes; order Kitasatosporales; family Streptomycetaceae; genus Streptomyces; species Streptomyces sp. NPDC014734. Next base: position 3,860 of record NZ_JBIBYN010000004.1, on the reverse strand, counting down.
CGCCTACCTGCCGGTCGACCCGGAGCACCCGGCCGAGCGGATCGGCTACATCTTCGCGGACGCGGACCCCGTGTGCGTCCTGGCCACCACGGCTACGGCACCGCGCCTGCCGGTGGAGGCCTCGCTGCTGGTCGCCCTGGACACCGCGGAGGTCCGGACGGAACTCACCGCCCTGCCGGAGACCGCACCGGCCCCCGCCGCGGTCTCCCCGGACCATCCCCAGTACGCCATCTACACCTCCGGTTCGACGGGCCGTCCCAAGGGCGTCGTCATCACCGGCCGCAACCTTGTCAACTTCCTGGCCGCCATGCAGGAGCGATTCGCCCCGGCCCCCTCGGACCGGCTGCTGGCCGTGGCCACGGTCGCGTTCGACATCGCGGGCCTCGACTTCTACCTGCCTCTGCTGTCCGGCGCCTCGGTGGTCGTCGCGACGTCCGAACAGGCCCGGGACGCCGCCCGCATCGCCGAGCTGCTGACCGATCGCGGCATCACCCTCATGCAGGCCACGCCGTCACTGTGGCAGGGCCTGATCGCCCAGCACCCGGAGGCGGTGCGCGGTCTGCGCATCCTGGTCGGCGCGGAGCCGCTGCCACCGGCACTGTCCCTGCGGATGCGGGAGCTCGCCGCGAGCGTGACCAACCTGTACGGCCCGACGGAAACCACCGTCTGGTCGGTCCTCACGGACGTCACCGAGGACGGACGCGCACCGATCGGCCGGCCGATCGGCAACATGCGGATGTACGTCCTGGACGCCGCGCTGCATCCGGTCCCGGTCGGCACGCCGGGCGAACTGTACATCGCCGGGCACGGTTTGGGACGCGGCTATCTGGGCCGCCCCGACCTGACGGCGGAACGTTTCATCGCGAACCCCTTCGACGCGGCCGGGTCGCGCATGTACCGCACGGGCGACCTCGTGTCCTGGCGCCCCGACGGCCTGCTGGACTATCACGGCCGCGTCGACTTCCAGGTGAAGGTGCGCGGTTTCCGCATCGAGCTGGGCGAGATCGAGGCGGTCGTCGCGGCCGACCCTGCCGTGGCCCAGGTCGTCGCGGTGGTCCGCGAGGACCAGCCGGGCGACCAGCGCATCGCGGCCTATGTCGTGCCGGTCGGCGGCGATTCCGCCGTCGACGTGACCCGGCTCCGAAAGCGCGCCGCGGAGGTCCTGCCCGCGTACATGGTCCCGGCGGCGTTCGTCGTGCTCGACTCCTTCCCGCTGAACCCGAACGGCAAGGTCGACCGCAAGGCGCTGCCCGCACCGGACTTCACGGCGGCTGCCGGGGCGGCGGGGACGGGTGCCTCCGGACGCCGGCCGCGCGACGTGCGTGAGGACGTCATGTGCGCGCTGCTCAGCGAGGTGCTCGGCGTCGAGCGCGTGGCGGTCGACGACAGCTTCTTCGACCTCGGCGGCCACTCGCTGCTGGCCACCCGCCTCATCAGCCGGATCCGCGCGGCCTTCGGCGTGGAACTTGCCATGCGAGACCTGTTCGAGGCGCCGACCGCCGCCGGTATCGCGGGGCGGCTCGAAGAAGCCTCGGGCACCCGGCCCGCACTGGCCCCGAAGGAGCGGCCGGAACGACTGCCGCTGTCCCCGGCCCAGCGGCGCCTGTGGTTCCTGCACCAACTGGAGGGCCCCGGAGCCACCTACAACCTGCCCATGACCCTGCGGTTGTCGGGTGCGTTGGACGTGCCGGCCCTGCGGGCCGCCCTGGGCGACCTGGTCGTCCGGCACGAGAGCCTGCGTACCGTCTTCGCCGAGACGGACGGTACGCCCTACCAGCGAATCCTGGACGGAGAGGCGGCCCTGCCGGTCGTCGACGTCGTCGAGACGACGGCGGACGACCTGGGGACGGCGCTGGCGCGGGCCGCCGAGTACGCCTTCGACCTGGCGTCCGAGATCCCGCTGCGGGCCACTCTGTTCACCCTCGGACCGGACGAGCACGAGTTGCTGCTCCTGATGCACCACATCGCCGGGGACGGCTGGTCGCAGACGCCGTTGGTGGGTGATGTGTCGGTGGCGTACGCGGCCCGTCGTGAGGGCCGGGCCCCGGCGTGGGAGCCGCTGCCGGTGCAGTACGCCGACTACGCGTTGTGGCAGCGGGACCTCCTCGGCGACGAGTCCGACCCGGAGAGCGTGATCGCCCGCCAGATCGACCACTGGCGCACCGCACTGGCCGGGCTGCCGGAACAGCTCGAACTGCCTGCCGACCGGTCACGCCCGGCCGAGGCAAGCCACCACGGCGAGACGATCCCCTTCCTGTGGGACACCCAACTCCACGAAGCAATCGTCCGCCTCGCCCGCGAACACCAGTCGACCGTCTTCATGGTGGTGCAGTCCGCCCTCGCCGCCCTCCTCACCCGCCTCGGAGCCGGCACCGACATCCCCATCGGCACAGCCGTCGCCGGCCGGACCGACGACGCCCTCGACAACCTCGTCGGCTTCTTCGTCAACACCCTCGTCCTGCGCACCGACACCTCCGACAACCCCACCTTCACCGAACTCCTCGACCGCGTCCGCGACACCGACCTCGCCGCCTACGCCCACCAGGACGTCCCCTTCGAACGACTCGTCGAGATCGTCTCCCCCACCCGGTCACTGTCCCACCACCCGCTCTTCCAGGTCATGCTCACCTTCCAGGGCAACGACACACCCGCCCAACTCCCCGGCCTCACCGTCGAACCACACCTCATCCAGGCCGAATCAGCCAAATTCGACCTGTCCTTCGACATCGAGGAACGCACCACAGCCGAAGGACACCCCGCAGGCGTCCACGGCTCCGTCGAATTCGCGACGGACCTCTTCGACCGGGAAACCGCCCACGCCATCGCGGAACGACTCGAACGACTGCTGCGCTCGGTCACCACCGACCCGTCGCGGCCACTGAGCACCCTGGACATCCTCTCCGCGCAGGAACAGCGGCAACTGCTGCGGGAATGGAACGACACCGCACACACCGTTCCCGACGCCACCCTGCCCGACCTGTTCCAGGCCCAGGCCACCCGCACCCCGCACGCCATCGCCGTACAACACGACAACAACACCCTCACCTACACGGAACTGAACACCCGGGCCAACCGCCTCGCCCACCACCTCATCAGCCAGGGCATCGGCCCCGAACAGTACGTCGCCCTCGCCCTCCCCCGCAGCCCCGACCTCGTCACCACCATCCTCGCCATCCTCAAGACCGGCGCCGCCTACCTCCCCATCGACCCCGACTACCCCACCGACCGCATCACCTACATGCTCCACAACTCCACACCCGCACTCCTCATCACCGACACCACCACAACCACCCAACTCCCCACCACGAACACCCCCCACCTCACCCTCGACACCCACCCCCACCACAACCAGCCCACCCACAACCCCACCGACACCGACCGCACCACCCCACTCCACCCCCACAACCCCGCCTACATCATCTACACCTCAGGCTCCACCGGACGCCCCAAAGGCGTCATCGTCGAACACCACTCCCTCAACCACTACCTCGCCTGGGCACACCACCTCTACCCCTCCATGAACCAACAAGCCCTCGTCCACTCCCCCATCGCCTTCGACCTCACCATCACCGGCCTCCTCGGCCCCCTCACCACCGGCGGCACCGCCCACCTCATCGAACTCAACGACCACACCACACCCCCCACCACACCCCCCACCTTCGTCAAAGCCACCCCCTCCCACCTCACACTCCTCAACACCCTCAACCCCACCTTCTCCCCCACCCAACAACTCGTCCTCGGCGGCGAATCACTCACCACCGAAAGCCTCACCACCTGGCGCAACAACCACCCCCACACCACCATCATCAACGAATACGGACCCACCGAAACCACCATCGGCTGCACCTCCCACACCATCC
>NZ_JBIBYN010000003.1:75285-524687 GCF_043083325.1 Streptomyces sp. NPDC014734 | reverse complement strand
GCCCGCGTGGAGCACGTGATCGGACGGATGAAGAACTACAAGATCCTCCGCGACTGCCGACAGCACGGCAACGGCCTCCACCACGCCGTCCAAGCGGTCGCCCAGATGCACAACCTCGCCCTCGCATCATGACCAGAGAACCGCCCTCACCGGCCCTGACCTGCCCGAACGCGGCCTTGTGCAACACCCTTTAAGGGCTGTCCCGTAATCCGCGGTGAAACAGTGCGCGGCGTCGGATGCGGTGCATCACAAGGCGGAGAGACATGCGCATACGGGATGTATGCGCATGTTCCGACAACGCCGCGAGGTGCCGTAGCCGTCGTCGCGCGCCCGCCAGGGATTGCGGGACAGCCCATAGTGCTGTGACCGGGAGAGTTCACCGGCGCGCGGCAAACCTTCCCGGTCCCCGCACTAGGCGTTGACGCAGGTGTCGCCGAGGGACGGGTTCAGCAGGCCGATGATGTCGACGCTGTTCCCGCAGAGGTTGATCGGGATGTGCAGCGGGATCTGGATGGCGTCGCCGGAGATGACACCGGGGGAGCCGATGGCCGCACCCTCCGCGCCGGAGTCGGCGACAGCGGCACCGGCGCCGGCGAGGACGGCGGTGGCGGTCAGAGCAGTGGCGGCCAGAGCGGTTCGAATGCGCATTGTTCTCCCATCAGGGATTACGAAATGTCCGAACTCGATCAGAACACGACCTCCTTCGACTCAGTGCGTCGGAGCGGACCGCGCTCACTCGATCGGAGGCGCGATGCCGGGGCCCCTGACGGACCGACGGGGCCGAACGGGTGAGAAGGAATCGAATGTGGACCACGGTGGCGCCCCGTCCGTCCCGCTCTCTCCGCCTCCGCCTCCGCCCTCCGCCCTCCGCCCTCCGCGCCCGGGATCCCTCCGCCCACCCCTCCCCGGCAGGCCCGAACGGTCCCGGCGGGAATCCCCGCTACCGCGATCCTCGTCCTGACGGCCCGGGCCGCAGTATCGATCCGGCCGACGGTGAACCGATACGCGTCGAGGCGCGCTTCCGCGCGACGCTACGCGGCGAAGCCGATGTTGGTGCAGTACTCGTACTGGCCCCACTGCGACCCCAGATCGACGATCTGGTCCACCCACGCGTCGTCGAGTGCCCTGTCGTCCCCCCGGACCCATGCGTCGACGATCCGGTCCCAGTGCCGGATGTTCAGGGTGCGGAACTCCAGGAACCTCTGGTGCGGACGGGGCACCTGGGACTGGTTGAGCGGGTGGATCTCGACCCGGGTGCCGCGCCCGCGGGCGTCGAGACGGCCGAGCAGATACCGGGCCACGTTCGTGCGGCGCACCGTGCGGTAGGCCGTTTCGATCTTCTCGAGGCTCGCGGGCGAAGGGTTGCGCCGACCGTCCAGCCATGCCTTGAGCGTGCGGTCCGTGACGGTCAGACCGGCGTCCCGCGCCGCCCGGCGGCTGTGGGCCGATTTCGTCAGGTAGTGCAGGCGTGCCATCCAGCCGCGCCGAACGTTGACGGGGGTGGTGATGCCGCCCGCGAGTTCGTCGAGCCGACGGGCCACCAGCTCGTGGCCCTTGACGCCCCGGGCCCCGAACTTCCCGAACTCACGTGTGCGCTCCGGCACTTCGTCTTCCCTTGCTGTGTCGTTCCTGTCGGGCCGGATGTGTGCCGGGTCCGACGGTGGCCGAGAACGTTCCGTGCTCCTGTTCGGCGACCACCGGAAGTCCAGCATGCCGGGTGGGCCGATGTCGACCGCAACCGCCCCCGATCCGCACACGGATCGTGCGGATGCGTCGGTCGTGCGTCGGCATCGGCCCTCGTGCGGGCCCTCGGTGCCCTACTGTTTCCCGGCCATCGCCATGCCCTGCTCGGTGGGTCCCGCCCCGAGGGACTGCGGCTCGGGCCCCATGGGCTGCTCGTCCGGGATGCGGAGTCGGCCGCGCGAGAGCGCGGCGGCCGGCAGGGACAGCAGTACCGTCACCATCACCGCGGCGATGAACCAGCCGGAGCCCCCGTGCTCGCCGAGGTACGTCGCCGACGCGGGGGTGACGGCACCCAGGAGCGAAGTGGTCAGCGCGTGCGGCAGACCGATGCCCACGCCCCGTACCCGTGGCGGGAAGATGTCCGAGAGGAGCTTGGGCAGGACCGTGGTCGCGCAGGCCAGGTAGACGACACCGGTTCCGTAGGCGAAGAGGAGGCCGCCGAAGGTGCCGGTCATGCCGAGGTAGGCGTACGAGCCGATCGCGGCGAACACGGTACTGACCACGACGAGGAACCTGACCGCGCCGACGCGGTCGGCGAGGAGCCCGATGGGCACCTGCACCACCATCAGCGTGGCGGTCGCGCAGACGACGACCCAGAACATCGTGCCGGGCGCGGCGATACGCTGGCCGACGGCGGGGATGACCGAGGTCCAGGTGCCGCCGACGGTGCCGGTGCCGGCCACGAGCAGCACGGACAGCAGGGCGTGGCGCCGGTAGGTGCTCAGCACCTCACGGACGGAACCGCGTGAGGAGCGTGCGGTCGCCTGGCGCCGGAAGACCTCCGTCTCGGCGAGGCGGTTGCGCATCAGCAGCAGGAGCAGCCCGAATACACCGCCGACCAGGAAGAGCACCCGCCACCCCCAGCTCGTCATGGCTTCCGTGCCGAGCCCGGCCGTGAGCGCGCCGCCGAGGAGCGAGGCGGCGAACGCGCCCGCCGCGGTGGTGAGCGAGAAGAGGCTGCCGTAGAGGCACTTGCGGTGGCGCGGCGCGACTTCCATCAGGTACGCGGCGGCGGCCGGCCATTCGCCGCCGGAGGAGACACCCTGCGCGACCCGGGCGACCAGCAGGACGACGGGGGCGAGGAAACCGATCCGTTCGTAGGTCGGGGCCAGACCGATGAGGAGCGATCCGCCCGTCATCAGGGCGATGGCCAGCATCAGCGCGGGTTTGCGGCCGCGCCGGTCGGCGAGCCTGCCGAGCAGGATGCCGCCGAGGGGCCGGACCAGCACGCCGACTCCGAGGACCGCGAAGGCGCCGAGGAGCGAGGTGACCGGGTTGGAGGACGGGAAGAACTGCTGGGCGAAGAGCGGCGCGAAGAGCCCGTATCCGAGCCAGTCGAAGGACTCCACGAAGTTGCCCACGACGGTCGCGGCGACGGATCGGCGGTGCGGCAGGGGTGGGGCTGGTCGGCGAGGGGCTGGTCGGCGAGGGGCGGTGGGCATGAGGACTCCTGGCGAGGGACACGGATTCGGTGTGCCGTCCGGGTGCGTCAGTCAGGCAGCGCGCCCGTACCCCTGGGTGACGATGCGTCGGCCCGTCTCGTCGTAGTAGTCGGGTCGGGTCGGCAGGGTGGTGGCGAGGCAGTTGACATAGCGGTTGTACATGCAGAACGCGGCGGCGATGAGCACGGTGTCGTGGATCTCGTCGTCGCCCGCGCCCTCGTTCCGGGCGGTGGTGAGAGCGTGATCGGAGACCGGGCGGGCCTGTTCCCGGACCTCGGCCGCGATCCGGAGCAGGGCGCGCAGGCGGGGAGTGATGTCCGCACGGTCCGGATCGGCAAGCACCGCCGCCACCAGACCCGGGCCGCCTTCGAGCTGGGCCGCGGCCGCCGCCCCGTGGGTGTCCGAGCAGAAGCGGGTGCGGTTCAGCTCGGAGACGTACGCGGCGATCAGCTCGCGTTCGCCCGGGGGCAGCGACCGGGGCGCGCGCAACAACGTCTCCGCGAGCCGGTTGAGCGGCACTGCGGTGTCGGGGCGGTCGGCCATCAGGCCGCGAATGCCGGGAAGGTCGCTCTTGATCTCGATGTGCGGCACGGGCGGGGTGTCCTTCCTGTCCCGGGACGGGGAGAGCGGGGGTTCATGCTCACCGGGCCGTTCCGGCGCGGCCAACTCCGACGTTGCTGAACCTCGTTCAGCGCCTCCCTGACCCGCGTGTCCCGCCGGGCCCGTGGTGTTCGTGATGTTCGTGATGTTCGAGGTGTCCGGGGTGTTAGCACGTTCGTGATGCTCGGGGTGCTCGGGGTGCTCGGGGTGCTCGGGGTGCTCGGGGTGCTCGGGGTGCTCGGGGTGCTCGGGGTGCTCGGGCAGCACATCGTGCACGGCGTTCGAGTGCCGTGAGGATCCGCAATTTCGGAGTTGGCCGGTCGATTCGGCGCTCGCCACGATGAGGCACCTTCCGCCTGTCGAAAGGACGTGCACCGATGTCGACCACAGAGACGCTCAAGGATCTTCCGGAACTCGACCGCCGCGTGGGGCCGTCGTCGGCCCCCGGCGTGCCGGAGGGGCACCGCCCCGCACCCCACATCGCCGTCGACAACGAACTCCCGGGCATCAGCGGCCTGATGGCCGACCGCCCCGACACCGGCGCCCCCCTGTCCCAGCTCGCGGAGACGTTGTTGCGCGCGCCCCGGTCGCTGCCCCCGGGCGAACGCGAGCTGATCGCCGCGTACGTCTCCGAGCTGAACCGCACCCCGTTCTGTTCCCGCTCGCACAGCGCCTTCGCCGCCGCGCAGTTGGCGGGTGGCCCGGGTCTGGTGGCGGCGGTGCTTGCCGATCCGGACCGTGCGGACATCACTCCCCGCCTGCGCGCCCTGCTCCGGATCGCGGCCGAGGTCCGGGAACAGGCCCGCCCGGTCTCCGATCACGCTCTCACCACCGCCCGGAACGAGGGCGCGGGCGACGACGAGATCCACGACACCGTGCTCATCGCCGCCGCGTTCTGCATGTACAACCGCTATGTCAACTGCCTCGCCACCACCCTGCCGACCCGACCCGACTACTACGACGTGGCTGCCCGCCTCATCGTCTCCTGCGGCTACACCGCCCAGCACTGACCACTGGCCGCCGACCACTGACCACGTCCCGACCGGGCTTCGAGGGAGGCCGCCATGGCCTGGAGCACGACCGACATACCCGATCAGCGCGGCAGAACAGCCCTGATCACCGGGGCGACCGGGGCCATCGGGTTCGAAATCGCCCAAGCCCTTGCCGCAAAGGGGGCCCGGGTGGTGCTCGCCTGCCAGGACACCGGGCGCGGGCGCGCAGCCGCGGCACGGATCGGCGGCCCGGCGGAGGTACTGAGGGTCGATCTTGCCTCGCTCGACTCCGTACGGGAGGCCGCCGCGCAGGCCCACCACCGCTACGACCGGCTGGATCTGCTCATCAACAACGCCGGGGTGATGTTTCCTCCGTACCCGTGCACGCAGGACGGCTTCGAGCCGCACTTCGGTGTCAACCACCTCGGGCACTTCGCGCTCACCGGCCTGCTGCTGGACCTGGTCGAGGACGTGCCGGGAGCACGGGTGGTGACGGTGTCGAGCCTCACCCACCGGCTGGCGCGCGGCGGCGCCGGGGACGGCCTGCCGCGGACCGGGCAGGAGCATCGCCGGGCGGCGGCGTACGCACGGTCGAAACTGGCCAACCTGCTGTTCACCCGCGAACTCCAGCGACGCCTGGCGGGTGCCGGTTCCCGCGCGGTCGCGCTGGCAGCCCATCCCGGAGTCTCGGCCACCGGCCTCTGGGGCGATGTTCCGGCATGGTTGCGGCCGGTGAGCACGGTCCTGCTCAAGGGGATGTCGCAGCCGCCGGCCGCGGCCGCGCTCCCTGTCCTACGGGCCGCCACGGACCCCGTCGTCCGGGCAGGTGCCCATCTGGGGCCGGACGGCCTCGCGGGATGCCGTGGCGCGCCGGGGCCTGCCGGGTCCAGTCGGCTGTCGCGCGACAGCGTCGGACAACGCCGCCTCTGGGCGCTCTCGGAGGAGCTGACCGGTGTGCGATTCGGGTGTCCGGGGCCGTCCGCGGCGGCGGACCGGGCCGCCTCGGTCCGATGAGTGCCGACGAGGACGGCGAGAACGAGGCCGAGAACGAGGCCGACAACGTGGGCGGAGCCGTCGATGAGGACGAGAACGTGGGCGAAGTCGTGGGAGCAGGACGGGACGTCGGTGCTCCGCCGCCCGCAGCGGGCCTCGCGAGCCGGGTCGGCGGAATGCTGCGCCGGTTCAGGGCGTACCTCGGCGCGGTCGAGCCGTTGCCCGAGGTCAACGGCGCCTCGTACACGGACGGGCGGTACCGGACGGACGGGCGGGAGCGCCGATCCCCCGCACCGCGCCCCACGCCCTTTCGATGGTGATCCCGCACCCCGTCAGGAAGGCCATTCATGAAGACCGGTCAGGCAAGGGGACTGTTCGTCGAGGAATCCGCACCGCGGACCACGGGCGCCGGGAGCCTCGTACGGTGCCTCTTCGAACCGGCTGTTCGCGCGGACCCGTATCCGCTCCTCGAACGCATCCGTGACCACGGTCCGGTATGGCCCGACGACGACGTCGTGGTGTTCTCCTCGTGCGAGCACTGTGCGGCGGTGCTGCGGTCCGCGGCAGCGGTCCCCACATCGGCGACCGGCACGACCGGACAACCGCGGGGGCACGGAACGGTGCCGGTCCCGCCCGCCGAACGGCATCGGCATCGGCATCGGCATCGGCATCAACATCGGCATGTCCTGACCGCACCGGTCGTCACTCCCGTCATCACGCCCGTCGTCACGCCCGTCGTCACGTCTGTCGTCACGTCTGTCGTCACGTCTGTCGTCACGCCGGAAGTGCTCGCCCTCCTCGGTCCCTGTGTGCGGGAGTTGATCGACGACCTGCTGGACTCGGTCGCGGCACGCGGCCGACTGGAAGTCGTGACGGATCTCGCCTATCCCCTGCCGGTGGCACTGGTCTGCCGGCTGTTCGGTCTCACCGAGGTCGACCAGGTGTGGCTGCGCCGTCGGCTGATGCCGTCGGCCCGTGTCTGGGAGCCGCACCGCGCACTGCTCGGCACGGAACCGCCGGGGCACGACGAGCAGCTCCGCGCCGAGTCCGAACTCGACGACTTCTTCGGTGACGTGGCCGCACGACGCGGTACGGACCTGGGCGACGGGCTGCTGGCACCGACCCTCGCCGGACTGTCGGCCGACGTGCGGCCGAGCGCCGACGAGACCTGGGCGTGGTGCCGGGCCCTGCTCCTCGGCGCGCTGGAGAGCACGGCCGACCTGCTCTCGAACAGTGTGCTGTCCCTGCTGCGCGCCCCGCACGAGCAGGAGAGCATCCGGCGACGCCCGGACAGGGCCGCGGCCGTGGTCGAGGAGGTGCTCCGGACCGACCCGCCCGTCCAGGTGCTCCAGCGCACGGCTCGCGAGGATCTGGACGTGTGCGGGGTCCACGTGCCGAAGGGAACGACGATGGTCCTGCTCGTGGCCGCCGCGCACCGCGACCCGCGCTGCCTCACGGTGCCCGGCCCCGGACGTACCGGCCCCGGACCCGACCTCGGAATCGGACACACCGGACTCGGACACACCGGACTCGGAGCCGGGCACGATCTCGGGCGCGGCCTTGGGAGCGGCCTTGGGAGCGGACGTGCTCCCGGGCACGATCTCGGGCTCGTCGGTCACTCGTGCACCGGTGCTCCGACAGCACGGCTGATGGCACGTCAGCTACTTGTGCGCTTCGCGCAACGCGTGGAGCGTCCCCGCTTCGCCACCGGCACCCCGACCTACCGGCCGAACGTCGCACTCCGCGGGCTCCGCGCCCTGTGGGTCGACGCGGACGGCTTCGGCGGGCGCGCACAGCCGTGGGCCCCGCGCGATGTACGGACCCCGCACAACGGGTTCCTGTGACGCAACTCCCGGATTGCTCTCCCTCGGCTCCCGCTTCTTCGAGATTGCTCCTTCGCGGGCGTCGCTTCTCCCGGATTGCTCTGCCGCGATCCGGGCTTCTTCCAGATTGCCGTGTTCCCCAACCGGAAGGATCTCGTTGTGCACTCCGTCATGGAACGCGTACCTCCGACGCCCGGCTCGGCGCACACCGGCCGCGGCGGCACCCTGTTCGTCAACGGCGCCTTCCCGCGCCGTCGCGCTCTGCTCATCGGCCTCGCCGCGCTGTTCGGTTTCGCACTGACCGTGGTCTGGTCCTACGAGTTCGTGGACCGGACCATCGGCGCGAATGTCGCCGGAACCCTGTTGGGGCACGACGCGGCCACCGCCTCGCTGGGCAGTTCCTTCCTCGGGATCGCCTTCGCGCTGGCGACCGGTGTCGGTGGCACGTTCACCGCCTGCAACGTGGCGGTGTTCAGCGCCATGGCCCCGCTGGCGGGCCGGATGGACTCCCGGCGCAGCCGCCTGGGCCGGCTCGTCAAACCGCTGGGCTGCCTCGCGGCGGGCTCCGTCGCCGTCTCCGCCGCGTACGGCGTCGTCGTGGCCCTGGTCGGTACGGGCATGCCCCAGTTCCAGCTCGGCTCGTCAGGACACGGCGGCTTCTCGCCCAGCACGATCCAGGCCATGGTCACCTTCGGTGTCATCGGCGCGGCGATGGTCTGTCTGGGGCTGGCCTCGCTGGGTCTGGTACGGGATCCACTGGCCGGGCTGGCCAGCCGCTTCCCGAACGCTCCTCTCGTCGTCATGGGCGTCCTGCTCGGCGGCTTCCTCGTCGGTCGGCCCTACCCGCTGTTCCGGCGTCTCTTCCACGACGCCGCCGAGAGCGGCAACGTCCTGTACGGGGCGTCCGCCTTCGCGCTTCAGGCCGTCGGCAATCTCGTGATCATGAGTGTGCTGTTCGTGCTGCTGACGCTGCTGGCAGGACGCAGGCTCGGCTCCTGGCTGACGGCCCGGCCGAGCCGCGCCTCGGCAGCGATCGCCGCGGCGTTCATCGGAGCGGGTGTCTTCATGATCCTTTACTGGGACGTGCGCATGCTCGCCATGCGGGACCTCATCTGGTACCCACTCGCTCCGTGGGCCTGAGGGCGGGTCCGGTAGCTCACGGTGGGGCGGCGCGCGGTATCGGACGCGGCGCGCCGACCCGCTCGCCGTCGACAGCCCGCTCACCTCGCGTCAGCGGTCCAGACCCCGCAGCCGGGTGACGCCCCCGGAATTGGCCGCCAGCCTTTTACCGTCGGAACTGAGCGCAATGGAATCGATGGAATCGTAACTCGAAAGCAGATCACCGGCTTTCCCCTCGGGGCCGAAGATTTTAACGGATGTGACGGGTGAATCATCCGAAATGGCGGCCAGCCACTCGCCGTCATTACTGAAATGCCACCTCAACGTCTGATCGTCGATCTCACTGAAGCCCCGCCCACACGGACGTTCCATTTTTTCGGCAGCGGGGTCCATGTCCAGTCGAACACACCGACGGGGAACGCTTCTTCGGTCGCGAAAGACATAGAAGAGCTGGCGGCCTCCGGAACTTACGCCAACGGGGCTTTTGCGTCGGTAGGTCTCCGGCAGGGGCAGAGTCTTCGACTCCTGCCCTGTCCAGGGAAAGAGTTTCGCCTGCACGACCGGATACTCGTCCTGATCCTCCATGTAATCAGGTCCGAGCACCACGAGACCTCGCTCCGTCGCCACGATTTCTTCCCCGCCTTCTTCTTCCAGATCGATGTCGAGGGAAACCGCCCGGCTGTTGCGCTTCTCCCCGCTCTCCGTGTCCCACTGCCGCACCCGGCTTTTCTTGTCGACCGTGAAGAGGGTGTGTGTTCCCGGCGGGCCAAAGGCCATGTACTCGACTCTTCCGGTGACCATGAAGTTGGGCATGGGATGGCCGGGAGACGTGCGGGGCATCACCAGCAAACCGGCTACGCAAAAGGTGGCAGCACCGACTGCGGTGCCTGCGCGGATCACGCGACGGCGGCTGGTCCGGGCGGGGGCGTTCACTGCGCGGTCCCGGGCCAACGACCGGCCGGCGAGCCGTTCTTGCAGGCGGATGTGCCGGAACTGGTACGCGCCGCCCGATTGTCGTAGCACTTGCCGGTCCCGGGCGTCGGAGAGAAAGCGCATGAACCTCCAGGGCAGTTTTCCCTGGGCCGCGAGGACCAGACGGACCAGCAGAAACCTGGGCCACGCCCTGGCGAGCAGAATCAACAGCGCGAAGACCGCCGCGGGCAGCACGCTGCTCATGACGCCCGACGTGATCGATCCGTAGGGGACGTCGCCGTCGAACCTCGCAGCGATGAAGTCCGTGGCCGAGGGAGTGACAGGACCGTACGTGAACGCCGAGAACACGATGAACGCTGTCGACCAGCCGAGGATGGACAGCGGTACGGCGCAGACTCCGAGAACCGCTCCGGCCGCCAGGGCTCCGGTCAGGGACGAGGTCCGGTCCTGGCGCAACAGGCCAGGGGGGCTGGCCATCCTGGAATGTTCCGGTGGTGCGTCGAGCCAGGCGTGCACGGCGAGGGCCAGACTGATCGCGAGAGCCACACCGCACACCGCCGCCACCAGCATGGAGTACCGGGCGAGATCCGCCTCGGTCCAGTAGTCCGCGATCGCGAGGGCGACAGCCGCCGCCGCGCCGACGGGGGCGATCAGGGTGGCGGTCAGCTTCACACCGGCGGCAAAACCCTTGCAGAGCCGCCCCAGAGAACCGCGCCTCCTGAACGACAGCCTCCCGGGCGAATGGCCCGGTGCCGCGTACCAGACGATCATGGTCAGGATCGCGCAGCCGAACCCGATCGCCATCGCAAGCAATGCGTCGTCGTCGAGATTCCTGTCCGCGAAGGACATCCCACCGACCATGGTGAACGTCACGAGCAGACCGACGGTGATTCCCAGTGCGAAGCCGGTGAGGCGGGACAACAGGCGCCGGCTCATGAGCCACCAGACGAGGTCGCGTTCGCGGTGCTGGTGAAGATAGGTCGCCAGATAGGTCAGGTACGCCTCGGCCCGCTTCGCGCGGCGGCGCCAGTCGTCAGCATTGCGTTGTCCGCCGCTGCCCGGTTCCGGGGCGTACGCGGCGGTGATGACATGGTCGAGCAGATGGTCCTCCACCGCGTGCGAACTGTCGAAGCCGAGGAGTTCGCTCGGGTCCCGGTCGCAGCTGCTGTACACGGTGCGGGTCAGGGTGAGGGCCAGCGGGGTGGACAGTGCGCACGCGATCGGGCTGTCGGGATTCGACAGCAGGTCCGCACACACCGGCTCCCATTCGACACCGGCGGGCCAGCTCACGTCGTGCAGGTAGGCGACGGAGTCCGCGGCCGGCACCGGTGCCACCTCCACCACCGGCGCGCGGCGCAGAACGGGCGAACCGCCCTCGATGACGTCCTGGTATTCGACCGAACGGCACGTGAGTATGACCCCGGCGCCCTCACCGCACGACTCGTTGATCGCGCGTACGGCGTTGCGGCGTGACGCCTCGGGCATTTCATCGAGGCCGTCCAGAATCAGCGACAACCGCTGCCCGCGCAGCAACAGCCTCGGGATGTCGACGCGTCCGCCGTAGTAGGCGGTCCCCACGGTGCGCTCGATCCAGTCCCCCATCGATTCGCTCACCGGGTCCCATCCGGACAGTGTGAGCAGGACGGGAACGGGCGCGCCCGGCTCGCGTTCGGCGAGCAGTCCGAGAGTGAGCATGGCGGCCAGTACGGTCTTGCCCGAACCTGGTTCGCCCAGCACCACGAGTCGGCCGCTGGGCACCCGTCGGTACCCCTGGGCCAGCCGACGGGCCGCCTGGTCGAAGTCGCCCTCCAACCGGCCGTTCAGCGAGAGTCGCAGCACACGGGCGTCGACCGCGCCTCCGTGGGTCTCCTCGGGCGGCGCGGCCACCGGTCGACGGGTGGCGGACCAGGACAACGGGATCACGCGTGGAGCACGTAGGTTGCGGGCGGTGACCTCGTCCTCCCACTGCGCCCGCACCGACAACGCCAGGTCGTTCGCGAGCCGGTCGGCGTCCGTCGGTGGCGGAAGCGGTGGGAGGAACTGGGCGAGGGACACCACCAGAGCGGCCAGCGAGACGAACAGGCCCGCCCAGCCAACCAGTTGCTCGTCCCCGAATTTCCCCTTGGAGTTGAGCAACGCCCAGACGAGCCCCAGGGATACCAGCGCGCACAACACCAGGAGCCCCAGTCGTGCCCACCGTCGCCGCTCGTGGCGCGGAAGTCGAATCATCTCTGCAGAATGCCGAACTGGATCCCCGTCAGAGGCGGAACAGGTTGCTCCGCACCCGTCGTGAATAAGATTTCGGACAGTGCGAAAGGGCCGGTCACTCCGCTTCCGAGGGACCGGACGGGCCGTCCCCCGGCAGCCGGGCGCCTCGCTTCAGGTTCACCGGAACGTGTTCAGGCAGTGGCCGCTTCGGCGGAAGCGATCGCCGTGCACAGGTCGGCGGCCTCGTCCAGCACGTCCAGCACCTCCGGGCCGACGAGGTCATCGACCACGCCGTCACCGTCGTCGTCGACATCGAGGACGGACAGCAGCACCGCCAGCGCACGGGCGAAATGGCCACCGTTCTCCCTGATCATGGCAAGGTTCCCCTCCCACAGCGCGTTCCGCACACCGGAGGCGGTCATCGTGCCGTGCGCCGCGGCGGAGAGTGTGAGCATGCCGGCGACCCTGCGTTCGACGTCGGTGGGCGCCCACTGCCCCGAGCACAGGTCGTAGGAGAGCGCGGCGACATGTGCCCGGGTGATGCGCAGGTCGGATCGCGAGGTGGCGGGCTCGGACAGGCGCGGGGCGGGAGTCATGGTCGGTCCTCCGTGACGGTGTGGCAGCGAGGTGCACATGTCGTACGGGTTACAACGGCCGGAATTGAGCGGTCACGCATCGGTGCCCGGGTCCCTACGCGTACATGACGGCCGGGCGGGTGCTCGACACCCCATGGTCGTACAACAGCGGCAGCGGCAGATGGTGGCGACAGATGGTGGCAACCAGCCCATACAAGAACGATCGCACCGGCTCCGCAAGCCGAGTTGGCTAAGTACGGGCAGGTGGGCGACGCCGATGCGGTTCACTCAACTCCGCGTGGACCGTGCCCTCCACCGCACCCCAGTGTGGTAGGAACCCGTCCTCGTTCCGGGCCGCGTCCCGGAGCGGGGCTCGCCCATGCTCAAGGAGCCGGACGTTGACCGTTCCCGAGACCGTGCCACCGCCCGTCGTCGTGGACGGGGAGAGCCTGACCGTCGAGGCAGTTCGGCAGGTCGCGGTGGGCGGCGCACCGGTGCGTGTGCCGCCCCGCTGCCTGATCGTGACCGACCTGGGGCGCACCCCGCGGGAACACGATGTCCCCGCGTCCGTTCCGGCCGGGCCGGAGGCCGCGCTGACGCAGGAGAACCTCGTACGCAGTCACAGCGCCGGGGTGGGCCGGCTGTTCGCCGAGGACGAGGTACGGGCCATGATGGTGGCCCGGCTGAACCTGCTGGCCAAGGGGCTCCACCCGGTGCGCACCGAGGTGTTGTCGCGGCTGGTGCACTACCTGAACCTGATGCTGACTCCGGCCGTGCCGCGGACCGGTTCGTCGGGTGCGGTCGGCGATCTGACCCCGTTGGCGCACATCGCGGAGGCTCTGATCGGCGAGGGGACGGTCCTGCACGACGGGCGTCCCGCAGACACCTGTTCGGTGCTGGCGCGCCGCGGTCTGGAGCCGTTCGGCCTGCGGGGACAGGAGGCACTGACCCTGATGAGCGGTGACGCGGCCACCGTCGGCCTGGGCTGCCTCGTGGTGCATCGGGCGCTCGACCAGGTACGACACGCGGAGGTGGTCTCGGCGTTGCTGCTGGAGGTGCTGGGCGGTCTCGACGGCGCCCCGGTGCGCGGCGGTGACGCGGGCGGCGCACACCGGGGCGCGGCGGACTGCGCGGCGAACCTGCGCGATCTGCTGCGGGGCCGCACCCGTCTGCGCGGCGAGCGCCCCGACCGATCCCCGGCGGTGCGTTCGGTTGCCGAGGTGCTGGGTCCGGTGCGGGACACGCTGTGGTACGTCGCGGGCGCGCTGGAGGCCCGGTTGAACGCCGGTGACGGGGACGCGCTGCTGCGCGACGAGGACGGTGCCGTGCGCGGAGGAGGGCTGCCCGGGCATGCGGCGACGTTGGCGCTGGACTTCGCCACCATCGCGCTGACCCAGCTCGGGGCCCTTGCCGAACGGCAGTTGGCTCGGCTGCTGTCGGGTGAACCTCGCTACGGGCTGCCCCGCTCCCTCGTCGCGGCCGACCCGGCGCTCAACAGCGGCCTCGCGGGCCTGCGCCACACGACCGCCGCACTGGTCGCTGAGAACCGCGCGCTGGCCCCGGTCAGCACCCGGTCCGCCGCCACCGAGCAGGTGGAGGGCCCGTCGGCGCCCGGTCTCCTCGCGGCCCGTACCACCCGCAAGGCGTTGGACAACAACGACCGGGTACTGGCGATGGTGTTCCTCGCCGCCGCGCAGGCCGTCGACCTGGGCCGCCACTACGACGGCATGGCCCCGGCCACGCAGGCGGCGTACGACGCGCTGCGGTCGCTGGTGCCCGCGCTGGGCGTCGACCGCCACATGGCCGCCGACACGGAACTTGTCGCGGCCGCGCTGTCGTCGCAGCACGTGCTCGGCGCCCTCGCCCACCACGCCCGGATCACCCTGCGCTGAGACGGTGGTGGGCCCGCCGGGGGCACGCGGCGCGTGGTTCCGGCACCTGTCCGTCGAGAACCGGAGGGCTCGCCTCGCCGCGCGGAGCCCCCCTCACCGTGCAGCACGCCCCTCGTCGTACGGGACGCCCCCGCCATGCGGCACGCCCCTCGCCGTACGGAACGCTCCCGCCGTGCGGGACGCCCCTCGCCGTACGGAACGCCCCTCGCCATACCGGACGTGCCTCACCCGGGCAGTTGCCCGGCCGCCGTGTGGCGGGCCACGTCACCGGCGAACAGGCCCTTCGGGTCCATCCGGGAACGTACGCGCGCCACCGCTTCGGTGCTCGCACGGTCCAGGTGCGACGCGGGACGGCGGCCGCTCTCCACGAGCGACGGGATCGTCCGGCCGGTGTCCCACGGGGCGAGCGCCTCGCGCACCACGGCGCAGTGGCGTTCCAGCGCCTCGACGGTGACCGGACCGAACGGCGGCCCCGAACCCATGTACGCGTAGTCCGCGTCGACCTGGCTCAGGGCCCCGCCGTGCGGATGCGACTCGGAGAACGCCCCGCCGAGCTGGCGCAGGGTGGCGACGGCGAACGGGGAACCGGAGCCCGGCCCGACGGCCCGCAGGAAGGCCTCCGCTCCGTCGTCGCCGAGTTCCCGCAGCAACTGGTGGTCACCGATGAACGGCACCGGATCCTCCGGGTCCATGTGCGCGGACAGCACCCCCACCGGGTCGGTCGGCGCCCAGGTGTCCATGAGGACGGGGGCGATCTCGCGCAGCGGGCCGAGGAGTTCCTCCGCCCTGCCGAGGGCGGCGGGCACGTCGTTCCCGGTGGCGGCGAGCACGGCACCGTCGACGCACAGCACCGGGCCCGCCGCCAGCTCCGGGGGAACACCGGGCACCGGGGGCAGGTTCATGATGCGCAGGGTGGTGGTCGCCTCGCGCGGCGCCCGTCGCGTCCACTCCCGCCACGTGTCGAGCAGCGGCCGGGCATGCGCGGCCGACCAGTAGGCGCCGCCCGTGACGACCCGCGCCGCCGGGAAGAGGCCGATCTCGACGGCGGTGACGATGCCGAAGCCGCCTCCGCCGCCGCGCAGCGCCCACAGCAGTTCGGCGTCGCCCACCGCGTCGGCGCGGACGAGGTCCCCGTCGGCGGTGACGAGTTCGACGGCGCGCACACTGTTGGCGGCGAGACCGGTGTACCGGCCGTAGAAGCTGACGCCGCCGCCCAGCAGGTAGCCGACGACGCCGACCCCGGGGGCGGAACCGTGCGGCGCCGCGAGTCCGTGCGGTGCCGCCGCCTTCGCGACCTCGCCCCAGGTGGTACCGGCCGGGACGCGTGCCGTCCGGTGCACGGCGTCGATCTCCACCCGCCCCGTCATACGGGTGCGGATGAGGAGTGCGCCGTCCATCGGCCGGGTGGCTCCGGAGGCATGGCCCGTGGTGTGGACCCGTACCCCGGTGCCGTCCGCGCGAGCACGCGCCAGGGCCAGCCGGACGTCCTCGACGCTGCGCGCGGTGACGGCCGTCGAGGGGCGGGCGGGCGCGGCGAGGTTGAACACGCGTGTCGCCTCGTCGTACGCGGGACTGCCCGGGAGACCGACGGCGAGTTCCTGGTCCGTGGGGAGTGTCATGTCTGGGTGCGTCCTCTCTGCTTCCGTGTCCGGGTGCCACGCGCCGGATTCGTGTCCGGGCACCTCGCGCCGAACCCGTGTCCGGAGTGCCTCACGCCGGATATGGGTGTGAGCGAGTCGCGCTGAATCCGTGCCCGGGGCACCTCGCAGCCGGATCCGTCCGTGAGCGACTCACGCCGCCTGTGTCCGCCGTCTACGCCCGTACCGCGTTGAGGAAGACGAAGGTGCCGGGCCCGCTGTCCTCGACCACGGTCAGTCCGGCGTCCGCGAGCCACGTCCTGAGATCGTCGGCGTCGAACAGTTGCAGCCCGCCCTGGTGCTGCGGGAAGCGGTGGGCACGCTGGAAATATCCGTAGACCGGGTCGTCGGAGCGGCGGAAGGTCATGAGGGTGAAGGTGCCTCCGGGACGCAGGCAGCGGGCGACCTCGGCGATGGCCGCGGCGGCGTCGTTGTAGAAGGCCTGGAGGGCGTTCCAGCACACGACGGCACCCAACGAGGCGTCGGCGAAGGGCAGTCCGGCGGCGCCCGCGAGCACGGAGGGGACCTCGGGCAACCGGCCGCGCAGCACGTTCAGCATGGGCAGCGCGCTGTCGAGTGCGATGAGCCGGTCGGCACCGACGGTGTCGGCGACGACGGCCGTCCAGCGTCCGGCACCCGCCCCCAGGTCGAGAACCGGGCCGTCGACGGGCCGGATGTGATCGGCGATGTAGCGGTCCTCGTCGTCGGGGGTGACGGCACCACCCCAGTTCGAACCGGAGACCCGCAGGAAGGCCGGGCGGGCCACGGCCTCGTAGAACAGACCCATGCTCGGCACCCGGGAGAGCTTCTCCAGGAAGTCGGCGCCGGCGTCGGTGGCCTCGTCGGCGCCGACGACGGTCGTCAGGTCGAGAATGCCGCCGGCGACGGGATAGCGCGCGCCGCACCCGGTGCAGCGGGCGGTGCGACGGGCGGTGTCGTCGCCGGTGTCGAGGCGCCCGGTGCAGGTGGGGCAGCGCAGGGCCGCCTCGTGCGGTGCGAACAGGCCGTTCGCCGCAGGGACGGCCTGCCCGGCGCGGTCCTCGGGCACGTCGGCCGCGGGAAGGTTGACCGGGTCGCCGTTGCACACCGCCCAGTAGGCCCGTGCCCCGGCGCAGCCGTGGACGGTGCGGGTGTCGTTGTCCCAGTTGGCGACGAGCTGCTGCGGGGTGAGGGCCTTGATCCAGGACCTGTCGAAGGCACGTTCGTCCTCGTTCAGGGTCCACACCGACGGCGACGGCCACACCCTGCCGAGGTCGGGGGCCTCGGGGTCGAGCAGGCTCACGCCCCGGTCGAGCCGGGAAAGGTCCTCCGCGTCGAGGCCGAGACCGGAGACGGCGGCGAGGATGTCGGCGCGCCGGTGGGGGAAGTGGGCGAGCAGGTACACGAGGGCGAGGACGAGCGGACGGCCCGCCCCGGAGGTGCGGACGAGTCCGAGGTACAGGTCGAGGTGAGAGCTCACCGCTGTCGCCAACGGCCCGTCCAGGTCGGGGTATTCGCTCTCCGCGAGCAGCCCGAGCAGGATCGCGAGATGCCCCTGCCGTTCCTCACCGCTGTCGGCGAGCGCGCGCACCAGGGCCGGTACGGCGGGCAGCGCCGCGTCGGTGGCCCTGCCGTCCGACCACAGTGCGTCCACCAGGTCGCGGAACCGTGTGTCGCGCTCGGCATGCGGCGCCGCGACGAAGTCGTCGACGAGCGCGACGGCCGGGTGGGCGGTGGGAGCGTTCATGTGCGCGTCCTTTCCGGAGGTGCGACGTGTGCCGGGCGGGGCGGACGGAGATGTGGCGGGGGCTCAGCCGAGCCCTCGGCGTCGGGCTCAGCCGCGTCCTCGGCATGGGGCTCGGCCGTGTGCTCAACATCGAGCTCAACCTCGTGCGGATGCTTTCAGGACGCCGGAAGGGGTCGCATCTTCTGGACTGCGCTGTGCCGGAGGCGTCGTGTCCGCGCCGTCCCCCACATGGGCGGCACGCCGCAATCCTCAAGATGCGGCCCCGTCCCACCGCGTCGGACGATACGGCGGAACACACCCCCGATGTGCGCGGCGGCTTCCGGCCGCTCCCGGACGCCTCCGGCCATCCCGTAGGCCGCCGCCACCATGCGCCTGCCCCTCCTCTCTCCTCTCCTTCTTCCGCTCTCTCCCCCTCTCCCCCTTCGCTCTTCACTCCTCCTCCACCACGGCACGCACACTCTGGACTCCGGAGCCCTCATGCATCCCTTTCGCATCGCCATCCCGCAGGCCCAGCTCGACGATCTGCACCGCCGGATCGAAGCCACCCGCTGGCCGGACGAACTGCCCGAGGTGGGGTGGAGCCGCGGGGTTCCCGTGGGCTACCTCAAGGAACTCGCCGAGTACTGGCGCACCTCCTTCGACTGGCGTGTGGCGGAGGCCGCCCTCAACGCGTACCCGCAGTTCGTCGACGAGATCGACGGGGCCCCGGTCCACTTCCTGCACGTGCGCTCCCCCGAGCCGGACGCCACGGCGCTGCTGCTGACGCACGGGTGGCCCGGTTCCGTTGCCGAATTCCTCGATGTGATAGGTCCGTTGACGGATCCGCGTGCGCATGGTGGTGATCCCTCGGAGGCGTTCCACCTGGTGATTCCGTCCATACCGGGGTACGGCTTCTCCACGCCGCTGCCCGAGGCGGGCTGGGACACCGGCCGGATCGCGCGGGCCTGGGCTGAGCTCATGAGGCGGCTCGGCTACGACCGGTACATCGCGCAGGGCGGGGACGCCGGGGCGGTCATCTCCCTGGCGCTGGCCAGGACCGACCCGGAGCACATGCTGGGTGTGCACGTGAACATGCTGATGACGTTCCCCTCCGGCGACCCGGCGGAGATGGAGGGGCTCGACGGGACCGATCTGGCCCGCTTGGGCAAGCTGTCCCGCTTCGAGGCGGAGCTGTCCGGCTACATGAAGACGCAGGCGACCCGTCCGCAGACCCTCGCGTACGGCCTCAACGACTCACCGGTCGGCC
Source organism: Streptomyces sp. NPDC014734 (assembly GCF_043083325.1). Taxonomy (NCBI): domain Bacteria; kingdom Bacillati; phylum Actinomycetota; class Actinomycetes; order Kitasatosporales; family Streptomycetaceae; genus Streptomyces; species Streptomyces sp. NPDC014734. The sequence continues at coordinate 505,758 of NZ_JBIBYN010000003.1, read as the reverse complement.
AACTTGCCTGGATCGTCGAAAAGTTCGCCGAGTGGACCGATTCGAAGGAGCTGCCCGAGGAGGCCGTGGACCGCGACCGGCTGCTGACCATCGTGTCCATATACTGGCTGACGGCCACCGCCGGTTCGTCCGCGCAGTACTACTACGAGGGCGCCGAGGAGGTGCGGCAGGCCGCGTCCGGGGCGGTACCGCCGCCGTTGACGGTTCCGGTGGGGGTGGCGGTCTTCCCGCACGACATCTTCGTACCGATCCGCCGCTTCGCCGACCGCGACCTCCCCACGATCACGCACTGGACGGAGTTCGAGCACGGCGGCCACTTCGCGGCCCTTGAACAGCCCTCGGCACTGGCCGGTGACATCCGCGCGTTCGCCCGGTCACTGGTTTCCGAGACAGCGGCGGCCTGACCCGACGGACAGCCCCCGCCCGCCCCGCCCCGTCCCGCTCCGCCCGTCCCGGCATCTTCTCCCCGGCCACTTCCCCGCTCCAGGTATCCACAGAGATGAGGAATCGCATGACCGCCCCGACCGTCATCGACGTATGGGTCGCCGACCTGACGTTCCCCGGCTACATGGACCGGCTGCACCGACTCGGAGCCGAGTTCGAGAAGGCGCACCCCGAGTACCGGATCAACATCGAGGGCCGCGACTTCCGCACGATGTCGCGGGAGATCGCCCAGGCCTCCGACGAGGGCCGGACACCGGCCGTCGCCGAGTACTACTTCGCGGTGACGCAGGCCGCCCGGGACTCGCGGTGTGCGGACGGCAGCCCGATGTTCACCTCGGTGGAGCGGGCCATCGCGGGCCGCACCGAGATCCTCGGCGAGCCGGTCGTGACCGACGACCTGCTGCCGGCCGTACGCGAGTACTACTCGTACGACGGTGACCTCACCTCGATGCCCGCCGTGGTCACCACAATGCTGACCTACGGCAACGCCTCGGTGCTGAGGGCCGCCGGGGTGACGGAGCTGCCGGACACCTGGGAAGGCGTCGAGGCAGCGTGCGAGGCCGTGTCCGCCCTGTCCGACGGCCCCTCGCACGGTGTCACCTGGGCCAATCACGGCCTGTTCTTCCAGGAGGCCCTCGCGGTGCAGGGCGGCCTGCTCGCCGACCACGACAACGGCCGATCCGCACGTGCCACGCGCCTCGACCTCTCGTCGCCCGAGATGCTGACCTGGGTGACCTGGTGGCAGAGCCTCCACCGGAAGGGTCACTACCTCTACACCGGCAAGATCCCGGACTGGGAGGGGAACCTGAAGGCGTTCGCCGACCAGGAAGTGGCCATTCGTGTCACCTCGTCCAACGACCTCAACTACATGGCGACCGCGGCGGAGAACGCCGGTTTCGAGATGAGTGTGGGGCGCTTCCCGCACCGCGAGGGCGAGACCTTCGGCGGCAACATCATCGCCGGTACGTCGCTGTGGCTGGCCAACGGTCTCGACCGGACGACCCAGGACGGTGCGCTGGCCTTCATGCAGTTCCTGAACAACCCGCGCAACGCCGCCGACCGGCACATCGCCAGCAGCTTCGTGCCCGTCACCAACGCCTCGCACCAACTCCTTGAGGACGAGGGCTGGTTCGAGAAGTACCCTTACCACCGGCTGGCCGGCGAGCAGCTCGGCTCGCGTCCCGAGGGCCAGGCGGCGGGTGCTCCGCCGTGCCGCGGGGCACTGTTCGGCGACTTCGCCGGAGCACAGGACGTGATGACACGGGCGATGGCCGATGTACTGCGTGACGGCGCCGAGCCGACCGAGCGGTTCGCGCGGGCCACGACGCAGGCGCAGGAACTGCTGGACGCGTACGAGAAGGACCGCGTCGAGGCGGGGGTGCGCAGCCCGCAGAGCCTGCGGGTGGAGTACTTCACCGACGCGGAGGTCTACACCGGCGCGGCCCTGGAGAACGCGGTGGGACGGCCGTCCCGGTAGCGGCAGCGGCACCGCCTCCGGCCCCCATGGCAGGAAGGGACCGGAGGCGCGAGCCACGCGCACCCGCCGCACCCGCCGCACCCGCCCGCACCCGCCCGCACCGACGAGAACGCCGCGGGCGGGCGTGCCGGATCCCGCCGGGCTCGCGAGGTCCGGGGGGATCCGGGGGGATCCGGAAGGGACGGCCCGACCGTCACGCCAGCCGGAAGCTGTACATCGCTCCCCGGGACTTCCACGAGTGCAGGCCCAAGGAAGGCTCGCTGTGGGCGGGAGTGCCCGTGCAGTCGGCGTTCTGGTAGAAGTCCACCCGTCGGTCCGTCATGTTGAGGGTGGCGAGCACGCCGAACGGGGCGGTCACACACTCGGTGCCGACGCCTTCGTACAGGGCCCAACGACCCGTGAAGGCACCTTCCCAGACACAGACATTGCCGGCGGCGCTGCACTGCGACGGGTCCGCGCCGGAAACCGGGCCGGACGACGCCGACGCCGTCCCCGGCATGACACCGATCAACAGCGCCGCGGACATGGCCGCGACACCGGCTGAAGCGCGCTTGAGACCACGAATGTGCATGCCTTCTCCTCACAAGTTCGAGCGATCCGAGGTGGGTCGGAACCAAGATTCACCCCCGTCAATCGATTGGTCAACACTTCAATTAACTGTGCCGCCCGAACCATGCCTGAATCGGGCGAGAAGTCGTAGCCCTATGGATCGCCGGGCACCTCGGCCCCGGTTACCGGCCCTCGGTCACCGGCCTTCGTCGTCACCGGCCTTCATCGTCACCGGCACTCGTCGTCACCGGCCTTCGTCGTCACCGGCACTCGTCGTGAACAGCCCCGGCCTATGCTGGGCGGATGTCCGACGACAGCGTGCCACCCAGTGGATCGACCACCGAGAAACCCGGTGTCGACGCGGAGCTGCCCACGGTCCTGGACATCGCCGGGCTCGCGCTGACGAGGAGGGACAGCCCTCCGTCACTGGCCTGCTGGACCGGCGGCTTCCCGGTGCCGCCGGGGGCGGACCCGGTCGAGGTGAGTCTGGTGATCGAGCCGCCCGCCCCACCGGACGAGACCACCCTCTGGCTCGCCCGTGACGTCGTGAGCCGTTTCGACGTCTTCGTCGACCGGGCCCTGGAGTACTGTCGCACCCGCCTCCGGGAGGAACACTTCGGCCTCACGGCCGAGGAACTGAACCGGCTGGACCTCCCGGAACCGCCCCTGGGAATGCCCGGGGCGACGGTATGGGCCGATCGGACCTGGGCGATCCATTTCGCCGAGAGCGGGCTCTGCATGGGCGACCCCTACGGAATCCTCGTGACCTTCGACGGCACTCGGCCCGTCGATGTCCAGGGCGTCGACGACGAGCAGTGAACCGCCCGGCGCACCGGCACCGGCACCGGCATCGGCACCGGCACCGGCACCGGCACCGGCACCGACGAACCGTGACGGCTACGACCGGCGACCGCCGAACTCCCAGTGGTGCACCTCGATGTCGGCGTACCGGTCGGCGCTCAGGACGGCGCGTGCCGTGGCCGGGTCCGGCGCCCGGACCAACGCCGCCGTGCCCAGCCAGGCCTCGCCGTCGTCGGACAGCAGCGGCCCGTAGGCGATCAACTCGTCCCGGCAGGGCGGCACCGCGAGGTCGGCGGCCCGCCCCTCGCCGAGGCCGAGCACCAGATATCGGTCCTCCCCACGGCTGCCACCGGGAAAGTCCCACATGGTGCGTCCCAGCACGTTGCGCCATCGTCGCAGCAGCACGTCCCGGTAGACCCCGGCCCGCTGGTTCGGTTCGTCGAAGGCGAACGCGCGCGCGGCGGCGGGATCGGGCAGGCTCAGGATGTGCACGCTTCCGGTGGGGGTTTCGCCGTCGTCGGCGAAGGTCGGCCCCCGGGCGATCATCTCCTTCGCGTACTGGTCCATGTACGACCAGTGCTCTTCGAGCAGTTCTTCGCGCAACGGCAGGGAGCCGGGCCGGTCGCGGTGATAGCAGAGGAAATCCATGCCCAAGGATCTCTCGGGAGCGCAACCGGGGCGAACGGTTTCACGACAACGGCCACTCGACGCCCCGTCCCACGGGCCCGTACGGTTGGAACGGGGGAGCGGTGGCTGTCGGTGGGTGCTGGGATGCTGGCCGCATGGCTCCTCCCGGTTCCCGTACGCATACGAAGAAGACAGACATCTGGCTCCTGCCGGAGGACGAGGTGTTCGTGGGGCAGCGCATCCGTGAGGTGCTGCCGGATGCCGGATGGCTGTGCAGTCACCCGGGGCCGAGGGGCCTGCACGACGTGCATCTGCATCCCTCGGCCGGGGAGGCGCTGGACTGTGGCAGCGTGCAGGCCTTCCTGCTCCTGCCCGCCGGAGCGGCGGAACCGCCCGGCGTCGTCGTGACCGGCCGACGTCCCGCCCGGCCCGGCCTGCGGCATGCCGCCGTCGTTCAACTGCTGCGCTCACTCCGCATGCCGGGCGGTGCAAGCGAGGCGGACGTGGCGAACGAGGCGGACGGGGCAGGCGAGTCGAGCGAGATCTTCTGTGCCGGACGCCTCGCGGTGCGCTGGTCCGAACCCGACGTGGGACCGGAAGTCCACCGGCTGCTGTACGAGCAGACACGCCTCGTCTGGCAGGCGCTGAGATCCGCCACGCTCCCGGCCGTCGTCGAAGACGTGACGGGCCGAAAGGTCACGAGGACGCGGATCGGTACCGCCGCGCACGAACTGGTCGCCCGTACCGGGTTGACGCTCACGTACGGAGGTGACGAGCGACTGCGTCTGTCGGCGAAACTGCCACCACGCCCCACGGATCGCCGCAGGTTTCCCGCAGGATTCCCGCCGGTTTCCCGCTGAGGATCCACGGAGGATCCGCGGAGGACCACAACATCCCCACCGGCACGCGCCGTCCTCGGATGCAGCAGCAGACCGAACGCGACCGCGGAATCGGACGCGACTCCGGTGAGACGCCCGGCCCCGGTGCGTAGTGACCCACCGGTCCCGGCAGGAGGTGAAACGCTCAGTCCCGGTAGCAGGCGTGGGCGATCCGGGCGAACGAGCGGATCAGCGGGTTCGTGTCGCTCTCGCCCTCCTTCCACGCCACCACCACACGGCTCGGCCGCACATCGGTCAGTGGCACCACCGTCAGTCCCTCCACCGGCTCGTGGTCCAGGAGGGTCATGCCGATCGTTCCGTTCCAGAGCACGGCCTGTCGGCATTCCCGGACGGAGCGCACCACCGGACCCTCGCGAGGTGTGCCACCGTGCCAGTACGACTGCCAGGCGGGGTCGGTGCCCTCCGGGAAGCGGAACCAGCGGCGGTCGGCCAGGTCGGCCGGTCCCAGGCTGTCGCGACGGCTCAGTGGATCGTCGGCGCGCAGCAGGACGCCCACCGGATCGGTACGCAACTCGTGTACGGTCAGGCCGGTTTCGTCGAACGGTCCACGGGTCAGGGCGACATCGACAAGCCCGGCGCGCAGCCCGCAGGTGGGGTCGGTCAGGTCGGCCTCGCGGATGCGGACCTCGACGCCCGGGTGTCGCCGGTGGTAGGCGGTGGCCAAGCGGGTCACACGCGGGTCGGCACCATCGCCCAGGATGCCGAGGGTGACGGTCGCGGTGCCGATCGCCGCGGCCACGCGTACACGGACCTGGTCGGCCCGGTCGAGCAGGGCCAGCGCCTCGTCGAGCAGCACCGCCCCCACCGGAGTGAGTCCGACGCCGGTCGGCGACCGTTCGAACAGCGCGGCTCCGACCTCGGTCTCCAACTGCTTGATCGCCCGGCTCAGCGGCGGCTGACTCATGTGCAGCCGCACTGCGGCCCGACCGAAATGAAGCTCCTCGGCGACCGCCACGAAGTAGCGCAGCGTGCGTAGCTCCATGCTGCGACGATACCCGTACGGCATCGACACGGCGGAACGGGTCTTGGACAGTCGCCGGGCCTCGCCGGTGGAATCGAGGCATGAGCGACGAACCGAAGACCACTGAGCCCGAGCAGTCCTCCGCCGACCCCGCCGTATCGGTGGTCGGTCCGGACGACGGCGAGACGATCCTCCTGGGCACCACGCGACTGCGCGTCCTGGAGGACGGCAGCAACACGGGACACCGCCTCGGGATCGCCGAGTCCGTCCTCGCCCCGCACACACCCGGACCTCCGCAGCACCGTCACGCCCGGCACGACGAGGGTTTCTACGTCATCTCGGGCACGGTGCGGTTCACGGTCGGGGACAAGGACTACGACGCCGCCGCGGGCACACTCGTGATGGTGCCGCCCGGAGCCCCCCACACCTTCGCCAACACGACCGACCGACCCGCCGTCATGCTCAGCACCTTCACACCGGACCTGTACGTGCAGTACTTCCGGGACCTGAGGGACATGATCGCCGGCGGCCAGGCGCTGACGGCGGAAGCCGGCATCCGGACGATGAGCCGTTACGCCACCGAGCCCGCCACCGATTTCGCCTGAAGGCTGTATGGGCACCGGCGCACACACGGCGCCGGGACACCGGTGCACGTCTTCCCCGTTCCCCACCCCCGTACCGGTCCCGTTCCCCACCCCCGTACCGGTCCCGGCTCCCCGCCTCGTTCCGGTCCCGCTCCTGGTCCGGCAGAGGCGGCCGACGAACCGGAGACCGGCCCGGCACGGAGTGGTCGGCGTTCTATGAGGCGCTGTCCGCGGAGTTCGGACTGAGCATCGACGCGCTCGGCCCCGACTTCGGCGACGAGGCCCTCATGGACGCGCTGGCCGACTCGGCCGATCTGGCCACCCTCGTCGGAGCCGGGGACCGGTACCTGTGGCCCCGGACCCACGACCTACGACGCATCCCCCTGCACGACCCGACACCGGCCTGCCCTCACACCCTGCTGTTCCGCGCCGGAGACAAACATCCGGTGCTGACCGGGCTGCGCGACTACCTGCGCGCGACGGCACCTGAGACATCCGGCGATGTGTGGGTGCCACGCTGGGCGTGCGCCTGACCCCTCGATCGGGGAAAGCCCCATCGGCGGACACGTTCCGGGCATCACGACGTCGGGTGCACCGACCTCGCGGGCCCGGCAGGATCCGAAAGAAACGGCCTACGCCCATGCCGGTTTCCAGGTCCCGGCGTCGGAGCGGTCCGCCCGGCCGGGACGGAAGTGGTCGCGGAGGGCGTCGAGCACCGGGTGCCGGTTGTCTCGATGCCACAGCAGGGAGTGCGGGTAGACCGGTACGGGGCCGCGCACGGGGATACGCCGCAGGCCGTGATCGGCGGGCCAGACGAGATGGGTCCGCTCGCCGACGAAGGTAGCCAGCGACCGGGAGGTGGCGAGGGCTTCCAGCAGGGGTTCGGCGCCGAAGTCGGGGCCGGTGATCTCGATGGTGAGTGCGAAAGCGGCGGCGAGGGCGTCGTAGTAGGCGGCCCACTCGGTCCCGGGGACGATGCCGGGCATCCAGATGCGGCTCCCGACGAGTTCGGCGGGCGTGACCGAGCGCACGGCGGCCAGGTCGTGATCCGGTCCGACGAGGAGTTGGATCGGCTCGTCGTGGACCCGGACGGCTCCGATGTCGTCGGGCAGTTGCCGACCGGGCATGGTGACGGCGCGGAAGGACGCGTCGATCGTGCCGGACCGGATCGCATCGACGGCCGCATCGACGTCGAAGAGGGTCACGACATCGAGTTCGGTCCCGGGGCGGGCACGTTGGAAGTCACGCAGCAGGGCGGCCGGGGCGAGCCGTCGGCCGATCACGTCGACGCGCAGCGCACGGCGTCCGGGACGAACGGAGGCGACCGCCCGCTCGGCGGCCCGCAGGAGGTCCCGGGCGTGGGGCAGGAACGCCTGCCCGTCGACGGTGAGCTTCGCCCCTCGCGCGGTACGGGTGAACAGCCGCACGTCGAGGTTCTTCTCCAGGGTGGCGATGCGTTTGGAAACAGCCTGCTGAGTGACGGACAGTTCGGCGGCGGCGTCCTGGAACCGCCCCGCGTCCGCGGCGGTCACGAAGGTGCGCACGGCTTCAAGATCCACGTCGGCCAGCGTATCGACACAACGATTGGTTGTGCTGCCGCGGCTCATCGGTTGTTTGATCCCGTCGCCCGCCACCCGCTTGGATGCCGGTGGTCGGCCTGCGCTCGGCGGGTGACCGGCCCTCGGCGGGTGGGCGTTCGGCAGTCGACGGGCGGTCGGCAGGCGATCGGCGAGCGGTCGGCGGGCAGTCGTTCACATCGGCGAGAGGTATGGCGGCGGGTATGGCGGGTGGACGTGCGCTGGGGCATCGGTTCGGGCGGCTGTGGGCGGCGTACGCCGTCAGCTCGTACGGCACATCACTCGCGTTCGGCGCGTTTCCCCTGATCGCGGTCCTCGTACTGCACTCCGGGCCGGCCCAGGTGGCGGCACTGGCCGCCGTGGGACGGGCGGTGGGGGCCGTGATCGCGGTGCCGCTCGGCCCCTGGGTGGAGTTCCGCCGCAAACGACCGGTCATGGTGACCGCGGACCTGGTCCGGTTCGCGGCGACGATGAGCGTCCCCGCCGCGTTCGCGTTCGGCTGGCTCACCTTCACCCAGCTGCTCGTCGTCTCGGTCGTGGTCGCCGCGGCCAACATCGCCTTCGGCGCGGCCTGCGGCGCCTATCTGAAGACACTCGTGCCGCGCGAGGACCTGCTCGTCGCGAACAGCCGGTTCGAATCCACGACATGGGCCTCCACCATGATCGGCCCGCCACTCGGTGGAGCGGCGATCGGGGCGTTCGGCCCGATGACGACCGTGGTGGCCGACGCGATCAGCTACCTGCTCTCCGCACTGGGCATCCGCGCCATCGGCGGAACGGAACCGCTGCCCGCACGCGCCGACGCACCACGGCTGCGCGCCCGGGACCTGCTCGAAGGATGGCGCCACATCCTCGCGCACCCGGTGCTGCGTCCGCTCCTCCTCAACTCGATCACCGTGAACGGCCTGATCATGGCGACCCAACCGCTGCTCGCCGTGCTCCTCCTGGGCCGCCTCGGGTTCACCCCGTGGCAGTACGGTCTCGTCTTCGCCGCCCCATGCATCGGCGGCCTCGTCGGCTCCCGCCTGACGCAGCGACTCGTGACACGGTTCGGCCGACGCACGGTGCTCCTGACCTCCGGGGCGTTGCGCGCATGCTGGTCGGTCGGACTGGCCTTCGTCCAGCCCGGAACCCCCGGGATCGCCCTCATCATCGTCGTCCAGCTCGGCCTGGTGACCAGCTGCGCCGTGTTCAACCCCGTACTGGCCACCTACCGGCTCGACCACACCGACCCGGGCCGGGTCGCCCGCACCCTGTCCGCATGGTCGGTCAGCAGCAGCGCCGCCATCGCGGCCCTCACCGCCGTATGGGGTGTACTCGCCGCCGTCGCCGGTACCCGCACCGCGATCGCCGCCGCCGGAGTCGTCCTCCTCGCCTCCCCGCTGCTGCTCCCCCGCCGCGAAACCGCGCAGCAGGACGCCCCTGTTCCCGCCGACGCCGAGGACGGTCCCGGTGCCGGGGACGGTCCCGGCGCCGAGGACAAGGACGGGGACGTCATCGACCGTGCCTGACGCCGCCCGGCGCCCGGTGAGGCTCGGGGCACGGTCGGACCCGGGGCGCGGGCATTCGGGCCCCTGGCCCGGGGCCACGACCGCGCCACAACCTTGACCACCGACACCCTCGGCGCGGAATCCGGACCCGACGATCACGAAGTGCCGGGCGTGGATGACCGTGAGTGAAGGCGAGCGGGTACGGGTCGCCGGGACCAGTGGACTCCGCGTTCGGTGAGCCGTACGTCGATGAGGGTGAGCCGAGGCCGACGAATGCCGAGCGGCTCAGTCGTGAAGAGTGACGTTGGGCAGCGGACGGCCGGTGGTGTCGAACAACACGGCTCCACAATCGCAACGTTCGTCGGCCAGGGTCTGGGTCGCCGGCAGTTGCCAGACCAGCATCGCCGAGCAGTTCGGGCAGTCCAGGCTGACCAGCGTCTCTTCGGGTTCCGAGCCCCAGACCCGCACCGGAAGGCCCACGTACGTCAGCCCGGTCAGCTCACGCTCACCGGTCTGCGCGACCATGACCTCATAGGTGTCGGTGCCGTTGTCCGGCACCAGGAGCGTGCAGCCGACGCCTGCCAGCACGGCGGACAGATGATCGAGCTGGCGAACCGGGAAATCACCGCGGCGGAGAGTCGGATCGGCCTCGGCCCGGTCGTAGACGACGGTGGTGTCGACGTCTGTCGGCTCCGCCCCGAAGGCCCGTACACGACCGGCCACGAACGCTGCCAGCTGGCCCGGGTAGTCCTCACCGGTCCAGTCCATGATGAACACCACACGGTCGACTCGGACTCCCCGGGCTCGCTCCTCGGGGGTCAGGACCAACTCTTCCAGCTCCGTCACGACGATCACGCTACCAACTGCCGCCGGACGACGGACCGTACTGTCGTAGAACCGTGCCCACCTGCGCCGACGCGGCATTCGCCGCACCATCACGGACAGGGCCGACCAGATCCGCGACCGCAAGAAGTTCGGCTCGCACGGTGACCAACCGCCCGGGTTCGACGCCAAGGATCACAGGGCTCCGCACGCCGACGAGTGCGGCATCGATCTCCTCGAAAGGAACCGCGCTGTGGTCACGAGACACGAGAGGCTCGCGGGGTCCGCCACGAGACCACTGTCCTCGTGGCGGCCATCACGACTGGTGGTGACCACCACCGTCAGGAGAGGCGGGCGAAGGGCCGGTGGAGTCCGGGGGGGTTCAGGGGTTGACGGCGTGTTCGGTGAACCGGCCGCAGGAGCGGAACCCCAGACGGCGGTAGACGGGCTCGCCGTCGGCTGACGCCTGAAGGACCGCGATGCGGTGGTCCCGGTCGCGGGCCGTGCGGAGTGCCGCCAGTGTGATGGCACCGCCGTAGCCGCATCGGCGGTGGGTGGCCAGGGTGGAAATGTTGTAGATGCCGGCGACTCCGGCGTGGTGAAACACTTCAGCGGAGCAGACCGGACGGCCCTCCACGTAGCCGACCAGGTACCGGGCCGGGCACTGCGTGGCCAGTGCCTGCGGGGCGGCCTGGGCGAAGAAGCCGCGGACGGTGTCTGCGGGCGGGTCCCAGTTCGCCGCAAGAACCGTGGCGTAGTCGGCGAGCTGTTCGGGCGTGGTCACCCGCTGAATGTCCAGTCCCCGGACATCAGGCAGTGGCACGGTGTCATCAAGTTCGGCCCACATCGCCGTCTCACGTTCGGATGCCGGCAGACCGGCCGCCGTCAAGCGGGTGGTGAGGTCCACCGGCGTCGAGGCGGGCCCCACCCACCAGGAGAAACGACGGCCGGTGCGGGCCAGCGTCCCAGCGGTCTCGGCGATACGTGCCGTGGCGTCGGCGGCGGTGAAGCGGGCCGCGGCAACGATGTTGAAAGTGTCGTCGTCCAGCCCGCTGTCCGCGATCAGGAGGTCACCAGCATCTGCAACGGCCGCGCCGGTCATTCCCCGGTGCAGGTGACAGGCATGTTCCGCCAGGTTCCGTTCCATCCTGTCCATCAAGTCGGCTTCATTGAGAAAATAATCATTCATAGTGATTGATTTCAACATGACTGGGCGAAGATCTCATGCGATTTCGGCTCGTCCTCGGCAGTGTCACGCCGACGACCAGCACATTCGATACACGCGCCAGTCTTCCGGCTCGGGGCGGAGGACTGATCGCGTGGTTCAGTCCGAGTTGGCCCAAAGCAGCACTCCGGGTCCGTCCGGCGTGATCACCGGCACCCAGGCCTCGTCGGCGTCACGCATTCGGCTCTCGTCCAGCCTCAGGGCGTGCAGATTCTCCGTGTGTCCGTCGGATGCCCAGTAGGGAATCCCCTCGATGATTCCGCGCAGCCTTGCGCGCTTGTCGTCCGGCCACGAGTAGTTCCACGTGCCGACGCCGGCGAAGTCCTTCTCGAACAGCCGGCGCAGCGCGTCCAGCGCGTCAGGACCGAACACCGGCACCAGGAAGCCCTCCACCCGCCCCTGACGGCACATGTGGCCACCGTACTGCTGCTGGTAGACGACACCGGTCGAGGCCTCGACGACCACGTGTAGCCACCCGTCGGCTGTACCGTCCTGATCAAGTGCTACGAAACGTCGAGAGCTCACAGCGGCAGTCTTCTCGATCACTGACCACGAGCTCAACAACAATTCCCAACCACAAGATCAATTACGGGGCACGACCTAGGAGCGTGCCCGTGTGCGTCTACTGGCCCGAGGGTGCCGGCACAAGGCCGTCCTCCACCAGGCCGGCGAGGACCGCTTCGCCGAGCGCGTGAACGGCGGACTGGGGGCGAACCATGACGGTGAACTCCTTGATCCGGCCCTCCTCGTCGAGGTGCAGCAGGTCTACGCCGTGGATCTCCTTGCCGCCGACACCGGCGCGGAAGAGCAGCACCGCCGACGGGGCTGACGTTCCGTCGGTGCTGGTCTGTGCGGTGCCGGTGTGGTCGCCGATGTAGCGGAAGTCCTCGAATGTACGAAGCAGGACCCGGAGAAGACCGAGCACCATCGGCTTGCCCTCGAAGGGGGTGAACTTCACCGGGCTGTAGAGGCGGATGTCCTCGGTGAACAGGTCGTCCATGGCCGCGAGATCACGCCGGTCCACGGCAGCACGGAAACGGTCGGCAGCCGACATGGCCGCTCCTCCCTCAATCATGAAGATGATTAGTCATTTTCATGACTACCATGTTGCGAGGTCCGGCGACAGGTACATGTAGGGAGACGAACCGATGGCGCTACGACACGCCGTACTGGCGGCGCTGCTCGACGGCGAGTTCAGCGGATACCAACTGGCCAAGTCGTTCGACCTCGGCGTGGCGAACTTCTGGCACGCCCAGCCGCAGCAGGTCTACGCCGAGCTGGCCCGCCTGGAGACGGACGGGCTCATCGCGGGCCGCGAGGTGATCCAGAAGTCCCGGCCCAACAAACGCCTGTTCCGCGTGACCGAAGCGGGGCTGTCTCAGCTGGATGAGTTCACGGCCGCCTCCGAGAAGCCCTCCTTCATTCGCGACGACCTCCTCGTCAAGGTCCAGGCCGCCGACCACGTCGACGCGGAAACCCTGGTCGTGCAACTTCGCGAGCGGGCCGTTCTCGCCCAGACGAAGATCGACCTCTTCGACACGTTGCTGCGCGGCATGCGTGGCGACCGTACGGAGGAGGAGTTCCTGCGCCACGGCGACCGCATCGGTCCGTATCTGACGTGCATGCGCGGCCTCGCCTTCGAACAGGGCAACCGCGACTGGTGCGAGCACACGATCACGGTCCTGAACGAAAGGCGGCAGGCCCATGGCCAGCGCTGACATGCCTTACAACCGCTATGTCGCGCTCGGCGACAGCCAGACCGAGGGCCTGGGCGACGGCGACGACACCAATCCGCGCGGCTTCGCCGACCGTCTCGCCGGACACCTCACACACGACAACCCCGACCTCGTCTACGCCAACCTCGCCGTACGGGGTCGCCTCACGGCGCAGGTTCGCGCCGAACAGCTCGCCCCGGCCCTGAAGCTGCGCCCCGACCTGGCCACCGTCGTCGCCGGAGTCAACGACATCCTTCGTCCCCGCTTCGACGCCGATCATGTTTCCGGCGAACTGGAGGCGATGTTCGCCGCCCTCACGGCCCAAGGCACCCACGTCGCCACCCTCACCTTCCCCGACCTCGCCCGCATCACCCCGCTCGCCCGCCCCCTCGCACCGCGCATCGCAGCCCTCAACCAGCGCATACGCGAAGCCGCCCACCGCCATGGCGTCACCGTCGCGGAAACGGCCCGTCACCCCGTCGTCACGGACCCCCGTCTGTGGAGCCCGGACCGCCTTCACGCGAGCCCACTCGGTCACCAACGCATCGCCGCCGCCCTCGCCCACGCGCTTGATCTGCCGGGCGCCGACGACACCTGGACCCGCCCCTTGACCACACCGACGACGCCCCCGCCCACTGGATGGCGCGCCGCCCCTGGAGAACTTCGTTGGGCAGCCGCCTTCCTGGGCCCCTGGCTCGTCCGGCGCCTCCAGGGCCGCTCCTCCGGCGACGGCCACACCGCCAAGCGGCCACAGCTCACCCCGGTGGGCACACCGAGCGGCCCCGCGTCACCGCCGCACGGCAGCCAGGTCTGAGAGAGCCCGACGCCGTCGTGGAACGCGGTCAACGACGACCTGGGGAAGCCGGTCTCCACTCCAGAAACCGAGCCGCCGGAACTGACTGGGTGCATCGTCCATGCGCATCGAGCCTCAATGCCTCGGAAGCATCCCCGCATGCGCGGGGAGCAGACTCCAGGCCGCCGCCCGACCACCGGCGACCGCCTCCAGGAGTCCGGTCGCGAGGGGGCGGTGCCGCTGTTCGTGGGGCACGATGAATTCTTGAGGGGGGACGCGGGGCGCCGGAGACCGAGCTCGTCGGCAATGAACTCTTTCTGCTCCACGGCGTATTCCTGCCCCTGCATGCGCCACGCCCGTGGCAGCGGATGGCAGCCGTCGCGGAAGCGGAAGTCGTGGGGCGTGAGGTGGTGGGGTGTGAGGCATGAGGCTGCGGAGTGTGAGGTGGTGGGCCTGAGGTGGTGGGGTGAGCAACGGGGCGGAGCTGTGTTGTTCGTGGCTCGTGGAGGTCCGGGGACGGGGCCGGTCGCCATGGACGGGGTGCTCACAGCGTGCGGGGCACGATGGAGCAGGTGGTTGTGGTGGGGGTGGGAGTGAGGGCGCCGGGGGCGTTCTGGCGGCGGATGATCTGGACGCGGTGACCGGGCTCGAACTTGCCGAGTTCCTCGGGCAGTCGGTACGAGGTCTCGGTGAGCCGCGTCCCGTCGTCGGTACGGATCTTGATCGTGGTCTGCCACCGGTCTCCGTCGTGCTCGTCGGTGACGGCTACGGACTCGATGGTCGCGTCCTCGGGCCGGGTACTCGGTGCCGGATCGGTGCCCTCACGGTGGTGGAGCAGGGCAAGGGGATCGTGGTGCGGTTCGATCCAGACGAGGTGCTTCATGGCCGGGTGACGGCGGAAGCCGAACAGCATTCCCGGCGCGATCCGGCAGCCTCGGTCGGCGCGAAAGGTCCGGTAGCCGTGCACGAGTTGGCCGGCTTCGGAGGCGAGCGGGCGGGCGATCACGCGCACGCGGTGGACGCCGCCGGGATCCGCACGGGCCCAGCTGGTGATCTCGACGCCGACGACGCAGGCGACTTCCAGCACGGTGTCGGGACGTGGGCGTTCGACTTCGTCGTCGCTGACGAAGTTCGCGCATCCGAGCAGGATCAGCACGCACAGGCTGCTCGGTAGCGTCATCCACCAGAGCCAGTCGAAGGTGGTGAGCCCGATGGCGGTGACCACGATCGTGAGGGCGGCCAGCGGCAAGGATACGCGTCGGCGCGCGCGCATCCTCCGGAGCTGCCGGGCATGTGCGGCGCGCATGAACGCATCCGGTGTCCCCGTGTCCGGGAGCGCAGGGGTGTGATCGTCGGTCATCTCAGTACCAGGCCGGCCACAGGGCCCGCCGCCCTTCCGTCGATCGGGCGACGAGGGCTTGACCGGTGTGCCGCAACGTGGCGATCTCCTCGGGCCGCAGGAACCCCCGTACCGTCGCGGTTCCGTTGTCGCTGCCGCCGCCGGAGGCGTATGCGACCTCGACCTCGACATGCTCGGAGCGCACACGACCCGTCGGCCGCACGGCGGTGAGGTCCACGGTCTCGGGGTGCCCGTTCACGAGCACGTCATAGCTCTCGTCGTCGAGGAGGCCGAGGCGATGCCGGTGTTCCAGCAGCACGCTGCGGACGTTCGGTTCCGAGAGGTCCGAGGCAAGTTCGACCATGTCGCCCAGCACGTGACTGACCCCCTCCGGCAGGGGTTGGACCGGTACGAACATGCCGGGGCGCACATTCCTGACGTTCCCCACTTCCGTGTGCACGGTGGTCGTCGAGCCGTCCGGAAGTACCAGTTCCATTCGTGCGCCCACGCCGCCTCCGTCCTCGCTGCTGGTGCCGTCCAGGAGGGTGAGTATCCGGGCGACTTCGACACCGTCGGTCGTCGAATCGCCGGTGGCCGAGGGGCCGCCCTGCTGCCACGAGGAGAGCGTTCCAGGGGCCCGTTCCCACGAGTCCATTCGTCGATGGAAGTAGTGGGCCGGATCGTGCGGGGACTGCGGGGACTTCGACTTCCGCCAGTCGGAGAACACCAGGCCCCAGACCAGCAGGGCTGAGAGCCCGAGTACCGCGCTCAGAACGACGGCCCACGCCGTGCTCATGCGCTCACGCACCCGAGGGGGGAACGACGTGACCAGAAGCCGCAGGCGGTGATCTCCGATCCGGATCCGGATCCGGTCCTGGAGCCTGCTTCCGGTCCGGTGCGCATCTCGTCGAGGTGGGGACCCTCGCGGAAGTGGTCGGCGAGGATCGGGGGGAACCCTTCGGCCCCGGTGTCGATCAACACGGTGTACGGATCCCCATCATGGTTGGCGCCGGTGGGTGGAAGGGTGTTGGTTCCGTCGATGGTGGCGGCCCGGGCGGCGCCATGAACCGCCGGGAGTTCGCGTACTCCGGCGCCCCTGGGCGCACGGCATACGGATCGTGTGGGCACCAGCGCGGGCGGCCTCGCCGATGGCGCTCGTCCGGCCGGGCAACTGGGTCCGGCCACCGGAGCCGGCCGGCTCCGCTCCGCCACGGGTGACCGGGCAATGAGCGGTGAAGCGGCCGCGGGTCTGGATGTGAGTTCCGATGGTGGCGGTCCCGGGTATCCGTACGCCCGGCTCGTCCGGCGTGAAAGCCATCGCATACCCCTCCCCCGGCGGCCAGGGTATCGGGCGTGTCCGCACGCGTCGACGCACGACGCATGGGTGGGCGGCGTCGTTCCGGTGCCGACGTGGAGGTGGGCGCCGTCGGAGGTCATCGGTGTCTCCCCGATCGGAGCCCGGCGGAGACGAAGGTGTGCGTGTCCCCCGTTGTTGCCACCATCGGGTTCTCGCGCCCGGCCGGTGTGCCGGTGGAGTGTGCGGGTGTCGGGCATTCGGATTCGGAGGTGCGGCAGGTTGTGAGCGCGGGAGCCCTACTGTGGGGGCGACACCGCCTTCCATCGGATCGGCAAGGAGCACCAGGCCGTGGACGTCGAGATTCCCTCGCACCTGCGCGACACCGCCAGTCGGATCGGGGCGGGCGTCCCCTATGCCCTGAAGATTCTGGCCGGCCGGTTGGCCGACGACCCGGACATGGGCCGGCCTTCGGGGCTGCCCGGCATCCTCACCACAACAATCGACGGGGACCTGATCGAGGACTGCCCCGCTCTGGCCATCGGCTACATCCGCGAACCCGACCGAATCCAGATCCGGTACGTGAGCCCGGCCTTCTCCACCGAACACACCGAACCTGCTGAGCCCACTGTGACAGGTGGGCACGTCGGGGAGGTCGGGGAGATCGAGGGAGTCGGGAGCGCTCAGGGGCAGGACCCGGATCAGGACCGGGGCCGGGGTCTCGGCGGGGGGCGGCCTGCTGCCGCTGCCGACCGCGCGGTCACCGTACGGGAGGTCGCCGATGCCTGGCGGCGCATCACCGACTGGCTCCGGCACAACGCCCCCGACTCCCATGCCGCACTCCGCGCGGGAGCCGACCCCGCCGGCATCGCCGCCCTGGAAAAGGGTCTCGGCATCCGCATACCCGTCGAGTTGCACGTCCTGTGGCTGCTGACCGGCGGCGACGACGGGGTCAATGGCCGGGGGTGCCTTCCGGGCGGTGAGGCCCTGATGCCCCTGGACGCCGTGGCCGCTGTCCATCGGCTGAAGACGGACTCCCAGACCCACGAGGACACCTTCAACGCCCGCCGCCCCGAGTACGACCGGATCACCGTATGGAAGGCCACCTGGGTTCCGGTTGTCGCCCTGGGCCCGGCCGACAACACCTCGGGCCTGTACCTGGACACCGCGACCGGCTACCTCGGGCGTTGGTCCCGCTACCACGACGGCCCCGGTGGATTCTCCGACGAGGAGCCCGGGGAAGGCCCCCGCGAAGAACTCGACACTCTGGTCACCTATCTGGAAGAGGCCGCCGACATGCTTGAGGCTCCGGCCCTGGCCACGCGGGACACACCCGGGCTGGTCGGTGGGGCGCTGGTGTGGCGCAGCGGTGTCAATCCGGCGCGGGAAGAGCGGTGGCAACCCGTGACAGGCTGACCACGCGGAATCGACGGCGGCACTCGCTCGCCCCCACCCGCACCCGCACCCGCACCCGCACCCGCACCCGCACCCGCACCCGCACCCGCCACTATCCTGAGTTGTTGTGACGGGCTCGGTACAGCTTCCTCTTCTCTTCCTCGATGTCGATGGGCCGCTCATCCCGTTCGGCGCGGAGCCTCAGCGGTATCCGACCCGCCTCACGAGTTCCGATCTGGGTGGGGCCGACGGCAATCCGCTTCTGACCAGGATCAATCCTGGGCACGGGCCCAAGCTGGCCGCGCTTCCGTGCGAGGTGGTCTGGGCCACCACGTGGATGGACGACGCGAATGAGTGCGTCGCTCCGCTGATCGGGCTTCCGCGATCGGCCGTGGTGGTCTGGCCGGAGCCGTCCGACGTCGACGAGCAGGACGCACGCGACGGGCTGCACTGGAAGACCCGTGCGCTCGTCGAGCGGGCAGCGGGGCGGTCGTTCGTCTGGGTCGACGACGAGATCACCGGCACCGATCGGGTCTGGGTCGCCGCCCATCACCCGGGACACGCCCTGCTCCACCGAGTCGATGCCCGTCTCGGTCTGACCGACGACGACTTCGCGACTCTCGGTGCATGGCTGCGGCAACGGCTTCGGCAGTGGTCCGAGGAGGAGAAGCCCGGGCGGTAGGACGCGTCGACGGCCCGACGTCCGGGACGCGGCGGGCCATCGGCGACCCGGGCGGCGGCCCGTGCGGCGGGCGGCCGGTCGGAGGCCCGCCGCACGGGTCGGCTGTGTGGTTCATGGGCCGATGTGTAGGTGAGAGGCCCAGAGCGAGGCGCGGTCGGGGTAGCGGGTCCGGAGCCGGGACACCGCATGGTGGAGCGCGTGGGCGACACCCGCGACACCCGATTCCTGATGGCTGGTCAGGTGCTGGTAGAAGGCTTCGGCCAGGCGGACGCCGACCTGGTCCGCCACGGGCCAGAGGCTTCCCACCAGGTGGGTGTAGCCGGCCAGTTGGAAGGCGGACAGCAGGTTCAACGACTCGTCTGGAACGTCCAGGCGGCTGCGGGCGGTGCCGCAGGCGGACAGGAAGGCCAGGCCTCCGCCGCCGGCGCGAGCGCGTGCGATGTCGTTGATGTGCAGCCTGCCGTCGTGCAGGACGAGGTGGCCCTCGTGGTGTCGGTCGGCGTCGTATCCGGCGTGGCCCGCGATGTGGACCATGTCGTGATTCCGGAGTTCCGCCATCACACGCCCGCGCGTGGCGGCCTGCCCGCGCAGGAGACGGGCGCCCGGGAGCAGGCCGAGAAGAACCGCCGCTTCCTCGTCGACGCCGGGGAGATCGGGAACTCCGGGTGCGCGGGGCACCGCGACCACCAGCGGCCGACTCCCGGTGCCTGCCCGCCACGGACCCGCCCGGCGTGCCCGGCCCAGTGCGTGGATCGTGGGGGTGTAGGAGGAGACGGCCAGGTCGAAGGCGGAGCCGTCCTCGGGGTGCTCCGCCATGTGGAGGGGGAAGTGGGCGAGCAGGCCGGTGGGACACCACCACAGGCGAGGCGGGTCGGCCGATTCGTCCGTGTCGCCGCGGGGAAGATCGCGTACAGCATCGAGGGCGGGTCCGACGACGGCGTCCCACAGCAGGGTCAGGCCGGATCGCAGATCCTGTTCGGCGGCCATCCGCTCGCGTACGGAGCGTTCGGCGTCCAGCGCCCGTTCGGTTCCGGCGAGGATGCCGGTGGCGAGTGCCCTCATGGTGTCCTTGGTGAGCCGGGGCAGGGGGAGGCAGCGGACACCGTTCTCCGTCACGATCAGTGCGTGGGAGTCGTCGCCGTTCCTGCCCGCCAGGGGCACCACCACGGGGCCCGCCTCGCAGGCGGCGAGGATCTCCTCGATGCGGGGCGGATGGAGGAACTCCTCGAATCCCGGTAACCGCCGGACCTCGGCCATCAGTTGCTTCCGCCGCTCGGTCGGCTGATGCCTTCGACCGGCTTCCGGTGCGGCGACCGTCCGGTGTCGGTCCGGCAGCGTTTCGAGTGCGGTCGCCAGTTCGGGAGAGCGGGCACGCAGCCGTTCCAGGTCCGCCGCCATGGCCTCCGACTCGCCGTGGATCAGTCCACGCCCCTGTTCCAGGAGTTCCAGTGCCCGTTCGGGGTCGCCTGTGGATATCAGGCACGTGGCGGCCACCGTCGGGAGGGGCGCGAAGGCTGAGAGGCGCCGTGCCCGGTCCTCGTCCCGCCACTGTTGTTCGATGAGTTTCGGGAGGAGGCCAACAGCAAGAGTCAGGTCCTCGGCGGCGGTGGTGGGCTCGTCGAGAGCGAGGGCCAGCTTGCCCGCGTTCCAGGCGCCTTTCAGACGGTCGCCGACAGGGGCGCCGGGGGAGTTGGCAACTTCGCGAAGTGTCCGGGCCGCTTCGTGTGCGTCCTCGGGGTTACGGAGATCCACGTATCGGTTGTTCAGCGCGGCACCGAGCAGGAAGCGCCGCGTGGCGAGCAGGGACGGGGTGCCCGCCGTATCGACTGCCTTCCGCAGGACGGCCACCGCTTCGTCGAGGGCGTCTCGTTCCCCGGTGCGGGCGTAGATGTCGCACAGGGCGTTGGCAAGTGCCTCCAGGACGACTCCGGCCGGAGAACCGGGGGAGCTGTCGTGTGCCCGTCGTGCGAGTCGCAGTGCCTCGTCGGTGTCGTCGGCGGCCTCGTTCCGGGACGGGGCGAGCCGCGCACGCGCCCTCAGCCAGCGACTGAGGTTGGCCATCAGGGTGATGCGCAGTTCCGGCGGGGGTTCCTGGCCCACCGTCGGGGCGAGCGCGGTGCGGCCGAGGGCGATGATCTCGTTCAGCGTGGTGATGTCGGTGGCGTCGGTGAGCCCACCGTCCAGCCCGGCCAGCGTCTCCAGGTGGAAGGCGAGATTGTTGAGCTCTCGGACGACGGCCGGATGTCCGGGTGGGAGGGACGCGACCAGGGATCTGTTCAGGGCCACCGCCTCGCGCAGGGAGTCGGTGTCGCCCGTCTCGTCGTACCGGCGGTGCAACAGGCCGGCGAGGTTGGTGGTGTGGTCCGGCCGGTCCGGGTGACCGTTCGGCAGGATCTCCAGCGCCTCGCGGGTCAGGCCGATGAGTTCGCCGAGCGCGTCCGGGGTGTGCCCGGACAGGTAGGACACGCGCAGAGTGTCACACAGCCGCGCCAGGTACTGGGCCTGCTCGGGGGTCCCGTCAGGGGCTTCCGAGAGCAGGCGTCGCGCCAGACCGATGGCGGACGTCATGGTGTCCGGAACTGCATGGTGCTCGTGCAGCAGGGTCAGGACGTGCGCGGTGTTGCTGGTGGACCGGGCGCGGTCCGCGTCAGCCTCGGACATGGCCATGCCGAGCTGAAGCACCGCGGTGGCAGCGAACTGCGCCGTCCGGTCGTAGGGTCCGGTCTCCTGGAGGAGGACTCCTGCCAGATCGTTCCAGTTGCGGACTTGGGGTGTACCCGGCTGCGGAGGGGACGGCATGACGCGGCGTACGGCTTCCGGGACGGACTCCGGCTCGGCGTCGCACAGGGGGGCGAACAGCGCGAGAGCCAGGTGCAGGTCCCGGTCGTGCCGGGAGTCGCGCTGCGGCTCCGTCGTGGCACGCAGCCAGAACAGCCAGCCGACCCGTTCGAGGAGACGCAGATGCGGCTGCACGTCCAGTTGCCCGCTGCGCAGCACGTCGCGTACGGCGGCCTCCAGAGCTCCGGCGGCCTCCTGCTCCGCGGCGTCCTCCATCAGGACGTGGGGGTCTCGTCGGCGGGAATAGGCCGAGATCCGGCGGAGTACGGGGTCGGCGCGGTCCGCGTCGGAGCTTTCCGGGGTCAGGCCCTCCGGCACCGGAACCACTCCCCTCGGCTCTCGTCCCACACGAGCGTGCGCCCGCGGAGTTCGGCCCGGTCCATGGCGGCCAGTCGACGCAGGGCCTCCGGGGGAACCGGGTCCGGTACCACGAGGTGCAGATCGGCTTCGGGGTCGAGCACGCTGACGTACTCGGATGCGGCGGGTGGTGCCGGGTGAGCGGGGACGGGGACGGAAGCGGGAGTGGGTATGGGGGCGGAAGCGGGGGCCGGTTCCACGCTCGGGCGGCGTCTGCGCAGTCGGGCACGCAGGCCGGCGTAGGCGTCCTCGGCGGACTTCCCCACCAGGGCCTCCACGAAAGGAAGGACCAGCGAGGTGGCGGCACCGCCGAGCACCATGGCCACCCACTCGGGCACATCGCGTACGGCCGGGACCTCGGCGGCACCGCTCGGGACGGAAAGGTCCGGGCCCCTGCCGGATTCCGCGACGACAAGTTCGGCGACCGCGGCCGGATCGCCGGTTCCCGAGATCTGCCGGATTCGTCCTCCCGGCGCGGATACCTGCCAGTTGTCGTCGGCCTCGCTGTACCGGACGACGCAGTCGTGCGGCTCATCCGGGTGCAACGGCGGATCGGCGCGCAGCCACAGCCACCCCATGTCGCCGGTCCCGTCACCGCTCTCGTCCCGGTAGACGTTTCTCCGCACCGGTCCGAAACCCCGAGCGTCCAGGGCCTCGGTCATCACCGCGAGGTGCGCGTCCACCCCTTCCCGCGCTTCTTGCCGCCCGGCTGCCGCCCGTTCCTCTGAATTCAGCACACTTCATTGTTTCCCAACATGCCATGGTCACGAGGGATGTTGAGAAGTTGGAACGTGGGGAAGCCGGTCAGGCCGCGAGGGTGTCGTCGGGGTGGCGGTAGTGGTCGTGGCCCAGGTCCTGGCCGTCCAGGGCTGTGTGGAGGGGGGCCAGGGCCGCACGGACGGAGGCGGAGACCGCGGGCACCTGGCAGGTGCGGGCCAGGTCGCTCAGGACGCGGTAGACGTCGAGAAGCTGTTGCTCCTCCTCAGGCGTGAGGGACGGTCGTGCGTTCGTCATGCAGTCGTGCCGCCTTCCAGTTCGATCGGGGCAGGCTGCCGGGATCGGCCGGCTCCACCTCGGGCCGCAGGCCCGTCTCGTGTTTGAACTCCTTCGTGATGCGGTCGCAGAGGTCTGCCGCGGCCGGGCCTGAGAGGTGGCCCGCTTCGACGCGTATGTGAATGGTGTCGAGACCGCGGATCTGTCGGATCGACGTCTGGAACTCGTTCACCTCGGTGAAGCCGCGCAACACGTCCTCGATCATCACCGGGGTGATGGACACCCCGCGGATCTTGCGCATGTCGTCGACCCGGCGCAGGATGCCGCCGTCGAGGAAGTCCCAGGTCCGGCCGCAGCCGCATGCGGTGTGGGGGCGCTTGACGACGATGTCCTCGGTCCAGTGCCGAAACAGTTGGAGGCCCTCGCGGTTCAGCCCCGTCGTTACCCGGACCCCTTCCTCCCCGTAGCCCACGGGCTGTTTGGTCTCCGGGTGGAGCACCTCCTCGATGACCGAGGGCTCGATGATGTGGCAGGCACCGCGCCGCGAAGGGCACTCGAACATGAACACACCACCGAACTCCGTGGTTCCGGCGGCGTTGAACACCCGGGCCCCGAACGCCTCCTCGATGGTGCGTGTCGTGAAGTCGGACCGCGGTTCCGCGCCCGCCAGGATGATCTCGACGTTGGCGTCCCGGGCGAGATCGACGCCCATCTCCCGCGCCGTCTCCATCAGTCGCATCGCGTAGCTCGGAGTGAGGCCGACGACCTCGATGCCGTAGTCGACGAGCAGGCGGATGCGGGCCCGGGAGTCGAGGCCGCCCGCGGGGATGACGGTGCAGCCCATGCGTTCCAGCGCGTAGTGCATGCCCCAGAACCCGGCGAACAGGCCGTAGCCGAAGGCCACCAGCCCTTTGTGATGGGAGCGGACCCCGTTGCTGTACAGGGCTGTGCAGAAGGTGTCCGTACACCACGACCAGTCGCGTTCGGTGTCGAACGTGCGGACCGGCGGGTTACCACTGGTGCCGCTGGTCTGGTGGTGGCGCACCGCCGTCGACGGGTCGAGCGAGGGCCAGGTGCCGTAGGGGGGCGCCGTCGCCTCCGCCGCGAGCAGATCGGACTTGTACAGGAGCGGCATGCGCGCCGTGTAGTCGGCGAGCGACGTGATGCCGTCGGGGATGCGTTCGGCCCAGAACGGCGACCTGCTCCGCGCGTTGTCCAGGGCTCGCCGGAGCTTGCGCCACTGCCAGGCCAGCAACTCGTCGCGGGGCATGGTCTCCGCCTTGCTGTTCCAGAAGTCCACTGCGCCTCCGTTGCGGTGCGTCGAAGCCTGCTGTCCGGCACTCACTCGGTCGACATCCTCGTGCGTGTGCGGGGGCCGGCGCATCTCCGGGTGTGCGGTTGTGCAGGCGTACGGGTACGCGGTCATGCGGCATTGCGGGTGTACGGGCGGGTGTGCGACCGGTGAGGGGTCGTCGGCGGGGAGTCAGACGGTCACGGTCCGTCGATCCGCGGCGGCGGGGTTCCGGACGCCGTCGAGGAAGTTGGTGACGAGGCGCATGCCGTGATCGGTACGGAAGCTCTCGGGGTGGAACTGCACGGACTCGACGGGGAGTGTCCGGTGGCGCAGACCCATGACGTAGCCGTCGTCGGCGGAACGGGCGGTGATCTCCAGGGACGGCGGAACGGTGTCCGCCGGCACGATCAGGGAGTGGTACCGGGTCGCCTCGAATCCGGCGGGCAGTCCCGTGAACAGCCCCCTGCCGTCGTGTTCGATCCGGCTGGTCTTGCCGTGCATCAGGTGCCGGGCCGCCACCACGCCCGCGCCGTACGCGCGCGCTATCGCCTGGTGGCCGAGGCAGACCCCGAACAGGGGCAGTTCACCGGCGAACTCGGAGACGATCTCCACATGCCCGGAGGTGTCGGGATGTCCGGGGCCGGGACCCAGGAGGATCGCGTCCAGACCCATCCCCCGCACTTCGTCGAGCCGCAGCGCGTGGGAACGGACCATGACGGGGACCGCGTCGGCGGACATGAGGTACTGGCGCAGGATGTCGACGAAGCTGTCGAACGCGTCGACCACCAGGACTTTCGGCCGTGCCGGCCCCTGGGGACGCGTGGTGTCGGGGGCCACGGTCACAGCAACTCCCTTCCGGTGACCGCCCAGTGGGCGGCACTCATCTTGGCCAGCGTCTCGCGCCATTCGGCATCGGGGCGGGAGTCGGCGACGATTCCCGCCGAGGCCCGGGTGCGGAATACACCGTCGTGGTGGAACAGGGTGCGGATGCACAGGGCGAGGTTGGTGTAGCCGCCGACATCGATCAGGCCGAGGGCCCCCGCGTACAGGCCGCGACGATTGCGCTCGACGGACTCGATGATCTCCATGGCACGGATCTTCGGGGTACCGGTCATCGTTCCGGCGGGGAACAGCGCGGCAATGATGTCGAAGGCGTCCTCGTCGTGTTCGGCCTCGCCGATGACGGTCGAGACGAGGTGCAGGACGTGCGAGTAGCGCTCGACGGTGAGTCGGTCCGGAACCTGAAGGGTGTCCGGGCGGCTGATCCGGCCGATGTCGTTGCGGCACAGGTCCACCAGCATGGTGTGCTCGGCGATCTCCTTGGGATCCGAGCTCAGCCGGAGTGCCCCGGCCCCGTCGTCCTGCCCGGTCTGCGGCAGAGTGCCGGCGATCGGGCGCATGGTGACGGTGGTGCCCTCGACCCGTACGAACAGTTCGGGGCTGGCCCCGATGACGCGCTGCCCGCCGACACCGGCGAGATACATGTACGGGGAGGCGTTGCGTCGTCGCAGGCGCCGGTAGACGTCGACCGGGTCGGCGGCGGACCGGATGGCCAGTTCGTGGCCGATCTGGACCTGGTAGATGTCGCCGACGGCGATGTGTTTCAGACAGCGCTCGACGTCGGCGGCGAACACCTCGGGTTCGGTGTCGTCGATGACGGTGGCCTCGGGGAAGGAATCGGGGAAGGCGTCGGGAGAGATGTCGGCGGCGGGTTCGGGGTGGGTGTGTTCGGACCGGTGCAGGAGGTGGGCGAGCGCGTCCTCGTCGAGGGGCGGCCAGTGCGCGGACTCGTGCAGGACGAGTTCGGTGGTGCCCTGCTCCAGGTCGGAGATCACGCAGCCCCGGTGCAGGACGAGTTGTACGTCCGGCACCGCAGGCCGTCGGTCGATGAGACGGGGCAGTTCCTCGATGTAGCGAACGGCGTCGTAGCCGAAGCAGGCGAGAAAGCCGAACCGGAACCGGTCGGCCGAACCCTGCGCGTCGAACATCGCCTGCGCGGTGCGCAGCAACGGCCACAGGTCCCGGGGGGTGCGCAGGCGCATCCCCTGATCGGAGTCGCTGTCGCCGTCGGAGTCGCTGTCACCGTCGGATTCGCTGTCGCCGTCGGGGGCAGATGTGGGGGTGGGGGTGGGGGTGGGGGCGGCGAGGAGGGGCTCGGCGCGGTCCAACAGAAGCCGGCGCAGGACGGGCAGGCCCTCGACGCGTACCTCCCCGTCCGTGACGGAGAGGGTCAGCAGTGCGCCGAAGCCGACGAACTGGTACCTGCGGTCGCGGACCGGGCCTGCCGTGGATTCGAGGAGGTAGACCTGGTCGGGGCCGAAATGTTCGGCGAGGGCCTGGTAGGCGGGGAGCATCGGGACGGGGGGCAGGCTGCGCGTGTGGGTGGTGACGTGCACCCCGGCCGGTGCGGGGCTCCGGTCAGTCATCGCTCGGTCCTTCGTCTTTCGTTCTCGGTCCTTGGGCCCTTGCCTTGGTTCTGGGCCTTGGTCCTCGGCCTTGGTCCTCGGCCTTGAGCCTCGGCCTTGAGCCCGGTAACCCGGGATTCTTCGGTTCACGTGGTGATCGCGTAGCGGTGTGCGATCCGCCGGGCGGTCCGTGCCGCGTTGTCGGGTACACACCGTTTGTCGAGGACTCGGGCCGCCTTCCAGCTGACGAACGAGCCGGTGTGGGTCACCGGGTCGATGTCGGTGTCGGTATCGACGACGATGCCGACGTGGGCGCCGGTGCGTTCCCGCAGCTCGGCTGCGACGGCCCGGGCGGTGGTGGCGCGGTCGACGTCGGCGGTCAGGTTCAGGTGCACGGTGACGGTGTCGCCACCGTCGGGGGCGTGGTCGATGACGACCTGGTAGCCCAGGCAGCCCCGTACGCGTTCCAGCACGGCGGCTTCGAGTTCGGCGGGACGCAGCAGGGTGTCGCCGAGCGGGATGCGGTCGGCGGCGCGACCGACGACCTCGACGACAGGGCCGGGCAGGGCGGAGCCGGGTGGTGCGGGGCTGAGGCGTACGAGGTCCCCGGTGCGGTAGCGGATCAGTGGTTTGATGCCGTCGATCAGCATGGTCAGGACAAGTTCGCCCTCACGACGTTGGTTGTCGGCCGGTGGGGCGAGGGGTGCTCCGGTGTCGGGGTCGACGAGTTCGGCGAGGTAGTTGAGGCCGGAGAGGTGGAGCGCGCCCGTATCGGTGCCGGTCGCGATGCACAGCGCCTCCTGGGAGCCGTACAGCGCGGGACGGACCACGGCGTGCGGCCACACGGAGGACACGTTGGCGGCGAACTGCGGGGTGCAGATCTCGCCGAGCACCAGGAACAGTTTCACCGGCAGCCGGGACAGGTCGTGGCCGTAGTGCCGGGCGGCCTCGGCCAGGCTCAGGCACAGGGCCGGGGCACAGACGACGACCTCGACCCCGAGTTCCTCGATCAGGCGCAGGGCCTTGCGGAATCCGACCCGGGGCGACTCGGGCCAGATCTTGACGTGGCAGGCGCCGAGCGAGGCCGTCACCGCGGTGAACACGTCCCCGAACGCGTACAGTTCGGACGGTCCCATGAGTCCGACGACCGGCATGCGGTCCCCGAAGCGGGCCCGGAAGAGGCGCCGCCACGACTCCTCGACGGCCGCGTTGGACGTCACGACGTCCTTCGGGCCGCGCGGGCAGGGGGTGGCGGTGCCGGTGGTCCCGTTCGTCTCGTAGTAGATGCTCGCCTCGGCGACGCTCCCGGAGAGCACGTCGTACATCTCGCGCCGCAAGTCGTCCTTGGTGGTGAACGGCAGCGACGACAGGGTCTGCGGAGTCACCCGTTCGATGTCCACGCCTGCCAGGTGCCGCCGGTAGAACGGGGAGCGTTCCGTGACGTGACGCAGTACCGCGGTCAGTCGTTCGCCGTGCCAGCGGGCCAGTTCGGCGCCGGTCAGGGCGGAATCGTGGTAGGCGCGGCTGAGGCGCCGGTAGGTGTCGAGGAAGTCCTGCGACGCCACGTCGGCGTGGTGGGGGGCGGGCACGAGGGCGGTGCTCACGACTGCGCCTGCGACTCGTTGAGGGCGAGGCCCACCCGTTCGTTGACCTCGTGGGCCGCCAGGGCGTCCTCGCGGCCGGTCAGTCGTCGGTGCTCGTCGAGCAGTTCCATCATGTCGGTCATGCGCTCGACCATGCGGGAGACGTTCTTGAGTCCCTCGTCGTCCTTGGCGGCGTCCCCGCGGTGCAGTGCGTGCACGGTCGCGGGGAATCCGCTGCCGACCACGATCATGCGGTTGAGCAGGGCATTCACCGTGAGCTGGGCCCAGACCTCGCCGGAGCTGTAGCGGCGGGCGACGGAGATGACTCCGGCGACCTTGTTCGTCAGCGGCCTGTCGAACCGCAGGAAGCCCACCCCGGCCCGTTCGATGAACGTCTGCATCAGGCTGGCGGTGCCGAAGCCGTGCACGGGCGCGGCGAAGACGATGCCGTCCGCCTCGACCATCTTCCGCACCACACCGGGTACGCCGTCCGCGAGTGCGCAGGGCACCGGGCGGTCGTTGCAGTCTCCGCAGGGGCCGCAGCGTTCCATCCGGATGGAACGGAGGTCGACGGTCTCGAAGTCGACACCGCGGGCCGCGGCGGTCCGGGCCGCGTGCCGCAGGACGTCGGCGGTGTTGCCGTCCCTCTCGGATCCGTTGATCGCGAGGATCTTCAGTGCTGCTGTCACGAGATGTCTCCTTCGAAGGAATCGGCCGCGGTCGGCGATGTCGGCCGTGGGACCGACGCCGTTCCGGCGGCGAGGACGGCCGGCGCGCACCTACGTGCGAGGGACGGTCGTCCGCCGGTCCGGCCCGCGCTCCCCGTGTTCTGCGGAGCGTCCGCGCCCTGCGGTCCGTCTGCGTCGTGTGGAGCGCCTGCGTCCCGTGGCCCGTCAGCGTCGTGTGGTTCGCCTGCCCTCGGTGGCCCGTCGACTTTCCGAAATCGTCATGGCTTGGGGTATTCGGACGCATCTCCGTAAATGCTGTGCGGCGTTCGGCACCGGAGTGTGGGAACGGGGCAGTTCCGAGGATGCGCGGACGACGCGGAGAAGGCAGCCTCGACGCGGGCGGGGCTGCCTTCGGGGTGCGGGGTGCCTCCGGTCGGGACGGTGCGGGGGCAGTGCGTACGGGGCGGTCGCAGTCGGGTGCCGCTGAGGGTGATGCCGCGCGGGCGACGGGCGGTACGGGGCGACGGGATGCCGGTCGGGCGACGGACGGCACGAGGTGGCGGGACGCCGTACGGGCGGCGGGCGGTACGCGGTTGGCCGGGGGCAGTTGGGTGCGGCGTGCGATCAGGTGTTGAGCGCCACGGGGAAGGTGTCGAGGCCGCGCACGACCCAGCGGTCGCGGTAGACGGGCGGTTCGACGCGGGCCAGGCCCGGGAAGCGGCGGATCAGCCGGGGCAGGGCGATCCCCGCTTCGAGACGGGCCAGCGGTGCGCCGAGGCAGTAGTGCGCACCGGCGCCGAAGCTGAGCGGCTGCCCGGTGCGGCGGTCCGGGTCGAAGCGGTGCGGCTCGGCGAAGCGTCGGGCGTCGCGGTTGGCCGCCGCCAGGACGAGGACGAGTCCGGTGCCGGCCGGTACGGGGACGTCCAGGAGGTCGGTGTCGGCGGCGGCCCGGCGGCTGGTGACATGCACGGGAGGCTCGTAACGCAGGATCTCCTCGACGTAGGGATCGGTGAAGACCGCTTCGTCGCACAGGCGTTGGGCGTACTCGGGGTGGTCCAGGGCCAGCAGGACGCCGTGGCCGATGAGGAAGCTGGTCGTCTCGAAACCCGCGGTGAGCAGCACCATCAGGGTGCCCATCAGCTCGTCGCGGCTGAGCCTGCCCGGTTCGGTGTCGTGGGTGGCGGCAATGAGGGTCACGAGATCGTCGGCAGGGTGGCGGCGGCGGTGGTCGACGAGCGAGGCGAAGTAGGCGCTCAGGTCGTCCATCGCGGCGTCGGCCCGGTGCAACGCGCCGGGATCGTTGAAGCCGTCCGTGGAAACGGCGATGGCCGAGGCCATCTCCCGGAACCAGACCTGGTCGTCCTTGGGGAAGCCGAGCATGGTGCTGATGACGGCGATCGGCAGCCGGGAGGCGAACTCCGCGACGAGGTCCACGGGGGCGCCGTGGGCACCGAGACCGGCCATGCGGTCGAGCAGCAGATCGGCCATCTCCTCGATGACGGTGCGCAGTTCGCGTATCCGAGGCGGGGTGAACGCGAAGCTCACCAGGTTCCGCAGCCGTGTGTGGTCGGGGGGGTTGCTGTAGAGCATGGAGCCGGTGAACGCGCGCAGGGAGGAGTGCGCCCGCCAGCCCGGCCGGGCGGCGTCGTAGCTCCTGGCGTCCTGGACGTGCAGCAGGGGGTCGCGCAGGGCGCGGGCGCACTCCTCGTAGCCGGTCACGATAAGTCGGCCGGGTTTGAGCCGTGCGATGTTTCCGTGGGCCCTGATCGCCTCGTAGAGGGGGTAGGGGTCCTGACGTCCGGCGGGTGTGCCCAGGGCCGTGAACGTCTCGGTCAGCGACGGGACCGGCCCTGCCATGGAGATCTCCTCGGGGTGGCGCGCTCGGTTCACGCGGGGTGGAAGCCGTGCGGGGTGGCAGTGGTGCGCGGGTGCCGCCGGGCGGCAGCCGTGTTCAGGCGGCGGCGAGCTGGACGATCGCGGACGGGCCCGCGGGGTGGACGGCAACGACCCCGAGTCCGGCCGCCTCGGCCAGCGCGGTGAATTCGGCGACACCTCGTTCCCCGGCCCCGTAGACGCACAGCATGCGCAGATCCATTCCGGTGTGCGGGGCGTCGCCGTCGGGGCCGATCGACTCGATGACGAACACCGAACCGGTGGGCCCCGCCGCCTCGCGGCAGCGCCGCAGGATGGCGATGGCCGCCTCGTCGTCCCAGTCGTGCAGGATCAGTGAGAGCAGATAGCCGTCGGCACCCGGGGGAAGTGGGTCGAAGAAGCTGCCCGTCACGGCGTCGGCGCGGTCGCCCAGCCCGGATGCGACGAACGACTCCTTGGCCGTGCCCGCGGCGTCCGGGAGGTCGACCACCGTCCCGCGCAGGCCCGGGTTGGCCCGCAACAGGGCGACCAGCAGGGACCCGTCACCACCGCCGACATCGACGACATATCCGAGCGACGCCCAGTCGAAACCGGTGACGATGCCCGGCGCGCGGGATGCGACGTCGTCCCCGAGAAGCTTGTTGAAGGAGGCGGCGCGGTCGGGGTCGGCGGCCAGGTCCTCCCAGTAGGGGCGTCCGTAGCGCACCGGGAAGGCGGCCTCGCCGGTGCGCACGCTGTGCAGCAGCTCGACGAACGACAGCTCGCCGCGTCCGCCGCGCTCGATGTCGAACCAGGCCCGGATTCCGGCCGGATGGTCGTCGCGGAGAGGTTGTCCCAGGGCCGTCAAGGTGTAGCGGCCGGTCGCGTCGTCACGGTCCAGGACACCGCGCACGCCGAGATAGCGCAGCAGTCGGTCGAGTGCGTCGGGGTGCGCGCCGACCACCCGTGCGAGCTCCGGTGCGGTGTCGTGTCCTGCCACGATGTGGTCGGCGATCCTCAGTGTCGCGGCCACCCGCACGGCCATCGGGGTGCCCAGACCCGCCATCGACCACAGTGTGGCGGCCGTCCCGTCCTCGTCGCCCAGCACGGCATGTCCTCCCTCATGAGCGGGTACGGCACAGCCCGTGGCCCCGCGGGCGTCTCATCGTCGCGCAACGACGACGGCGGCCCATCTTCTGAAGTGCGCTCCTGGAACGTCTGCCGGGGTGCGCTTCAGTAACGTCTGCTGGGGTGCGCTCCGGGAACGTCTTCGCGGGCCGCGGAGCGAGGACGCCCGAAACCCCGGAGCGGGGCCGCCCAGTACCCCGGGCGACCCCGGACGCGGGGAGGGCGTCGCCCGCCGGGCCCGGCCCGTTGATGCGTGTGGTTCACCCGGACACGGGCGGCCGTTCCCGGTTGACGGCGTCGAGCAGCAGTTTCGTGGCCACCGTCGCCCCGTCGGTGCGGATCGTGCCCGCCACGGCCTCCGCTCGTGCGCGTGTCTGCGGCGTCAGGGCTGTCGTGAGTGCGGCGGAGAGCGAATCGACGGTCGGCTTCGGGCCGTCGTGCGCCGAGCCGATGCCGAGTGCGGCCACGCGGGCGGCCCAGTACGGCTGATCCGCGATCTGCGGAACCACCACCTGGGGCACGGCGGCCCGGGCGGCCGTCGTCGTGGTGCCCGCGCCGCCGTGGTGCACGACCGCGGCCACCCGGCGGAACAGTGCCTGCTGGTTGACCTCGCCGACGACGAAGCAGTCGTCACCTGCGTCGACCGGCGCCAGGCCCGCCCAGCCCCGGGCGAGGAGTACGCGGCGGCCGCACGCGCGGGCCGCTTCGACGGCCACCCCGGCCATGTCCTTCGGGACGTACGCGGCCATGCTGCCGAAGCCCACGTACACCGGCGGTTCACCCGCGTCCAGGAACGCCTCCACCCCTTCCGGGAGCGGGCGGTCGTCGGGCAGGAGCCACGCCCCGGTCTGCACGACGTCGAGGTCCGTCATCCCCTGCGACGGGCACAGCGTCGGGTCCGCCGCCAGCCACGGCCGGTCGGTGAGGACGTGGTCGCGGACGTTGTCCACCGGCGGCAGGCCGATCGCCGCCCGCCCCCGGTTGAGCGCCTCGCCGTACAGGGCGTTCACCCGCTGGGCGTCCTGCTTCCACAACACCCGGTTGTCGGTCTCGCCCTGCGGGGACTGCTTGCCCGGCCGCCTTCCCGGAGCGGAGTGCCGCGACGGAAGTCCGAGAGTGTGGAAGCACGCGAGCACGTAACGCATGCCCAGCTTCTCGGCCACGTCCCGTGCACCGGCCGGCATCAGCCCGGTGGCCACCAGCGCGTCGCACCCCTCGGCCGCCGCGGTGAGCGTCTCGAACCGGGCGGCGACCAGCTCGGCGGCGAGCCGGAACGCGTCGTCCGCCGTCGGCGGCTTCTCACCGGCGACCACCGAGTGCACCGACGGGCCGAGCGGCACCAGCGGCACGTCGACACGCGCGAGCAGCTCCGCGAACTCCTCGTCCGGCGGCGCGCACACCCGCGCACGCACGCCCAGTTCCCTCATGCCCACCGCCAGTGCCACCAGCGGTTCGACATCTCCACGCGATCCCCAGCTCGTCAACAGCACGCGCATTTCGCGACTCCCATTTTCCGCAGGTCCTGGCTTCGGCCGCCGATTGTGCGGTACGACCGGGGTCTTGCCGCAAGCCCCCCGGTGCGCTATAGGTTGAGAGTGGCAAGGAGTGGGATCTCCTTGCCCTTGTCTTTTGGTCGTCGGCCATGGACGGGCCGGCGGCTCCGTGCCGCCGCCCGTCGCACCGGAACTCCTGACACGCGGTGACGCGAGCCGCCTCCGCCGGACGCGGGTGCATCAGAGGCGGAGCCGGGTTCGCATCGACCGGAGAGGACATGCGATGACACCCGCCGAGTCGAAGCGGCCGGGGCCGCCCCCGGCCGGGGATTCCCCGGGGGACGCCGACGCCGCTGACGAAGGCATGACCCCGTTCGACGACATCTACGACCGGCCGGACCCACGGCCGTACTTCCGTGTGCTGGGTCCCTGGGAGTACCAGACCCCCCACCGTGCCCAGGGCGTCTTCCGTCGGGTGCTCGACGCCTGCGGGACCCCGGACGACGTGCCGCGACCGCCGACGACGGTGCTGGACATCTGCTGCTCGTACGGTTTCAACGCCGCGCTGCTCAACCACCACCTCACCTGGGACGATCTGCACGCCCACTACACATCCGCGCGGGCAGCGGCCCTGACCACCGCCGAACTGATCGAGTGGGACAAGGAGTTCTACGCGGCCCGGCGACGTCCGGACCCGGTCCCCGTGATCGGGCTCGACATCGCGCCGCGTGCCGTCGCCTACGCTCGCGCCGTGGGTCTGCTGGAAGAGGCGTTCGCCGAGAACCTGGAGACCGGACCGGCCGGACCCGACCTGCGCCGGGCCGTGCGTCACACCCGTCTGATCACCATCACGGGCGGAACCAGCTTCCTGTCCTCGCGTACCTTCCGGCCGCTCCTGCAGAACGTCCGCGGCCCGGTATGGGTGGCCGCCTTCGCCCTGCGCACCGGCTCCTACCGGCCCATTGCCGACTGCCTGGCGGAATTCGGCCTGGTGACCGAGAAGGCAACCGGGCGCACCTTCCCACAACGCCGCTTCACCGACGCGCGGGAGCAGCGATACGCGGTGGAGGCGGTCACCGCGATGGGTGAGGATCCGCGCGGCAAGGAGAGTGACGGGTACTTCCACACCGCGCTGTACCTGTCACGGCCCGCGACGGACGCGGCACGGGTCCCGTTGTCCGAGCTGGTGCTGTGACCGGCAAGGTTCGCCGGGAAGCTCGCGGCGTCCGGTGTGGTGCGGTCCCCGGAGGCGCGGGCGCGCCCCGGGTCACGGCGTGTTCTGCCGCGGCCCGGAGCGCGAGGATCCCGGCACAGTCTGTTATGTCATTTCACTTCATGTCGTGTCATCTCACGTCACGACGAGGGGATCCTGGGACTCAGACGCGTTCCAGATCACGTCCCGGCTCGTCCGTGGAAGGCGGCTGGGCGGCGGAGGGCGCCGCGGCGGTCCTGGACAGGGCTCCCGGCCACCAGAACCGGCGGCCCAGGTCGAGCGCGAGGGCCGGAACCAGAACGGTGCGGACCAGGAACGTGTCGATCAGGATGCCGATGCCGACGACCACACCCATCTGCGCCATGGAGACCAGCGGCAGCCCGGCGAAGACGGCGAACGTCGCGGCCAGCACGAGACCCGCCGAGGTGATCACACCGCCGGTGCTGCTGAGGCCTGTCAGCACGCCCTGCCGGTGGCCGTGCAGGACCGTCTCCTCCTTCACCCGGTGCATGAGGAAAATGTTGTAGTCGATGCCGAGGGCGACGAGGAAGACGAAGCCGAGCAACGGGATCGTCCAGTCCACCCCGGAGTAGTCCATGACGTGCTCGAAGTAGAAGTTCGCGGCGCCGAGGGCGGCGAAGTAGGAGACGACCACGGTCGCCAGCAGCAGCACCGGCGCGACGAGGGCCCTCAGCAGCCAGATCAGCACGATCAGGACGACGAGCAGGACGAGCGGGACGACGACCGACAGGTCGCGTTCGGTGGCGAGTTGCTTGTCCAGTGCCTGGGCCGCGGTTCCACCGACCAGCGCGTCGGTGCGTTCGCGCAGATTCTTGACGGCGTCCTTCGCGGTGTCGCTGTCCGGTGCGCCCGGAAGCACCGCGGAGAGCTGGGTGTGATCGCCGTCCGGGGTGCGGCCGACGACCTTGACGTCGGAGATGCCCTTCGTCCCCTCGGCCGCCTTCGTCACCTGGTCCACGTCCGTCGTCTTCGCGATGATGACCGCCGGGTCACCGGCGCCGGACGGGAAGTGCGCGGACAGCGTCTCCTGGGCGACGACGGACTCCGGCTTGTTCTGGAACCAGCCGGTCTGGGCGAGGCCCATGTCGATGCCGAACGCACTGACCGCGAGCACGGCGGTGACGGCAAGCGACAGCAACCAGGAGCGGCGGGGGTGGGCGGCCACGGACGTGCCGATGCGCTCCCAGACCGTGCGGGACTTGTGCACCGGGGTGCCGTGGCGCGGCACGAGCGGCCAGAACACCCAACGTCCGCAGATGACGAGCAGCGCCGGAAGGGCGGTGATCATCGCGAGGAAGCCGCAGATGACGCCGATGACACCGACCAGGCCCATCGAGCGGGAGGAGTTGATGTCGGCGAAGCCGAGGCAGGCGAGACCGACCGTGATGGTCCCCGCGGAGGCGAGGATCGCCGGTCCGGAGCGGCGCAGGGCGATCTTCATCGCCTCGTGCCGGTCCTCATGGCGGTGGAGTTCCTCGCGATAGCGGGCGATGAGCAGCAGCGCGTAGTCGGTGCCGATGCCGAAGACCAGCACCATCAGGACGCCGGAGCTCTGCGGGTCGACCTGGAGCCCCGCGTACTTGGCGAACAGGTAGGTCCCGGCCTGGGTCAGCACGGAGGCGAAGCCGACGGCGAGGACCGGGACCAGCCACAGCACCGGGCTGCGGTAGGTGAGCAGGAGCAGAATGATGACGATCAGGCCGGTGGCCATCATCAGGGTGCCGTCGAGCGTGTCGAACACGTTGAACGCGTCCGCGGTGGCGCCCCCCGGACCGCCGACCTCGGTGTCGAGGCCCGGCGGCGCGTGGGCGGCCGCGACACTGCGGAGCTGCTCGACCTTGTCGGCGAGGACGGCCTGGTCCTTGCCCGACAACGGCACGACGAGCATGAGCGCCTTGCCGTCGTCGGAGGCGACGGCCGGCGGCACCTGCTGGCCCTTCTCGGCGATCCCGGCGAAGGCGGTGCGGTCGGCGTCGACCTTCTGCCGGACCTCGTCGGTGAGG
This sequence comes from Streptomyces sp. NPDC014734, assembly GCF_043083325.1. Taxonomy (NCBI): domain Bacteria; kingdom Bacillati; phylum Actinomycetota; class Actinomycetes; order Kitasatosporales; family Streptomycetaceae; genus Streptomyces; species Streptomyces sp. NPDC014734. The sequence continues at coordinate 469,237 of NZ_JBIBYN010000003.1, read as the reverse complement.
GCGCCCTCGGCGCTGTAGACGGCGACCGCCGGAAGGAGGTCGTCGGTGCGGAACTTCTCCAGCTCCGTGTTGACCTGCGCGGATTCGGCCCCGCGCGGGAGGAAGGCGTTGGCGCTGGTGTCCTGGACCTCGCCGAGCTTCCCCGCCAGTGCGCCGAGCGCCATGGCAGCGATCAGCCAGACGGCGAGGACCAGCCATTTTCCACGACGGCCGCCGGGTACGGCGACCCCTCGATCGAGCCACGCTCGCATGGGGGAACTCTCCTTATGCATGGGGACGTTGTGCACCCCCGCGGTGATGTGCGGGGGCGGGCAGTGCTTCATCGTCCCGAGCGTTCATCCACACGGACAACTTCCAGATTGCGCGGTTTCCGGCATGCGGCGGTGCCCGCGGAGGCATCGCTCCGCGGGCACTGCCGCATGCGGGGACCGACCGGGTGCAAACCCTCGAAATACCGAGTGCCGAGTGCCGAGTGCCGGATACCGGACGCCGGATGCCGGATGCCGGATGCCGGATGCCGGACGCGATGGTGCTACGCGTCTGCCACCGCGGGAATCACCTTCTCGCCGATGATCTCGACCTGGCGCAGGGGCTCGGGGCCCGAGAGGATCCCGATCGCCGTCCGGATGCCCAGCCCGGACAACTGCCTCAGCAGTGCGGCGAGTTCGTCCGCCTTGGCGCCGTCGCCGATGACGTCGACGGGAAGGATGACGGTCTTCTCGATGGCGTCGTAGTCACGGCCCTCGGTGTCGCAGTGCCTGCGCAGCACATCCAGCTTGTCCGCCAGATCGGGCGACGGGAAGAGATTGCAGGCGTCGGCGTAGCGGGCGACCAGACGCAGGGTCTTCAGCTCGCCCCCGCCGCCGATGAGGATCGGCGGGTGCGGGCGGGTCAGGCTCTGCGGGACGTTCAGCGGCCGTTCGAGGCGGTAGTGCGCCCCTTCGAAGGGGCGCTCGTCGCCACGCTCGCCGTGCCACAGGCGCAGGCAGATCCGGATGGCCTCCTCGACCCGCTCGAAGCGCTCCGCCATCGAGGGGTACGCGACACCCATGCCGACGGCTTCGTCCTCGTACCAGCCGGCGCCGATGCCCAGCATCGCCCTGCCGCCGGACAGCACGTCGAGCGTGGTCACCATCTTGGCCAGGACGGCCGGTTCACGGAAGTGCACCCCGGCCACGATCGGGGCGAGCAGCACGCGCCTCGTGTGCGCGGCGATGACGCCGAGCGTGGTGAAGCATTCGAGTACCGGCTGCTCGGGGCCACCCGCGTGGGGCCCCTGCCAGAGGTGGTCGCCGACCCCGATGAGTGAGAATCCGGCGTCGTCGGCGGTGCGGGCTATCCCGGCGACCGTCTCGCCCATCCGGGCGGGACCGCCCTCCCACGCGAACTCTCCAAACTCCAAACCAACCTTCACGCCACGCCTCCTGTACTCGGTCATCGGTCCGGTGCCGAGTACCACCGTGAACCAGCAGGACTCGGGGGATGCGGTTGTGATGGTGGCACCCGGGGCGTTCGCCGGTCCCCTCCTGGATTGCGGTGTTCCCGCATGCGGCGCGGCACCCGTGATCCGCGCCGTCCGTACCCGGCACCGCCGCGGCCGTCACCACGTCTCGGACGCGGCGACCCGCGCCCGCGGCGCCCGGGGCGGATGGCCCGCGCTAAAGAGCACACGGGGAGAAGACATCGGGTTCGTCCTGAAGGCAGGCTTCTCCCGTCGGGTCGACGCCGAGCGGACCGCAGGCGCGACATCGCCCACACCCACATTCCACGCCCACGCCCACGAACACACCGACACCCACGCCCACACCCATGAGCGCACCGACACCCACGACGACCACACCAACGACCATCGAACCGTGGCATCGACGCCACACGCCCTGGAGGTAGCAACGTGACCGCTGTGGAGTTCCGGGAATCCCAGACCGGGCGAACTGCCGGAAACGGCGGCGCCGACGATGCCGACCGGGCCCACGCCGGGGTGGTCGACGCGTCCGTCATCACCGCGGACGACCCGAGGTACGAGAGCCTGCGGCGGGGCAGCAACCACCGGTTCGTCGGCAACCTCGACTACGTGTGCGTGGTGAACACCACCGGTCAGGTCGTCGACGCCGTGAACAGGGCCGTCACCGAGGGCCGACGGATCACCGTCCGCAGTGGCGGGCACGGGTTCGAGGGGGCGGCGTCCACGGACGGCGGTGCGCTGCTGGACATGTCGGAGATGACCCGGGTGTTCTTCGACCCGGCCCGGCGCGCGTTCGCGATCGAGGCCGGTGCGACGCTCGGTCACGTCTACCGTGTGCTGTTCAAGGGCTGGAACGTGACGCTCCCGGCGGGCGAGTGCACCGAGGTCGGTGTGGGCGGACACTTCGTCGGCGGAGGCTTCGGACCGCTGTCGCGGCGGCTCGGTTCGGTCGTCGACTACATCAGTGCCGTGGAGGTCGTGGTCGTCGACGAGGACGGGCGGGCCCGTGCCGTCGTCGCCACCGACGACCCCTCCGACCCGCACCACGACCTGTGGTGGGCGCACACCGGCGCGGGCGGCGGGAGCTTCGGCGTCGTCACCCGCTACTGGGTCCGCTCCCCCGGCACCACCTCCTCGGACCCGGCGGAACTGCTGCCGAAGGCGCCGGGCACCTGGCGCACCGTGAACCTGGCATGGCCGTGGGACAAGGTGTCCGAGCAGGACTTCGCCCGGATCGTCGGCAACGTCGGCGACTGGTTCGAGCACAACAGCGCGCCCGGAACGCCGGGCGCCCAGATCATGGCGTTCTTCTACGCGTCGCACCGTGACGCCGGAATCCTGTCGATCGGCGCCATGGTCGACGACGCCGTCCCGGACGGGGCGGACGTGATCCAGGGGTACTTCGACGCGGTGTGCGACGGCGTCGGCATCGAGCCGATGCGCCACGAGTCGGTCAAGCCCTGGCTGTACTTCTCCGCCTATCCGAACTACGGCGACATCGGCAACCAGGACGTGCGCCGCATCAAGATCAAGGCGGCGTACCTGCGCAGGGGCTACAAGCGGGAGCAGTTGTCGACGGTCTACCGCCACCTGACGACGGGGGGCGAGCACAACCCGTACCACTTCATCCTGATCGGGTACGGCGGCCGGGTGAACACGGTCGACTCCGACGCGACGGCGATAGCGCAGCGCGACTCGATCATGAAGGCGGCCTTCATGGGGGCCTGGGCGAGCGAGGCCGAGGACGCCACCCACATCGGGAAACTGCGGGAGTTCTACGGCGACGTGTACGCGGAGACCGGGGGCGTGCCGGTGCCCGGCGAGATCAACGACGGCTCGTACATCAACTACCCCGACGCCGACCTCGCCGACCCGCGGTGGAACACCTCCGGAGTGCCCTGGTACACGCTCTACTACAAGGAGAACTACGCACGTCTGCAGCAGGTCAAGAAGCGGTACGACCCGCGTGACGAGTTCCACCACAAGCTGTCGATCAGGCTGCCCTCCGAGTGACCGGAGCGGGGCGAGCGGCTGGGCGCACGGCGGTGGGGACGGCTGTGCGAGCCACCCGGTCGGTTGCGCCGCACGCTCCGGGCCGACCGTTTCCCCGGGAATCCGAGAGGGGGTGAAGATCCCGTGTCCGGCCCCGCCGCGCGAGCGGACGGGGCCGGACCTCGCATGTCCGGGAACGCGCATACCACGTACGGCCTGAGGAACAGGAGAGGGCGGGCGTTCCGGCCGGCACCGGCCGCACCGGATCCCGTGCGGCCTCGCCGTGTACCGGTCCGCTCGACCGGCGTCCCGGACTGGGCCGTCAGCCCCAGGTGAGCGGGTCGAGGTGGAGGTAGAAGCGCAGCCGGTCGTGGTCCGGGGCGATGCCGTACCTCTCGGCGAACGCCACGTCCGCGGCCTGTGCCTGCTCTTCGTTCGTCCATGTCTCGCGCGCATTGGCCAGGAGCAGTGCCAAGTCGGCGTATCGGTCGGCCTGTCCGAGGCGGCCCAGGTCGATGAAACCCGACACGTCCAGGGTCTGTGGATCGAGCACGATGTTGGGCAGGCACAGGTCCCCGTGGCAGACGACCGTGTCGGCGGCCTCTTGGTCCCGTCGCCGAGGGACCTGCCGAGTGAGCCGGGCCAGCAGCTCCGTGGGGGGTGTGTGCCGCTGCTCGACGGGGAGGAACTCCGGGTTCACGGCGTCACGGGCCACGACGTCGTGTGCCAGGGCGATCATGGTGTCCAGGCTCCGGTGGAACGGGCACGTGAACACGGGGACCTCGTGCAGTCGACGGACCGCGTCAGCGATGCGGTTCCAGGAGGCGCGCAGATCCCGGGACGACACTTGATCAGCAGGTACGCCGCGGACGGCACTGGTCACCAGGCAGGCTCCCGCATCACCCGCGTACCAGTCGAGTACCCGCGGACCCGGTACGCCCCGACCGCCCAGCCAGGCGATCCGGTCGCGCTCGGCCGTCAGGTCGGCTGCCTCCACAGCGGGTACGCATTTGGCATACCGGGCACCGTCCGCGCCGCGGAAGACGAAGGCCCCCGACTCGCCGGTGGTGACAGGCAGCCAGTCGCCTCCGATGCCGAGCAGCGCCGGCGATACGGCCCGAGGTCCGGAGCGATCGTCCATGACGGCGACTCTAACGCCACCGGCAGACGTCATTCGACGACGATAAGCCGGTGGAAGTCGTCGCCCTGCCCGGCGAGCGCCCGCACGACCTGGACGGGGGTGAGCGGACGGCCGCCGAAGCCGAGGGACAGCACCGCGACACGATGGCGACGGCCGTGAGGACCGCGTTGACGGCGAGGGCGCGGATGCTGAGGCGCGTCGCGACGAGGCCGCCGATGCGGAGGTGGAAATTGCGGTAGCCGAAATCGACTGGTCCCGGGAGCCCAGCCCGTCAGGGCCTGTCCGATGCGGTGGCGGGCTGGACTGCGGCGTCGTTGCCCGGAGAGGCCGCTCCCTCGTCCGGCGCCGTCTCCTCGTCCGGCGCCGCCCCCGTCTCGGCCTGGCCGATCGGCGGGACGTGCTTCAGCAGGAGGACGAAGGCGATGCCCGCCGCGGCGATCAGGACCGCGCCGACGGCGGTCACGCTGTGCAGACCGGCCGTGAACGCCTCGCGGACCGGGTCCGACAGGGTGGCGGCGAGCTTGTCCGGGAGGCCCGCCGCCGCGCCCGAGGCTCCGGCCGCGCTGTCGCGGACCGCGTCCGCCGCCGCGGCCGGGATACCCGCCGGCACCTGCTCGGCGATCTCGTTCCGGTAGACGGCGAGCCCCAGGGTGCCCAGCGTCGCGACGCCGAGCGCGGCGCCGAACTCGTTGCCCATCTGCGACATCGATCCGGCCGACCCCGCCTTCTCCGGCGGAACGACCTCGACGATCAGGTTGGTACCGAGGGCCACCACCGGGGTGCCGAAGAACGAGAAGAGGGCGAAACCGACGATCAGCACGGCCGTCCCCGACCCTGTGCCCATGTTCGCGAACACCAGGAGCACGGCGACCACACCGACCAGTCCCCCGCCGACCACATAGGCGGGACGAATCCTGCGCGCCAGGATCGGCGTCACCATGAAGCCGATGGTGGCGAGGACCATGCTGGGCATCAGGCCGAGCGCCGCCCTGAGCGGGGACAGTCCCTGCACCGACTGGAAGTACTGGGTCATCAGGAGCATGACCGTGCCGCCGACCACGCTGTTGGCCAGCATGCCGACGAGCGCCGCGCTGAACCGGCTGTGCGCGAAGAGGCCGACGTCGAGCAGCGGTTCGCTGAGCGAGCGCTGACGGCGGACGAACGCCACCCCGAGCGCGAGGCCGACGACCAGGGCGATCACCGGCACCGGCTGCCAGCCGTTGCGGGCCAGTTCCTTGACGCCGTAGATGACGGGCACGCTGGAGCCCAGGGTGAGGACGACGCTGAGGGGGTCGAGCCGGCCCGCGTCCTCGTTGCGGAACTCCGGCAGCAGCTTCGGCCCGGCCACGAGCAGCAGCGCCATGGCGGGCACGCCGAGCAGGAACACCGACCCCCACCAGAAGTGCTCCAGCATCACACCGCCGATGATGGGCCCGATGATGGCGCCCAGCGGGAAGAGGCTGGCCCAGAGGCTGATCGCCATGGCGCGCTGCTTGGGGTCCTTGAAGAGGCTGCTGATCAGCGCGAGCGTCGACGGCGTCAGCGTCGCGCCGGCGATACCGAGGGCGACGCGCGCGGTGATCAGCATGGCGGGGCTCGTGGAGAAAGCGGCGAGCACCGAGGCCGCGCCGAAGGCCGCGGCGCCGATGAGGAGGAGTTTGCGACGGCCTATGCGGTCGCCGAGGGTACCCATGGTGACCAGGAACCCGACGACCATGAAGCCGTAGATGTCCATGATCCACAGCTGCTGGGTGCTGTCCGCGTGGAGGTCCACCGCCAGATGCGGCAGTGCCAACAGCAGTACGAAGACATCGAGGGCCACGAGCAGGGTGGGCAGGGAGAGGACCGCGAGCCCCAGCCACTCCTTCCGCCCGGCCCTGGGCGTATCGCCAACAGTCATGCTTCCTCAGCTTTCGTCGTCTGGGCCGGCCCGGCTTCTCGCACCCGGCACTCCAAAACCGCCTGGGGACTGTCCCCTGGACCCCGACCGTCGCCGCGCGCCCGCCGGGGAATGCGCAACAGTCCTCGTGCGAGCCTCCCGCGCACGAAAGCCCCGGCACATCTTCATGTGTGCTCTCTTCCGGAACGTGCCGCTGTTTCGGCCATCACCAACGACCTTTCGTCCAGCGCAATCTGGAAGATGAGAGCGACTTGGGCAAGTCATTAGCGTTCATGGCGAACGGTTTTCCGGAACTTCGAGTTCCTTCCCCTCTGCGAAACGGAGAAATGACATGAGCGTGAAGACCAAGGCCGGCCTCCTCGTCCGCGCCGGTGCCACCGCCGCCGTTGCGATCGGTCTCGCGGTGGGCCTGCAGTCCTCCGCCATGGCCGCCCCCGCGGTCTCGGTGACCCCCGCGAGCGGCCTGACCGACGGCGCCACGGTGACCCTGACGGCCACGGGCCTGACCCCGGGCACCGTGTACCACGTCGGGCAGTGCTCGTACGTCGAGACGGACGTGGCGGCCTGCAACCCGGCCACCTCGGTCGACGTCGCCGCCGACGCGTCCGGCAAGGTGACCGCGCAGGTCAAGGTGTTCGCGAAGTTCGACGCCGTCACCGGTGCGGAGGCCAAGCCGTGGGGCACCGTGGACTGCAATTCGCGCACCTGCGCCGTGGGCCTGGGCAGCGACAAGGGTGAGGGAGGCGCCCAGAACATCTCCTTCTCGTAAGCGGCAGGAGAACATCTCCTTCTCCTAAGCGGTAACGGACATCGGACGGCCCGCCCGGTGCCGGGTTCCTTCGGGAGCCCGGCACCGGGCCCTGTTGTTTTCTCCGGCCCTTTTCCACGCTTTCGGGGGCCACCTCTTTCCGGCTCCGCCCGGCATGATCGCCGCAGCCCCCGGGCGGCGCATCTCCTCATGTGCCGCCCGGACAACTCCTTTGACATCAAAGGCGATTCGTCGGCCAACAGCGCAATCCAGAGGATGCCGAGGAATTGAGCCACGCCGATCCTGAACGGGCCATCGAACAGAGGAGCTCTCCGTGGTCAATGCCAATGGGGCCGTCGCACCGGCCCAGAGATCAAAACGTGTCGGGCGGCTCGACGGCGTCCGCGCGCTGTGCGCGCTCGCGGTGACCGCCGTGCACGTCTCCTTCACGGCGGGCGTCATGGGTGCCTACACCGTTCCTCCGGGCAACGAGAAGCTTGCCGTCCTGCTGGCCGGGCTGCGGCCGATCGTCCTCGGCCCCTTCTTCGTGCTCTCCGGCATGCTGCTGTACCGCCCGTTCGCCCGCTGGACGCTCCGGGGCACCCGACGGCCCGCGGTCGGCCCCTTCCTCCTGAAGCGGCTGGCCAGGCTGTGGCCGGCCTACATCCTGCTGTCGCTGGCCTGTGTGTTCCTGATCAACTACGACGCCATCGACGGCGTCTGGTACGTACTGCGCCCGATCCTGATGCTCCAGGTCTACGACTACACGTGGATACCCGGCATGGACCCGGCCTGGACGGTTCCCGCCGAGATGCAGTACTACCTGGCGCTGCCGCTGCTCGCCGTGCTGATGCACTGGCTGGCCCGGGGAGTGTCCGACCCGGTGCGCAAGGCGCGCCGGATGATGATCCCGCCGGTGCTCATGGTGATCGGTTCCGCCGCATGGACGTACTACATCCACCGGCCGGTCATGGGCCCCTTCCCGAAGGAGTACTGGTGGCCGCTGGCCGTGGGCGGCGCGTTCGCCCTCGGCATGGCGATGGCCGTCGTCCACGTACTGGCCGAGATCGACCCCGACCGGAAGCCGGCCCTGTACCGCTTCGCCGCCCGACGTCCCAACGTGCTGTGGCTCGGCGCACTCGTCGTGTACGCCGTCAACTGCACGCAGCCGTTCGGACGCCCCGGCTACGGCGACTACGAGCAGCTGAAGCTCGCCGTCGTCCAGTACTTCCTGCTGCTCGCCTTCTCCTACCTGCTGGTGATGCCGCTGACCGTTCCGGAGGCGAAGTCCCGCACCATCGACGCGATCGTCGACAACCCGGTGACGCGCTACCTCGGCCGCATCTCCTACGGCATCTACCTCTGGCACTTCGCCGTCATGTACTTCTGGTTCGAGAGCGGCAACATCTTCGGCACCACGCCCGCGCTGATGGACAAGCTGCGCGGCACGATCGGCTTCCCCGAGCTGATCACCGCCGTCGTCATCGGCACCGTCATCGTCGCGTCCCTCAGCCACTACATGGTCGAGCGCCCGGTCCTCAACGCGGTGGGGCGGTGGACGGAACGCCGGGGCGGGGCCACGGCCCCGCGGGCGGTACCGGCCGCCCCGCACCGGCCCGAGGAGCACGGCCGTCAGGAGACCGGTGTCCCCGAGAGCAGCACGGCGGGCCGGTAGCAGCGGGACCGCACCGGCCTCCCCGTACCGCAGGACGCCCGGGGCCCGGAAGCCGTCGTCAGGCTTCCGGGCCCCGGGTGGTCAGGAACGGCCACCGTTGTCAGGAACGGCCACCGCTGTCAGGAGCGCCGCCGCGTGCGAGGTGTCAGGACTTCGCGAGCTCCGCGGCCTCCAGCTCGCCCGCCTGCTTCAGCCAGTCGGTGAAGAGCTGCTCGTCGATCTCGTCGACGGACGTCAGCTTGACCTGCCCCATCTCGCGTGCGCCGGGCTGCATGCGCCCGGACGAGTCGTTGAGCTCCTGGCCGCGCCAGAATCCGAAAGTCACGTACTTCGAGTACGCCCTCACGTAGCAGACCGGACCCTTCCCGGGTGCCTCACCGATGCTCCAGGTGGGTGCCTGGTGGTAGACCGCCGAGTTGGCCCCGGGCAGCGCCGCGTCGATGACCGGCAGCAGCTTTTCGACGATGTCGCGCAGCGGACCGGCGGCGAGACCTGCCACGTACTCCTCGACGGGCGCGAACTTCCCCATGGTTATCCCTACTTCCTCTGGTTCGGACCAGCCCGTACAGCCTCACACACGGATCCGGCCGGGGCATCTTCTGGATTGCTGCATCTTCTGGATTGCTCAGTCCCCGGGGAACGGCGCCGCGCTCGCGGGGACGGGAGCGATGCAGCAATTCTGAAGATGCGAACGGTTCGTGACGCGTTGCAGGCTGGACGGGTCAGGACAGAACGTCCGCGTTCGCACACGGCCTTGAGTCTCAGGAGAACAATGAACACAGTCCAGTCCGCCGACGGAACCGCGATCGCCTACGACCGGTCCGGCGAGGGGGAGCCGCTCATCCTGATCGGTGGGTCGTTCAGCGAGCGTGCTCACCCGACGATGTCGCAGCTGGCACAGGAGCTGTCTCCCCACTTCACCGTCTACAACTACGACCGCCGCGGTCGCGGCGACAGCGGTGACGCCGCCGAGTACGCGGTCGAGCGCGAGATCGAGGACCTCGCGGCGCTCGTCGCCGAGGCCGGCGGTTCGGCGAAGGTCTTCGGCCTGTCGGCGGGCGGGGCGCTGGCGCTCAAGGCAGTCGCGAGCGGGGTCGAAGGCATCACCAAGGTGGCGCTCTACGACCCGCCGTTCGTCGTCGGCGAGGACGGCCCTCGCCCGCCCGCCGGTTTCACGGAGCAGCTCAAGGAGCTGACCGACGCCGACCGCCGCGGTGACGCGGTGGAGCTCTTCATGACCAAGGGCATGGGCGCCCCGGCCGAGGGTGTCGCCCAGATGCGGTTCGCGCCGTTCTGGCAGGGACTTGAGGCCCTGGCCCACACGCTGCCGTACGACACCACGATCCTCGGTGACGACCTCGGGCTGCCGACCGGCCTCGACGCGGTGAAGGTCCCCGTGTTCGTCGTCTACGGCGGCAACGCGGCCCCCTGGCTGCACGCCTCGGCGCGCGCGCTCGCCGACGCGCTGCCCGAGAGCAGCCACCACGCGCTGCCCGACCAGGACATCGCCGTGGACCCGGCGGCCCTCGCGCCGGAGCTGAAGAACTTCTACCTCGGCTGAGAGCCTGTCGGGTGACGTCCGCCCGGTCAGAGGTCGCCCGACAGGGTCTGAGAGATCCACGGATCCGGCCCGGGCCGCGTGCCCGGCGAGAGCCTCCGTGTGCGGGAACGTCTCCGGTCCCGTGCACGGAGGCCGTTTTGCGTACCCGGGTGGCCCCGGTGCTCCCGCTGCCGGACTTCAGCGCCGGGCCAGCGCCAGCACGCTCAGTCCGAACATCAGGACGCCCAGGGGAAGATGGACCGACGGTATGTGCGCGATGCCGAGCACGACCTGGACCGAGGCGAGGGCGAGGAATCCGGACGCGTGCAGGACGGGCCGGGGCGAGCCGCCGCCCGGCTTCCAGGCCAGCACCGCCGCGAGCACGTACAGCATCGACGCCCCGTACATCACGCGGGCTCCGGCACTGTGCAGCGTCTCTCCGTAGGACGAGGTAAGCAGCAGTCCTGCGGAGACCGCCTGGAGGAAGATGGTGAGGGTCTGCAGGCCGATCGCGATCTGCAGAAACGAGAATCGGCGCTGTGCCGTCGCCTGGGTCGCCATGCCACGGTCCCCTTTTCCGCCCCGGGGGCGAGTAGATCGATAAGGTCTCACCAGCCCGACGACGCGGGCCTGCGAAAGGTAAGGCGAGGGGGCGGTCGGAAGCATGGGGACGGCTGGGGCGGGCGCCGGGGGGATAGCCGGTGAGCGGCGTCAACTGATCAATGTCGCCTACCGGTTGCTCGGTTCACTCGCCGAGTCCGAGGACGCGGTGCAGGAGGCCTACGCGCGCTGGTACGCACTGCCCCGGGGCCGGCGGGACGAGATCGTGTCCCCCGGCGCCTGGCTGACGACGGTGACCTGCCGCATCTGCCTGGACGTGCTCGGCTCGGCGCGGGCCCGGCGCGAACGCTATGTCGGCGCGTGGTTGCCGGATCCGCTGCCCGACCGCACCGAACGGAACCGTGGTCCCGGCACCGGCTCCCCCGCCCCCGCCGACCTCACCGATCCCGCCGATCAGATGGTTCTGGACGAAACGGTGGCCATGGCCTTCCTCGTCGTCCTGGAGTCGATGACGCCCGCCGAGCGGGTGGCGTTCGTCCTGCACGACGTCTTCCGGTACCCCTTCGCCGAGATCGCCGACGTCCTCGGCCGGACCCCCGCGGCCTGCAAACAGCTCGCGGCGTCCGCCCGGCGGCGGGTGCGCGTCGGGCGGCCTCCGGTGACGACTGCCGGGCGGGCCGACACGGTGCGGCTCGTCAAGGAGGCATGGGAGTCCAAGGACATCGCGGCCCTCGTCGGCCTCCTCGACCCGGCCGCCGTGATGACCGCCGACGGCGGCGGCCTGGTCGGTGCGGCCCTGCGTCCCGTCGAGGGCGCCGCGCTCATCGCCCGGTACATGGTCGCCATCGCCGACAGGGCTCCGGGGCTCGAACTCGTGGAGCGGTCGGTCAGCGGTGTGCCGGGCCTGGTGGCCCGGCGTGCCGGCGTCGTCACGACCGTGGCCTCGTTCGATGTCACCGACGGTCGTGTCAGCCGGATCTGGGTGGTCCGCAATCCGGAGAAGCTGCGGCCGTGGGTGCGGGAGGTGCCGACGAGGTGACCGGCCGGACCACGGGTGCCCGGTCGCCGAGGAGCGCCGCGAGGTGGGCCGGGTCGTAGTTGACGGCGCTGCACCAGCGGTGGTCGCCGAGCCGGAACCATACGTCGCTCACGATCTCACCCACCGGGTTCTCGCCCTCGACGACCTCGTCGCCGTGCGTCCAGCCCTCCGCCCGGTGACGGGTGGCGCCGTCCGGGAGCAGCAGTTCGACGACCGGGCTGTGCAGGGAGGGGCCGGAGCGGACGTTGGCGTCGCGCCAGATCGTGCCGATGTCGGCCGGGTCGTGGTGATACGGGGTGTCGGTCATCGGTGTGCCTCTCGGGGCTGGGTGACGCGGTGTCGAGGTGATGGGGCGGCGGGGTGAGGGGTGTTGTGGTGACGGGGTGATGCCGGGCGGGCGCGGGCGCGGGGCTTCGTGCTCCCGACCGGGCCGGGTGGCGGCACGGATGGCCGCGGCCGGGTCAGGCGGCGGCGCGGATGGATTCCGGGGGGCGGGCGGCGGCGCGGATGCGGGCCATCCACAGCACCTGGCCGACGATGTCCACGAGGCGTTCGTCGTCCGGGGAGGTGACGGACGCGCCGGCGGGCAGCGGGGCGGGGGCGCTGGTGACGGCGGCGGCGAGCGGGGTGGGCCAGGCCCGCAGGGCGTGGCTGATGGTGCGCAGGGTGGTGAGGGTGGAGACCGCGCCCTGGGCTCCGGAGCCGACGGCGACGCAGCCGACCGGGCGTCCCTCCAGGTAGGGCCGGGGGCCGTCGATGTCGTTGACGTAGTCGAGGGCGTTCTTCAACAACCCGGAGAGCGTGGCGTGGTAGGTGGGCGAGACGAGCATCACGCCGTCGCAGCGGCGCAGTCCGTCCAGGTAGGCCGCCACCGGGGGGTGGGTGGCGGCCAGTCCCGGCCGGTAGGCCGGGAAGTCGATGTCGGCGCCGGTGAGGACGGCGGTCGTCGCCCCCTGTTCGGCACAGCGCAGCGCACACCACTGGGCGACGCGGTCGCTGGTCGACCCGGGGCGCAGCGATCCGCTGACCAGGACTATGTGGGGTGTGGGCATGGTTGCTGCACCTTCCGGGGTTGTCGGGTGGGTGGGGAGTTGTCAGGCGGCTGCCCGGTCGGGGGGCCGCCAGCCGAGGATGTCGCCGATGCCTTCGTCCTTGTGTCCGCTGGTTCGCATGCGGGTGTTGCGGAGGTGTTCCTGCCGTGCGTCGGCGCCCTGGTCGAGTTCGCCCTGCCCGCGCGAGAGGAGCGCGACGGAGCTGGTGCGGGGCAGGCGGTCGCGCTCGTAGGCGAGCAGTGCGCGGGGGACGTCCCCGGCGCCGGCGAGCGCGTCGGCGAGGACGACGGCGTCCTCCAGCGCGGTGTTGGCCCCTTGCCCCAGGGCGGGGACCATGGGGTGTGCGGCGTCGCCGAGCAGGGTCACCCGGCCGTCGGTCCAGCGGGGTGCGGGGTCCCGGTCGTGGATGTCGGTGACGACGACGTCGCGGGGGTCGGTGTCGGCGAGGGTGCGGACGACGGGGGCGTACCAGTGGCTCAGTGCGTCGGTGAGGTCCTTGAGCGCCCCGGCCGGGCCCTTCGCGGGCCATGCCCCCGCCTCGGCGGTGATTTTCGCGGTCCAGTAGAGGCGTCCGTCGCCGACCGGGGCGACGAAGAGCTGCACGCCGCGGCCGTTGACGACGTGGGAGTGCGTTCCCAGGTGGGTGGCGGGGGCGTGTCCGCGGACGGAGGTGTAGCCGCGGTAGAGGGGAGGGCCGTCGCCGAGCATCCGGTGCCGGACGAGGGAGTTGATGCCGTCGGCGGCCACCAGGGCGTCCGCGGTGAAGGTGGTGTCGTCGGAGAGGTGGACGTGCACGGCGCCGGGTGCGTCGGTGCGGCCGACGACGGCGGTGGCCAGTTGCAGGGTGACCCCGCGCCCGACGGCCTCCTTCAGCAGGGTGTCCTGCAGGGCGGTGCGCAGGATCGGGAGGTGCGGGGCGTCGTGGCCGGGGCCGCCGCCGAGCCGTTCGCGGGCCAGGACGGTGCCGTCGGCGTCCATCAGGATCCGGATCGCGTCGGGGGCGAGGACGTTGCCCGCCGCGCGGACCCGGCGGCCGAGTCCGGTGCCGATGGCGTCGAGGGCGCGGACGCCGTTGGGCTGGAGCATCAGACCGGCCCCGGCCCCGGCGACGGCGGCGGCGCGTTCGACGACCGTGACGTGCATGCCTCGTCCGGCCAGGGCGGCGGCCGCGGCGAGGCCGCCGATGCCGCCGCCCGCGACGACGATCGAGTGGGTGTCGGACATGTCAGGCTCCGGTCGTGGTCAGTTCGGGGGCGGGGGTACCGACGCGGCTGCCGGGGGTCAGCCTGCGTCCGTCGTAGGAGCCGAAGGTGGCGCGGGCCCGGTCGTAGACGGTGCGTCCGGCGCGCAGGGCGCGTTCGACCCGGCCGGTGAGGGTCCAGCCCTCGTACGCGGACCAGCCGCACTTGCTCTGTACGTCGTGGGCGGACAGCATCCAGTGCACGTCGGCGTCGAAGAGGACGAGGTCGGCGTCGGCCCCGGGGCGCAGGCGCCCCTTGCCGGACAGCCGGAACAGGTCGGCGGGGCCCTCGGCGAGGTGGCGCACGAGCCGGGTGATGGCGACGTCGGGGTGTTCCTGCGGGCGGCGCCGGCGCATCCCGGTCCAGACGGCGACGGCGAGTTCCTGCACCCCGGGCAGTCCGGGCGGGGACTGGCTGACGGTGCGGGTCTTCTCCTCCATGGTGTGCGGGGCGTGGTCGCTGCCGAGGGTGGTGACCTGGTCGTCGTACACCGCCTCCCACAACCGGTCCTGGTCCTGCTGGGTGCGGATGGACGGGGACAGGCGGGTGCGTGCGCCGAGGCGGCGGGTGTCGTGGTCGGTGAACGACAGGTGGTGGCCGGTGACCTCGAAGGTGACGGGCAGTCCGGCCGCCTGTGCCGCGCACACCAGGTCGGCCTCCTCGGCGCTGGACAGGTGCAGGATGTGGGCGCGGGTGCCGTGCACCCTGACGAGTTCGATGACCTTGGAGACGGCGATGATTCCGGCGCTGCGCGGGCGGTGGGCGGCGTAGTCGCGGTAGGCGTCGGGTTCACCGCGCCAGCCGTCGAGCAGGGCGAAGACGTTGTCGTCCTCGGCGTGCAGGACGAGTTGCACGTCGGCCTCGGCGGCGGCGGCGAAGGCGCGGCGCAGTTGGCCGGCGTCCCGGATCACGGTGGGTGCGGTGTGATGGCCCGCCATGAAGATCTTGGCGCTGGTGGCGATGTGCGGGTCCAGGCCCCTGAGGGCTTCCGGGCGGTCCGGGTGGACGCCGATGTGGAAGGCGTGATCGACGAGGGAGTGGCCGTGCACCAGGGCCGCCTTGTCGAGGACGTCCTGCTCGTCGAGGGTGGGCGGGAGGGTGTTGGGCATGTCGACGACGGTGGTGACGCCGCCGCGCACCGCGGCGCGGCTGCCGTGTTCCCAGTCCTCCTTGTGGGTGAGTCCGGGGGTGCGGAAGTGGACGTGGGAGTCGATCAGGCCGGGCAGCACGTAGCGGTCGCCGGCGTCGATGCGGGGGATGCCGACGGGGACGGGGTCCTGGCCGTCCCGGACGTGGTCGTCGTGGACGTGGTCGTGGACGTGGACACCGGTGATGAGACCGTCGCGGATGGTCAGGTGCCCGGCCCGGACGCCGGTGGGGGTGACGATGCGGCGGCCGGTGACGACGAGGTCGGGGGCCGGGCCGGGGCGGGTCAGCTCGGCCATGACGCCGCCAGGATGTCTCGGCACAGGTCGTTGGTCGGTCCCATGAGGGAGATGCCGCGGGCGTCGGCGAGGAGCCGGTTGAGGGGGGTGGTGGTGAGGTACCCGGAGGAGCCGAGCATCCGGGCCGCCCGGAGGCAGATCTCCTCGGCGGTCTCGGAGGCGTGGACCTTGCTGTGCAGGGTCGTCAGCCCGGGGTCCTCGGTGGTGCGGGCACCGGCGAGTTCGACGACGCCGCGGGCGGATTCCAGGCGGGTGGCGAGGTCGGCGAGGCGGTGGCGTACCGCGGGCAGGTCGAGCAGGTTGCGGCGCTGGGCGTGGTCGAGGGCGAGGTTCAGGGCGGCCCGGCCGATGCCGACGGACACGGCGCCGAGGCTGGCGCCGCTCGCGCGCACCCCGGAGATGATGGTGGCGGCGTGGCCGGGTGGTCCGAGGCGGGCGCCGTCGTCGACCACGCAGCCGTCGAAGGAGAGCAGGCCGGTGGCCGATCCGCGCATCCCGACGAGGTCGAGGCCCAGGTCGGGGGTGATGCCGGGGACGTCGGCGGGGACCAGGAAGAAGGTCTGGCCGGGGGCTCCGTAGCCGCTGCCCTCCGTTGCCGGGACCGGTCCGGTGCGTACCAGCAGGAGGTAGAGGTCGGCGATGCCGGCTCCGGTGGTGAAGGACTTGGCAGCGTCGATCCGCCAGCCGCCCTCCTGTTGCCGGACAGCGGTCGAGGCGAGGTTCTGCTTGGCGGCTCCGGCCCCCGTCTCGCTCCACGAGGAGGCGGCGAGGCAGCTTCCGTCGGCGAGGCCGGGCAGCAGACGGGCATGCTGTTCGGGGGTGCCCCATTCGGTGACGCGGGCACTCACCGCGAAGTGCTGGAAGGCGATGATCGCGACGGAGGGGTTGACCTCCGCGAGCTGTTCCACCACGCGGTTGACGTCGGTGGCGGTGCCGCCCGCGCCGCCGTACGCGCGGGGCACGGCGGTGGCGAGCAGCCCGGATCGGCGCAGTTCGGCGAGTGCTCCGCTGTCGGGTGTCGCGGTGGTGTCGGTGCGTTCGGCGGATTCGCGCAGCCGTGCCCGCAGTTCGGGTGTGATGCGGGTGCTCACGCGGCCGTCGACAGTGCCAGGCATTGGGCCACCTCCTCGAATTGCAGATGCCGTAGCGGGTCGATGACGAAGGAGCCCTGGAAGCTGACGTGCTTGTCGGCGACGGTCGCCCACATCAGGGCGCCGCCGGTGTCGCTCCCGCAGGTGACCGAGGTGACGGCGGTCCGGCCCCCGGGGGTGAGGATCTCGACGAGGCTGTCGGCGGCGCCGCTCTCCCGGGCGATGCGCCAGGGGATGGTGTGCGGGATGCGGACGGCGGTGCCGAGGCAGACGGCACCGGTCAGGGCGATGGTGGGATGCCAGTCGGGCACGGATGCCGCGCGGGCGGCGATCGTGGCGCGGTCGGCGGGGAGGATCGCGGCGACCTTGGGAAAGGCACCGCCGGGCGCCCAGCCGAGCCGGTCCGCCGCGGCGTCGCGGATGCGGCGCAGCAGGTCCAGCAGGGCGCCGCCCGCGTCGAAGAGTGCGTCGGCGCCGTCGATCCCGAGGCTGCGGGCGTCGACGAAGGCGTAGGCGTTGCCGGAGGAGACCAGGGAGACCGGGAGCGGCCGTCCGTCGACGTCGAGCCGGGTGATGGTTTCGCCGGTCATCAGCAGGTCGGCGAACGGCACCGGGCGGGGCTGGACGAACTGGACGGTGAACGTCGCCCGGTCGTCCTCGACGCGGTCCGCCTCCAGTACGACGCTGTCGCCGTTGTTGAGGACCCGCACCCGTACCCGGGTCCGGGCGGTGAGGCGGGGCAGCATGCCCGCGCGGGCGGCGGCGGTGACCGCGGCGAGGATGGAGTGCCCGCAGGAGCCGCGCAGTTCGAAGTGGTCGGGGGCGTCGGGCAGGGCCTGCACGAAGCGGTAGTCGAGATCGAACATCGGGTGCGGCGAGGGCTTCACCAGGGCGAGTTTGAGGACGTGCGAGCCGCCTGCCGCGGCGAGGTAGCGGCGGATCTCCGCGAGGTTGTGGAGCAGGCGCGGTTCGTCGTCGGGCAGCCGCTGCGCGTCGAGCACGCAGGTCGGGCAGGGGCTGCCGGTGGCGTGGGCGAGGTGGCCGATCACGCGGGCACCGCCGATCTGAGGTACGGCGGGGCGGCGGTCGCGCCGACGGGTACGGGCGGTTCCGCGCGCCTGCGGTGGAAGATGTCGCGCCACACCTCGTGGACGAGGAGCGCCCACAGGGTCAGTGCGGTGGTGTCGTCGGGGCGTTCGGCCTGGGCGGTGAACAGCGCCTGGACTGCCTCCGGCCGCAGCGCGCCGGTCTCGCGCAGCCGTGCGGGGGTGAGGTGGTCGCGGGTGTACTGCCACAGCGGGGTGCCGGGGGCGAGCATGGCGGTGACGGGCAGGGTGAAGGGCTGCTTGGGCCGGGTGAGGACGCTGTGCGGCACCAGGCCCTCGGCGGCGGCGTACAGGGCGCGTTTGACCTGGCCGTCGTGGATGCGCTGGTGGTCGCCCAGGGCACGGCCCGCGGCAAGGACACGGGGCTGGCAGAACGGGAGCCTGACCTCGACGGAGTGGGCCATGCTCAGGTGGTCGACGCGGCGCAGGTGGTAGGCGGGGAGCCGGTGGGCGAGTTCGAGGCGGGTGATGCGGTCCAGGGCGGTGCCGGTGCCGTGGGCAAGGTCGTGACGGACGCCGGGCGGCAGCGGATCGATGGTGCGTACGTGGTCGCGGTAGGCGTCGGTGTAGAGGGCGGTGCGGCGGGCGGCGGGCAGCACGGCCAGCGCGTCGAGGTAGCGGCCGGTCCAGTCGGCTCCCGCGGCGGCGGCCTCGGCGGCCGTCCGCATGCGGTCGTAGCCGCCGAAGATCTCGTCGGCGGCGTCGCCGGTGAGGGCGACCTTGAACCCGGCCTCGCGCACCGCCCGGAACAGGACGTGGGTGCTGAGGGTGATGGGGTCGGCGTTGGGCTGGCCCAGATGCCAGACGGTGTCCTCGATCAGTTCGGGGAACCCGGCAGGGTCCGCCTCGATCTGGTGGTGGACGGTTCCGGCGTGTTCGGCGGCCTCGCGGGCGAAGTGGCGTTCGTCGAAGGGCCATCGGCCGCGGTAGGCGATGTTGAAGGAGTGCAGGGGCCGGTGACGGGCGGCGAGCGCGGTGACGAGGCTGGAGTCGAGTCCACCGGAGGTGATCACGGCGACGGGCACGTCGGCGACCAGCAGGCGGCCCACCTCTTCGTGCAGGGTCCGGCGCAGTTCCCGGGCGTCGCCGCCGGGGTTCGGGTCCGGTGCGGGGGCGGTGCGGTGGGTGAGGTGCGGGGTGCCGCCGTAGGAGCAGACCAGGGTGGTGGCGGGCGGCAGGGCCCGGATGCCGTGGAACATGGTCTGTTCGCCGAAGGGGGTCTTCAGGGCGAGGTAGGCGTCGAGACCGGAGGTCCGGATGCCGCCCGGTACGGCGTCGAAGCCGAGCAGGGCGGGGATCTCGGAGGAGAAGTGCAGGGCGCGGGTCACCGGGTCGAAGCTGTAGTAGAGCGGCTTCATGCCGAGGTGGTCGGTGGCCAGGAGCAGCCGGGGTTCGGCGCGGCGGTCCAGGACGGCGAGCGCGTACATGCCGTCGATGTGGTCGGTGAGGGCGTCCCCGTACTCGGTGTACAGGGCGGGCAGGATGGTGCCGTCGCAGCGGTCGGGGAAGGCGTGGCCGCGCCGTTCCAGCCGTCGGCGCAGTTCGTCGTGGTTGTAGATCTCGCCGTTGAACACGATCTGGACGTGGTCGTCGGCGTGGTACGGCTGCCGGCCGCCGTCGAGGTCCATGACCGCGAGCCGGTTGTTGCCCACGCCGCCGTGGGGCGTGTGGTGGGCCCCGGTGCTGTCGGGGCCCCCGTGGCGCTGGAGCGCGGCGACCGTGCGCATCTCGTGCGGGGTCGCGGTCGTGTGGAAGTAGCCGTGGATCCGGCACATGCCAGCCTGTCCTTCGCTGCGGGTCAGGTTCGATTCAAGGGATTCGGGTCGATTCGGGGAGCCCGGGGCGGGGTTCGGGGTCCGGGGTTCGGGGCTCGGGGCTCGACGCGGGAGGTACGGGTCGGTGCGCGGAGTGCGGGAGGTTCGGGTCCGGGGTGAGGAGCGCGGGCGGAGGAGGGGGTCGGGGTCAGGCGCGGGAGAGCGACAGGTAGCGCTCCCCGGTGTCGGGCAGCACCGTGACGATCGTGGGTGACCGGTCGGCGATGCGGTCCGCGACGACGCGGCAGGCGTGGACCGCCGCGCCGGAGGAGATGCCGACGGGGAGCCCGGTCGTGGCGGTGACGGCGCGGGCCGCCTCGGCGGCGTCGTCGTCGGTGACGGCAACGACCTCGTCGATGAGGTGGACGTCGGTGATGTCGGAGACGTATCCGGCGCCGATGCCGGGGATACCGTGCGGTCCCGGTTCGCCGCCGGAGAGCACGGCCGAGGTCGCCGGTTCGACCGCGACGACGTGCAGGCCGGGGCGACGGTGCTTGAGGTGGCGGGCGAGGCCGGTGAGGGTGCCGCCGGTGCCCACGCCGCAGACCAGGACGTCGATGTCGCCGCCGGTGGCGTCCCAGATCTCGGGGCCGGTGGTCTCCTCGTGCGCGCGGACGTTGTCGGGGTTGCGGTCCTGGTGGGCCAGCCACGAGCCGGGGGTGTCGCGCTGCAGTTGTTCGGCGTGCAGCCAGGCGGCCGGCAGCCCGTCCTGGTGGGGGACGAGGACGACCTCGGCACCCAACGAGCGCAGCAGCAGCCGACGTTCCTCGGTGGCGTTGTCCGGCATCACGATGACGCAGCGGTGGCCGCGGGCGGCGCACAGCGCGGCCAGCGAGATGCCGGTGCTGCCGGACGAGCACTCGATGACGGTGCCGCCGGTGGCGGGTACCAGCCCGTCGGTCTCGGCGCGGCGCAGCATGTACAGGGCGGCACGGTCCTTGACGCTGGCGAGTGGGTTGAGCATTTCCAGTTTGGCCAGGAGCCGGACCCGCGGGGACATTCCGTGCGGGCGCAGCCGGAGCAGCGGGGTGTTCCCCACGAGGTCGTCGACGGACTCGGCCACGGTGCGGCGGGCGCTCGCGCGGACCGGAGCTGTTTCGGTGGTCACGGTTCCCAACTCCTCTTTCGTTCCCGGTGGTTGTCGCGAGCTCGGTGGCCGGTCGTCGGCATGGGCGACGGCCGTTGTCGATGTCGGGCGGGTGCCGGTTGTCGGCATGGGCCGGGTGCCGGTTGTCGACGTCGGGCGGGTGCCGGTTGTCAATGTCGGGCGGGTGCCGGTTCACGCCCTCGGCGGGCCTCCTGCCGCGGTGAGGTGCGCCGCCGCGGCCTGCTGCAGGTGGGTGATGTCGCTGGAGACGGTGGCGAAGGTGAACCCCTCGTCCAGGCGGCGGGCCGCGCTCGCCCCGTCCAGGCAGTGGATGCCGCAGGCGATGCCGGCCCGCTCGGCGGCGTCGGTGACGGCCTTGAGCGCGTCCTCCAGCACGCCGGCGACGGCCGGGTCGCCGAAGTGGGACGCGCCGAGGGCGATCGACAGGTCGGCGGGCCCGATGTAGACGGCGTCGAGGCCGGGGGTCGCGCAGATGGCCTCCAGGTCGTCGAGTGCGGCGGCCGTCTCGATCATGACGATGCAGGCGATCTTCTCGTCGATCTCGGCGGGGGCGGAGCCCAGGCGCAGTTCCGCGCGGACGGGGCCGGCCAGGCTCCGGGTGCCCGCGGGCCAGTGGCGGCAGGCGCGCACCGCGTCGAGGGCCTGCCGGGGGGTCTCGACCATGGGGACGACGACGCCGTGGGCGCCGGTGTCCAGGGCGGTGCCGATCGCGACGGGGTCGGGTGCCGGTACGCGGATGAGACCGGCCGAGCGGCCCCCGGCGTCGACGGCGAGCATCGCGTTCTGCCAGCCGGGCTGGTGGATGACGCCGTGCTGGCCGTCGACCCCGATGTAGTCGTAGCCGAGCCGGGCGATCCGCTCGGTGCCGACAGGGTTGTCGCAGGCGATCCAGTAGCCCACCAGGCGTCGGCGAGCGCGCAACCGGGCGGCGAAGTCGGCCGGCCGGTGGGGGTTCGACGGTGTGCTCACTCGCCCTCCTCGATGACGTAGCCGGTCTTGCCGTCCAGCCCGTACGGAACGTCTCCGGTGATGGAGACCCGGTGCAGGACGCGCGGATGGCGGTCGTAGTCGTTGACCGCGTAGTGCTGGGTGTTGCGGTTGTCGAAGACGAGGACGTCGCCCGGGCGCCAGGTCCAGCGCGCGGTGTTCTCCGGGCGGCGGACATAGGACTGCAGAATGTCGAGAACGGGCCGGGACTGCCGCAGGTCCATGCCGACCAGGCGTTGGGCGAACCCGCCGAGGAACAGGCTCGGTTCGCCGGACTCCGGGTGCACCCGCACCACCGGATGGGCGGCCTCGTAGCGCTTGGCCAGAAAGGCCCGGCGCACCCGTTCGCCGCGCTCGGTGCCCAGCCTGGGCTGTTCGGCGTGGTTGGTGTGCACGGCCCACAGGCGGTCGGCGATGTCACGGAGTTCGGCGGGCAGGTCGCGGTAGCCGGCGGCGCCGTTGGCGACGAGGGTGTCCCCGCCGTAGGGCGGCAGGACGACACCGCGCAGTGTGGTGCCGAGCGACGGTGTCGCGGTGAAGCTGATGTCGGTGTGCCAGTGGTCGGCGCGCTGGTCCTCGCCGTCCACGGGAATCACCTGGGGCGCCCCGTCGACGGTACGCATCATGGGGTGCTTCTGCGTGAGCGGGCCGAAACGGCCGGCGAATGCCAGTTGATCGGCGTCGGTGATGTCCTGATCCCGGAAGAAGAGCACCTTGTGCGCGAGAAACGCCTCGTGGATCTGCCGGAAAACGGATTCACTCATTTCGCTGCCCAGGTCGATTCCCGTGACCTCGGCGCCGATCTTTCCGCCGACTTTCCTTATGTCGAATGCGGGCACGGGGAATTTCCTTCCGCGTGGGGATTCCGATATGGGGATTCTGGCGTGGGAAGTCCGGTGTGGGGATTCCGACGCGAGGATTCCGATGCGGGGATTCCGACATCGGGAGTCCGGTGCGGGGATTCCGATGTCCTCGGTGGCCGGGACTCGCTGAGCCAACCATGGGCGCCACAGGTCGGCAACCGTACGGTTTCCGGCGATGCGACTTCACCAACTCCCTGTCAGGGCAGGGGCGTTGCCGTACGGAGGACGGCACGACTTGCGAAAGTCGCGCCCGGTTACTCTTTTCCCTTGCTCACTCGCAAATGGCGTGATCAGCTCGGTACACCTGCATGTTCCGTGCCCCCGCCCCGCCCCTTCGCGTCCCGCCCCTTCGCGCCCCGCCCCTTCGCGCCCCGCCCCTTCGCGTCCCGCCCCTTCGCGTCCTTCCCAAGGATGCCTGAAACCGACTCCCGGGAGACTGCGGTGAAATTCCGCGAACTGCATCCCAACATCAAGCTGAGGCTCGGCGTGGGCTTCGTCCAGCGCCTGCTCGGCATCATGCTGATGCCCCTGCTCGTCATCCATCTGGCGAAGCTGTACGGCCCTGCCACCGCGGGGGTCATGACGCTCGTGGTGGGCGCCGCCGGGATCGCGTCCAACTTCCTCGGCGGCCATCTGGCGGACGTGCACGGCCGACGGCCGCTGCTGGTCCTGGGAGAGGCGGCCGCGGCGGTCACGTTCGCGCTGATCGCACTCGCCAACTCGCCCTGGTGGAGCTCCGGCTGGGCGACGTTCGCACTGTTCCTGCTGAACACCTGCGCGTCCAACATGGCGACCCCCGCCGCCGACGCCATGATCATCGACGTCTCGGCGCCGGAGAACCGCACACTCGTCTACACGATCAACTACTGGTCGATCAATCTGGCGTTCACCTTCGGCGCGCTCATCGGCGGTTTCTTCTACGAGGGCTACTTCTTCGAGCTGCTGACCGCCGCCACCGTCCTGTGCGTGGCCACGACCGGTGTGATGTGGCGCTGGGTGACCGA
Source organism: Streptomyces sp. NPDC014734 (assembly GCF_043083325.1). Classification (NCBI taxonomy): domain Bacteria; kingdom Bacillati; phylum Actinomycetota; class Actinomycetes; order Kitasatosporales; family Streptomycetaceae; genus Streptomyces; species Streptomyces sp. NPDC014734. The sequence continues at coordinate 445,468 of NZ_JBIBYN010000003.1, read as the reverse complement.
GAGCGCGCCGGAGGGGGCCAAGGAGGCCGCCACCGGTGTCGTCGCGATGCTGCGCGGCTACCTGACCGTCGCCCGCGACCGGGTGTTCCTGCGTCTGCTCACCGCGGCCGTGCTGATGCGCGCCATCGAGGTGCAGATCGGCTACTACATCGCGGTGCGGCTCGCCGACGAGTTCCCGGTGCAGACCCTGGCCACCGTCGGTTCCTGGGCGCCGCGCGTGAACGGTGTGGAGATGCTCGGCATCCTGCGCGCCGTCAACACCGCACTGGTGGTGGGACTCGCCCTGTTCGCGGGCAAGATGTTCGGCCGCCTGTCGGACCGGGCCCGGCTCTACGCGGGCATCGTGGTGTTCACCGCCGGATACATGGTCTGGGCGTTCAGCAACACCGGCTGGCTGCTGATCGCCGCCGCCGTCGCGCTCACCCTGGGCGAGCTGGCCAACGTCCCGGTCAAGCAGGCCATCCTCGCCGATCTCGTCGACCCGGCCGCCCGCACCAAGTACATGGCCGCCTACGGGCTGAACGCCCGGATCGGCCTGCTCATCGGATCGGCCTGCGTCACCGTCGGCGCCTTCCTGTCGCCCCTGGGCATGAGCGCACTGTACGGCGTGTGGGGCGCGGGCGCGCTCCTCGTCTTCCGCTCCCTGCTGAGGGTGCGCGACGAGCGGCGGGCCCTGGAGAAGGCCACCGCCGAGCCGGTGACCGCGGCATGAGCACCCCCAGTGGCAGAACCCACGACCCCCGAGAAGGGACCGAGTCATGACGTCGGCGTCCGCCCCCCGAAGACTGCTCATGGTGATGCCGTATCACCAACTGGTCCGCAAGGCCGTGCGGGCGGGGTTCCGGGTCTGGTCCGTGTGGGACCCGGCGTTGCGCGAACGCGCCTATCTCGACCAGGTCGCGGAACACTCCGAGGAGCTGATCCTCACCGACTTCGGCGACCGCGCCGCGCTGAGCGCGCTGATCGCCGACACGGCCCGCGGGCACGGCATCGACCTCGTCCTGCACCTGGGCAGCGAGGACACCATGGTTCCGGTGGCCGAGACGGCCGAGGCACTGGGACTCGCCCCCAATCCGGCACGGGCGGTACGCGGCCTCAACGACAAGGCCGCACTGCGCCGCCTGCTCAACGGGGCCGGGTTGTCCGTCGTACGGGCCCGCGAGGTCGCCGACCCCGCACAGGCCGCCGACGTGCTGGACGACTTCACGCTGCCCGTCGTGGTGAAACCCACCCGGCTGGCCGGCAGCCGGGGCATCGCCCTGATCCGGCGCCCCGACGACCTGCTGGAATGGAGCGCCCGGGTCGAACGGGACGGCCACCGGGGGCCCTACGTCGTCGAGGAGTACCTGGAGGGCCCGGAGTACAGCGTGGAGACGCTGAGCGCCGGGGGCGTCCACCATGTCATCGGGATCACGGCGAAGGAGACCGGCGGCGCCCCGTACTTCGTCGAGAGCGGGCATGTCTTCCCCGCCCCGCTGCCCGAGGCCGACGCCGCGGCCCTGCGCGACCTCGCCGTGTCGGTGCTCGACCTGGCGGGCTACCGCTTCGGCCCGGCCCACACCGAGGTGATCCTCACCCCGGACGGCCCCCGGGTCGTGGAGTCGCAGGCCCGGCTGGGCGGGGACCGCATCCCGCTGCTGGTGGAGGTCGCCGCCGGCTTCGACATCGAGGCGTGGGTCTTCCGCGCCCTCGCGGGCGAGCCCCTGACCGCGCCCGTTCCCGGGCGCACCGCGGCGATCGGCTTCTTCGGCTTCCCGGCCGGCGTCCTGGACACCGTGTCCGGGGTGGCGGAGGCCGCCGCGCTCCCCCACGTCCACGCCCTGCACCTCCCCTGGTCCGCGGGCGACGAACTGCCCCCGACCGTCAGCTCCGCCACCCGGCACGGATACGTGGTCGTCGACGGCGCCACCCCCGAGCAGGCCGCCGCGCGCGTCGCCGCCGTCCGTGACGGGATCAGGACCGCCGTGCGCGGCACGACGGCCGAAGTCCCGCCCGCCCTCGCCCCCGAAGGAAGCCTCCAGTGAGCGACGACACCCGGACCCTGCTGCTCGTGGGCGGCATCGACGCGCATCTGCGCCACGTCAAGGAACAGGGCGTGCGCGTGGTGTTCCTCCAGCACCCCGACAAGATCACCCCGTACCAGACCGCGACCGCCGACGTCCTGCTGATGATCGACTACACGGACTACGACGTCGTGCTGCCGTTCGCCGAGACGGCCCGCGCCCTGTACGGCTTCGACGTGGTGCTCTCGCTGACCGAGGGCGGTCTGACCCCGGCGGCCCGGCTCAACGACCACTTCGGCTTCGGCGACGGGCAGCGCGGCGAGGTGAGCCGCCGCATGCGGGACAAGGCACTGATGCGGGCTCACCTGGCCGAACGGGGGCATCCCGGTGTCGAACACGCCCGGGTCACCGACCGGGCCTCGCTGGACGCGTTCGGGGCCCGCGCCGGGTACCCGTTCATCGTCAAGCCGACCGGCACCACGGCCGGTTTCGGGCTGATCCGGGCCGAGGGCCCCGACGACCTGGACCGGGTGTGGCGGCGGATCGGGGAACTGCTCGGGCGGCGCACCGACCGCGGTTCGACCCTCTTCCGCGTCGACGGCTTCCTGATGGAGGAATACATCGACGGACCGGAGTTCAGTGTCGAGGCGTTCGGTTTCGCCGGGCGTCATGTGGTCGTGGCGATCACCGAGAAGCTCGTCGACGAGCGCCACTTCGCGGAACTCGGCCACGCCGTGCCCGCCCGCCTCGCACCGGACACCCACCGTCTGATCGCGGACGCGGTCACGGACTTCCTCACCGTCATGGGCGTCACCGACGGTCCCAGCCACACCGAGATCAGGCTCGGCGGGCGCGGCCCGCTCGTCATCGAGTCCCACAACCGGCTCGGCGGCGGCCAGATCATCGAACTGGTGGAAGCCGCTCTCGGCATCAACATGGCCGCCTACGCGGCGGCCTGGCCGCTGGGCAACGTGGCGCCGCTGACGGAACCGCCGCGGCCGGTGGGCGGGGCCTGCACCCGATTCGTGCTGAGCGACCCGGGCACCGTCACCGCCGTCGAGGGGGTCGACGAGGTCCGTGCCCGTCCCGACGTGCTGGCCCTCCAGCTGAACGCGCGCCCCGGGGACACCATTCGGCCGCTGCGCGACAACTGGGACCGGCCGGGCTTCGTCGCGGTGCGCGCCGAGGACACCGACACGGCGGTCGAGCTGTGCGAACGCCTGACCCGGCAGACGATCCGGATCGAGGTGAACGGAACCGCCGAAACCGCCGGGGTGCCCGGTTCCCCCGCCCCGGCCGAGGTCCGGGACGGCGCCGCCGCGGCCCCGGACCCCGCCGGACCGCAGCGGCCCGTCGCCGCCTGACGGCCCGTACCCGACCGTTCCCAGGAGTCGATGGACATGCCCGAACCGAACGGACTGCTGCGCACCCTGCGCGAGGATCTGGACGTCGTCGTCGAACGGGACCCCTCGGTCCGCACCCGGTTCGAGGGCCTGTGGCACCCCGCGCTCCCCGCCCTGTGGGCGCACCGGATCGCGCACCGGCTGCACCGGCGCGGCCACCGCCTGGCGGCACGCGCCGTCGCCCGCCGCGCCCGCCGCCGCACCGGTGTGGAGATCCATCCGGGCGCCGTCGTCGGCAGACGGGTCTTCATCGACCACGGCTCGGGCGTCGTCATCGGCGAGACCGCCCGCATCGGCGACGACGTCACGCTCTTCCACCAGGTGACGCTGGGTGCCGTCGGCTGGTGGAGCGACAACGGCCTCCCGCCGGGCGCCCGCCGTCACCCGGTGGTCGGCGACCGCGTCGTCCTGGGTGCCAACGCGACCGTCCTGGGCGCCGTCACCATCGGCGACGACGCCCTGATCGGCGCCATGGCCACCGTGACCCACGACGTGCGCCCGGGGGCGCGCGTCTACGCCCCGCCCTCCGTGACCCGTGGGCCCCGTGACGAGGACGCGCCGGACCCCGTGCGCCTGCTCGCGTCGGCAGGCTCCTGGTGATCCCGACCGCCGGCCCCTCCCGCCCCGCACAGAAAGTCCGCCATGACCACACTCGTCCCCCACCGCCGCGTCGCGAACCATCTGCACGAACTCATCGGGAACACTCCGCTCGTCCGGCTCGCCCTGCCCGGTGTCGACGCCTCCGTGGACGTCCTGGCGAAGCTGGAGTCGCACAATCCGTACGCGTCCAGCAAGGACCGCGCCGCCCTGTACATGCTGCGGGGGGCCGAGGAGCGCGGTGACCTCCCGCCGGGCGGCACCGTCATCGAGTCCACCTCCGGCAACACCGGCATCGCGCTGGCCGCGATGGCCGCGACCCGCGGCTACCGGTGCACGGTGGTGCTGCCCGACAGCGCCACCCCGGAGCGGGTCGGTCTGCTGCGCGCCCTGGGCGCCGGAATCGTGCAGACGCCCAGCGCGGACGGGTTCGCCGGTGCCATCGCCGAGGCCGAACGGATCCAGCGGTCCACGCCCGGCTCCTGGTACAGCCGCCAGCACGAGAACGACGACAACGTCCGCGCCCACTACGAGACGACCGGCCCGGAGATCTGGGCCGACACCGGCGGCCGGGTCGACGTCCTGGTCTGCGGTGTCGGCACCGGGGGCACCCTGACCGGCGCGGGCCGCTGCCTCAAGGAACGCAACCCGGACCTGACGGTGGTCGCCGTCGAACCGGAGAACTCGCCCGTCCTGTCGCAGGGGTTCGGCGGCCAGCACCGCATTCCGGGCCTGAACGGCGGCTTCGTCTCCCCCACCACGGACGTCTCACTGATCGACGAGGTCCTCACCTGCCCGGACGGGGCGGCGCTGGAGACCGCCCGCCGCCTCATCCGGCACCAGGGCATCTTCGCCGGGCTGTCCTCGGGCGCCGCGGTGTACGGCGCGACGCTCGTGGCCCGCCGCCCCGAACAGGCGGGCCGCACCGTCGTCACCCTGCTGCCCGACACGGGTGAGCGCTACGTCAGCATCTGGAACGAAGGGGAACCGGCATGACCACGCTCGTTCTGCACCGCGGCTCCCTGCGGGCCAACCCGTACGAGAAGTGGCTCGACGGACTCGGCACGGACCTCGTCCTCCTCGCCTCCGCCGAACAACTCAAGCTCAACAACGAGGAGTTGCCAGGCCACGCGCCCTACGTGCACGCCGAGGCGCTGGACGACTACGACCACGGCGCGCACGTCGCACGACGCGCCGCCGAACTCATCGAGCGCTACGGGGTGAGCGACGTCGTCGCCTGCCAGGAGAACGACATCGAGCGCGCCGCGCTGCTGCGCCGCCGCTTCGGCCTGCGCGGCCAGCAACCGGAGTCCGCCGTGCCCTACCGCGACAAGTGGGTGATGAAGCGGACCGCCCTGGCGGCCGGAATCGCGGTGGCCCCGCACGCGCTGCTCGGCAGCACGGACGACCTCGACGCCTTCACCGCCGAGCACGGCCTCCCCGTGGTGGTCAAACCGCGCCGGGGCGCCGGTTCGATCGGGCTGCGCATCCTGCGCACCGAGCAGGAGTACGCGCACTGGCGCGAGCAGGCCGAGCCGACCGACGACGCCGGGGAACCCGCCTGGCTCGTGGAGGCCTACGTCGAGGGCCGGATGTGCCACATCGACGGGACGTTCCTCGACGGCGGCATCACCACCCTGTGGCCGTCCATGTACCTGTACGCCCTCGCCGACTACACGGACCGCAAGGCCCGCGTCGACATCGCGCTGGACGCGACCGACCCGCTGACGCACCGGCTGAGGGAGTTCGCGGAACGGCTCCTCGACGCGTTCGGCGGCGGCACCGACTTCGCCTTCCACATCGAGGTGTTCGTCACTCCGCAGGGCGACCTGGTGCTCTGCGAGGCCGCCTGCCGGGCGGGCGGCGCCGGGGTCCGCGACGTCCAGCAGGCGATGTTCGGCTTCGACCCCGCCGAATACCCGGTGCGCCGCATGCTCGGACTGCCCGTGGGCCCCACACACCGCCGCGAACCCGACCGACTGGCCTGCCAGTTGCTGTTCACCCGCCGTCCGGGCCGACTGCGCGCCCTGCCGGACCCCGAGAACCTCCCCGACGGCGTCGCGAAGTACCACTGCTTCGCCGAAATCGGCGACGAGGTCGGCGAGGCCTGCCACTCGGGCGACTTCCTCGCCGCCTTCGTCATCACGGGCACCGACCGCGCACAGTGCGAGGCACGCGTCCGGGCCGCGGAGGCGTGGTTCCTGGGCGGGCTGGGGATGGACTGAGCGGCAACCCGGGCGACGGACCGCACGACCGGCGCCCGGGTTGCCGAGACCGCCGTCCCCGCAGCCACTGCGCCGTCCCGGGCCGATTCGGCCTTCTTCCCGACGGTGCCTGCGAGAGCACTCGTACAGATACGGCACACGGTTCACCCGTTCCGGATGTGACCGCACGAGCGGCGGGGGGGCCCCCCCCCGGGCCCCCCCCCCCCGGGGCCGGGGGGGGGGGGGGGCGCCGGGGGGGGGGGGGGCCCCCCCCCCCCCCCCCCCCCCCCCGGCCGGTGTGCGCGAAGGGGTGTCAGTGGGCCGGTGCGTGGACGTAGGTGGTGCGGCGCTGGATGAGACCGTCCGCCAGGACGAAGGTGTCGGCGAAACGGGCCTCGATCACGGAGCCGTCGGGGGTCTCTCCGCGGAACGTGCCCCAGCAGGCCGCCGCGGCCTCGTCGGCGACCACCCGGTCCACCGCGTGTTTCCCGTGCCGTACCTGGCGTTCGTTGCGGTAGAAGTGCTCGATCCGGCCGAGACCCACCATGGGCTGCGAGCCGGGGCGCTCGATCACGCAGTCCCGGGCGAGGACGGACTTCAGGTCGTCCCAGCGCTGCCCGTCGATGATGTCGATCAGGGCCATGACGGGAGAGGCGGCGGCGGGAGTGCTCATGAGGCTCCTTCGGGGGCGGGTTGGGAGTGGGTCCGCGCGGACCCGCGGGCAGGTTCACAGGCGGGTTCCGGAGCGGGTACGTCCTGCCAGGCGCCGCAGGAGGACGCGGCCACGGTGCGCAGGCCCGTCGGTGCTCCGGTGGGATGCGCTCCGCCCTGCGGGTCGGTGAAGTCGAAGGTGTAGTGGAGGGTGTCGAGGGCGTCCCGGACGACCCGCACCATCTCCTCGTGGGTGTCGGCGACGCCCCACAGCACGTCCAGTTCGCGGGTCATGGCACCGCCCGGCAGCCGCTCGTCCGGTCGTACGAAGCTGCGGTAGCCGCTGATTCCCGCCATGCCGCGCACCGCGGCCGCCCCGTCCACGGAAACCAGCCGGCAGGGCCGGACCGGGGCGAGGCCGTTGTGCTGGAAGTGAACGCGGTCGGGACGCAGGGGCCCCAGGCCGGTGGGGCGGCCCAGCGCCTGGAGCACAGCCGCGTGCACGAGGTCCACGCCGCACGCGGTGCGGGCCATGCCGTTGACGTGGCCGCCGATACGGCCGTTGACCTCGATCAACCGGGGCCCTTCGGGGGTCAGTTTTATCTCCGTGTGAGTGAGGCCGTGCCGTACGCCCAACGCTTCCAGCGCACGGGTCACCAGGTCCAGGACCGCCCGCCGTTCGCCGTCGGGGAGCTGGGTCGGCCAGTAGCGGCCGGGTTCCCGGAAGGGGGCGACCAGCGGGAGCTTGCCGGAGACGGCGAGGTGCGTGACGCCTTCGGGCCCGCACAGGCTCTCCACCGACGCGTAGTCCCCCAGCGGCAGCCGGTCGCGTCCGACCAGCATCTCCTCCATGGTCAGCCGCGGTTCACCGGACGGCGCGGGCGGCAGGTCGGCGAAGACCTCCGACAGGACGCGCAGTGCTTCCTCCTCGTCGTGCACGGGGTGGGTGTGGCGGCTGCCCGCGCCGCGCACCGGTTTGACGACCGCGGGCAGTCCGACGTGGGCGAGGGCCGCGGGCCAGTCGGCCAGGGAGTCCAGCGAAGCCGTGCGCACGTCGTCCACCCCGGCGGCCCGCAGGGCGGCCCGCTGCCGGGTCTTGTCGGTGAGCAGCAGTGCGGTGTCCGGGGTGTGGTAGGGCAGTTCCGCCGCCCGGGCCAGCTCCGCGGTGGTCCGGATCAAGCGTTCGCTGAACGTCACGAGCACGTCCGGCGCGAGTTCCCGCACGGCTTCCGCGTCGCTCCGCGCGTCGCCCGACAGGTCCCGTACGTCGCCGAGTTGGGCGAGCACCGGGCGCATCGCGGCCACGTGCGCCGTGTCGGGCACCAGGAACACGACATCGCCCAGATCGGCGAGAGCGACCCCCACCTCGCCCGGGGACACGGCCCCGTCGTCGTAGGCGATCGCCAGGAGGGGGCGGTCGCGGGCCGGCCGCCTCATGCGGCGGCCGCCTCGCCGAGCGCCTGCTCGAACAGGTCCGCGTAGCGCTTCGCCCGCGCCTCGGGCAGCCGCTCCGGGTCGTACGCGACGACGACACGACTGCCCGCCTCCAGCCCCTCCAGCTCGAAGTCCACCCGGAACGGGAAGCTCGGCTTCCCCCGTACTCGCCAGCCCCCGACGTCGAGGCCGTCCAGTCCGTCGAGGTCGCGGTAGAGGTGGAAGTGGGTGAAGTTGAAGGTTGCCTCGAAGGCCGGACGGCCCAGTTCGCGCTCGATGTGGGCGAGCGGGTACGCGGCGTGCCGTCGCGCGTTGCGTTCCGCGACCAGCGCGGCGACCGCCCGGTCCGGCCAGGAGCCGCGGGCCCGGACGCGGACCGGCACGGTGTTCAGGTAGAGCCCGGCGACGAGGTCGGCGCCCTCGGTCTGCGGCCGGGTGTTGACCACCAGGCCCGTCACGGTCTCGCTGTGACCGGTGAGCACGGCAAGGGCCTGCGCGTGGGCGGCGAACGCAAGGGACTTGAGCGGGACGCGCAGCTCCTTCGCCGTGTCCTTGAGGGAGGCAACCAGAGGGTCGGGCAGGGGGAACTCCACGCTCTCCCGGGCGTCGGCGGCCCCGGTGAAGCGGGCGGACCCGGGGAAGAGCACGGGCTCGCCCGCCTGTCCGCGCCAGTACTCGACGGCCGCCGGGTCGGCGAGCTGTGCGTGCTCGGCGTCGAGGAACGCCTGCTCGACGCCCTGCGGCAGGCCGGGCAGGGGCGACTCCTGGTAGAGGGCGAGGAGGTCCACGATCAGCCGCCCGTAGCCCCAGCCGTCGACGAGGGCGTGATGGACGCGCAGGGTCACCCGGAACGACCCCGGTGCGGGCTCGACCCCGCACCGGAACAGCGGTGCGCCGGTCCAGTCGAGCGCCGTGTCGCGGTCCGGGGCCGCGCCCACCACCAGCGGTACTTCGACGCTCCGGTGGAACAACTGCGCCGGTACGGAGTACGTGCCGAGGTCGAAGGAGGAGCGCAGCGCCGGATGCCGCTCGCACAGAGCCGCCAGCGCCCTGCGGAAGCGGGGCTCGTCGAAGGGCTCGCCCACCTCCCAGCTGAACTCCGAGTGGTAGAGCCCGGGGTCCGCGCTGCTGTCGCACAGGTAGATCATCGCGACCTGGAGAGCGGACGCGGGCAGTGCACCGGCCAGCCCGGGCGGCATCAGTGCCCGGTCCGTGGCGGTGAGGCCGCCGGTGGCTGGACGGTCGTCCGCCGCCTCATCGTCCCTGGCGGCCAGGTGGGCGGCGAGCGTGCGCGGGGTGGAATGGTGCAGGACGTCCCGCAGGGTGACGTCGATGCCCTGCGCGTTCGCGTCGGCGACCACTCTGAGGGCGGTCAGGGAGTCGCCTCCCATCGCGTAGAAGTCGTCGTCCAGGCCGATCCCCTGGCCGTCGAGGTGCCGGCTCAGGATCGTGCGGAACGCTGCCGCGATCTCGTCGGTGTCGGCGCTCATGTTCTGCTCCTTAGGGGCGTGCGCGGCCGGAGGGCTCGGTGCTCAGGACGTTCGCGGCCGGGTGTGGACGGGCAGCCGGGCCAGGCCCGCGACGAAGTTCGACACCAGGCGCCGCGGCTCCCCGGCGGGCCGGAACTCGGCGACCCGCTCGAAGACCTCCTCGAAGAAGATCCGCAGGGTCTGCCGGGCCACTGCCGCGCCCAGGCAGTAGTGCGGTCCGAAGCCGAAGGCGATGTGCCGGTTGCCGGTACGGCCCGGGTCGAAGCGGAACGGGTCGGTGAACACCCGCTCATCCCGGTTGGCCGAGCCCACCCAGACCGCGACGGCGTCCCCCGCGGGCACCACGCCGCCGCTCAGCTCGGTGTCCTCGACCGCGTGGCGCAGGAAGCTGCTGGCGGGCGAGGTCCAGCGCAGTCCCTCCTCCACCAGTCCGGGCACCAGGGAGGGGTCCCGTGCGACCGCGCGGAACACCTCCGGGTGGTCCATGAGGGCCTGCACCGTGCCCGAGACGGTGTGCGGCGTCGTCGCGTTGGCTCCCAGCAGCACGCTGTAGCAGTTGACGACGACCTCCTCGTCCGTGAGCGGCCGGTCGCCCGCCCGCATGCTCATCAGGAGCCGGATCACGTCCTCGCCCGCGGTTCCCCTGCGCCGGGCCACCTGGTCGGTGAAGTAGGCGAACAGCTGGTGGTGCGCGACGGCCAGGGTCGCGGCGGAGCTGCCGCCCACCCGCAGGTCCCGGTCGTCGGGGGCGGCGGCGGACGCCGTCCAGCGGAACAGTTCGGGCCAGTCCTCCTCGGGCAGGTCCAGCACCGCGCCCGCGACCGCCATCGGCAGCGCCCGCGCCCGCTCGGCCAGGTCCCACTCCGCCGGTGCGGCGGCGGGGGCGAGCACCCACCGGGCGGCGGTGCGCAGCCGCTGTTCCAGGCCCGCCCGCGCGCCGGGGGCGAACAGCCGGTTCAGCGGGCGGCGCAGTTCGGTGTGGCGCGGCGGGTCGGTCGCCACGAGCATGCGGCCGCCTGCCGCGTCGTGGCGGCCCAGCTGGTGCAGGAGGCTGCCGCGCTCGGAGGTGAAGTCGCGGTGGTCGGACAGGACGCGGCAGGCGTCGTGGTAGCGGGTCACCGACCAGAAGGCACGCCCGTCGGGCAGGGTCTGGCGGTGCAACGGGGCCTGCGCGCGCAGGTGGGTCCAGACGGCGTGCGGGTCGCCCTCGGCGTGCACGTGCGGGTCGAACAGGTCGATGCCGGCCGGGTCGAGGGGGCCGGACGGGGCCGGGGGAATCCTCACGAGGAGACCTCCGGCGCGGGATGGCGCATGGCGGGCCGCGCGGCCTCCGGCGTCGTTCTGTCCGCGTCCTCCCGCGACTCGTTCCGGGTGTCTCCTCGCGTGGCTCTCCGGACGGTGCGGGCGAGTCCGGCGGGGGTCGGGTCGAGGTAGAAGTCGAGCGGTGACACTTCGACTCCGTACATCCGCAGGATTTCGCCGGTGATGGTCAGGGCGAGCAGCGAGTGGCCGCCCAGTTCGAAGAAGTCGTCGTCGGCGCCGACGCCCGCGGTACCCAGCCGGTCCGACCACAGCTGGACGACGGCCGCCTCCAGGCCCGTCTCCGGCTGCCGGTGCGCGGCGTTGACCGCGGGGCGTTCCAGGGGGCCGATTTCTTCCAGGGCGGTCCGGTCCACCTTGCCGTTGTCCCGCAGCGGCAGGGCGTCCAGAGTGCGGATCAGGGAGGGCACGGCGTACGGCGGCAGCAGCCGGGCCAGGTGGGCGCGGACGTCCAGGACGGACGCGCCGGGCGCGGTCACGACGTGGGCGGTCAGGACGCGTTCCCGGGGCCGGGCGTCGCGCCACGGGGCGGTCACGGCCGCCTGCCGGACGCCGGGGTGGGTCAGGAGCGCGGCGGCCACCTCGTCCGTCTCGACACGGAAGCCCCGTATCTTCACCTGGCCGTCGGCACGGCCCAGGAAGTGCAGGGTTCTCCCGGTCCGGCGGGCGAGGTCGCCCGTGCGGTACATGCGGGAGCCCGGCGGTCCGTAGGGGTCGGCGACGAAGCGGGACGCGGTCGCGGCCGGGTCGTTGACGTAGCCGTGCGCGAGGCCCGGGCCCGTGGCGTAGATCTCGCCGACCTCGCCGTCGGCGACCGGGCACAGCCGGGAGTCGAGGAGGTGGACGCCGGTGCCGCGGACGGGGCGGCCGATGGGCACGCTGTCCTCGACCGGCGTCGTCACCGGGTGACAGCAGGTGAACGTCGTGTTCTCGGTGGGCCCGTACCCGTTGACGACGGTGGCGTGCGGCAGGTCGCGCACGGCGCGTTCGACGTGGCCGGGCGAGAGCACGTCGCCTCCGGCGATGAGCCGCCGCAGGTGCGGCAGCCCGGTGAGTCCCGTGTCCACGGCCCGGTGGAAGAGTCCCGCGGTCAGCCACGCCACGGTGACCCGCTCGTCCCGTACGAAGTCGAGCAGCCGGGTCAGGGACGGCGCGCCGGGCGGCATGACGGCGAGGCGGGCCCCGTTGAGCAGCGCGCCCCAGATCTCCAGCGTCGAGGCGTCGAACGCGACCGGCGCGAAGTGCAGGAACACGTCCTGCGGACCGGCGTCGACGACGTCCCCGTCCACCACCAGCCGCAGCACGGCCCGGTGCGGTACGGCCACGCCCTTGGGGCGGCCCGTGGAGCCCGAGGTGTACGCGACGTAGGCGAGGTCCGCGGACCCGACGCCCGCGTCCACCGGGGTGTCCGGCGCCTCGTCGTCGACTTCCGCGAGCACCCGGCAGCCGGGGAAGTCGTGGGTCTCCCCCGCACCCGGAGCCGGTGTCCCGGCGCCCCGCGCCCGGCCCGTGAGGTCGAACAGCACGGTCGCCGACGCGTCGGCCAGCATCTGCCGCTGGCAGTCGAGGGGCTGCCCGGGGTCCAGGGCGAGGTAGGCCGCGCCCGCCTTCAGGATCCCGAGGAGCAGCACCACGGTCTCCTCGCCGCGGGGCGCGCGGACTCCGACGACGTCGCCGGTGCGCACGCCCGCCGCACGGAGTTGGTGGCCGACGCGGTTGGTGCGGGCGTCGAGCCCGGCGTAGCTGAGGTCCCCGAGGGCGGGGCGGTCGGGATGGGCGCGGGCGCACTCGGTGAAGACCGAGACGAGGGAGGTTGCGGCGTCCACTGTGTCAGCCCTTCCGCAGGAGCGTGAGGAGTTCCGGTGGGGCGGTGAGGAAGGTGTAGTGCTCGCCGGGCAGTTCGTGGAACTGCACGTCGTCGGCGTAGCCGCGCCAGTCGTCGAGCAGTGCGAGGTCGACTTCGGGGTCGGCCGACCAGTTCACGACGCTGACGGGGCCCGGCAGCGATGTGCGCGGCCGGGTGTAGACGCGGTTGGCCTCCAGATCCTGGTGCAGGACGGAGAGGGTCAGCTCGATCAGCAGCGGGTGCGCCTCGCCGCCGCGTGCCACCGCGATCGCGCCGAGTTCCGCGCCCAGTTGCGCGTCGTCGAGGTCCAGGAACCGGTCGTGCGGGCAGTGGTGCGGCGGGGCCTGCGCGGAGACGACGAGCCGGGCGGGTTCCGGGTGCCCCGACTCGGCCAGGCGCAGCGCCGTCTCGTAGGCGGGCAGCGCGCCCGCGCAGTGGCCGAAGAAGGTGTACGGCCGGTCGAGGTGGGGCGCCAGCGCCTCGGCGATGTCCTCCGACAGCGCCTGGTACGTGCCGAAGTGCGGCTCCCGGATGCGGTTCTCGCGGGCCGGGAACTGGATGGGGCACACCTCCACGTCGCCGTCCAGCCAGCGCGGCCACCGGTTGAACATGGACGCGCCGACCCCCGAGTAGGGGAAGCAGAACACACGGGCCTTCGCCTCGTCGGCGGGGCGGCGCAGCAGCCAGTGGGTGAAACCGGTCATCGCGCTTCCTCCAGTTCCTCGGGCCTGACCGGCGGCACCGCACGGATCGAGGGCAGCAGGAAGGTCACGACGCCCGCCGCGACGATGAGGGCTCCGGCCCAGGCCAGGGTGGGGCCGACGCCCAGTCCGTGGGAGACGGGGCCGGCGATGGCACTGCCGAGGGGTACCAGGGCGAAGGTGCCCAGGGCTTCGTAGGACATGACGCGGGACAGCGCCTCGGGCGGGATGTTCTTCTGGAGGGTCGTGTCGAGCATGACCTCGTAGACGTCGATGAAGATCGCGGAGGCGAAGGCGGCCACGCACACCGCGGCCAGCGGGGCCTGGGCGGCCAGCAGGAACAGGGAGAGCGGGAAGCCCGCCGTGGCCAGGGCGGCCACCCGGATGGGCCGGGCGGGCCGGATGCGCATGGCGACCAGGGTGCCCGCCACGAAGCCGATCGCCTGGACGGTGAGGACGGTGCTCCAGCCGGTGGCTCCGCCGTACGTCTGCTTGGCGACGACCGGCCCCAGGACGTAGAAGGATCCGGCCAGCAGGACGTTGACGACGGCCATCTGGGTGACCATCACCCACACCCACTGCCGGGCGGTGAACTCCTGCCAGCCTTCGCGCAGCGCCGTCAGCATCGTCTTGGCGGGCCCCTTGGCGACCGGTGCGACGGTGCGCACCAGGGTAAGGAGCAGGGCCGACACGAAGAACGTCCCGGCGTCCACGAGGAGCGTGTGTCCGGCGCCCATGACGGCGACGAGGATGCCGCCGAGAGCCGCGCCGAGGATGCTGCCGCCGCGCATGGACAGCTTCAGCAGGGCGTTCGCGGACTGGAGGGAGTCACCGTCGACCAGCGCCGGCATCACGGACCGGGACGCGGGTTCGAACAGGGCGGCCGCCGCGCCGCTCAGCGCGGCGAGACCGGCGAGCGCAACGGGCGACGCCGACCCCCCGATGATCAGCAGGGCCGCCACCGCCTGGACGGCCCCCGCCGCGACGTCCGCACCGATCATCAGGCGCTGCTTGGGCAGCCGGTCGGCGAAGACCCCGCCGAGCAGGACGAACAGCAGTTGGGTCACCATGCGGGTCGCGAGCACCAGACCGAGTACGGTCGCGGAGCCCCCGGGCATGTCCAGGATCGCGAAGGCCAGCGCGATCGGCATGATCGCGTTGCCCAGCAGGGAGACGGACCGTGCGGTGAGCAGGGCCAGGACGGACCGGTCCTTCAGGATCAGCAGATCGGATTTCATCGTTCCTCCAGGTCGCTCGCCACAATGCGGCCGATCTCGGCGAGCGGCTCGGGGTTGGCCATGGTGATGTGCGCCGCCTCGACCGGGTGGGACACGAGGGCGCCGCCCACGTGTTCCCGCCAGACCTCGGCGGTCGGGGCGTCCTCGACGCGGTTCTGCGTGGCGAGGAAGAACAGCACGTCGCCGTCGAACCAGGTCGGTTCGTAGGCGCGGACGATCTTCCGGTTGTGCGCCATGGTCTTCAGCAGGGCCACGATCTGCGGCTCGGTCAGGCTGGTGAGCGCGCCGGTGTCCTTCTTGACGATCTCCAGCGCCTTGCCGAGTTCGGCGGAGCCCTCCTCCGGGACGGCGTCGGGGTTCTCGGGGTCCAGCAGGGAGCGCAGCATGGTCGCGTCGTCCACCCGGAAGTGGTCGGGCATTCCCGGGTAGCAGTCGAGGAGGGCGAGCATCCCGGTCCGGGCCCCGCGGGCCCGCCACTGGACGGCCATCTCGTAGGCGACCATGCCGCCGAGGGACCAGCCCAGCAGGTGGTAGGGGCCTTCGGGCTGGACCTTCTCGATCCGCTCGATGTAGTCGGTCGCCATCTCCTCGATCGTCGCGGGCATCTCGTCCGGGCAGCGCAGTCCGTGCGCCTGGACGCCGTAGAGCGGGAACTGCGGCGGGAGATGGCGCAGCAGTCCGACGTAGCTCCAGCTCAGTCCGCCGCCGGGGTGGATGCAGAACACCGCCTCGCGGTCGCCCCGGGGGCGCAGCGGCAGCATGACTTCCAGGGAGTCGCCGCTGTTCCCGGCGTCGAGGCCGCGGGCGAGCGCGGCGGGAGTGGGGGCCGCGAACAGGGCGCTCATCGAAGGCTCCACGCCGAGCGCCGTACGGATGCGGCTGATGAGCCGGGCGGCGAGCAGGGAGTGGCCGCCCAGGTGGAAGAAGTCGTCGTCGACGCCTACTTCGGGCAGGCCCAGCACCTCCGCGAAGAGCTGGCACAGGATGTCCTCGCGCGGGTTGCGCGGTGCGCCGGAGCCTGTGTCCGGGGCGTCGGGGACGGGCAGCAGATCGCGGTTGACCTTGCCGTTGAGCCGCAGCGGGAGCGCGTCCAGGACGGTGAACGTCGGCGGGATCATGTGCGAGGGCAGCCGCTGTGCGAGGTGGTCGCGCAGGGCGGCCGGGTCGGGGGTCCCCGCCGCGGCGGGGACCACGTAGGCGGCGAGGCGTTTGTCGCCGGGCCGGTCCTCCCTGGCGAGGACGGTGGTGGCCGCGACCTGGGGGTGCGCGGCGAGCACGGCCTCGATCTCGCCGAGTTCGATCCGGAAGCCGCGGATCTTGACCTGGTCGTCGGTGCGGCCGACGAACTCCAGGTTGCCGTCGGCCCGCCACCGGGCGGTGTCACCGCTGCGGTACATGCGTTCGCCGGGCGCGCCGAAGGGGTTGGCAACGAACCGGGAGGCGGTGAGGGCCGGTTGGTTGAGGTAGCCGCGCCCCAGCCCGGAGCCCGCCAGGTAGACCTCGCCGGGGGTGCCCACGGGCACCGGGCTCAGGGTGTCGTCGAGCACGTACACCCGGGTGTCGGCGAGGGGGCGGCCGACCGGGATGCGCCCGGTGAGGTCCTCGGGCCGCACGGTGTGCAGGCAGGCCATCATCGTCGTCTCGGTGGGGCCGTACTGGTTGACGACCCGGCAGCCCCAGACGTTCATCAGGGTATCGGCCTCGGCCGGGCGCAGGATCTCGCCGCCGGTGCCCACCAGGCGCAGCGTGGCGAGGTCCGCGGGGTTCGCGTCGTAGGCGAGGAGCGCCTCCAGGAGCGAGTGGACGACGCAGATGGCGACGGTCGCCCCCGTCTCGCGGATGGTCCTGACGACGGCGGCCGGGTCGCGCTCGCCGTCCGGCGGCAGCAGGGCGACGGCGGCTCCGACGGACAGCGGACCGAAGAACTCCCGGACGGGGACCTCGAAACCGAGGGAGATCACCTGGAGGTTGATGTCGTCGGGGGTCAGCTCGAAGCGTTCGGCCACGTCCCGCAGCCGTCCGACGACGCCGCGGTGCTCCAGCAGGACACACTTGGGCGCGCCGGTGGAGCCGGAGGTGTAGACGGCGTACGCGAGGTTGCGGCCGGTGGTGGTCAGGGGCGGCCGGGTGACGGGAGCTCGTGACAGCCGTGCGTCGGCGTCCAGCGCCACCCGGTGGACGTCCGGGGGCAGTTCCATGTCCGCCGCGAGGTCCCCGGAGGTGAGCAGCACCCCGGCCGCGCTGTCGGTCAGCATGTACACGCGGCGTTCGGCGGGGTGGCCGGGCTCCAGGGGCGTGTAGGCGGCCCCCGCCTTCCAAACGCCGAGGACCGCGGCGACGAACTCGGGTCCGCGCGGCAGGCACAGTCCGACCATGTCCTCCACGCCGACACCCAGGGAGCGCAGCACGTGCGCGATCCGGTTGGCACGCTCGTCGAGTTCCCGGTACGTCCAGCGGGTCGCGCCCTGGACCAGGGCGAGCCGGTCGGGGCCCCGGTCGGCCTGCTTCTCGAAGAGGGCGGCGACGGTGGGGCTCTCGACGGGCGGCGCCGCGGTGTCGTTCCACTCGACGAGGAGCCGGTGTCGTTCCTCGTCGCCCAGGATGTCGATACGGCTGAGCGGGGCGGCGGGGTCGTCGGCGACGGCCCGGAGGAAGTGCGCGAGGCGCTCCACCAGGTTCTCCACGGTGGCGTGGTCGAAGAGGTCGGTGCTGTAGACGACGGTGCCGTCGAGGCCGGCGGCAGCGCCGTCCGCGCTCCGGTGCTCCTCGAAGCTCAGCGACAGGTCGAACTTGGCGGTGGGGTCGCCGACCGGCCGCGCCGCCACGTCGAGGCCGGGCATGGTCAGGTCCGCGGCGATGGCGGGCTGCACGCCGACGACGACCTGGGTGAGGGGGTGGCGGGCCGAGGAGCGTTCCGGGTTGAGAATCTCCACCAGGCGCTCGAAGGGCAGGTCCTGGTGCTCGTATGCGGCGAGTCCGGCCTTCCTGACCCGGGCCAGCAGGCGGACGAAGCTGGGGTCCCCCGAGGTGTCGGTGCGGGTGACGAGGGTGTTGACGAAGAAGCCGACGAGGGGGTGCAGTGCTTCGTCGTTGCGGCCCGCGATGGGCACGCCGAGCGGCAGGTCGGTGCCCGCCCCCATGCGGGTGAGCAGTCCGGCCACCGCCGCCTGGAGGACCATCGCGGCCGTGGCGCCCTGTTCGCGGGCGAAGGCGGCGAGACGCGCGTGCAGGGCCGCGTCGACGCGCAGGGGCACCCGGCCTCCCCGGAAGCGGGTGGTGGCGGGGCGGCTGCGGTCGGTGGGCAGGGCGAGTTCCGCGGGCGCGTCGTGCAGGGCCTCGGCCCAGAACGCGCTCTGGCGGGCGACGAGTCCGTCCGGGTCCTCAAGGTCGCCGAGCAGCTCCGACTGCCACAGGGTGTAGTCGGCGTACTGCACCGGCAGCGGCTCCCAGGCGGGCGGACCGCCCGCCGTACGCGCGGTGTAGGCCGCGGCGAGGTCCTGGAAGAGGGGGGTCATGGACCACCCGTCGGCGGCGATGTGGTGGACCACCACGAGCAGGACGCTCTCGTCGTCGTCGACGCGCAGGAGGGTGGCGCGCAGCGGGAGGTCGGCGGCGAGGTCGAAGGGACGGGCGACCGCCTCGCGCAGGCGTTCCTCCAGGTCCTCGCGGGCCACTCCGACGACGGCGGGTTCGGGCCGGGCGTCCGGCAGGACCCGCTGGAAGGGCACGCCGTCGCGCTCGGGGTAGACGGTGCGCAGGGTTTCGTGCCGGGCGACCAGGTCGTCGAGCGCCGCGCGCAGTGCGGCGACGTCGAGGGTTCCGGTGAGGCGCAGGGCGTAGGGCACGTGGTAGGCGGCGGAGCCGCCGTGGATGCGATGCAGGAACCACAGGCGGCGCTGGGCGTGCGAGAGGGGGATCTCCTCGGGCCGCTCGCGCGGAGTGAGCGCGGGCCCGGTGGCGGGGGCGGAGAGCCGCCCGGCGAACGCGGCCGGGGTGGCGGCGTCGAACAGGTCCTGGAGTCCGGCCTCCGCGCCGAGCACGGAGCGGACCCGGTTGACGAGCCTGATCGCGGCCAGGGAGTGGCCGCCCAGGGCGAAGAAGTCCTCGTCCGCGCCGACCTGTGGCCTGCCCAGCACCTGCGCGAAGAGTTCGCAGAGCAGTTCCTCGCGCAGGGTCGCCGGGCCGCGCCCGCGTGCGGGGGCGGCCTGCGGCTGCGGGAGTGCGGCCCGGTCGAGTTTGCCGTTGGCGGTGCGCGGCAGCGCGTCAAGGGCGACGAACGCGGCGGGCACCATGTAGTCGGGCAGCGCGGCGGCGGCGTGCGCGCGCAGTGCGTCCGCGTCGGCGTCGCCCACGACGTAGCCGACCAGGCCTGGCTCGCCGGTGGGCAGCGGGCGCAGCACGACGGTGGCGGCCCGGACGCCGGGGTGGCGCAGCAGCGCCGCCTCGATCTCGCCGGGCTCGATGCGGAAGCCGCGCAGTTTCACCTGGTCGTCGGCGCGTCCGAGGTATTCGAGGTCGCCGTCGGGGCGGCGGCGGGCGAGGTCGCCGGAGCGGTAGCCGCGTTCCCCCGAAGGCAGCAGGACGAAGCGTTCGGCGGTGAGTTCGCGCCGTCCCCGGTAGCCGAGTGCGACGCCGGGCCCGGTGACGACCATCTCGCCCGCGCTGCCGTCGGGCACCGGGACGAGGTCCTGGCCGACCAGGACGATGCCGGAGCCGGGCAGCGGCATGCCGATCAGGCTCGCCCGTTCGTCCAGGTCGGCGCGGGTGAGCCGCCGGTAGGTCGCGTGCACGGTGATCTCCGTGATCCCGTACATGTTGACCAACCCGGGCGCGTCGTCCCCGTACTTGTCCATCCAGGACGCCAGGTCGGCGAAGCGCAGCGCCTCCCCGCCGAACACCACCCACTTCAGCGGCAACCGCTCCGGGTGGCGCGTCTCCTCCTCCGCGAGCGCGCCGAACGCGCTGGGCGTCTGGCTCAGCACTGTGACGCCCTCGTCGCGCAGCAGCGCACGCAGTGCGGCCGGGTCCCTCGTCGCCTCGTCGGGCACGACGACGGTACTGCCGCCGGTGAGCAGCGGCCCCCACATCTCCCACACGGAGAAGTCGAAGGCGAAGGAGTGGAACAGCGACCACACGTCGTCGCTGCCGTAGTCGAAGAGCGGCCGGGTCGACTCGATCAGGTCGAGCACGTTGCGGTGCGAGACCTCGACTCCCTTGGGGCGGCCGGTGGTTCCCGAGGTGAAGATGGTGTACGCGCAGGAAGAGGGGTCCGTCGGCGGCACGGGGGCGGCGTCGTCCTCGTGGGCGGCGGCCTCGTCCGCCGGTCCTGCGCCGGAGTCGGTGAGCAGCACCGGCAGCATGCCCGCGAGGTCGTCGGCCAGCTCCCGCGAGGTGACGGCGAGCCGGGCCCCCGCCTCCTTCAGGATCAGCTCGACCCGGGTCCGGGGCGTCGCCGGGTCCACGGGAACGTACGACGCACCCGCCCTCAGCGCGGCGACGGCCGCGACGATCATCTCCGCGCCGCGGCCCAGGTACACGACGACCGGGCCCTCGCCGCCCGTCATCCGGGCGGCGAGGGCGTGCGCCGCCCGGTCGAGCTCGCGGTAGCTGAGGGACTGGCCGGCGGACCGTACGGCGGTGTGCTCGGGGAAGCGCCGCACGGAGGCAAGGAAGCCTTCGAGCAGGGACGTCGGGGCAACGGAATCGGATTCTGTCGGCTCCACCGGTGGCCTTTCGGATCACTTGCGGGGGACGTGGCCGCTCTCTCGCGGGGACTGTGACCGCTCTCCAGCGGGGGCGTGACCGCGAGCATGGCAAGATCGCCGGGCGTCGTCTTCGCTCGTTGGAGGGGGATCGGCTCCATCAAAGGTGGAGGCACCGGAAAAGGCGGAGGAGTACACCCACCGCGGTCGACTGTGCGGCGCGCGCCGTGCGTGCTCCCATGGGCTCAGCGAAGAAGGGCCCGCCGCTCCCCGGGGCGCGGCGGCTCCCGTACGCCTCACTCCCCTCCTGCGGCGAAAGGCCACTAGGTATGGCGGGAACGACCCTCGCGGAGAAGATCTGGCAGTCCCACCTCGTGCGGCGCGGCACAGGCGGCGAGGATCTCCTCTACATCGACATGCAGCTCCTGCACGAGGTCAACACCCCGCAGGCGTTCGACGGGCTGCGCGCCGCGGGAAGGACCGTGCGCAGGCCGGACCTGACCGTCGCCACCGAGGACCACAGCACGCCGACGATCGCGGTGGACCGGCCGGACCCGGACGAGGGCAGGCGCGCCCAGCGCAGGCTGATGGGCAGCAACTCCGCGGAGTTCGGCATCCCCTTCCACCGGCTCGGCCGGCCCGGACAGGGCATCTACGCGGTCATCGCCCCCGAACTGGGCCTGGTCCAGCCGGGGATGACGATCGTGTGCTGCGACTCGCACACCACCACGCTCGGCGCTTTCGGCGCCCTGTCCTTCGGCATCGGCACCAGCCAGGTCGAGCACGTCCTCGCCACGCAGACGCTGCCCAAGCGGCGTCCCCGCGACATGCGGGTCACCGTCGAGGGGCGGCTGCCCGCCGGGGTGACCGCCAAGGACCTCGTGCTGTCGCTGATCGCCCGGTACGGCACCCAGGCGGGCCAGGACCACATCGTGGAGTACCGGGGCGAGGCCATCGCGCACATGTCGATGGAAGCCCGGATGACCCTGTGCAACATGACGGTCGAGATGGGATCCGCCGCCGGGATCATCGCCGCGGACCGCACCACCCTGGACTACCTGGACCACCCCTCGGCCGAGGAGCGCGCGTACTGGCTGTCGCTGCGCTCCGACGACGACGCGGTCTTCGACAAGGAGATCACCGCCGACGCGGGCGAGTTGACCCCGTACGTGTCCTGGGGCACCAACCCGGGGCAGAGCGTCCCGCTGGACGGGCGGGTGCCCGCGCCGGAGGAGTTCGAGGACGCCGTGCTGCGCGCCGCCGCGCACCGCGCCCTGGACTACATGGACCTGCGGCCCGGTACCGCGCTCCGGGACGTCCCCATCGACCTGGTCTTCCTCGGCTCGTGCACCAACGGCCGCATCGAGGACCTCCGGGCCGCCGCCGAGGTGCTCGACGGGCGGAAGCTGGCCGACGGGGTGCGCATGGTGGTGGTGCCCGGCTCGATGCGGGTCCGGGCGCAGGCCGTCGACGAGGGGCTCGACCAGGTCTTCCTGCGGGCGGGGGCCGAGTTCCGCGCGGCCGCGGGCTGTTCGATGTGCGTGTCGCTGGGCGAGGACCGGCTCAGCGCGGGCACCCGCTCCGCCTCCACCAGCAACCGCAACTTCGAGGGCCGCCAGGGGCCCGGGGCCAGGACCCATCTCGTGTCGCCCCCGGTCGCCGCCGCGACCGCCGTCACCGGGCGGCTCGCCGCACCGGCCGATCTGTGAGCGAGGAGTCACCCGCATGGAGAAGTTCACCGTCCACACCGGGACCGCCGTGCCGCTGCGACGGCGCGACGTCGACACCGACCAGATCATCCCGGGCCGGTTCTGTGCCACCCACCGGCGCAACGGCTTCGAGGACGGCCTGTTCGGCGACTGGCGCAAGGATCCCGACTTCGTCCTCAACCAGCCCGCCCACCGAGGCGGTTCCATCCTCGTCGCCGGAGAGATGTTCGGCACCGGATCGTCCCGCGAGTACGCCGTGTGGGCGCTTCAGGACTACGGGTTCAAGGTGGTGATCACCCCGAGCTTCGCGGACATCTTCCGGGCCAACTCCCTGATGGCGGGGCTGCTCACGGTGACCCTGCCGCACGCGACGGTCGACGAGCTGTGGCAGCGGATCGAGGCCGAGCCGGACACCGCGATCACCGTCGACCTGCGTGCGAGGACGGTCCGCGCCGAAGGGCTGGAGGCCGGGTTCGCCCTGGACGAGGACACCCGGGCCCGCATGCTCGAAGGGCTCGACCAGATCGCGGCGACGCTCCGGCACGAGGACGCCATCGCCGCCTACGAGCGACGCCGCAGGTCCGGCCTGCCGGTGTCCACCCCCGCATGAGCGGCCGGATCGCGGCGCGCTGCGCCACGGTCACCGAGTCGGTGACCGTCCGGCTGAACGACCGGGTCAAGGAGTTGCGCGCGCAGGGCGTCGACGTCCTGGATGCGGGCGGCGGCGACCCCGACTTCGACACGCCCGCCCATGTCACCGAGGCCGCCACCCGCGCGATGGCCGACGGGTTCACCCACTACACGGCCAGCCGGGGGCTGCCCGAGCTGCGTACGGCGATCGCCGCGAAACTGCTGCGGGACAACGGCGTCGCCGTCGACGCGAACACCGGCGTCCTGGTCACCCCGTCCTCCAAGCACGCTCTCTTCGCCGCCTTCATGGCTCTCCTCGATCCGGGCGACGAACTCCTGGTGCCGACGCCCAGCTGGGTGAGCTACCGGGCGATGGCACGGCTGGCGGGCGCGGTCCCGGTGAGCGTTCCCCTGTCCGCCGACGACGGCTTCGCACTGGACCTCTCGCGCCTGGAGGAGCACGTCACACCCCGCACCAGGGCCCTGGTGCTCAACACCCCCAACAACCCGACCGGCCGCATGCTCACCCCCCGGGAAGCGGCGGACCTGGAGAAGCTCGCCCTCGACCACGACCTGCTGATCGTCACCGACGAGATCTACGAGAAGCTGGTCCTGGACGGTGCCCGGCACCTCAGCATCGCGGCCCGCCCGCGCTGCGCGGACCGCACCGTGACCGTCAACGGCTTCTCCAAGGCGTACGCGATGCCGGGCTGGCGGCTCGGCTGGGCGGCCGGTCCGCCCGACCTCGTCGCCGCGATGCTCGCCGTCCACCAGCACACGGTGGCCTGCGCGGGGTCGTTCGTGCAGAGCGGCGGGCTGGCCGCGCTCACCGGACCGCAGGAGTCGCTGCGGGCCATGGCGGACGCCTACGCCGACCGGGCCCGGCTGCTCGTGGCGGGGCTGAACGCCCTGCCCGGGGTGCGCGCCAGGCCGCCGTCCGGCACGTTCTACGTCCTCGCCGACATCCGGGCCACCGGCCTCACCGACACCGCCTTCGCCTCACGGCTGCTGTCCGAGGCCGCCGTGGCGGTCACCCCGGGCTCGGCGTTCGGCCCCGGCGGCGAGGGGCACGTACGCCTGTCGCTCACCAATCCCCCGGAGGCGCTCAGGGAGATCCTGGCACGCCTCGCCGCCTTCCTCCTCACCGTCGTCCCCTCGCCGGCCTGAACGTCGGCCCATCCGTCAGGAACCGATCGGCATGCACCTCACCCACGAACTCACCGAAGCAGAACGGCGCTCCCTGCACTCCGTCCTCACGACGGTCCGGGGCAATCCCTACCGGGACTACCCCGCCTTCGCCCAGGCGGTGGCGGACCTCGTCGCCTCCGGCTCCGTGCCGTCCTTCCTCACCGAGGTGTGCGACCGCATCCGGGCCGACCGGCGCGACGGGGTCGACGTCCACGTCCTGCGCAACTGCCCGCTGGACGACGAGATCCCGCTGCTGGGCAACGCGGACCCGCTCGCCGAAAAGTACGCGCGCAAGACCACCTTCGTCGCCGAAGCCCTGCACACGCTGTTCTCACAGCTCACCGGCGCTCCTCTGCTGGCGTACGCGACCCGCTTCAACGGGGACTTCTTCACCGACGTCATCGCGCACGACCAGTACGCCGGTCAGCAGACCGGCTTCACCGAGGGCGAGCTGGTCTTCCACAACGACCGCACCGCGCACCGGGTGCGGGCGGACTTCATCACCCTGCTCGGCATGCGCTGCCCGGAGGGCGACCTCGTCTACACCGGCTTCGTGTCGGGGCGCGAGCTGCTGGCCCGGCTCACGGAAGTCGAGCAGGAGGTGCTGCGCGAGCCGTACTTCGTCACCCCCTTCGACGTCGTCTCCAAGGACGCGAACCAGGGTCTGACCCAGTCCGGGCACCACCCGATCCTGGAGAACGCGTACAGCTTCCGGTACCTGGACACCCACACCACGGTCGCCGCCGGCAGCCCGGACGAGGCGAAGGACGCGCTGATCGCCCTGAAGAACTCGCTCGCCCGCGCCGAACGCACCCGGCACCGCATCCGCACCGGCGACCTGTTCACCTTCGCCAACCAGGACGGCCTGCACAACCGGGAACGCATCGAGGTCAACGACCACGACCGGGCCCGCGAGCGCTGGCTGCTGAAGACGTACGCCTTCCGCGACGAGGCGAGGGCGGAACGGTTCGCCGGCAACTGGGCGGGCGCGGTGCCCGGCCGGGTCGGCGACTGAGCGGGCGGCCGGAGCGACCACTGACTCGGACCGACCACTGACTGACGGAGGGACCCATGACAGCACCGGCACAGACCCGGCGGATCGCCGTGGTCGACACCACGCTGCGGGACGGGGAGCAGGCGCCCGGCAACGCGATGCAGCCGGACGACAAGGTGGAGATGGCCCGGCGCATCGAGGATCTCGGCGTCGACGTGGTGGAGGCCGCGTTCCCCGCTTCCTCGCCCCGCGACTTCGAGGCGACCCGGCTGATCGCCCAGGAACTCAGGCGGGCCCGGCTGGCGACGTTCTCCCGGACGATGCGCAGCGACATCGAGACCGCCGTGGAGGCGGCCGGCACCGACAACCACGAGGTGCAGCTCGTGGCCACCGGCAGCGACATCCATCTGACGCACAAACGGGGCATCACCCGCCAACAGTCCATCGACGAGATCACCGACAGCGTGGCCTTCGCCCGGTCGCTGGGGGTGAGCCACGTGTCGGTGGGCATCGAGGACGCCAGCCGGGGCGCGGACGACCTGGTGCACGCGCTGTGCGACAGCGCCGTCCAGGCGGGCGCGGACTGCGTGATCCTCGCCGACACCACGGGCTGCGCCGTGCCCGAGGAGTACGGCGCGCTGATCGCCAAGGTCCGGTCCTGGGTGCCGCCGTCCGTACGGATCTCGACGCACTGCCACAACGACTTCGGCCTGTCGCTGGCGAACGCGCTCGCGGCGCTGCGGGCGGGCGCCGACGAGGTCCAGGTGACGCTGGGCGGCATCGGCGAGCGCGGCGGCAACACCCCGCTGGAGGAACTGGCCGCCGTCCTCGCGTACAAGACCGCGGAGTACGGGCTGAGCACCGGCGTCGACCTGTCGCTCATGTACGACGCGTACGAGACGCTGCGCCGGATCATCCGCCTCGGCGAGCCCCGCAACAAGCCGATCTTCGGTACGTACGTGTTCGGCACCACGGCGGGCATCCACCAGAAGGGGATGCTGAGCAATCCGACCACGTACGAGTTCGTCGAGCCGTCCCGGTTCGGCCGCAGCCGCTCGCTGCTCATCGGACGGCACTCCGGCCGCGGCATACTGCGGCACATGCTGGAACAGATAGCGGTCGACGTGGACGAGGAGCGGTTCGACCAGCTGTACCGCACGCACATCAGCGAACGCGAGGGTGTCGACTGCGAGGACCTGTCGCTGGTCCAGGAGCGGCTGGCCCGCGAACTGGCGGGCGAGCGCGAACTGCCGGACGGGCGGCCCGCGACGGTGTAGGACCGGGATCCGTCGGCGGCTCCGGGGCCGCCGACGGACCGGGTTGCGGAGGCTACTGCCTCTTCAGCATCAGTACGGCTTCCAGCCTGCTGCGCGCCCGCAGTTTGGTGAGGGCGTGCGAGACATGGCTCTTGATGGTCGCACTGGACACTCCGCAGGCCGCGGCGACCTCGGACGTGGACAGCCCCTCGCCGATCAGGTTCAGGATCTCCCGCTCGCGCAGGGTGAGGCGGGCCACCAGGTCGTCGACGCGGCCGTCGCGGGCATGGCGCGGCGCGTAGAGCTCCAGGAGACAGGGCGACAGGACGCGGTTGCCCGCCGCCACCGCGCGCACCCCGCTCACGACCCCGTCGAGCCTGGCGTCCTTCACCAGGCAGCCCGAGGCCCCCGCCGCCAGGACGTTGTCGAGGACCCGGCGGCTCCAGTCCAGGCCCACCACAACGGACTTGATCCCGCGGGCGGCGAGATCCCGCAGCGTGCTGAGCAGGACGTCACCGTGGCTGAGGCCGAGCACGACGACCTCGACCTGGCCCAGGGGCCATTCCGAGAGCGGTCGGCGGCTGTCGATGCCCGCCACGAGGTGGAGTCGTTCGTCGCTGCGCAGCGCGAGCTGGACGATGTCACGGGAGATGGGGTCGTCGTCCGCCAACAGGGTCCGGACCCTCTGGACGGACGGGGCCAGCAGCTCGGTCACGCGGTCGTGGCGGCCAGGTGGGCAGGACGGAGGTCCGTCCCTCTTTCTGTCACGTAGTCCAGGCACGCTTGGCGCGAGGACTCCTCAAGAACGATGCGCCACCCGGCGGGCGCCTCCATGGCCGCCGGCCACAGCGAGTGGTACGCCTCCTCATTCTGCAGTACTGCAAAACGTCTTTCACGGGATTCGAAGGGATTGCTCATCGCAGATGCTCCGATCGTGAACACGGCGAAATAGATGCCACAGCGGAATGGAGTCCGGGCATCGAGGGGGGATCACGTGGGGTGTGCCTGACCGCCCCGGGGAACACGGAGACGTGGATACGTGGCCGAAAAGAGCTGTGCTGTGCGTGTGTTCCGCGTACGCACAGCGAACCCCCCTCGAACGCCCATACCCACAGGTCTCCTTCACCGTAACGTCAGTTGCTTCACTGATCCACCGGTTACCGAATTGTCATGGAAGTGATCAACTGCGGTCGGCCCGTACGCTTTTGACCTGCACGGGAGCAGTGCCGGGGGCCTGCGAGCCATACATGCGCGGGGGTGCGGCACCGCCCGCGAGGCGGCAATCTCGGGCCCTCTCGAAAGGCCCGCGGGGCCGTTCGTGGGGTCGTCCGGGGACCGTTCGCCGGCCGGGCACACGGGGGCGGGCGGCCGGCGGCGCGTCGGTTAGGTTGTGTGCATGGTTGATCACCGCTCGGTCGACGTCTCCGGCGTCCGCCTCGCCTACCGGGTCTCCGGCCCGCGGGACGCCCCGCCGCTCGTCCTGCTCCACGCCATGGGCGAGACCGCCGGGGACTGGGATGAGGTGGCTCCCGCGCTCGCCACGGGCCGCCGGGTCCACGCCCTCGACCTCCGCGGACACGGGCGCAGCGACTGGCCGGGCGCGTACTCGCTGACGCTGATGCGCGACGACGTGTCGGGCTTCCTGGACGCGCTGGGCCTGGACCGGGTGGACCTGGTCGGGCACTCGATGGGCGGTGCCGTCGCCTACCTGGTGGCCCAGGCGGACGGCCGCCGGGTGGACCGGCTCGTCCTGGAGGACGTCCCCGCACCGCTGCCCCGGAAGCCGTCGGCCGCGGTCCGTCCGGACGGGGAGCTGTCCTTCGACTGGGACCTGGTGCCCGCCGTACGACGACAAATCGACACTCCCGAACCGGAATGGCTGGAACGCCTCGGCACCATCACCGCCCCCACCCTCGCGCTGGCGGGCGGCGGCGGCAGCCCCGTCCCCCAGGCGGGCATCGCCGAACTGGTGCGCCGGGTTCCCCGGGGACGGATGGTCACCATCGAGACCGGGCACCTGATCCACCGCACGGAACCCGGGCGATTCGTGGCGGAGGTACGGGAGTTCCTGGGGATCTGACACGACGGCGCGCACAACCGCGGTCGGCGCACCGCTTGTTCATGCGCCCGCGGTCCGGCCCGACCCGCGCGGCGCGGCGCGGCTTCACGGCTTCACGGCTTCACCAAGAGCGGCTACGCACGCCCGCCGGGCCCGGATCAGCCGACGGCACCGAGGATCGGCGCCCAGGTGGGACCGGTGAGTGCGGCCACCGCCTGCTCCTGGGAGAGCGGGGGAGCGTCACGGGTCGGCTTCGGGCTGTTTTTCCCACTGAGGTCGCCCGCGGTGTTCCACTGGACCATCTGAAGCTGGGCGCCGGTCGACTTCAGGGTCACCGTCGTCGTCCAGCGGTGAGCGATGTCGGAGTCGGGGACGGGGTCGGCGCCCATCGGCTGCCTGTCCGCGATCTTCTCCGACATCACCAGGGCTCCGCCGGGAAGCGCGGCGCTGCTCGGCAGCTCGCTCAGCTCGCAGGTGTCGCCGGCCTCGGCGCGCCCGGCCGTATGGTCGCAGTTCAGCCCTTCGCCGTCGCTGAGCGGCAGCTTGAGCCGCAGGGCCGAGACACCGACGTTGGCGGCACCGTGCCCGTCGTTGACGTCCATTCCGCCGTTGGCGACCCACCCGCCGGACGGGTTCGAGGGGTCGTTGCCCTGTCCTTTCTCCTGGCCGAACCGGCTCCCGGGAAACGTCTTCCTCACAGCGTCGATCATCTGGGTGCCGCTGATCGCGGAACGAGGCATCGCCAGCGCCACCGTTTCCATGTCGGATCCCGCGGAGCGAGCCCCGGCGAGTACGCCGGGGAGCACCAGGCCGGCCGCCGCGATCGCGGCGCAGGCGCCGACCCCGGCGACGGCACCGGCGCTGCGCCGACGCCGGCTGCGGCTCCGTCCGCGCTCGACGGCTCCGCCCGTGAGCGTGGTGAGATCGGGTTCGAGGGCGTCGGTCGTACGGTCCAGGGCGCGTGCGAGGTCTGCTTCGAACGGCATGCTGGTGTCACCTTTTCTGTCGCTGATAGGGATTTCGCGGCGGGGCCGGCCTGTGTGCACCGTGTTCAGTGCGCGACCAGATCGGACAGGCTGTCGCCGAGCGACGCGCGCACCCTGTTGAGGGCCCGGGTGCCCTGGGAGCGGACCGCGCTGCTGCTCAGCTTGAGCATCCGGGCGGTCTCCTCGATGCTGCGGTCCTCCCAGTAGCGCAGCAGCAGCACCGCCCGGTCCCGGGGCGGCAGTTGACCGAGTGCGTCCAGCAGGGTGAGCCGCAGGGCGGCATCCGGGCCCGCCGCCGCGCTGTCGGGCATGTTCCCGATGGGGCGCTCGCCGGTGCTCCGCCGACGCCGCAGGGTGAGGGAGGTGCGGACCAGAATCGTCTGGGCGTAGGCCGCCGGGCTGTCCGCTCGGGCCACCCGCTTCCAGTGCACGTACACCCGGCTGAGGGTTTCCTGGACCAGGTCCTCGGCGAGATGTGTGTCGCCGGCCGCGAGGACGTACGCCGAGCGGTACAGCGCCTTCGCCCTCGCGGCCACGAACTCCAGGTACTGATCCTCCTGTGCTGATTTCACTCGGCCCCCGTCTGTCGTCTCGTTCCGTGATCCCCGTGCATACCTCTCTTGACTACGTGAGACGGCGGGATGTCGCGCGGCAGGAGCACCTGTTTTCCACCGCTGTCGCGTCAGCGGTGTTCCGCGGGGACCGGGGGCACGATGCCCGGAACGGACGACACGGCGTGCGGCCGGTGCGTCGCCGCCGGAGCCGGGGGCGTGGGACCGCCGCGCCGTCTCCACTGGACTGCCGCGGCGAGCAGTACGACGCCTCCCAGCAGCCAGGGCGGCGGGCCTTCCGGAAGGACTCCGATGACCAAGCCGGTGAGGGCCGCCACCAGTTGCAGGGCGAGGGACTGGACGGACAGTGCCGTGGCCCGGCCCGCACTGGCGACACGGCGGTGCAGGAGATCGTTCTCGCTCGGTCCCGCCGCGCCGAATCCGAGGTAGACCAAGGCGTAGCCGACGGTCGCGAGGACCAGGGAGCCCGTTCCCGGGAACGCCGCGGTGGCGCCGAGCAGGACCATGCCGCTCGTGCTCGCGCCGAGACTCACCATGACCGCGCGTTCGGAACTGCCCGCGAGCCGGGCGGTCAGCGGTGCGAGGTGGCTGCCGAGACCCGCGCAGACGAATCCGGCGCAGGCGAGTACGGCGAAGAGCACCGCCCCCGACTCCGATGCGCCCGTGAGGGCCGCGGCGCGGCCCGGTGTGAGCAGTTCGATCACGGCGAAGACGCTGCCCGCGGCCCCTGCGTTGAGGAGCACCCGGCGCACCAGCGCGTCGCGGGAACCCAACCGCAGTCCGCTCACGACGGTGGCCGGGATGCCTCGGAGTACGTCGTGCACGGTGGTTGTCGGCCGGGGCGGCTCCCGCAGAACGGTCAGGACGTACAGCACGAAGGCGGCCTCGACCGCCGCGCCCAGCAACATCGGGACGGAGAGGGGCACCACCAGCCCGGACGTCGCCTCGCTCAGCCGGGCACCGGCGTCGGGTCCGCGTCCGAGCAGCCAGGGAAGGACACCACCGAGCAGGGTGCCGGTGGCGAGCGCGGCGGAGGTCCCGGAGGAACCGCGGGCCAGCCCGGTGCGCAGGTCCGCGTCGGGACCGCAGTGTGCCTGGACGGTGTCGACGTACCAGGCTTCGGCAGGTCCGCTGGACAGGGCACGGCCCGCGCCCACCAGGGCCATGCCGAGGCCGAGCAGCCAGGGAGCCGTGCCCAGGCCCACGAGGATCAGGGCGACGAGGTTCAGCAGGCCGGCGGCGGCCAGGACGGCACGGCGTCCCAGGACGTCGGACAGTCCTCCGGTGGGCAGTTCCAGTGCGGCGGCGGTGAGGGAATGCGCGGCGAAGAAACCCGCGATGGCCGTCATGGCCATGCCCCGCTCGGTGAACAGGAGGATCTGGGGAGCGATGGCCAGCCCCAGCGGCAGCCAGAACAGGACACAGATCGTGACGTATCGGCGGCGTGCGGTGCGTATGCCCAGTGGCTCCGTCATGACGCGTCCTCGGCATCCGGCGCCGCGGGGGAAGACGTGTCCGGCTCCGTGCCGTGGCCGCGCGGCGCGAGGGGCAGGCCGGCGGTGAGGAGTACGACCTGCGCGGCGCGCGGATCGTGCGCATCGCGGGCGGTCAGTTCCTCCAGCTTCCGGTCGAACGCCTCCCAGAGTTCGGTGAGCGACTCGGGGGTCATACGGGGCAACAGGTCACTGATCCCCGAGGGCCCCACCCACTCCTGTCCCAGCCGGCCCTCGGCGACATCGGCCTCGTGCCGGGCGAGAGATGCCTCCAGGTGCTCGATCTGGACCCTGCGCGACAGACCGACGTAGGCGTGACTGCCCGGTGAGGCCTCCATCGCCTCGTTGCTCCAGGAGGTCACGGCGTGCACGGCCTGCCAGCGGCGCTCCCGCCCGTCACGGTGCTCGGCCTCGACGACGAACGCGTACTTCGCCAGCACCCTCAGGTGATAGCTGGTGGAGGCGGACGACTCCCCGGTCCTGACCGCCAGTTCGCTCGCGGTGGCCGGGCCGTCCTGCCGCAGCAGACCGAGCAGTTGGATGCGCAGCGGGTGCGTGAGGGCCTTCAGGGCGGCGGCGTCCCGCTCGGGATCGAGTACGCGTCTGTGTTCTTCACTGACCATGACGGGAGGTTAGGACACCCGGAGTCTTTCCAAAAGTATTTTTGCAAAATTTATTTTGTGATTTCGGCCGACGCCCCCTGCTCCCGACCCCCCGAGGTGACGGGGGCTGGACGGACTCGCGGGTCTCGGCCGGCTCCCCGTCTCCCCCGCGGCGCACGGTTCACCGAACAGGAGGCATCCCGCCGGCCGTCGGAGCACGACGACCGGACGCGCCCCGACTTGCCGATCTCGAAGCGGGCGTCCCCGGGCCCCGCGCCCGGGGCCCAGGTCACGGCTGTCCGCTCCCCCGCACGGCAATCCAGGAGATGCGGCGCCCGTCCGGCCTCTGTGAACGTGACGCAGGACCGGAGGGTGCGCCGCGCCCGGGCTCTCGCCCGCGCACGCGGCCACGGCTGAGCGGATTGGACTGACGCGATGGTCTCCACGAAATCCGAGGTCGCCACCTCGGTGCAGCAGCGCTTCGCCGAGGTGGCGCGCCGCACGCCCGACGCCGTCGCGCTGTCGTCGGGCGGGGTGTCTCTCACCTACCGGCAGCTCGACGCACGGGCCAACCGGCTGGCTCACCGGCTGCTCGCCCTGGGCGTCCGTCCGCAGGAACCCGTCGCGATCCTGATGGAACGTTCGGTGGACGTCGTCGTGTCGATCCTCGCCGTCGTGAAGGCGGGCGCCTGTTATCTGCCGCTGCACGCCGCGTATCCGCCGGAGCAGATGCGCCTGATCGTCCGGAGCGCGGGCGGCCCCCTGGTGCTCACCGACGCCGTGATGCGCGAGCGGGCCGAGGCGCTGGGGACGAGGACGCTGGAACCGGCCCGCGACGGGGCGCCAGGCTCGCTGCCGGACGGCGACCCGGGGGTGACCGTCGACGGCGACGCGATCGTCCACGTCATCCACACGTCGGGCTCCACCGGGGAACCCAAGGGCGTCGCGGTCACGCACAACGGTGTGCTGGGCCTGGCCGCCGACTCCTGCTGGGACGGCGGGGGGCACCGGCGCGTCCTGTCGGTGGCGCCGTACGCCTTCGGGGTGTCGACGTACGAACTGTGGGTGCCGCTGCTGCGCGGCGGTCATCTTGTCGTCGCCCCGCCCGGCGGCCTCGACCTGCGCACGCTGCGCGACCTGTTCGTCCGGGAGGGGATCACGGCCGTCCATCTGACGGCGGGTCTGTTCCGGGTCTTCGCGGAGGAGGCCCCGGAGAGCTTCGCCTCCCTGTCCGAAGTGCTCACCGGCGGCGACGTGATCGCCCCGACCGCGGTCCTGCGGGTGCTCGACGCCTGCCCGGGTCTGGTGGTGCGTGCCATGTACGGGGCGACGGAGGTCTCCTCGTTCGCCGCCCAGGCGGCCCTGACCTGTGCCGACGATCTGGCCCAGGGCGTCCCCGTCGGCCTGCCCCTCGACGGTGTGGACGCCCGCCTGCTCGACGAACGGCTGCTGCCGGTGGACGACGGCGAGGTGGGCGAGCTCTGCATCGGCGGCGACCGGCTGGCCGCGGGCTACTACGGCCGCCCGGATCTGAACGCGGGACGTTTCGTCGCCGATCCCGCGGGCGGCCCGCACGACCGCCTGTACCGCACCGGCGACCTCATGCGGCGCAACGCCGCCGGGCTCCTCGAATTCGCCGGGCGCGCCGGGGACCAGGTAAAGATCCGGGGCTACCGGGTGGAACCGGCCGCGGTGGAGCACGCGCTCGCCGCGCTGCCCGAGGTGGCCCACGCCGCGGCCGTCGTCCGTGAACCCCGCCCCGGGGACAAGCGGCTGACCGGCTATGTCGTCGCACGCACCCCGGGCTGCGACGTGCGCGCCCTGCGCGCGGCGCTGGGCGAGATCCTTCCCGAGTACATGGTCCCGGACGTCCTCGTGGAGCTGCCCGAGCTGCCGCTGACCCCCAACGGCAAGCTCGACCGGTCCGCGCTGCCCGAGCCCGCCCCGGCCACCGTCCCCCCTCCCGGCGCCTCGTCCGGTGACGGGCCGACGGGCGGTGAGGGGGACGGCGGGGCGGGTGGTGAGCGGCTTCGGCGCCTCTGCCGCGTCTTCGCCGGGGTGCTGGGCGTGCCGTCGATCGGCGTCGACGACAACTTCTTCGACCTGGGCGGCCAGTCCCTCCAGGCGATGCGACTGGTCTCCCGGGTCGAGGCGGAGTTCGGTGTGGAGATCTCGATCGGCGAGGTGTTCAACCACCCCACGGCCGTGGAACTCGACTGCCGCATCGACCAGTTGGTGTCGGCCGTCGACCACTGAACCGTACGGTCCCCTCCGCCGCGCCCGACCGGGCGCGGCACCATCCCGGTCGGCATGCCGGACCGGTCACCGAATGAGAAAGGACTGGTCTTCCGTGACCATCACTGACGTGCGGCCGGAGTCGAACGAACCGGGCGGTCGCATCCCGCTCTCCTACAACCAGGAGTTCCTGCGCGGCTTCGACAAGGGCGCCACGGACGGCGCGTTCGGCCACCGGCACATCCTCGTCTGCGGCTGGCGGGTCACCGGCACCGTGGACCCCGACGCCCTGCGCGGCGCCCTCGACGACGTCGTCGCGCGGCACGAGATCCTGCGCACGTCGGTGCTCGGCGACGCCGACGGCGGCCACCAGGTGGTGCATCCCCCGGCACCGGCCGAACTGCGGGTGGTGGACGTGCCGGACGACGGGGGCACGCGCGAGGAGCGCGCCGAGGCGTTCCTCAACGACCTGGACGCCACCCCGTTCTCCGTCACCCGGCTCCCGCACGTCCGGGCCGTGCTCGGACGTTTCGACGCGAACGACGGTGTGCTGGTGCTGGTCACCCACCACACCGCCACCGACGCCTGGTCGCTCCAGGTGATCATGCGGGACCTCGCCGACGCGTACGAGGCCCGTGCCGGGGGCGGGCGGCCGGTGACGTCCGCGGCCCCCCAGTACCAGGAGTTCGCACGCCGGCAGCTGGAGCAGGCGGACGGCCCGCGCACGGACCGTGAGCGCGGGTACTGGCGCGACCGGCTGGCCGGGGCGCAGATCACCGGTGTCACCACCGACCGGCCGCGCGAGGAGGTGCCCAGCGCCTACGGCGTGCACCGGTTCGTGTTCGACGCGGAGCTGTCCCGTACCGTCGCCGATTTCGCGAGGACCACCCGCAGCACCCCGTTCATGGTGCTGGCCGCCGCGTACGGGGTGCTGCTGCGCCGTCGCACCGGCGTCACGGACGTGGTCTTCCCGACGTTCTCCTCGGGCCGCTCCGACGAGCGGTTCGTCGACTCCGTGGGTCCGTTCTTCAACTTCGTGCCGATCCGGATCGACACCACGCCGTGCGCCACGCTCGCCGACGTCCTCGACCGGGCGCGCGCCGCGTGTCTGGGGGCGTACGAGCACGAGATCCCGTTCGCCCGGATCGCCGAGGACAGTCCGGCGCTGCTGGCACCGTTCGCGGACGGCTTCCTCGCCGTCGTCGCCTTCGAGGTCCTGCAGTCGCCGTTCCCGCTGGACGACCGCACCGTGGCGGGCGCGCGGTTCACCGAGATCCGCCACCGGGTCCGCTCCCAGGAGGTCAGTTCGGCCATTCCGGACGGCGGGCTGTGGGCGATGGACGTGCTGCCCGGCGGCCGGCTCGCCGGAAGCCTCAAGTTCGACCGCAACCGGTTCGACGAGGCGACCGCCGTCGGCCTCGTCGACGAGTTCCGCACCCTGTTGCGCCGCCTCGCCGAGGCGCCCGGCACCGCGCTCGCCGATCTCTGAGAGCCCGCCGCCCGCTCCCTCGTCCCGGACCTGCCGCGTGCCCCGGGCCCGCGGCACGTCGACCGACCCGTGAGAAGGGGAACGATCCACGATGACCACCACCCTGGCCGAGACCGCCACAACCGTGGCGCCCCCGGAGCCCGGCCTCACCCCCGACGAGGTCGTGGCCCGTGCCGAGGCCCTTGCCGCGACGCTCGTCGAGCGGCAGGCCGAGACCGAACAGCGCGGCTTCTACGCCCGGGACACGCACGAGGCGTTCTCCCGGGCCGGCTTCTACCGCATCCTCGTACCGCGCCGCT
This sequence comes from Streptomyces sp. NPDC014734, assembly GCF_043083325.1. NCBI lineage: Bacteria > Bacillati > Actinomycetota > Actinomycetes > Kitasatosporales > Streptomycetaceae > Streptomyces > Streptomyces sp. NPDC014734. The sequence goes on along the minus strand of NZ_JBIBYN010000003.1, from coordinate 409,367 downwards.
ACGGCGGCTACGAGTTCGGGCCGGACACCTTCCTGCGGGTGGCCGGTGCCCTGGCCCGGGGCTGCCCGTCGACCGGCTGGATGTACCTGTTCGGCGCCGCGCACGCGCTGGTCGCGGGCACCCTGTTCGACGAGCGCGCCCAGGACGAGCTGTTCGCCTCCGGGGAGTTCATCTGCCCGGCGACCGTCGCCCCGGCGGGCACCGCCGAACCGGACGGCGAGGGCGGCTGGATTCTGAACGGCACCTGGAACTACTGCTCAGGTGCCCCCTACGCCACGCACTTCATCGGCCACACGCTGGTGCCGCAGGGTGAGGGGCTGCCTCCCGCACCGATGCTGTTCGTCGTCTCCCGCGACCAGTTCGAGCGCCTCGACGACTGGGGCGACCAGCTCGGTCTCCGGGGCAGCGGCTCGCACAGCCTGCGCATCGACGACGCCCGGGTGCCCGGCCACCGGACGCTGGGCGGCCACCTCAGCCAGATCGCCCTCACCGACGACACCCCGGGGCGGCGTCTGCACGGGGCCGAGTACGGCGGCGGCCCGCTCAGCTTCATGCTGCTCGAACTCGGCGTGCTCGCGCTCGGCATGGCCAGGGGCGCCCTGGACGCGTACGAGGAGCTGATGCGTACCCGTACCACCTCGTTCTTCCCGATCGTGCCGCGCACCGAGGACCCCGACTACCAGTTCCGCTACGGCGAGGCGACCGGTCTGATCGCGACCGCCGAGGCGGCGATGCGCGACGCGGTGCGCCAGTGGCAGGAGCTGTGCCTGAAGGACGCCGCGGCGTTCACCCGCGAGGAGGAACTGCGGCTCGCCACCATCAGCCGCGAGGCCGTGCGCCTGTGCTGGCGGGCGGTCGAGGGGCAGCTCTTCCCGACCGCGGGATCCAGTTCGGTACGCGGCGGCCACCGCATCGAACGGGTATGGCGCGACCTGTCGATGCTGCACAGCCACGCCGGGAACGGCGTGTTCCTGTCGACGCTCGCCAACCGCGAGCTGGCACAGGCCCACTTCGCCACCGGCTGACCGCCCGCCCCGCCCCGCGTACCTCCCGCACCGCCGCAAGCCCCTCCCAACGCCCCGCCCCCTTTGAAGAGAAGACGGATACCCCCATGGAGCAACGCTGCCCGTTCGCCCTCGACACCACCGGACGCGACATCCACGGCGAGGCCGCCGCCCTGCGCGCCCAGGGCCCCGCCACCCGGGTGGGACTGCCCGGGGGCGTCGTCGCCTGGTCCCTCAACGGCCACGACGAGATCAGGAAGGTGCTGACCGACCCCAGGGTCACCAAGAGCGCCCGCAACCACTGGCCGGCCTTCGTCAACGGCGAGATCCCCCCGGACTGGGAGATGATCAGCTGGGTCGCCATGGACAACATGGTCACCGCCTACGGCAAGAACCACGTCCGGCTGCGCAGGCTCGTCGGCAACGCCTTCACCCCGCGCCGCACCGAGGCATTCCGTCCGCGGGTGGAGGAACTCACCGAGCAACTGCTCGACGCGCTGGCGGCGGCCGAGCCGGGTGAGGTCGTCGACCTGCGCGAGCGCTTCGCCTACCCGCTGCCCGCCCGGCTGGTCGCCGATCTGATCGGCATGCCGGAAGAGGCCCGCGCGAAGACCGCGAAGGTCATCGACGCGATGGTGGACACCACGGTCACCCCGGAACAGGCGCAGGCGGTCCTGGCGGGCTGGCGCGGGGCGATGGCCGAACTGATCGCCGACAAGCGGCGGGAACCTGGCGAGGACATCACCAGCGACCTGGTGGCGGCCCGTGACGAGGACGGTTCGCGGCTCTCGGAGGACGAGCTGACCGACACCATCTTCGCGATCCTGGGCGCGGGCTCCGAGACCACGATCAACTTCTTCGACAACGCCATCACCGCCCTGCTGAGCAACCCGGACCAGCTGGAGCTGGTCCGCTCCGGCCGCGCCACCTGGGACGACGTCATCGACGAGACCCTTCGGGTCGAATCGCCGCTGGTGCACCTGCCGCTGCGATACGCGGCGGAGGACATCGAACTGGGCGGGGTGACGATCCCGAAGGGCGACCCGATCCTTGTCAACTACAGCGCGGTGGGCCGCGACCCGGGCCTGCACCCGGACTCCCCGGACACCTTCGACGTCACCCGCGAGGACAAGGAACACCTGACCTTCGGCCTCGGCCCGCACTACTGCATGGGCGCGGGCATCGCACGGCTGATCGCCACGACGGGCCTGTCCCGGCTCTTCGCGCGTTTCCCGGATCTCGCGCTGGCCGTCGACCGGTCCGAGCTCCAGCCGCTGCCCACCTTCATCATGAACGGCCACCGCAGCCTGCCCGTCCGGCTCACCTCGCGGGTGACCGCGGGCGCCTCGGCGGCCTGAGCATCGCACCCGCGCGGAGCAGCGCGCGACCGGCCCCGGTCCCGGTCCCTCCCCGGTCCCGCCGGGAACCGGGGCCGGGGACGGGAGCCGGGGCCGGGAACAAGGCCGTCGGAATCCGCGTGGCACCGGCGACCGGTATCGATGTCGGTGCCGGGTGCCAGACTCGTCGACCATGACCAACACAACGGGCGACACCACTACGGGCGATGTGCGGTTGCGGGACGTCGGGGAAACCGACCTGGAGTCCTTCTTCCAGTACGAGCAGGACGCGGAGGCGGCTCGGCGGTCGATGTTCACCCCCCGGGACCGGGAGCGTTTCATGACGCACTGGACCACGAAGGTCCTCGGGGACCCGACCGTCACCGTGCAGACCGTCACCGTGGACGGCGTGACGGCGGGCAATGTCGTCGCCTGGTGGGACGAGCACGAGCACGAGCGCCGGCGTTTCATCGGCTACTGGCTCGGTCGGCGTCACTGGGGCCGGGGCATCGGCACTCGCGCGCTGGCGCTCTTCCTCCAACGGGAGACGGCCCGCCCGCTGCACGCCGACCCCTTCGCCGGGAACACCGCATCGGTGCGGCTGCTGGAGAAGCACGGTTTCCGGCGCACCGGAACCGTGCGGTACGGGGAGCACGAGCACACGATGCTGGTGCTCCCGGCCGAAACCACGGGCCGCTGAGAGAAGCGGGCCGCCCGGGCCGCCTGTTTCGGCCGACCCGGGCGGCGATGGTTCGCGCACACTCCGGGGACTCGGTGCGTGCCGTGTCCACCGCCACGGCTCCGGACGCTGCCGGCGCCCACGGCACGCCGTCGCGCGGCACACCTCCCGCACCGAGCAGTGCCGACCGCGCCGAACGGCGCCGAATCGTCCGCAGGTCAGATGACGGGTGGGCGGCCCAGTCGTGTCATCCGCCAGACCGTGCGCCAGCGGATGGACTTCCGGGGCGGGCACGGCGTCCGCACGCCTTCGAAGAACCCGCCCCACCACGCGCGGAGTCCGGACAGCGGGGGGCGGCGCACCAGGGTGAGGAGCGCCCAGACCCCCAGGTAGACGGGGACCAGAACAACGGGGAGATGCCGACGGGCCAGCCACACCCGGTTGCGCGCCACGTTGCGGTAGTAGGCCGCGTGCCGGGCCGGGGAGGTCCGGGGGTGCCGGAGAACCATGTCGGCCCGGTACTCGATGTCCCAGCCGGCGTCCAGTGCGCGCCAGGCGAAATCGGTCTCCTCGTGCGCGTAGAAGAACGGGGCGGGGAAGTCGCCCACCTCGTCGATCACGTCCATGCGGATGGCGTGGCCGCCGCCGAGGAAGGTGGTCACCTTCGACGAGCGCATGGGGTCCGAGGCACGCAGGCGCGGTACGTGCCGCCGCTGGGTCAGCCCTTCCTCGTCCTCGATACGGAAGCCCACCACGCCGAGCCGGGGCGAGGCGGTGAACGCCTCGCGGATGAGCCGCATCGTGTCCTGGCGCGGGAGCAGGCCGTCGTCGTCCAGGACCACCACCACGTCGATGCCGCCCCGCTCCCGGAGGCGCTGCACTCCCACGTTGCGGCCCCCCGGGATGCCGAGGTTCTCCGTGAGCTCGACGGCGTCCACCCAGTCCGGCATCGGGGGCAGGGGCGCGCCCTGCCCGATCACGACGGTGGGCACCGGCCCCCCGTCCTGCTTCTCCACCGATTCCAGGAGAGCGGCGACCTCGGCGGGGCGATCACCCATGGTCAGAATCACGTTGCCGAGCACGGGAACAGGGGGAACGGGGGGCTTCTTGGGCATGGCGTCGAGCTTAATGGTGCCCGGGGCCGCTGAATGCCGCACCCGCCGAGTGCGGCGCCGGTGGACGCCGATGGCTCCGCCGCGCTCCGGGTCGGGCACGACAGGCTCGACGCGTGCGCCAACTCCCCCGGTTCGACGACCACTTCGACGTCGACGTGTCGGCCCGAGACTATGCTGCACGCATGCTGACCACAGGACCGGGGACCGACGCGCAGCTCGCCATGACCGCGGCACGGGCGGGAGCTGTCGTGGTGCGCGAGCTGTACGGGGGCTCACTGGCCCGGTACGAGAAGTCCGCCGGTGACTTCGCGACGACCGCGGACCTCGCGGCCGAACGGGCCGTCCTCGACGTGCTGCGCACGGCACGCCCCGACGACGCCGTGACGGGCGAGGAGAGCGGGCACACCGGTGCGCGGGACTCGGAACGCAGGTGGCTGGTCGATCCGTTGTGCGGCACCCTGAACTACGCCGTACGCAACATGCTGGTCGGGGTGAACGTGGCCCTGCGGGTGGGGTCCGAAACCACCGCGGCCGCGACCGCCGATCCGTTCAGCGGCGAGGTCTTCTGGACCGACGGCAAGGGCTCACGGCTCCGGAACGGTGACGTGGACGAGGAGTTGGTGCCGACCGCCGTCTCCCGGCTGGTGGATGTGAACCTCGACCCGCCGTTCCCCAACGCTCCGGACTTCCGGGCGGCCGATCTCCTCACCGCCCCCGGGTTCACCGAGAACTTCCGACCGCGTGTCGTGTCCACCACACTGGCGGTGGCGTGGGTGGCAGCGGGGCGAAGGGCCGCCTACGTCACCGACGGCGACCTGCGCGACAGCGTGCACTTCACTGCCGGGATCGCCCTGTGCGAAGCCGCGGGCTGCGTGGTGACCGGCATCTACGGTCAGCCCCTGCACACCGGCGCGGGCGGGCTGCTCGTGGCGGCCGACCGCTCGACGCACACCACCCTGCTGGAAGCGATCGGGGGACCGAACCCGACGTCGTCGAGCGGCCGTTGACGGAACGAGGGGGGATCGGGTGGCGGGCGGTTCCCCCGAGTGCCATAGGCTCTCGCGCATCGTTGGTCATGACTATCGGCGTCCACGGGGGCAGGCAATGCGCGCAGGGGTCTATCTCGCACATCCGAGACCGGGCAGTTTCAACCACGCCGTGTTCGACGCCGTGGTGGAGGAGTTGCGCGCCCGCGATTGCCAGGTGCTCGCACACGATCTCTGCGCCGAGGGGTTCCCGCCCGTGCTGGCCGCCGAGGAGACGCGGACGGTCCGCTCCGCCCCGGACTCCGCCGACGACGAGGTGGCACGGCACCGGGCGGAGGTGGCCACACTCGATGCCATGGTGTTCGTGCACCCCAACTGGTGGGGGATGCCGCCCGCCGTCCTCACGGGCTGGGTGCAGCGTGTCCTCGTGCCCGGCGTCGCGTACAAACTCACGTCCGCGGACGGCGAACCGGCCGGGCTCCTCAGGGCGGGCCGGGCCCTCGTCCTGAACACCTCGGACACTCCCGCCGAGCGTGAGGAGAACGAGTTCGGGGACCCGCTGGACAGGATCTGGTCGGCATGCGTCCTTCCGTACGTGGGAGTCACCGATGTTCGCCGGGTCGTCTTCCGTACGGTCACCGATTCCACCGACGAGACGCGTGCCTCCTGGTTGCTCCGGGCGCGCGAGCAGGCCGCCGCGCTGCTGACCTGACGTCGTCGGACGAGCGCGCGGAGCGGGAACGTCGCGGCACGGGGCCGAGGACCGGTCTCCCCGGCCTCGGCCCCGCGCCGCGAGCGCCTTCCGGCGTCAGGCGACGAGCGTCGGTCGGTTCTGCCGCGAGCCGCGCAGGACCCGGAACATCATGCGCGGGCTCATCAGGGCCTGCGGGGGCTCGACGAGGCCGGCCACCCGCATGAACGTGCCGGTGACCTCGCCGTCGTGGACGGCCGCCGCCTGGAGCCGGGCCATGTAGGCACCGCCCATGCGGACCTTGGCCGTGCGGCGGCCCTCCACCTCCGGGAAGCCGAGGTCGGCACCGGCGGAGAAGTCCCACGGCACGTCGATGACCTGGGCTATGTCACGGAGGAACGCGGCCGGGTCCGGCACCGGGCCCCGACGCAGGTGGGTACGGAGCACGACGGCCTCCAGTGCGGACACCGTCATGCCCTGCCCGTACACCGGGTTGAAGCTGCACGCCGCGTCGCCCAGTACCAGGAACCGGCGCGGGAACCTGTCGAGTTGCTCGTAGCGGCGCCGCACGCTCGCCGGGTAGCGGAAGACCGCACCGTCGCCGACCGGTTCGGCGTCCTGGAGGACGTCGTGGATGTCGCTCACCGGCAGGGTCTTCGTCCAGGCGAGGAAGCCTTCGAGGTCGACGGGCGCGCTGTCGCCCAGCACCCCGGTGAGGGACACCACGATCAGGCCGTCCTCGATGCGGGAGAGGAACGCCCCGCGCGGGTGGCTGGGCGAGGACACCGGGTTGATGGAGAGGTCGCCGCGCAGCACCGACGGGTCGGGCAGGCGGAACCGTCGCGTCGTGTAGCTGAGGTCGATCTGGATGCGCTCCTCCTCGGGGCGCGCGTAGCCGAGTTCCTCCAGCCACACCGGGGTGCGCGAGGCACGACCGGTGGCGTCGACGACGAGGTCGGCCTCCAGGACGCGTTCCTCCGCACCGGGCTGCCTGCTCTGCACCCTGACCCCCGTCACGGTGGTGCGGGCGTCGTCGGTGACCAGGCCGGCGATGTCGTGGAGGTCCCTGAAGGTGACGTTCTCGACCTCGGCGACGCGCGCCCGTACCCGGCTCTCCAGGAGGGGCCGGGTCGCCGAGACGCAGACCAGACCGGTGGTGGACGGTTGCAGGCGGCGGCCGTTGAAGTACCAGCGCAGCTCGCCCAGGTCGCCGGTGGGAATGCCCGCGGCGACGGCGTCCTCGGTGAAGCCGGGGAACAGTTCGTCGAGTATCTGCTGGCCCCGGGCGAGCAGGCCGTGGACGTGTCGGCCCTGGGGCACGCCCCGGCGGGCTTCGGCGCCGGGGGACATGTCGTCGCGTTCCACGATGACGACATCGCGATATGTGTCGGCGAGCACCCGTGCGGCCAGCAGGCCGGCCATGCTGCCGCCGAGTACCACCGCGCGGTCGCCGGTCGGGACGGCCATCGCGGTCACCTCCTTCGAGTCGTGTGGGTGTCGGGCCGGGTTCAGGCGGCGTCGCGCGGGCTGTTCTGGTACGCGGCGAGCAGCCACTGGCCGTCGCGCTTGACCACGACCCAGGAGGCGTGGACGGCACGCTCGGGGCTCGGCTCGGTCTCGCCGGGGGCGAGGATGCCACCGCGGGTGATGAGGATGCCGGACTCGGCGTCGGCGAAGCGGACGTCGACGGGGGTGCCGGTGACCCGGGTGCCCTTGAACGGACCGGCGAAGGCGTTCGCCATGAAGGTCCGGACGGCGTCCTGGCCCTGCTCGAAGACACCGGGGAGGATCATGGTGCCGTCGGGGGTGAAGACCTCGGCGAACGCGTCGGCGTCGTGCGCGGCCCAGGCGGCGACGATGCGCCCGGGCAGTGCGGCCACGGCCGCCTTGTCCTCGGCCGGAATCTCGACGGCGGCGGGGGCGGTCTGAGTCGTCATGGTGGTCTGCTCCTCGTTCGGGGGCGGTCCCGGGGCTGCTCCCGGGATCGGATCAAGGTGGGTGCGCATGTGTGCGGCGAGGTGTGTATCCGTGTTTGCTGTCGGGCTTGTCGCACAGTTTGCAGTGATGTTTGTGGTGATGTTTGCAGTGGGGTTTGAGGCGATGTTTGCGGCGAGGTTTGTGGATAGGTTTGTGATGCAGCCTGGTTCTCGCCTGCGCGCGGGTTTGTGACCGCGCTTGTTCCCAGGTCTGTGTCCGGGTCCGGTCCGGGTCCGGTCCGGGTCCGGTCCGGGTCCGGTTCGGGTCCGGTCCCGGGATTGCGCCGATGGCTGTGCCGGCTTCGGCGGCAGAAGCGTGCGCGCGTTTCTGACGCCAGGTCAGATGTAGAGGGTGTTGGGCTCCTGTCCGCACAGAACGCGGCCGTACAGCTCGGTGTTGGTGCTCGGGTTCATCAGGGCGTGCACGTTGATGGCCTGGATGTCGCGGACCACGCGCTGGATGGGAACGTCCCGGTAGATGGAGGACCCACCGCTCGCGGAGGCCAGGAGGTCCACCGCCTCCTTGGCGAGCTTGCACGCCGCGCCCAGGTCGGCGCGCGCACGGGCCCGTTCCTCCAGCGACCACTGCTCCCCGGCCTCGCCCTTGCCGTCGACGAGGGAGGTCAGGCGGTGTGCGTGGAACTCCGCCCGGTCGGTCCTGAAGGTGGCTTCGGCGACCTGGAGGTGGGTGAGGGGCGCCTCGGCCTGCTGGGCGTAGGAGGTGTAGGTGATCGTACGGCCGGGCAGCCGCTCGAAGAAGGCGTCCTTGGCGGCCCGGGCGAGACCGAGGGCGGTACCGACGGACGAGGCGGAGGCGACGGGCAGCAGCGGGGAACGGTAGACCGGCGTGTCCGCGTTGAGCGCGGAGGCCCCCTGTCCCTGGAGGATCGCGCCGAGCGGCAGCACCCGCTCCTGCGGCACGAAGAGGTCCTGGGCGACCGTGCTGACGCTGCCCGTCCCACACAGGCCCGAGGTGTCCCAGTCGTCGATCAGCCGGAGGTCACCGATGGGGACGAGGGCCATGACCGGCTGCGGAGGACCGTCCGGGCTCTGGAGGACGGCGATGACCTCCTGCCAGTGGCTGTGGTGGGCTCCGCTGATGAAACCCCACTTCCCGTTGACGGTGATGCCGCCCGGGGCGGGCGTGGCCAGCGCCGAGGGGCTGAGAGTGCCGCAGATACGGACGTCGGGGGTGGCGAACACCTCCTCCTGGACGCTGTCGGGGAACAGGCAGGTCATCCAGGTGGGAATCCAGTACACGGCGGCGGTCCAGGCGGCGGCTCCGTCGGCGCGGCCCAGTTCGGCCGCCACGTCGACGAGCGTGCGGGTGTCGGCCTCGTATCCGCCGTAGCGCTTGGGAACGCGGAGCTTGAAGAGGCCCGCATCCCCCAGGGCCTCGATCGTCTCGTCCTGGAGCCGCCGGTCCTGCTCCGCCTGTGCGGCGTTCTTCTTCAGAAGGGGTGCCAACTCGGCGGCTCGCTGCACGAGTTGGGCACGGGTGGGGATGTCGGCGGTGAGCATCGGTGTCCTCCTGGACGTCGCGGGAGACAGAGCGGGCCGTGCTGGAGAGACCGTCACACCGGCGCACGGGGCGCGGCACCTTTTGGATTGCGCTGTTGGCGAGCCCCCGGGCAGGTCCGCATGACCGCCGAAACCGTCATCCGCCGGCCGGTCGGCCGACCGGCGCTCCGTGAGGTGTGGCACGTGAGGAGAAGACCCGGCTGCCCGTCGGCTGCCACGATGACGGTCCGGTCGGCACGTCGGGTTCCCGGCGGGACCGAGGCGGGTTTCACCGCACGCTTCCGACCGGCGCGGACGGCACACGGAATGGTCTCGGTCCGTACGCGGCGCACATGCCCGACCGGTACGCGGCGGACATGTCCGGACGGCGCGTGCCACGCGTGCCCGACCGGTGCGCCGCACGGTGGGCCCGGCCGGTCCGTGGCACGTGTGCGGTCGGGCCGTGCGCGTGGGTGCGGCCGGGTTCGCCGGACTCCGAGGACTTCAGGAAGAGGGGCACATGACCGACCAGCACCGCTCCGCCGACGAAGGGAACGCCCGGGTTCCGGGCAGCCGGCCGCTCACCGGTGACGAGTACGTCGAGAGCCTCCGTGACGACCGGCAGGTCTTCCTGTACGGCGAACGGGTCAAGGACGTCACCACGCACCCCGCCTTCCACAACCCGGTGCGGATGACCGCGCGGCTCTACGACGCCCTGCACGACCCGGCGACCCGCGACGTGCTCACCACCCGGACCGACACCGGCAGCGGGGGCTTCACCCACCGTTTCTTCACCACCCCGCGCAGCGCCGAGGACCTGGTCGCCGACCAGCGGGCGATCGCCGCCTGGTCGCGCATGAGTTATGGCTGGATGGGGCGCAGCCCCGACTACAAGGCGGCGTTCCTCGGCACGCTCGGCGCCAACGCCGACTTCTACGCGCCGTTCGAGGAGAACGCCAGGCGCTGGTACCGCGAGTCGCAGGAGAAGGTCCTCTACTGGAACCACGCGATCGTGCACCCGCCGGTGGACCGCAGTCTGCCGCCGGACGAGGTGGCGGACGTCTTCGTGCACGTGGAGAAGGAGACCGACGCGGGCCTGGTGGTGAGCGGCGCGAAGGTGGTGGCCACCGGGTCCGCGCTCACCCACCACAACTTCATCGCGCACTACGGGCTGCCGGTCAAGAAGAAGGAGTTCGCGCTGGTGGCGACGGTGCCGACCGGTGCGCCCGGGGTGAAGCTGATCTGCCGCCCCTCGTACACCGCCACGTCGGCGGTGATGGGCAGCCCGTTCGACTACCCGCTGTCCTCGCGTCTGGACGAGAACGACACGATCCTCGTCATGGACAAGGTCCTCATCCCGTGGGAGGACGTCTTCATCTACGGGGACATGGCGAAGATCCAGATGTTCTCCTCGCACTCCGGTTTCATGGAGCGGTTCACCTTCCACGGCTGCACCCGGCTGGCGGTGAAGCTGGAGTTCATCGCGGGGGCCCTGGCCAAGGCGCTGGAGATCACCGGCACGCAGGACTTCCGCGGTGTGCAGACGCGGCTGGGCGAGGTGCTGGCCTGGCGGAACCTCTTCTGGGGGCTGTCGGACGCCGCCGCCCGCAATCCCGTCGAGTGGCGGGGCGGTGCCGTGCTGCCCAACCCGCAGTACGGCATGGCGTACCGCTGGTTCATGCAGATCGGCTACCCGAGGGTCAAGGAGATCATCCAGCAGGACGTGGCGAGCGGGCTGATCTATCTCAACTCCAGCGCCGACGACTTCAAGAACCCGGAGATCCGGCCCTATCTCGACAAGTACGTCCGGGGATCGAACGGCATCGGCTCCGTCGAGCGGGTCAAGGTGCTCAAGCTGCTCTGGGACGCGGTGGGCAGCGAGTTCGGCGGCCGGCACGAGCTGTACGAGCGCAACTACGCGGGGAACCACGAGAACACCCGTGTGGAGCTGCTGTTCGCGCAGACCGCGAGCGGTCAGATGGACGACTACAAGGCACTTGTCGACAAGTGCCTGTCGGAGTACGACCTCGACGGCTGGACGGTGCCCGACCTGTCCTCGTTCGACGCCCTGCGCGAGGGACGCAAGAACCTGCTCGGCGACTGACGGCACGTCACCGAGCACGGAGACGGCCGCGGGACTCCCGGAGGGGTCCCGCGGCCGTCGAGCCACTTCGGAACACTTCAGACCGGTTCGGTCGATTTCGTTTGGGTTGAAGGAAGCTCAGGATGTCTCGGGCCCCGGAGCCGCCGGGCCTCCGGAGCCGTCGGGGCGCCGTGCGTCCCGGGTCAGTGGCCGGCGAGGAGGTCTGCCAGGTAGGGGGCGATCACCCGGCGCACGATCTTGCAGTCGAGCAGCAGGGTGCCGGGGCAGTCCCGCTCCCGCCAGGCGGCGACGGCCGCCAGGTCGGCGGCCTCGCGGACGGTGACCGCTTCGGCGCCCAGGGCGCGGGCCAGACCGGCGAAGTCGGTGTCCGCGAAGCTCATGGTGGAGCTGTCGGCCCCGCGCGGAACGTACATGTGCTCCTCGAAACCGTACGAACCGTCGTCGTAGACCACCACCAGACAGGAACGGCCCGTGCGTACCAGGGTGTCGAGCTCGGGCAGGCCCATCAGCGCGCCGCCGTCGCCGAGCGCCGCGACCGTCACCCGGTCGGGCCGTCCGACCGCGGCTCCGACGGCGCCGGAGAGCCCCAGCCCGATGCTCTGGAACGCGGCACCGGTGAACACCATGGCGGCGGGGTCGGGCACGGACCAGTACATGGCGGGCCAGCCGATGAAGTGGCCGCCGTCGAGAACGAGGGTGTGTTCCGCGGGGAGCAGGGTGGCGAGCGCGCGGGTGAGCGTGCGCGGGTCGATACGGTCCGCCGTCCCGGCGTCCTCGTACGGGACGTCGTGCCAGCGGGCGGACGCGAGGGCCCGGGTCTCCGCGGAGCGCCATCCGGTATCGAGTGCGGAGGGTGCCGGGGACGCGCAGGGTGCGGGTGCGGGACCGTCGAGGCGGTCGAGCGCGTCGAGGAGCCGTACGGCGACGGTCGCGACGTCGCCTCCCACCGCCAGGTCCACACGGGGGTGCGCGGGTGTGTCGGCGAGATCGACGCGGACGACGGTGGCCGCCGGGTCGAGCAGTCGGCCGCCGTGCAGGGTGAAGGTGTCCAGACTCGTGCCGAAGGCCATCACCAGGTCGGCCCGCCCGATCAGTTCGGCGGGGCCGGGTGCGGAGAAACCGCCGCAGATGCCCAACGACCAGGGGCTGTCGTCGAACAGCCCGTGGGCCATCACCGTCGTCGTGCAGAGGGCTCCGACCCGGTCGGCAAGGTCCCGCAGCACCTTGCCCGCCCCGCTGCGCCAGGCCCCGGCACCCGCCAGCAGGAGTGGCCGCCGCGCTCCGGCGAGGAGTGCCGCGAGCCGCTCGGTCTCTTGCGACGAGGGGGCTCGGGGAGCGGCGGCCACGGGCCGTGACGGTGCGTGGGACGTGGTGGGGCCGGCCTGCGCGTCGAGGAGGTCGTTCGGCAGGAGGACGACGACGGGGCGCTGCCGTGACCGCGCGGTGTCCAGCGCGGCACGGACACGGACCGCGGCCGTACCGGGATCGGTGAGTCGCACGACGGGCGCGCCGAGGGCGGTGACCAGGGCGCTCTGGTCGATGTCGTGCGCTCGCGGTCCGGCGAGCGGCGCGTCGCCGCTGAGCAGCAGCACGGCGCTGCGGTTCTTGGCGGCCTCGGCGAGCGCGGTGGCCGTGTTGGCGATGCCCGGTCCGTGCGTGGTGGTGCACACCGCGACCTCGCCCGTCGCCCGGAAGTAGGCGTCGGCCATGCCCATCGCGCCGCCCTCGTGACGGGCGGCGGTGTAGTGGATTCCGGACGCGGTGAGGGCGGCGGCGGCCAGGACGTTGCCGCCGCCGACGAGGCCGAAGGCGTGACGTACGCCGTCGGCGGCGAGGGCGGCGGCCACTGCGGCCACAAGAGTGCTCATCGGGACTCCCGGGTTCGGAGGGCCACGGAGTGGGAGCGGCGTCCGGCCGACAGGACGACGGCCGGGGGCGTGCGATCGGGGGCGTGCGGGCGGGCGGTCAGGCGAGTTCGAAGATGACCTCTCCGACCGTCATCTCGATCCTGTTGGTGCGGATCAGCTCCCAGCCGCCCTCCTCGAAGACCGACTCCCAGTCCTCGATGCGCGGCAGGAAGGTGCCCATCAGATCGTGACCGAGCTCGAAGCCGAGGGTGAAGACGGGCAGTTCGGTGTCCGGGACGGAGGTGCGTGTGGCGTCACCGATCAGCAGACGTCGGGCCGCCGGGAAGACCTCCCTCAGGCGCCGCAGGGTGGCGACGCACCTGTCCCGGGGCCAGAAGTCGTGGCCCATCATGAAACAGGTGACCAACTCGACCCCGTCGAAACCGGGGTGCGGTTCCAGGCGCAGCACGTCGCCCCGGACGAACTCGGTGCGGTCCGAGAGCCCGGCCTCGGCGGCCTCCTTGCGGGCCACGTCGAGCGAGGGCGCGGCGATGTCGACACCGATCCCGGAGGCGTCGGGGAAGTGCCGCAGGAGGTCCATGAGCCGGCCGCCGCTGCCGCAGCCCAGGTCGGCGACGCGGGTGACGGCGAAGTCGAGGTTCTCCACGGCGTTCCAGAACGTCGGGGCGTAGGTGACCTCGTCGATCTCCCGGCAGGCGAAGGCGATGGCGGCCGGGTCCCGGCGGTAGTAGTCGCCCTGGCGGTTCTCGTTGCACAGCACGCGCGGGATCTGCTGGAAGAGTTCGGCGCTGCCCCGGCCCAGCCAGTGGAAGAACGACTTGTTGCGGTACATCACGTCGAAGCGGGGCAGGGCGGTGACGGTGGTGTTCTCGCGCCGTACGAGTCCGACGGAGGCCATGGCCCGGAACAGACCGGTCGTCGACAGCACGTCGAGGTCGTTGCGCTCGGCGAACTCCGCGGTGTCGAGCACCCGGTCGCGGTACAGCTCGTCGAGGGCCCCGATCTCCCATGCCGCGGAGATCGCGAAGGCCGCGACGGCGGAGTTGTAGATGGTGGCAACGCTGCGCGCGCTGCTCTGTGCGATGTCGACGGTCACTGCTCAGCACCTCATCCCGGTGAGTCCGCGGCGGGGGCCTCCCCCGCCGCCACCCCGCCAAGGCGCTGGGGGGCGATTCGCGTTTCATGGTCCGAGCGGTCCCGGAGGCAGGTCATCTCCGCGGTTGCTCAGCTGTCCCGGCCCGGTCGTCGAGGCCGGATCGTGCTGGTCAAAGCGGCTTGATCGGTCCGGTTCGCACGGGTCGGCCCGTGCGAGGCCGGACGGCGGGGTCGCCCCCGTGCGGGGCCCGGTGGGCGCGGTGGCGACCGGGGCCGGTGTGTGCGCGGGGGCGGCGACGGCGCGGTCGTGCTGCGCGGGGGTGAGGTCGCGGCGGTGGGCCCCGCAGAGTCGTAGGAGGGCGTCGACCGCCGCGGTGGCCGCCGGGTCGCCGTCCTCGTAGGGGCACAGAATCCAGGTGCGGCCGGTGAACGGGCCGTCCGCGGCGGTCGTGGGCCGGTGGGGCACGTGATCCGGGTCGATCAGCGGGTTGCCCGGTACGTAGCCGAGCAGGTCGCAGCCCCGTAGTCGGGCCTCCGCCCCGATGGCCTCCTTGGTGTCCGTCGCGGCGATGTCGGTGTACGCGCGGCCGAGTCCCCGCGCCTGTGCCTCGTACAGGACGTCGACGACGGTGGCGGCGGGGGTGGCGACCACGACCACGTCGGCCGCCGGGAGGCCCGGCGGCCGGAGACCGCCGGCGCCGAGTTCCTGGGCACGGGCGACGACGCGTGGGTCCGTGTCGAGCAGGTGTACCTCGACCCCGGCCCCGCGCAGCGCGAACGCGACGGCGAGGCCGCGGGTGCCGCATCCGATCACGGTCGCGGTGCGCAGGGTGGTGGGGGTGGCCATGGACGCTCCTCCTGGTGGGCCCCGGGGCCGGCGGCCGGGTCTGTGTGGGGGGCGGTGCCGATGTCGGGGTCGACGTCGGGGTCGTGGGGCGGTGTGGCGCCGGGAGGGCGTCCCGGTGGCGGCCCCTCTCCGTCGGGACATCAGTGCCGGTGGGCGAACTGGCCGGGCCTGCGCCCCTCGCCCGCGGGGCCGCGGTAGGCCTGGGCGATGCCGAGCCACCGGTCGGCCTCCGCGCCGGTCGCGGTGAGGGCGAGGTCGTCCCGGTGGCGCCGTCGGGTGACCAGCAGGCAGAAGTCGTGGGCGGGGCCGGTGATGCGCTGTGCGGCGTCCTCGGGGCCGAAGGCCCAGATCTCTCCGGAGGGTGCGGTGAGCTCGAAGCGGAACGGCTCGGGCGGCGGGGTGAGTCCGTGGGAGAGATAGCCGAAGTCGCGAGTGAGGACGGCGAACCGGACGAGGTGCCGAAGCCGCTCGGTGGGCTCGCGCCGCACGCCGAGCGCGTCGGCGATGTCCTGCCCGTGCCCGAAGAGCTCCATGATCCCGGCGGAGGCGAGCACGGTCGGCGGCAGCGGGTTGACCAGCCACGGGACGACCTGGTCGGCGGGGACCGCGGCGAGGGCCGCGACGGACGTTTCGCCCAGGGCCCGGAACCGGGCCAGCAGTACGGCGGGCGGGAAGGCGTTGAACTGTTCCAGCGCCGCGTTGACCGATCCGTCGAAGTCGTGGGCGGCGCCCGCGGCGATGGCCTTGAATGCCTCCGGGTCGGCCGCGGCGGTGCCCGCGAGATGGAAGATGAAGGTCAGGTGGGCGATCTGGTCGGCGACGCTCCAGCCGGGGGCGGGCGTCGGCGTGGCCCAGGCCGCTTCGTCGAGGTCATTGACGAGCCGTGCGGTCTCCTCGATGTCGGTCGCGAGGTCCTTGAGGACGGCGTCGAGCGCGCGGGCGAGATCGTGATCGAGGACGGGGGCGGGGGCGGTGGTGGTCATGGTCAGCTCCTGGTGGTCGGGCCGTTCGACGGAACGGTCTGGTGGGCGGGTGCGGCGAGGCGGGTTCCGAGGTGACGGGCGGCGCGCAGCGCGGCCCATGAGGTGAGCTCGACGAGGTCGCGGTCGGTGGGGCGCACGGCCCGGAAGGCCCGGATGTCGTCGTCCGTGATCCGGTACGGGGCGAGGGCGGTCAGCAGGGCGAGAGCGGCGACCGGGCGCTGCCCCGGCAGCGGTCGGTCCGGCGGCAGTGCGGCGAGTGCCTCGGTGAGCCAGGCGCGGCCCGGTCCGGGGGCGGTGCCGTCGTACCGTTCGATGTGCCGGTCCACGGTGTGCCCGACGGGTTGTGCCAGCCACGGGGCGACGGCGGCGTCGAGTGCGGCGGCGGACCGCGCCAGGGCCCCGGCGACGGCGGGACGTTCCGCGGCCCAGGCGAGGTCCGCGGGCAGCGGGGCCGGGGGCAGCAGGTCGAGCGAGGCCCCGGGCAGCAGCGGGCCGCGGGCCGTGGGGCGCATGGACCGGGCGACCATGCGCAGCATCGGGTCGCGGACGGCCCGCGGGGCCTGCCGTGGCAGGGGCGAGGCGGGCAGGAACAGCCCGGCCATGCGGTTGAGGTAGTGGAAGGTGGTGGCGACGCCCGCGAGTTCGGGGATGTCACGGTCGGCGACGCGGCCGGGTTCGCCCTCGAACCAGGCGAGGACATCGGCGCGTTCGCCGTCGTCGGCGGTGGGCAGCGTGTCGAGTTTCGCCTGGTGGATCTCGACGCAGTACGGGCAGGTGTTGGCCCGCGAGACGGCGGTGGCGACGGCCTCCTTGAGCGCGCGGTCGACGTGACCGGGTACCAGGAGCGTCTCGCGCAGCAGCAGCCAGCTCGCCGCGAGCGCGGTCGGGGCGGGCGAGTGCAGGACCAGGGGCGGCGCGAGGAGACCGAAGTCGCGCTCGGCCTCGTGGTACACGCGGGCGACGGGGCCGCGGGCGGCGGTCGGGGCGACGGGGGTGATGTGGCGGATGTCGCCGAGTGACTGGCGCAGGGCCGCTCTGATCAGGGTGCGCATGGAGGGCACCTCCTGGGGGTGCGGGTCGGACGGCGGGGCCGCACGCGAATGACTGGTTTCGTGAAGCAACTCACCGGACGGCGTACGCGGGGTGGTGCGATCCGGCTCAGGAGCCGGTCAGGGCCGGGACCAGGCACAGAACCAGGGCCGGGACCGGGGCAAGGGCCCTGCGGGGTGGCGCGATCCGGCTCAGGAGCCGGTCAGGGCCGGGACCAGGGGCAGGACCCTGCGGCGGCCGCTGCGCGAGCCGTCGGGCGCGGGAGCGCCGTAGGTGACGTCCACTCCCCTGCTCCGTGCGGCGTGGACGATGCCGGGGACGGCGCGTTCCGCGAGGGCGGCGATGGTCATGGCCGGGTTCACGGTGAGCGCGCCGGGGACGGCGGAGCCGTCGGTGACGAAGATGCCCGGGTGGTCGCGGAGTTCGTTGCGGTCGTCCAGGGCCGAGGTGTGCGGGTCGTCCCCCATCCGGCAGGACGCCAACGGGTGCACGGTGTACGCGCCGACCAGGTCGTTGGTCCACGGCATGACGCGGGCCAGCCCGTCCTTCTCCATGATCTCCTTGACCTCGGCGTCCGACTGGGCCCACCCGTGCAGGGTGTTCTCGGTGGGGACGTACCTGAGGTTGCCGCGGCCGAGCATCTGCTGGGAGATGCGGTGGGCGTTGCCGGTGGCCGGCGGCGGCCCGAAGACACCCTCGTTGTCGTCCTCCGTCATCGAGAAGATGGTCAGCCAGGACTTCCAGCGCTTGAGGATCTCCTTCTTCTCCGTCCCGAACCAGGAGGGGCCGTGGGCGTCGGGCACCTGGGCGAGGATCGTGCCGAGGCCGGGCGGGAAGTAGAGCTGTTCCAGCGAGTAGCGGGAGTACTCGGGGAGCGATCCGTCCAGGCGGTCCCAGCTCGCGACGGTGGGGCCCTTGCCGATCTGGTTGGCCGCGTAGGCGAGGCCCTCCCCCCGGCTCAGCCCGAGGAGCTCGGCCACCTTGTCCTCGTTGAGGATGGCCGTGTTGAGGCGTTCCCCGTTGCCGGAGAAGTAGCGGCCGACGGCGTGCGGCATGGTGCCGAGCGCGGCCTCGCTGCGCTGGAGGATCACCGGGGTGGCTCCGGCTCCGGCGGCCATGACCACGATCTTGGCCTCGATGACCCCGCTTCCGGAGCGGAGACGGTAGTCCTCGTCGTCGACGATGTTGTAGTGCACCCGGTAGGAGCCGTCCGAGGTGCGCGAGAGGTACTGCACCTCGTGCAGGGGACGGATCTCGGCGCCGTGGGCGACGGCCGCGGGCAGGTAGTTGACGGTCAGCGACTGCTTGGCCCCGAAGCGGCAACCGGCCATCATCCAGTTGCAGTTGGTGCACCTGGAGTTGTCGATGGCCACGGCGAGCGGGTTGGCGGTGCGGCCGGCGTGGTCGCAGGCCGCGGCCCACAGCCCTCCGGCGTAACTGACGTCGCTCCACTGCTGCTTGGTGACGGACAGGGACTCCTCGATGCGGTCGTACCAGGGGTCGAGGGTGTCCCGGCTGACCGCCTCGGGCCACATCCGGCGGCCGATGCCGCCGCGCCGGTCGAAGACGAAGCGGGGGGCCCGGGGCATCGCGGCGAAGTAGACGACGCTGCCGCCGCCGACGCAGTTGCCGCCCAGGACGCTCATCCCGTCGCCCACGACGAAGTCGAAGACCCGGGTGTAGGAGGAGCCGAGTTTGTAGTCGTGCTCGAAGTCCTGGTCCTTCAGCCACGGG
The DNA here is from genome assembly GCF_043083325.1 of Streptomyces sp. NPDC014734. NCBI lineage: Bacteria > Bacillati > Actinomycetota > Actinomycetes > Kitasatosporales > Streptomycetaceae > Streptomyces > Streptomyces sp. NPDC014734. The sequence continues at coordinate 390,398 of NZ_JBIBYN010000003.1, read as the reverse complement.
CCACGTTCCAGGACGGTGACATCGGCGCCCCCGGCGGCCAGGTGATAGGCGGCGATCGCTCCGCCGAAGCCGCTGCCGATCACCAGGACGTCGGTGCGCTCGACGGTGCTGCCGCTCATGCCGGACTCCCTGAGGGTGTGGTGTCGGGATGCAGACGTGCGAGGGGACGGCCGTAGCCGAAGGAGTCGAAGCGCCAGAGCCCGTCCGCGTCGGGCTGTGTGATGCCCATCGCGGCGAGTCCCGGGTGCCCGTCCCGCAGCGCCTCGACGGTGTGCAGGTGGGCGGCCGAGTCGAAGGCCATGTTGCAGAAGAGGGACAGCAGGACCCAGAAGTCCTTCTCGGGGTGGCCGGGCCGGGTCAGCCGCTGGATCAGCGCGGTGCGGTCGGCGAAGTCCAGGGCGACGAAGGGCGGGACGTCCCCGTCCGGGGCGAGGCCGTTCTCCATGGCGTAGACCTCGGCGTGGTCGTTGACCAGGCGGGCGAGGTCGCCGAGCCCCTCGGAGATCCCGGTCGCGTCCCAGCGCAGCAGTTCCAGCGCACCGGCGGCGACGGCTCCGCCGCCCTCGGCCGCGCCGGCGACGGCCCGGTCGCCGGGCCACCGTTTCTCCCCCGGGACGATGGTGTCCGCGTACGCCTCCAGCGTCAGGGTCTCCCGCTCGTCCGTCCGGGTCTCCGGTCCGTGGGCCTCCGGTTCGCCGTTCCGCGATTCCTTCCGCTCGTCGTTCCGCGGTTCCTCTCGTACGTCGTTGTCGGGCAACTCGGCCTCCGTGAGTGGGATTCGTGGGGGTGCCGACCGGCACGTAAGAAAGTTAGGACCGCTGAGTCTTTTCAAGCAACTAAGCAGGTGGGTTCAGCGAACACAGTGAGTCTCTTCAAGCAACTAACCGGAGTCGAAACATCGCGCGCGCAGAGTTTCAAGAAGAAACGGAGGGGCCGGTACGCTTCATTCGAACGTGTAGAGAGAACGCGCAATCAGACGTTCCGACGCGGAATTCGGGACAACTGGACAGGCCGCCTTGAACACACGGGGGAGAACGTTGGAAAACACCGACAGAACCCTTCAGTTACCCGCCCATTTCATTGACAGGGTCAGGGTCGACAGCCTCCTCCCAGCAGATTCACCGCGGCTCAACGGCCTGGACGACGACCATGTGCAGCGACTCTGCGAGATATACGAGACACTGCCCCCCATTCTCGTCCACCGCTCCACCCGACGCGTGATCGACGGAATGCACAGAATCGCGGCAGCCGGAATCCTCGGGCAGGACACGGTGGACGTCCAGTATTTCGACGGCGCCGAAGCGGAACTCTTCCTCAGGGCGGTCGCCGCCAATGTGTCGCACGGCCTGCCGCTGTCGGGAACCGAGCGCAAGGCCGCGGCGATCCGTATCCTCGCCTCCCACCCGAAGCTGTCGGACCGCGCCGTCTCCTCGTGCGTCGGCCTCGACGCCAAGACCGTGGCCGCGGTGCGTCGTTCAACCGGGGATTCTCCGCGCGTGAACGTGCGCCTGGGCAGCGACGGCAGGGCCCACCCCCTGGACCGCACCGCCGAGCGCCTGCACGCCGCGGAACTCCTCACCAACAGCCCCGGGCTGCCGCTGCGGACCGTCGTCGCCCGGACCGGGCTGTCCCTGGGCACGGCGCACGACGTACGTCAGCGGTTGCTGCGCGGCGAGACCCCGGTGCCGGCCGGCCGCCGCTCCACGGACCGGCCCGCAGACCCCCGGACCCCACCGGTCCCCACCGCCTCCGCGTCGCCCGCCGCGCCCACCCCCCGGGCCGGGCCGAGTTCGTTACGACGGCCGGAGGCCCCGATGCACTCGGCCCGCACCCGGGCCTCGTTCGAAACCCTGCGCAAACTCGCCGGCGACCCCTCGCTCCGGCATTCCGAGAACGGCCGCGCCTTCGTCCGCTGGATCCACACGCATTTCGTGACGGACGACGCCTGGCGAAGCGTGGCGGCAGCCGTACCGTCCCACAACACCGACACGGTGGCGGAACTCGCCCTGCAGTGTTCCGACACGTGGAAAAGGTTCGCCGAGGATCTGTCCCGACGACGGTTCAGCGATCGGTCCGCCGCTTCGGGAACGAAAGCCGCTTCGGAATCCCGACATCGACAACCATCCATCAACCAGGAGACACGGTGACCACCACTTCCATCGAGCGGGCCGTACGCCGGGTTATCGACGACATGCACGTCAACCTGGGCCAGGAAATCACCATCGACGACATGGCGCGCACCGCCATGTTCAGCAAGTTCCACTTCACCCGGATCTTCCGCGACGTCACCGGGACCTCTCCGGGCCGCTTCCTCTCCGCACTGCGCCTCCAGGAGGCGAAACGGCTCCTCATGGAGACCGAATTCAGCGTCGCGGACATCAGCAGCCAGGTCGGCTACAGCAGCGTCGGGACGTTCAGCTCCCGCTTCAAGTCCTGTGTGGGGGTGTCCCCCAGCATGTTCCGGGAACTGGGCGGCTTCGCCTCCGAACTGGAGGCCCTGGACGCCGCCTCCCCCACCGGCACCGTCCTGCGCGGCCGCATACACCTCTCCCCGGACCGCAGACCCGGCTACTGCTTCGTGGGGCTCTTCCCCAAGCCCGTACCGCAGGGCAGGCCCGCCCGCTGCCTGGTCCTGGACAGCCCCGGCGCCTTCGAGCTGCGCGACATCCCGGAGGGCACCTGGCACGTCCTGGTCCACTCCGTGCCGTACGGGGCCGAGGACGTCCCCTCCGGAACGGCCGACGCCCAGGCCGTGTCCGTCGGCCACTACGGACCGGTCACCGCGGACACCGACACGCTCCTGCTGCCGGCGGACATCACCCTGCGCCCGCTCGCCGCGCTGGATCCGCCGGTCCTGATGGCCCTGCTCGACATGCGCACCGCGGCGATGGCGGCGGTCGCGAGCTGAGCGGCGCGCGCCGTGCGCCGACCGCACAGACCGCACAGACCGCACAGACACCGTGCGGGAACCGTCGATCGCACGCACACCGGCACGGAGAGGGGGCGGCCCTCGGCCCGGCCCCCTCTCCACCTGCGGCGGCACCTACGCACCGGGCCGGGCCCCTGTCCTACCGGGCCCGTGCGACGGTCATGGGAAGGCCGCCGCCCAGACGCAGGGACATCATGGGTTCGGCGACCGCCTCGTACCCGGGCACGGCCCGCAGGTCCAGGTCACGGGTGACCAGCGCGGTCACGAACACCGCCTCCATCATCCCGAGGTTGCTGCCGACGCAGAAACGCGGGCCCGCGCCGAACGGGATGTACGCGTAGCGGGGCCTGCGCGCCACCCGCCGCGCGTCGAAGCGGTCGGGATCGAACCGCTCGGGACGCTCCCACAGCCGGGGGTGCCGGTGCAGGGTGTACGGGCAGACGAGCACATCGGCGCCGGCGGGCACCGGGTGGCCGCCGACCACGTCGTCGGCCCGGGCGATCCTCGGCAGGATCCACACCGGCGGATAGAGCCGCATCGCCTCCTGCACGACCTGCGTGGTGTACGTGAGCCGGTGCAGGTCCTCCATGCCGGGCGGCCGGTCCCCCAACACCCGCCGGGCCTCCTCCCGGACCCGGTCCCGGGCGCCGGGGTGACGTTCCAGCAGGTGCAGTGTCCAGCCGAGGGTGCTGGCGGTCGTCTCGTGACCGGCAAGGAGCAGCGTGATCAGCTCCTCCCTCAACTGCCGCCGGCCGGCCCGCGGGTCCTCGACGCGCGACGCCGCCGCGATCATCCGGGACAGGGCGTCGTCGCCGTCCCCCTCGGAGCGCATCCGTTCCGAGCGCCGGGCGACCAGGGCCTCGACGACGCGGGAGAGTTCCGCCTCGGCGCGGCGGAAGCGGCGCTGCCGGGCCAGCGGGACCCAGTCGGGGACGAGGTCCTGCGTGACCATCTCGAACATTGCCTGGTCCTGGACGGCCTCGAAGGCGTGGGCGATCGAGTCGTGCGCGGACAGGTCGGAGTCGAGCAGGGTACGGCCGAGGACGCCGAGCGTGAGGCCGGTGACCTCGTGCAGGACGTCGACGACGGCGGGCCCGCCCGCGGCCTTCGCGAGCGTGGCCACCAGGGCCACCGCCTCCTCGGCGACGACGTCCGCCTGCGCCGCGATCCGGCCCGGCCTGAACGCGGGCTGGACCGTCCTGCGCCGGGCGCGCCAGATGTCGCCCTCGCTGGTGAGCAGCCCGTCCCCGAGGATGCGCCGGGCCTGCACGAGGCCGATGCCCTTGTGGTAGTTGTCGCTGTTGTCCGCGAGGACGTGCTTGGCGTGGTCGGGGTGGTTGAAGATGAACATCTTCCTGGGCCCCATGGAGACCCGTACGACGTCGTCGAGTTCGGCGGCGTCGCGCATCATCCCGAGCCGGTCCACCGCCAGTTTGCGCAGCAGCCCGGGCAGGGCCCACAGCGGCGGCGAGGCCGCCCCGCCGGTCATGCGACGGCCTCCGGGCTCCGGCCGGACCCTCCGAGGCGGCCGAGGCGGCCCCGGTGGAACAGCAGTGCGTCCCGGTCCGGGTTCTCCTCCCAGGCCAGCACCCTGCCGACGTGGAGGATGTGGTCGCCGCCGTCGTAGGTGCGCCAGGCACGGCATTCGAAGTGGGCCGCGGCCCCGGCGAGGACCGGAGCACCGGTCACCGGCCCGGGGAACCAGTCGACGGCGTCGAACTGGCCGGCGCCCGGCGGCCGGGACCGGTCGGCGAAGTGCCGGGCGACGTGTTCCTGGTCCGCCCCGAGCACCGAGACGGCGAAGACGGGGGCGGCGGCGAGACTGCTCCGCATCCGTGCCTCCTCGGCGACGCAGACCAGGACGAGGGGCGGGTCGAGGGAGACGGACGTGAAGGAGTTGGCGGTCATCCCCCGGGGGACGTCGCCGCCCACGGTCACCACCGTCACCCCCGTGGGGAAGGAGCCGAAGGCCCGGCGCAGCCGCCGTTCCTCCCCCGCCCCGGTCGCGTCGGGCGGTGTCGCGGCCGGGCGGGACGGGGGGTGGACGGCCGGGCGGGCGGGCGGGGCGCTCATGCCGGCCGCCCGGTCAGCTGTCGTCCGGTCACCGTGTAGGGCTCCAGGGCGCGGGCCAGGTCCTCGGGGATGAGGGAGGGCACGGTGGCCGTGTTCGGCCCCCGCATGCAGGCGATGCGCTGGCGCCCGCGGGCCACCAGGGTCTCCGCCCCGTCCTCCGCCACCTTCACGTAGTCGAAGGTGAATTCGAGCTGGGTCTGGCCGAGTTCGGACAGGCGCATCCGGATGGAGAGCTCGTCGAAGGCGGTGATCTCGGCGAAGAACTCGCAGTCGACCTTCAGCGTGAACAGCTTCAGGTCGCGCTGGATGTCGGCGAGGACGCCGGGCGCCTTCCGCTTGAGGAACAGTTCGCGGCAGCGCCCCTGCCAGCGCAGGTAGTTGACGTAGTACACGTTGCCGACGAGGTTGGTGTCCTCGAACCCGACGGTGTGCTGGTACTCGAAGTAGTCTTCCGGCATGGTCTAGGACCGCCCTTCGTCATGCGATTCGGGAAGAGTCAGGAACGCGAGGACGGCGGGCTCCAGCGCGTTGCGCAGCGCGGTGACGAAGGTCGCGATCCGCAGGTCACCGGCGGTGAGGACCACCCACGCGTCCTTGCGGCCCGGTTCGACCGTCAGCCGGGTGCCCGAGAGGATGCCCGCCTTCCTGAGGCATTCGGCCGCGCTCCACACCCGGGTGGCCGCGGTGTCGGGGGCCTCGCCGGTCTGCCTGGCGACGAGTGCGGCGGCGGCCGCGTGCTCGCCGAGCAGGGAGTCCCAGTCATCGGCGGAGCGCATGCAGACCGCCTCGATGTCGCAGGCGACGGCCGTGTCGGCGACGGCGGCCACGGTCACCCCGAGGCCGTGCGAGGCGGACAGCCGCCGCCCGGAGTCCAGCTCCGGCCGCCCGTCGGGGCGGTGGCGCACCGTCACCGGTGCCCCGGCGGCCTGGGCGGCCGCGGTCCGGGTGTGGGCGCGGCGTTCCTCGACCGATCCGGCGGGCCGCTCGCCGTGCGGGTGGACGGCGACGGACACGTGCGCCCCGGTGACCTCCTCCAGCGCGCGTTCCAGGTACGGGCCGAGCAGGGGCGCCGTCCACGGCCCCGCCCCGTCGCCCTTGCGCACGGCGTGCAGGGTGAGCCCGTCCCAGCGCTCGACCGGTGTGCCGTCGGCGTCCCGGACCACGACGTCGTACACGTACGTGTCGCCGTCCCTGCCGCGCTCCACGGCGCTGTAGCGCAGCTCGTCGGGGACGTCCTCGCGGGCGCCGAGCGGCTGGATGCGCTCCACACCGGACGGCAGCAGTGTGGCGTCGGGGACGCACACCTGGTTGCCGTGCATGAGCGCGTCGCGCATGCCCGGATCGGCGAGGAGCAGGGTTCCGGGGAGGAATCCGGCGAACCAGTCCCCCGGTCCGCTCCGCACCGCCACGTCCGCGTCCACGTGCCGGGCGGCGGCCCGGTGGAAGCGGCGCAGGCGCCGGAAGCGGGCGCCCTGGAACAGGACGTCCCCGTACAGGTCCGCGGCCGGGTCCAGGGCGGCGGGCGGCACCCCGGCCGGGACCTGGTGCGGTGCCCCCTCGGCGATGGGTGTGCCGGGGAAGACCAGCCGGGCGCGGAAGTGCTCGGCGGCGAATCCGGTGTCCTCGGCGTGGACCGCGACGGCGACGGTGCCGGGGGCGGTGACGGTCGCGGCGATCCGGACACGGGTGCTGCCGTTCGGCGGGACGACCACGGGCCGCAGGAACCTGGCGTCCTCGATGACGGGTGTGTCCTCGGTGCCGAGGAGCGCGGAGGCGACCTGGGTCATCGCCTCCAGACCGAGCACGGCCGGCAGGAGCAGGTTGCCGTCGAGGAGGTGGTCGGCGAGGTACGGGTCGGTGCCCGCGTTGAGTTCGACCTCGGTGACGAGTTCGACCCCGTGGTAGCGCACCAGCGGGTTGCCGAGGAAGCGCAGCAGCGGCAGCGGCGGCAGGTCGCGCCGTACGGTGCCGATGCCCTCGGTGCGTCCGCTGATGACGGTGACGACGGGGGCGTCGGGGTCGCCGATGAGGCGCAGCAGGATCTCCACGCCGCGGTCGGGCGAGACCGGGACGATGCCCTCGCGCGTCAGGGTCTCGACGACGGAGAGCCGCTCCCCCATGCCGACGCCGGACCACACGGACCACTCCGCGCAGCGCACCCGGATGTGGGGGTGGGTCCGTGCGATGTCCTCGGCGAGGTCGGCGAGCCATTCGTTGGCGGTGGCGTAGTGGGCTTCGCCGCGCAGCCCGGCGCGGCCGATGATGCTGCCGAAGGCGACCAGCAGCTTGAGCCGGCCGGGGTCGAGTGCGTCGAGCACGTTGCGCAGTCCGTCGACCTTGGGGGCGAAGGTGTCGTGCAGCGCCTCGGTGTCGAGCGCGGTCAGGGCGGCGGGGACGTTGCGGCCCGCTCCGTGCAGCAGACCGGTGACGGGGCCCAGGGCCCCGGTGAGTTCGGCGACGGCTCGCTCGACCTGGCCGGTGTCGGTGACGTCGGCCCGCGCGTAGTGCACGGTGACACCGCTGTCGGCCATCCGCCGGAGGTTGTCGGCGAGTTCGCGGTCGGCGGCCGGGTCGGAGCGGCCCAGGACCGCCAGTTTCGCCCCGCTGTCCAGGGCGACGGCGAGGGCGCATTCCGCCGAGATCCCTTTGCCTCCTCCCGTCACCAGGAGCACGTCCGAGGTGTCCAGCGGTCGGTCGGTGTGCTCGGGGGCGACGGGCAGGGCGCGCAGGGTGGGCACCCGGCGTACGCCGTGTGCGTCGTAGTGCACCTCGCTGAACCGGGTGGTGGCCGCCGTCTCGGCCACGACGCGTTCGACGAGACCGGGCCCGGGCGGGGTGTGGACGACGGTGGTGCGCAGGTGGGGCGCCTCCAGATGGAGGGTCTTGGCGAGCCCCGCGGCGCCCCGGCCGTGCTGGACCAGGACGAACCTGCGGTCGTGGTCGCCGGTGACGGCAGCCTTGGCCGCCGCGAGTGCGGTGTCGACGTCCGCCCGGGCGCAGGCGTCCGGCAGGCAGACCAGTGTCCCGGAGCCGGTCCCTGCCGATTCCAGCGCCCGGCGCAACGGCTCGGCGTGCGGGACGCCGTCGGGCGCGTACAGCTCCCAGGTGCCGTCCGTGCCGTCGGCGGCCGGGGGCGGTGGGGCGACCTCGTCCAGGTCCACGGCGAAGGGTCGGGCCCAGGGCGCCGCCCCGGTGACCAGGCCCAGTTCCGTCCCGGTGTCCCCCGACTGCGTCAACGCGTCGAGGGTCTCGGCGAGTTGTCCCACCGTGGCGGTGGCGAAGTTGGTGGGGATCCGGGAGGCGGCGATGCCGAGGCCGGTGGCCGCCTGGTTGACGATCTGCCCGACGGTGATGGAGCTCATGTGGAGGTCGTCGAGGAGGTGGGTGCCTTCCTCGACGAGTTCGGCGGGCAGTTCGGCGCGTTCGGCGACCAGGGCGCGCAGCACGTCCAGGGCGCCGATGTCCTCCCGGACGACGGGGGGTGCGGGGGTGTCGGCGTTCGCGGCTCCCGGGTCCGCGGCGCCCCGGGCCGCGGCCGTGGAGGTGCCCGCCGGCCGGGCGGCCGGGAGGGCGATATCGGGTGCCTGCTCGCACGGGCTGGTGAGGAAGGAGAACTCCTCGCCGACCTTCAGCGGCCGGATCAACCGCTCGTGGAAGAGGCGCTCGTGCGCGACCGGGGCGTTCAGGACGAACGCGGCGGCGACGACCCGCAGCAGTCCGCGCAGCGACTCGTCGTCGGTGTCCAGCGCGACGGCGGGAACCCCGGTGGCGGCGGTGGCCAGCGAGGTGAGGACCCGTCCCGGCCCGACCTCGACGAACAGGTCCACGTCCTTCGCCGCGGCCCGGACGGCCCGGTCGAACAGGACGGGGGCGGTGATCTGACGGCGCAGCAGCGCCTTCGGGTCGGTGGAGCCGTCCAGTTCCGTTCCGGTGACCGTGGAGACGACCCTGCCGCGCGGCGGGACGAGGGGCGCGTCGGCGAGCCAGGTGCCGAAGGACTCGGCGGCGGCGGCGACCAGGGGCGAGTGGAAGGCGTGCGAGACCGCGAGCCGGGTGAAGCCGACCCCCGCCGCTTCGGCGCGCCGTCCGGCTTCCTCGATGCCGGCCACCGGACCGGCGACGACGGTCTGCGCCGGTCCGTTGTGTCCGGCGACGACGACGGCGAGCCCGTCGACGAGTTCACCGGCTCGTTCGGCGGTGGCCGTCAGCGACGCCATGGTGCCCGAGGCGCTGTGCTCCGCCATCGCGGCGCCCCGTACCCGGGCGGCCTCCAGCAGGGTCCGTTCGTCGAGCGATCCGGCCCAGTGCAGGGCGGAGAGTTCGCCGAGGCTGTGGCCGAGGGCGACGGTGGCCTCGATGCCGAGCAGGTCCAGGGCGCGCAGACCGGCAGTGGAGCCGGTGACGATGCGCGGCTGGGCGACGTCGGTGGCGACCATGTCCCCGCCGGTGGGCAGTGCCGCCGCGGTGTGCACCTCGGCGACCTCCGGGAAGCGGCGGGCGAGCGCGCCGCCGCCGGTGGTGCGCCCGGAGCCCTGGCCGGGGAAGAGGAAGCCGATCCGGCCGCGGTTCGTCGCGTGGCCGAGGAAGATCCGGCTGTCGGCGGCGATGTGGTCGGTGGTGCCGGATTCCAGTTCCGCGGCCAGTCTGCGCAGTTGCCGTTCGGCGTCCTCGGGCGAGGTGACGACGGCGGCGGCGCGGTGTGCGGCGCCGCGCAGTTCGCTGCGCAGGGTGGCGGCGAGATCGGCGAGCTGGGCGTAGGAGACCCGGACCGCGAAGTCCGCCACCTCCAGCACCCGGTCGCGCAGGTCCCGCGCGCTCAGTGCGTCGAACAGCAGGAGTTCGCTGTCCTGGAGCGAGTGGGCCAGGCCGGCCAGGCGGCGGTTCGGGGCGGTGCGCCGCCGGGTGGCGGATTCGTCGAGGACGACATGGGTGTTGATGCCGCCGAAGCCCATGGCGGTGATGCCCGCCCGGCACGGGGCGTCGGGCCATGTCTCGGCCTTGCGCAGCACGCGCAGGTTGGCGTCGTCGGCGGTGAGCAGGTCGTGCGGGTCGACGCAGCCGATGGCCGGGGGCAGGGTCCGGCTGTCGACGGCCATGGCCGCCTTGATGAGCCCGGCGACCCCGGCGGCGGCCTTGGTGTGGCCGATCATGCCCTTGATGGAGCCGATGGCGGCCCGTCCGGTGGATCCGGCGGCGGCCCGTTCCCTGGTCAGGGCGCCGAGTTCGGTGGCGTCGCCGACGACGGTGCCGGTGCCGTGGCCCTCGAAGAGCGGGACGGTGTCGATGCCGAACCCGGCCCGTTCGTAGGCGCGGCGCAGGGCGAGGCGGTATCCGCCGATCTCGGGCCGGGTGATGCCGCCCTGCCCGTCGGAGGAGATGCCCCACCCCGCGATCGTCGCGTAGACGTGGTGGTTGCCCGCGCGCGCGTCCTCCTCCCGCATCAGGACGACCATGCCGCAGCCCTCGCCCGGCCAGAAGCCGTTGGAGCCCCGGTCGTACAGGCGCATCTCCGTGCGTGCGAGGGCGCCCGTCTTGGCGAATCCGATGATCTCGAACGGGTCGATGGACAGGTCGACGCCACCGGCGACGGCCACGTCCAGATCGCCGTTGAGCAGCGAGGTCGCGGCCGTGGTGACGGACAGGAGCGAGGAGGAGCACGCCCCGTCGACGGTGTAGCCGCCGCCGTTCAGGTCGAAGTGGTTGCAGATGCGGCCCGCGATGGTGTTGGACAGGCCGCCCGCGAGGGAGTCCTCGTCGATGTCGGGGAACGGCCGTTTGTACGCGGTCTCCACATCGGCGAGGAAGTCGGCGACGCGGCCCTCTTCCCAGTCCTGGCCCTTGAGTGCGGCGGCCATCACCCGCCGCACGTAGGGCCAGCGCAGCCGCATCACGTTGGCGCGGGCGAATTCCCCGGTGAGGGTGTTGCCCACGACGACGCCGGTGCGTTCCCGGGGCAGCCCCTCGCCGACCGGGAATCCGGCGTCGGCGAGGGCCCGGGAGGCGGTGTCGAGGGCGAGCCAGTGGGTGAGGTCGGTGGAACGGTAGGTGCTTCCGGCGATCCGGTGGCCGACCCGGTCGAACTCGTAGCCCTCCAGCACGGCCGCGGTGCGGGCGTAGAACCGGTCGGGGGCGGCCGGGTCGGCGTCCCAGTAGTCGTCCAGGCGCATCCGGGCGTCGGGAAGGCGGCGGAAGGCGCGCCGTCCGGCGATCGCGTTGTCCCAGAGTTCGGCGGGGCCGGTGGCGTCGGGATATCGGCAGGCCATGCCGACGATGGCGATCCTGTTCATACCGTGACCACGACCTTGTCCCGGTCGACGGGGTCGGCGGCGGCAGGCGCGGGGACCGCCGCGACGTCGACCGGTGTCCTCGTGGCGGCGGTGCGCCTCGCCTGGAAGTGGACCGCCCAGTGGTATCCGCCGCGGACGAGGCAGACGATCGCGGTGGCGAAGAAGATGCCGTACGCGATGTGGACGGCGGTGAGGACGCCGTAGGCCGCGGCGACGCCGCCGCCGAAGGCGACCTGGGCGAGGGGCTTGGAGGGAGAGGTGCCCGGGTCGGTGACCATGTAGTTCGTGAAGAGCACGAACGCCACACCGGTCATCATGCCGAGCGCCGCGGGGATGGAGGTGTCGAAGAGGATGCCGCGGATGACGGCCTGGAGCGCGTAGCCGATCACCCAGGCGCCGATCAGCCACATGCGGCCGGTGAGCTTGGCGTTGAGCATGGTGCCGAGGGTCAGGATGATCGCCGGGACGATCCAGTCGACCGGGCCGTAGACGTACTCGGTGAAGTGGTACGGCGGCGCGATGCTCGCCCACGGGAAGAGGACGAGGATGACCGCGATGCCGAAGTTCGACGGGTTCATGTAGTGGCGCATCCGGCCGCGGACCGGGGCCCTCAGCACCCACTTGGTGCCGACGGCGACGATGACGCCGAACACCATGACCCACACCTTGTCGTTGACGTAGGTCAGCATGTTCACGGCGAGGCCGGTGATGTGCGCCGGGTAGAGGAACTCGATCATGCCGCGTTTGCCGTTGCCGCGGAAGCGGGCGGTGCGCCCGTCGAAGTGGGCGCTGACCGCTTCGAGGGCGGTCTCCACGACGTAGGCGGTAATCAGCGCGATGAAGGGCCACAGCCAGGGCTGTTCGAAGCCCAGCACCGTGTAGCCGAAGATGTTGAGCACCGAGATCGAGATGGCGAACCGGCGCAGCGCCGTGACGACCTTCGGGTCGTGGCGGGGCGGGGTGGCACCGGTGGGGGCGGGGGTGGCAGCGGGCTGCGCCGCCTGCTCTACGGACACGGTCACTTCATCTCCTTGGCCTCGGTGCCGAGCTCCAGGCAGTGCCGGCCGGCGCTCAGTCGCATGTCCTGGTCGTGTACGTCTCCGGAGCGGTCGCGCCAGCTGATCGCGACCTTCACCGGCCCGGCGACGTCGCCGAGTCCGATGTGCACGTCGAAGCTGCGCTTCCCGGAGTGTCCGCCGCCGCCGTCGACGCGGCCGACGCGCTTGCTGCCGTCGGGGAGTGTGACGGTGACCTGGGCGTCGATGACGGGGGAACCCGAGGGGTGGGTGAGTGTCAGCCCGAGGTAGTGGCCGGGGTTCTCGGCCACGTTGTGGTAGAAGACGGGCTCGCCCCACTGCCGGGCGACGGCCATGTCGAGCCGTCCGTCACCGGTGGTGTCGCCGGTGGCGATGCCCCGGGTCGGAACGGGAACGGCCATGCCGAGTTCATCGGAGATGTTCACGTAGCTGCCGTTCTCGCGCTTGGCGAAGAAGCGTAGGGTCTGGCTACCGGCCAGGTCGTCGCCCTCGCGGACGTTCGGCCAGGCGCCGGGGTGCTTGACGAGCTGGTCGTTGGCGGTGGCCAGTTCCTGGAGCTGGGGCCAGCGGTTGGTCTCGCCCTTGACGAAGCCGGTCGCCTGGACGATCTGGAGGTCGCCGCTGTTGTCGAAGTCACCGGTCTTGGTGTCCCAGCCCCAGCCGGACCAGGCGAGGCCGAGGTCGGCGGACTTGTCGTAGAAGGGCGCCTCGCCCTTCTTCAGCGCGGCGCGCACGCCCTGCTTGTCGTCGGCGGTGTCGAAGAAGGCGAAGTTGCTCTCCTGGATGCCGAACGACGTGGTGATGTTGCTGACGAACATGTCGTACAGGCCGTCGTTGTCGAGGTCGCCGAAGTCGATGCCCATGCCCTTGAAGGAGCTGCGGCCCAGTTCCTTGGACTTGGGCACAAGCGGGCTGTGGACGGCCTTGACGTTGGCGAACTCGATCTTGCCGGGGCGGGACTTGTTGTACAGCAGTCCGGACGTACCGAAGTCGTGGGCCAGGAACAGCTCGGGCAGGTGGTCACCGTCGAGGTCGGTGGCGGCGGCGCCCAGGGTCCAGCCGCCGCGCACGTCGGCGGGCAGGGTGTCGTCGCCGGAGGCCACGTACCCGTTCTCGGTCCAGCGGAAGAAGTGGCCCCCGCCACCGTTCATGGCGTGGGACAGGGAGTCGTTCATGGTGACGCCGCCGTCCTTGTCCGGGTCCAGGACGGGGCTGTCGGGGAAGTAGTTGCCGATGAAGATGTCGTCGTGGCCGTCGCCGTCGAAGTCCGCCACGGTGGCCGCGTTGGAGTTCCACAGCGGTCCGTCGTACGGGGTCCCGCCGCTGTTGGGCACCAGCTCGGTCGGGGTGAACGAGGCTGCCGACAGTGTGCGGGCGCCGTCGGCGTTCTTGTCGGCGTTCTTGTTGGCGAGGAAGAGCACCGGGGTGCGGCCCCAGTAGTACACGAGCAGGTCGGTGGTGCCGTCCTCGTCGAAGTCACCGGGGACGCAGCCCATCGGGGCCATGGTGGAGCTCTTGGGCAGCGGCGCCGGGTCGAGGACGAACGGCTCGTAGCGACCGGGACGGGTCGGGGCGGGGGTCACGTAGACCTGGTCGATCCGGGGGTCGGTGACGCAGAGGTCGTCGGCGAGACCGTCACCGTCGATGTCGTTCATGGCGATGCCCGAGCCGACCGAGGAGATCCACGCCTCGATGTGCTTGTAGGCCTTGTTCACCTTGCGGACGGTCTGCACCGGGTATCCGGGCGGCGCGGCTATCGACATCGGCTGGAAAGCAAAACCGGATGCCACATCCTGCTTTTCATGGGCAGACACGGAGGGAAGCCGGACTCCCGCGAACACGCCCACCATGAGAGCGAAGACAACAATTCCCGGGACATTGCGGCGCACCCAATTATTTTTCTTCCTCACTTGCCGACACCTTTCGTGGTGAACGTGTGGTCGTCTTCCTCGACACCATTTCCGTCACGTCGTTCCCTTATCGCCACGGCGATTTCCTGCCGCCAGAACTCGAAGGCGGGAATGTCTCCCCGGTCCTGCGGGCCGGGCATCAGGTCGACGCACACCCGGGCGGCCCGCTCCGGAGTGGTGCCGCACAGGACGTCGGTGGCGAGATGGGTGTGGGCGATGGTGGTACCGGCCTTCTCGCGCGCCTCGGCGGCGAACGCGGCACCCTGGCCGACGGAGAACAGATGCGCCCCGGCCCGCTCCGCGAAGTGCTCAAGCTCCGCGCGGTCAGCTCCCCCGGCGTACGTGGCGGCGAGCCCGGCGCCGCCGTACAGGTCGGCGTGGCGATGGGCCGGGTAGGCGGCGATCAGGTCGCCCACGCGGTCGGCGTCGGTGCCGCCGACGAACCACAGGGCGCGTCCGATGCCCTGGTCGATGGCGCGTGCCGCATACGACTCGGGACCGTTCGCCCAGCTGAACGGGTGGTGGCGGGCGGTGTCGTACACGTACTGATCGGTATGGAAATACGCCTGATGGAATCCGTATCCGTCGAGGATGAGCCAGCGCAGCAGCGGATCGGTCCGGGTCACGTCCGGCCACAGGAACTTCGGGAGGCGGGCCATGGCCCAGCCGATGCCGACGTAGATCATGTAAATGTGGTCGCGGCCCGCACCGGCCAGCAGCCCCGCCAGCCGGCCCCGGCGGCCGGGCAGCGCGTCCAGCACCACCGCCCCCATCCCGGCCCCCTCGTAGGCGAAGCCGCGGAAGGCGCGCGGTACGCCTGCGAGCCACTCCTCGGCCTCCTCGGCCGAACGCGCCTCGACGGCGTACCCATATCCCTGGAGGAACGACTTGCCGACTGTCTCCAGCAGTTCCTGGGCCTCGGGATTCTTGCGGTAGAACCCGCGCACTTCCAGTTTGGTCGCCGAAATATTCGGCGTGAGCAGACGACGCCGCAGCGTACGAAATGTTGTGGACAATTCAGCCAACCGCCCCTCTTGAGGATCTCCCCGCATTTCTCGGGAGTTGCTTTCGAAGGTAGCGAAGGGGCCCTGAGGGGCGTCCACTTCGGTTGTGCTCAAACGACGATCACGAAGAAGCATTCGCGAAGAAGCGCTCGCGCGTATTCCGGCGCCAGGTCTCATAGGCCGGTCCGTTCCCCGTCGCCGCGCCGTCGGGGGCGCAGTCGTCGGCGAGCCGCGCCAGCGAGTCCACGTCGAGGCCCGTGAAGGCGTGCGCGGCCTGCCGGGTGTGCCGCGGGACGAACCCTGCGCGGTGGCGGCCCTTGGCGGCGAAGACGGAGCCCTGTGCGAGGTGCGGGGCGTGGTGGCCGCTGGCGGTTCGCAGGGCGGCCAGCCCCGCGGGGGCCGAGCCACCGGCGAAGGTGGCGGCGAGCCCGACACCGCTCCACAGGTCGGCCTGCCGGTCCGCGGCGAAGGCGTGCACCGCCGCGGCGACGCGGTCGGTGCAGCCGCCGTGGATGAACCACAACGCACGCCCGATGCCCTGGTCGACGGCGCGCGGGAAGTACGCGGCGTCGCCCTCGAACGGGTAGGGCTCGGGAACCCGCTGTTCACCCACCCATCGCCGGGTGTGGAAGTAGGCGAGGTCGAAACCGTAGCCGTCGACGGCCAGCCAGCTCATCGCGGGATAGAGATCGGCGTCGGTCAGCACGGGCAGCGCCTTCTTCCACAACGGCCGGGGAAGGCGGGCCATGGCGAAGCCGACACCGATGTAGTTGAGGAAGATGTGCGGTCTGCCGCCGCCCTCCAGCAGCGTCCTGGTGCGGTCCCCGCCGCGCGGCCCCATCGCGTCCCGGACGACACAGGCCATGGTCGCGCCCTCGTAGGCGAAACCCCTCAGCTCCTGGTCGACCATGGACAGACGCCGCTCCGTCTCGGCGAGGTCGCGATCGGCGATCCCCCATTCGAAGCCGCACACCACCGCCTGCGGGACCGCCTCCAGGTGTCGTGTGCCCTCGGTGGGCTCGACCTCGAACCCCCTTCCCGCGAAGCCCACTTCGTCCAGCGACGGGGCCAGGATCAGCCTGCGCAGCGCTCCCCACACGGATGCCATCGATGCCTCCAGCCACGGGCCGCCCCCTCGGACGGCGGAGGCCTCATGGTGAGATGGCGGGGAGACGGCGGGCATCTTCCGCTGTGCGAAGGGAAGCCGGGCGCCACGGGTTCCGCACACGCGCGGAACGGCACCGGATCGCACGGTCGGCGGCCCCTCCGGTCACCGCCGCCGCGGGCCCGACAGGCTCTCAGCGCAGATGCCGCACATGGATCCCCGAGTCGTCGACGGCACGCCCGCAGCCGGTGCAGCGCATCTCCACCAGCACCGTGCCCTCGCAGCCGTGGTGATCGGCGCGCCGGGGCGGCCCCGCCTCCTGCGGGAGGTTGCGGTCGCCCCACTGCATGAGCGCGAGAACGGCGCAGGTCAGATCGCGGCCCGCGGGCGTGAGGACGTACTCGTGCCGGACGGGCTTGTCCTGGTACGGCACCCGCTCCATCAGACCGTGCTCGACGAGCCTGGTCAGGCGGCTGGTCAGAACGTTGCGCGCGATGTCGAGGCTCTCCAGGAAACCGTCGAACCGTTTGATGCCGAGAAGCGCCGACCGGACGATGAGGAGCGTCCAGCGCTCGCCGACCACTTCGAGCGTCCGGGCGAGGGAGCAGTCCTGCCCCTCGTAGGTGTGTCTCAGCATGGGCTCACCCCTGGGGCCGTGTCTTCAAACTGCCGTCTGCCGTGCGGCGTCCGGCCGGACGACTGCACCATGAAGACACAGCCTAGTGGCGCCCCGGTTGCGTGAAAGGACCGAGCAGCCCACCGCGGTGGCGAAACAGCGACTTCGTGAAGTCGGCCTGTCCACACGGTCGTTCGCACGACTTCCGGCATGCCGGGAACCCCGCGCGGGACTCCCCGGGAACCGTGGCACGGACCCTCCGGGGAACCCCGCACAGAAGGAGTAGTGGACGCGCGCGCCCCTTTTCTAGCGTCGGGCACTCCCAATCCAGGAGGCTTCCATGGATCATTCCACTCATGGCATGCCGGGTATATCAGGCATGCCCGGCATGAGTACCACCGTGACATCGGTGGACACGGCAGGCGCCGTGCTGTTCGTTCTCTGGGCCGCGGCGATGTGGGCGGCCGTGGCCGTCCTCGCCTACGCCAACCGCGGACCGGTGCGCCCGTGGGCGTACCGGGTGTCCGTCGCCCTGGTCGCGCTGGGCGTCATCGGTCAGGTCGGCCACTTCCAGGAGCACGTGGCGCAGGCAGGCTACTGGATCGCCCACCCCAACTCACCGGCCTGGATGACGCCCTGGGGCGACAGTCTGGCCCGGGGCATGGGGCAGATCGACATGACGAAGCCGTCGCTCGGCATGGAGATCCTGCATCTCGTCGGCAACTTCATGTTCCTCGCCGGCCTGGTGGGCATCATGCAGATCACGCGCCGTGCGAGCGGGCAGCTCAAGTCCCGCGCATGGGCAAGGATGGGCGTGTGGATGCAGGGCATCCACGGCATCGAGCACGTCGTCCTGACCGTGTCCGTCGCACTCGGCGCGAGCCGCGCCATCGGCCTGTCCACCTGGTTCGGGGCCCTCGAACCGGGCCCGGGGCTGGTGACGTACCGCGTCTGGTGGCACTTCGTGGCCAACGCCGTCGGCACCACCATCATGGCCATCTCCCTGTACCACCTGTGGAAGGAGCGGCGCCGTGTGAGGGCCGGATTCGAACCGGCCCGCGACGACGGCCCCGATGCGCCGCCCGGCGGTGAGTCCGGGGCACCCGTGGCCGTCCCCGCGACGTCGGCGACGCACTGCCCCACGTGCCGGAAGGAGGTGTCGCGCGAACCCGCGCTGGCGGGCAGGTCCTGAGGGCCGTCCGGCAGACGTCGCCGTTCGCCCGTAGGACGGGGCGCGGCGCCCGGAACGCGCCGCCGTGCCGGGTGCCGCGCCCACGCCCCGCCGCGACCCGCCTGCGGGCCGGCCCGTCAGGAGCTTTCGATCGGGCGAGAGAAGGCGCCCGGCCCCGAAGCCCGGGCCCCGACGCTCAAGCCCCGGAGATCCGCCGCCACGGATCACCACCCCACCCGAACGAGTGAACCGACCCTCCGGCTCCGGCTCCGGCTCCGGCGTCCGGCCGTCGGGCCCGGAGCTCCGAACGCCGGACCGGATCGGCCGAACGACCTTCAGCCGTCGGCCCACCCGGCCCTGTTGGAGTACGACTCGTAGTCGTACGCGGTGCCGCGGTCCCACGCGTCGCCGGTGATGCGCCGGTAGGCGTCGTCGGGCACGTAGAGCAACGCCTCCGCCCAGACCAGATCCTCGGCGAACGGCACGAACAGCTCCGGGTTCCGCAGGACGCCTTCGTACACCTCGCGGCCGGCCGCGACGACGGCCGCCCGGGTGTAGAGAAACGCGTCGCCCGACAATCCGTCGCCGCATTCCCGGCGATCCAGCCCGAACAGGAGCCGGGAGAGCTGTTCGGCGAAGCCGACAACATCGGCCACGGGGCCGTTCGCCAGCCGGTCCGTCAGAGCGGCCGCGAGCAGATCGCCCTCCGGATCCCCGGTCGGGGCTCCGCACTCTTCGATGAGCTGCCAGAAGGAGTCTTCATTCATGCCTGGAGCATGGCGGACGGGTCCGACACGAGCCGTCCCGCGGACGTCCGCCGCGGACGGTGCCGACCGCAGTGGTGCGGTGGGGCGCCCCGCACCACTCGCGGCCGGGGCGCCCGGGGGATCAGCGCGGACGGTGCCGGGCGGAGCCGTACGGGCTCCGCCCTCCGAACCCCGTCACGGCATCAGGTGGGTGGGCGGCCGGCCCTGGCGGGCAGCGTGCTCGGACAGGTTCCGGAGCGGCTGCATCGTCCTGCGCAGGTCGTCCTCGATCCTCTCGGCCTCCTGGCGCACCTGCGCGGGAACGTCCCCCTGCTCCTCGACCAGTCGTGCGTAGATGGGAGCCTGTTCAAACACGTGCATGTCCTTCGGTTCGGCGGCGCGCGGATGGTGCGGATGGTGTGGCAACGGGTGCCGAGTGTAAAGGGCGGCACCGACAGGCACGTCCGGACCGGGTCGATCCGGCCGGGCCCCGGTGTCGGGAGCGGGAGAGAGCCCCCCTGCGCGATCGGCGCGGGTCAGGCCCTCCACCCGGGAGCAATATCGGACAAAGCTCCGTTTCCTGGCGCTTCATCAGCACTTCGGGCATTGGTCTTGACCAATGTTCCATTGTGTGAAAACTATGGGCAAAGCCGCCACAGAATCTTCTCATTCATCTTCGCGGGAGAACCAAGCCCCATGCGCATATCCGCAACCGCCGCAGCCGCCGCGCTCGGTGGCGCCCTCGTACTCGGCCTCACGGCCGCTCCGGCCGCACTGGCCGCGCCCGCCGATTCGGCAGCATGCACCACCGACGCCTTCGGTATCGCCGGGAAGTACGGCGAGTTCGTCCTCGGCGACGACGTCCACTCCCCCGACGCGGAGGGTGCGGTGGCCGTCGGTGGCAACGCCGACTTCCGCGGCGGCTTCAGCGCCGCGAACGAGCTGTCGGCGGCGGAGGTCGACGCCCTGCCCGGCCGGGCCTCGCTCGTCGTCCGCGGCGACCTGCTCAACGACAAGTCGGCCACCGTGGTCATGAAGGGCAACGCGGTCGTCGGCGGCAAGGTCCGCGACCGCGCGGTCGAACTCCACTCGGGCACGTTCACCCAGAAGACCGGCCTTATCGACTTCGACGGAGAGTTCGCCAAGCTCCGGTCCTACTCCTCGGCGCTGGCCGGCGCTTCCGCGACCGACGGCACCAAGGTGACCGTGAGCGGCAGCAGGCTCACCCTGGAGGGCGGCGACAGCAACCGCAACGTCTTCAAGGTGACCGCCGGTCAGCTGGAGCAGGCCAAGGAGGTCTTCCTCAAGGTCCCGGCCGGCTCCACCACGATCGTCAACGTCAGCGGCACGACCTACGACATGGCGAAGGCCGGAACCACCGGTTTCTTCCTCTCCGGCGGTCAGGACTTCGTGCTGGACGACAAGCTCCAGAGCGCCTCCGGCGGCAAGGTCCGCGCCCGGCTGCTGTGGAACTTCCCCGAGGCCACCACGGTCACCAAGAGCAGCCTCGCGGCCTGGCCGGGCAGCGTGCTGGCGCCCAGGGCGCATCTGGAACTGGGCACCGGCGCGCCGGTCAACGGCTCGGTGTGGGTCGCCTCGCTGCACGGCTCGGGCGGTGCCGAGACGCACCACTTCCCGTTCAGCGGCTGCCTCCCGGAGACGGGCACCACGCCGTCCGCCACGCCGACGCCCAGCGGCAGCCCGGAGACCACCCCTCCGGTCGACGCCACGCCCTCCGCCTCCGTGACGCCGCCTCCGGCGAGCGGTACGCCGACCGCCGGTTCCTCCGAACCGGCCGGCACGCCGGACACCCCCGCCCCGTCGCAGAGCACCTCCGGCGCCGGCGGTGACCTCGCCTCGACGGGCAGCAGCGGCACCATCCCCCTGGTCATCGGCACCGCCGTGGTACTCGCCGCGGGCACCGGTCTCGTCGTCGTGGCCCGCCGCAGGTCCAAGCAGGCCTGACCCGAGGAACTCCGCCCGTGCCGGGCGGAGTTCCCACGCGGGCCCCGGACTCGGCCCCGGGAGCAGCGGATCTCCGTTGTTCCCGGGGCCGTTCCCGTGGGCCCCGTGCACGAAGTCGGCAAGATCACGGGGGGCACGGCTGCCGGAATCCGTACATGCGGCCCCGATCCCGCGAAGAGCAGAATTCCGCACATGACCGGTGTCCGGGACGTGAGCTGCCGTCCCCTCCAGAAACGCTTCCTGTGGTTCCTCGCCGGGCTCGGGGCCATCGGCACGATC
Organism: Streptomyces sp. NPDC014734; assembly: GCF_043083325.1. NCBI lineage: Bacteria > Bacillati > Actinomycetota > Actinomycetes > Kitasatosporales > Streptomycetaceae > Streptomyces > Streptomyces sp. NPDC014734. The sequence goes on along the minus strand of NZ_JBIBYN010000003.1, from coordinate 369,276 downwards.
CTGACCGTGCTGCACGCGCTGTACCGGGGCCCGGACCCATGGATCGGCGCCGGTGTCCTGTCGGTGCTGGTGGGCATCGCGTCACTGCACCGGATCGCCGTCCGGGTGGACGCCGACGAGCACGGGGTGCGCACCCGAACCCCGCTGCGCCGCCGGAACGTGCCCTGGCACGACATCGTCGACCTGAGGGTGCACCTGAAGTACTCGCACTCCTCCCGGCCCCAGGAGGCGCGCCGCGTCGGCCTGCTGCTGCGCGACGGGAGCGAACTGCTCCTGCCGCTGCCACGGGGCTGGTCGCCCGACGACCCCGACTTCGACGCGACGCTGGACGCGCTCCGTGCCCTGCACCGCCTTCACGGCACCCCCCGGTCGGACCACCTCCCCGTCGTGACCGGGCGCACCGCGGGACGCGGCTGGGCCGGACCGCTGAGCCTGTGTGCGCTGCTGCTCGTGGGGGCGGGCCTTGCCGCGTACGCGATGCCGGGCACCGTGTCCGACGAGCGGGCGTGGAAGTCGGCCGTCCCGTGCACCGCGACGACGCCCGCGAAGGAGCGCGGCGAGTGCCTGACCGCCCTGGCGGCCGTGATCGAGCGGACCGATCCCCACCGGCCCAAGAAGAGGAGCTGGCTGTACTTCGCCGACCAACGTCCGGTACGGCGCCTCGCGGTCTCGCCGGAGGCCGCCACGGCCTTCCGCTCCGGCGACCGCGTCGAACTCACCGTCTGGCGCGGCGCGGTACGGACGGTCGCCGGAGAGCACCACGTGTGGCACGAGCACATGCCGGCCGCCGGGGACCTCTCCGCCGTCGCGGCCGGATGTGTCCTCGCCGCGGGCTGCCCCGGGGCGCTGCTCCTGGTGCGTAGGCGCGGACGTCGGCTGGCGGACGACGAGGTGCTTCCGTCGGCCCTCCCGTTCGTGGGAGCGCTCGTCGGCACCGCCCTGTGGCTGCTGCCGTTCTGCTACCTCCACCCCGTGTTCCCGCCCACCTCTCCCACGACGATCGCGTGGGCGGTCGCGGGCTCCCTGGCCACGGCGGGCCTCTTCGCCTGGGCCTGGCGCGCCACTCGCGTCCCTGCGCCGCGGTGGACCGACGGGAACGGCGGAACCGGCGGAACCGGGACGTCCGGCGAGTCCGTGGGATCCGTGGGGTCCGAGCACGGGACGTCCGACGGGGAGGAGGTGTTCGTGGCCGCCCGCTTCCTGGAACACACCGACTACAACCCGCACGGCTTCGGCACCCACATCGTCGTCGGAGGCGGATCGCCCGCGGTGACGCCCCATTCCGGTCCGGGCAGGTTCGCGGCGATACGGATACCCGTGGAGCGGCTCACCGTCGAGAAGGTGCGACGGGCCCGGGGCGACGACGGCGACACGGTTCCCAGGAGCTGGCACATCGCCGAACTCGACGACGCGGGCCGCCCGGTCCGCCTCGCCGCCGCCCCGGACGATCTGGTCCGTGTCATTCGCGCGTGGGGCCCGGTGGCACCGGACGCGGCGGCACCGACGGGCGAGGCGGGTCTGCGGCTGTGACCGGCCCGCCGCCGTGCCTTCCCGGCGGACGCCGCGTCCCGGGCGCTCCGGGGCCGGCGTGCGGCCGGGACGGGCACGGGGGTGCTGGGCGTTCAGGCCGCGGCCGGTGGCCCGTCGGGCCCGTTGCCCGTTCCGCCGAGTCGGCTGCAGGCGAAGGCCGCCGAGACCAGGGTCATGTGGTGGTGCCAGCCGGGAAAGGAACGGCCCTCGAAGTCCGCGAGGCCGAAATCGTCCTCCAGCTGCTGCACCGTCTCCGTCGTACGGCCCTGCAGCCGGGTGATCTCCAGCAGGGATTCCATCCGGCTGTGCGTCAGGTTCGTCAGCCACAGTTGGGCCGGTCTGCGCGCCTGGTCCCGTAACGCGAACAGGCGGTAGGTGCGGCGCGGCAGCAGGCTGCGGGCGGGTGCCGTGCCGGGCAGGGCGACGAAGCCGGTGAGCACCGTGGTCGGGCGGGCGTCGCCTCCCCCGGGAGCGATTGTCTCGATACGGGCCAGGCTGCCGGTCTCGATCTCGAACAGGCTCCGGGCGGTGAGGACGAGGCCGGACTCGCCCGTACCGCTGTACGGGGTGAGCCGCAGGTGTCGGCCGGCCACGACCGGCAGGCTGCCCGGTACCGACACGACGAAGTCCCGGTTGCGCCGGGCGAGCCCCCGCACCAGGGCGGCCGCGCCCGGTTCGGTGCTCAGGTCCGCCAGCACCGGCACGGACGCGGCGCCGTTCACGGGTGCCAGGTGGTCGACAAGGTCGAGAACGTGCTGTTCCAGGGGGCGTTGGCCGATGTCGTCCGGGATCCGGGTACGGCGCCTGCGGTCCGGGTCCTTGACCCAGGCTCCCGGCAGCATCAGCCGCCAGTCGACGGGCACCGCGAGGTCTCGGTCGGTGAGGAACGCGCCGATGCCCACCTGGCAGGTGACGGAGCGTCCCGTCGACGGGACGAAGCGGCGGTGGACCCCGCAGGAGTGCTCGCCGCGCTTGCGGATGACCGCCAGGTCGATCGCGTAGGCGGACGGCGTCATGCGCCGGGCGGTCCAGCGGGCCAGTTCCTCCCGTACCGGTGCCCAGTCCCAGGGGCTCGCGTTGATGAACTGATGGAGCGACTGCGAGGCGGTCGGCGACTGCGAGGCCGTGGCGGCGAGGCGGCGGACCGACTTCTTCCCCGTCGTGGTGAGCAGGCTCTGCAGATAGACGTGGGCCCACCTGCGCTGGTCGGTGCGTGGCAGATTCTCGAAGACGGCCTCGGCGAACCCAGGCACCGAGGTGCGTGACCGCGTGGCGGCACTCGTACTCGTGACCATGACGTTCCCTCCCTGCGACAGCCGGCGACCGCGACGAGCACCAAGAAACAATAGCGAACGACCTCTTTGTTTTATGACCCCTCGGAGCCAACTTTGCGACTTCGCCAAGTCCGCGAAAATCTCGATCAGCACCCCCACCGAAGACCGGTCCGACGATCAAAACCGAGAGGGTAGGTACATTTTGCCTGGTCAGACGCATCCGTGAGGCATTCGAACATCTACGGTGCCCCGATGACGGGGTTCCGGCCGAGGCCCTGCCCCGAAATCACCGGAACCGTATCTGACATAGTGATCTCTATGATTTTTCGTCCGGACACAAGCAGTTCCCGGCCCCGCCCCGCCACACCAGGGCCCCCGGACGCGACACGGCACCCGTCGGCCCGCGGGGTGTTCACCGTCGCGGTACCGGGGCGGGACCGGTCACGGAGAGCCGCGTCGCCGCGGTGACCTTCCGCGGGAGTCCGGCGGAAACCCGATACGTCTTCAGCAACTCCGCGTTGTAGTTCTCGGACCACCGACGCAGGCTGGGCCCCGCGGGCGCCATGACCTGACGGCGCGGAGGCTGCGGCACGAGGCGCGAGCCGCGGCGCCGCATGCCCCCCACGAACGACTTCGGAGAAAACATGGTCAAACAAGCGAGGGCCGTCCGGACCCGGGCCGCGCTCGTGCACGCGGCAGCCGAACAGTTCGCCCAGGGCGGCTACGAGCGCACGAGCCTGGCCCGTATCAGCAGAGCGGCCGACATCTCCATGGGCGCCCTGTCCTTCCACTTCGCGTCGAAGGCCGAACTCGCCGAAGCCGTCCACGAGGGCGGCCGCGAGCTCGTGGAAGCGGCGCTCGACAAGCTCGGCAGCGAGCCGGGGTCGGCGCTGCGCGCGGTCGTCAGACTGACGCTCGAACTGACGCGGCTGATCGACAAGGAACCTCTCGTGCGATCCGCGGTGCGCCTGGCACGTGAGCGGCAGGCGTTCGAGGAGTGGTCGGAGATCTGGCTCCCCACCGTGCGCGAACTCCTGGCCAAGGCGTCCCGGGACGGGGAGCTGCGGGAGGGCGCGCTGCCGGACGACGTCACGAGGCTGGTGGAGTACCTGACGGCCGGCTCCGAGGCCCAGTTGAACGCCTCGAAGGAGGTGCGCGACGCCACCGAGTCGCTCGAACGGGTGTGGCGCCTGGCCCTCGCGGGTGTATCGGCGACCGACGAGGCCGTCTGAAACGGCACCGGAGCGAACCGCCGTCCCGTCTTCGTCCCGCCTTCGTCCCGTCCCGCCTCGTCCGCCCCGCGCTCCTCCCCGGCCGTACCGCCTCGCCCGTCCGGGCCGAACGGCGCCCGTGCGTACCGGGTGCCGTCCGCACGGGTGCCGTCGGGGCGCGGCACCGGCCCGACGGGATATTCCGCTGGAATAGGCGTGACGCACCGCCGAAGCGGGGATCCCTTTCCCGAAATGTCACCGCGAATTCGCCGATGCGACCAGCCGACTCGCCCCGTACGGCCGCACGTAATTCGACAGAGGATCTTCCCCCCGAATCACCGATCGCATCGACCACCGACAGTGGTACGAAAATCTCCCGCACGAAGCAAGATCAAAGCAGGACTTCCTTCACCGCCCTCTCACGGACACCCCCTGCTCAACACCATATTCACACGTCCTACTCGACAAACAAAACGAGCATCCTTTATTTTACTGAGCACCTTCACGGCCCGACGCCGGAAGGTTCCACATCGGCACGCCCCAGGGGAGTGGCATGCTCATCACGACCGAACGTCCCGCCGTACCGCGTCCCGCTCTGACCACCACGGTCGCCAAGGAGTACGTGCACCGGGCGGCGCTCGCGGAGGTGTTCCTGACCGGCTGGCACAAAATGGCCGACGATCACTTCGTCGTCACCGCCCAGTGGCCGCGCAGCCACAGTTTCTATGCCTCCGAACGCGGCTTTCACGACCCACTGCTGCTCTGCGAAACGGTGCGGCAGACCTTTCCGCTGCTCATCCACGCCGCATACGGGGTGCCCTTCGGACACCAGCTCAGCTGGTCGCACTTCCGCTACCGGGTGAACCCCGGGGCCTTGAGGGCGGGAGCGACCCCGGCCGACATCGAACTGCACATACGCTGCTCGGAGATCAGACGCCAGAGGGTGGTGCCCTCGTCCATACGGATGGACATCGAAGCGGTCCGGGACAACGCGCTGCTGGCCGTGGCGTCGGCCCGGTCCGGCATCCACTCCCCCACCGTCTACCAGTGGCTGCGCCGGGACCGCGGTGACGACATACCCCGCGTCTACGGCCAGGCGCCTTCCCCCACCACCCCCGTGCACCACGGCACGGTCGGCCGCCATCGCGCGCGGGACGTCGTGCTCACGCCCACTCCGCGGAAGGCCTGCTGGCAACTGCGCGTCGACACGTCCCACCCGGTCCTGTTCGACCACCCCGTCGACCACGTGCCGGGCATGCTGCTCCTGGAGGCGGTCCGGCAGGCCGGCCACGCCCTGGCCGCCGCTCCGGCGGCCGAGACGCCGACCTTCATGGACGTCCGCTTCCACCAGTACGTGGAGTTCGACTCCCCCTGCTGGATCGACGGGACCGACACCGCTCCCCCGGCGGACTGCGCGGACCGCGGCGCACGGATCGACGCCCGTCAGAACGACGTGCCCGTCTTCACCGCGTCGACCGGCATGACCGACCTGACCGGAGCCTGAGGCCCCGCCCGTTCCCCCGTCCTCCGACTCCGCCCCTCCGCTCCGCCGTCCTCCTGATCCATTCCGACGGATGGCCGGCGCATTCCACCGGATGGCACATTCGGGACCCACCGGCATCGTTCGGAACCCGATTACCGGCACGGAATGAGCAACCCTTCTCCCGTCGTCCGGGAATTCGTTCCGAACGTCCGGAGAAGGGTCGGCGACCAATGCCGACCCAAGCCCGGGGGTGTGAGGAAGAATCGTATACGGACCGTCGCCCGAATACGGATGGGAACCGATACCTATGAAGAGAAACCGCAGGGCCGAAAAAACCTCTCGAACCTGCCAAGAACCGCCCCCGGTCAACCGTTTTCACGGGTGACCACCGCAACACCCCGAACGAGCGGAGCAACTCGGGAGCGGCATACCGGACAAAAATCCAAACGGACCGAACCCTGTCGGACCCCCTCTTTCGACATCCCATTCAGAAAATTCGACCGAACCGAAGCACCGTGGCAATCCCCTCTCGGCACCTTGGCAATGGTTTCCAGCATCCTGGCAATCAGAAAGAGGTCGCACAACTCGCCGGGCATGCTGCGCGAACGCTGATTTTCGGCAATACTTTGCCCACCGCCTCCACGCGGCCCCAGGGCGGTGGGCGTCGCCTCCGGACGGCGTCACCTGTTTGTCTCACGTGGGTTCAGGAGATGGTGTCGGTCATGTTGGAGCAGCCGTTGTTCGGACGTCGACTCAGACAGCTGAGGCTCGAACGAGGGCTGTCCCAGGCCGCACTCGCGGGCGACGGCATGTCCACCGGCTACCTCTCCCGCCTCGAATCGGGGGCCCGGCACCCCACCGACCGGGCCGTGGACCATCTGGCCCGCCAACTCGGTGTTTCCTCCTCGGCGTTCGAGGAAGCGCCCGCCGACACGCTGCCCCAGGCACTCGCCCATGTGGCCTCCGCCGAGACCGAGGAGAACCTGGAGGCGCTGGACCGCGCCCTCAACGGCTCGCACAACCGTGACGCGCTGCGCTGGCAGGCCCTGTGGATGCTGGCCCGTTGGAGACAACGGCACAACGACCACGGCCGGGAGCGGATGTACCTGGAGGAGATGGTGCGCCTCGGTGACGAGCTGGCCCTTCCCGCCCTTCAGGCCCGCGGCCTCACCCAGCTCGCCCGTTGCTTACGGGCGAGCGGCGACACGGCTCCCGCCACCGACGCCGCCACCGCCGCGTACCGGCTGGCGCGCGAGCAACGTCTCCCCGCCCGTGACGTCGTGAACGTCCTGCTGGCACTCGTGTCGGCGGAGGCGGAGACGGGACACCTCACCCGGGCCCGGCAGCACGCCGACGAGCTGACCGGAATGACCGAGGGCCGGTCGGACGCACTGTGGGCCGAGGCGCTCTGGACCGCCGCCGCGGTCCGCGCGCACCAGGGCGACAACGCCGCGGCGGAGGAACTCCTCCTCACCGCGCTGGACGGCTTCGACCGCGCCATCGACCTGCGACTGTGGCTGCGCCTGCGGATCGCGGCGACCAAACTGCACCTGCGCAAGAGCCCACCGGACCTCGGCGCGGCGAAATGCTGCATCGATCAGGCCGACAGCGCCCTCGTCTACGTCGGGGTCCCCTCGTTCGCCCAGGAGTTGACCGCCCTCAAGGCCGAACTCGCCTTCCAGAAGGGTGAGCTGGAGGAGGCTCGGACTCTGGTGGACGAGGTGCGGAAGACCGGTCCGCGCCTGACCTACCGGGACCGGGTGAGGCTGGAGATCCTCGACAGCCGTCTGCTGATACTGGGCGGGCGCCCGGATGTCGGACTCGACCGGATGCGCGCCCTGGCCCGGGAGGCCCAGCAGTCGTCCAACATCGAGCTGACCGCGGACATCTGGAAACTTCTCGCCGAGACGCTTGCCCAGCGCGGCGAACATACCGTCTCCTGATCACGGCTTCTGTTCAGGGGAACGACTTGCCACGGTCGTCGGGAGTCGTCCCGGCGTTGTCGCCAAGCCTCGCCGCCTCGTGGCAACCTCTTGCCAAGCGCTTGGAAAGCGGGATCTGCCGAGCGGGAACAGCTTCAGCCCGGGGCGGTACGAGGAGGAAGCATGCGAGACGGACAACGCGACGCACAGCACTCGATCGCCGTTCCTCTGGGCGCACTGCCGGTGGCGACGCCGGACCCGGACTTCCCGCGGGCCCAGGAGGAAGCGGCCCGGCCCGGCGCCGTCGGGACGGCGACGGTCCACCGCCGGAACACCGGGGGGCCGGCCGGCCGTCTCGGGCATCTGATCGCGCACACCCCGCTCACGCAACCGGCGGCCGCGGCCCCGTCGGCCGCCGCGGCCCCGCCGGTGGACGGCGCACCGCTCACCCCCGAGCAGGCGGCCTCCCTGACGGCCCATCTGCTCGCTCCGGAGGACGACCCGTCGGCACACTGCGTACTGGCGTGGATGGTGCACGGACCGCTCGATCTCGACGCGCTCGAAGCCGCGGTCGCCGATGTCCACCTGCGCCACGACGAACTGTGTTCCGCCTACCTCTACGACCCGGAACCGGTGGCACGGCCCGCGGACGCGCCGGCCCCCGCCGTCGAGGTCCTGGCCTCCGTGCCCGACCTCGGCAGTGCGCTCACCACGGTCCGGGAGGCCGCCGGGGATCCGATGGCGCTGAGCGAGGGCGAGGTCTGGCGCGTCTCCCTCGTCCACGTCACGGACGAGCGCTGGGTGATCGGCTGTGCCGTCCACTGCGTCGCGTTCGGCGCCAGGACGGAATCCGTACTGGCGGGGGACCTGGCAGAGGCCTACAACGCCCGTTCCGCCGCCCTGCTCCCCTCCTGAGGGCCCTCCCCCGCCGGACGCGCCGCGGAGATCATGTCCTCCCGACAGGTTTTCGTACGGGAATCCGGGCCGCTGCTCCGACATCGAACGCCGCATAAATTGATGAACCATTTCATGACGGCCATTTCCTTTCCATAGGGATGGATGCCTCGTCACGCACCTCTCCCATGACGCCGTCCATGGCCTCCCGAGACGCCGCAATCAAGCCACTGATACACCATCGTTGCAGGTCAAGGCCGTGAGAAGGTGAGCGGCCGACGGATGCGGCGACGTACTGACGGCCAAAACACGGGGCCCGTCCTGTTTCTCTTCCGGGACGGAGGGACGGCCTATACGATAAAGACCGTTCTCTTTTTTTATGGAGGTGGCCATGGGCAGGCCGAAGCAGGAGCGGGCCATGCAGACCCGCGAGACGATCCTGCGGGCGGCCGCGGAGGTGTTCGACGAGTTCGGCTTCGCCGGCGCGAGCATCAACCGGATCCTGAAGCGGGCCGAGGTCACCTCCGGCGCGATGTACCACCACTTCGAATCGAAAGAGGCACTGGCCCGGGCGCTGATGAACGCCCAGGCCGAGGCGATCGTCCCGTGGGTGGAATCGACAGGCCTCCAACGCCTGGTCGACCTCACCCTGATCTGGTCGCACCAGCTCCAGGAGGATCCGCTGCTGCGCGCCGGTGTGCGGCTGACCGGCGAGCAGGCGACCTTCGGCGTGCAGGACTCCAGCCCGTACAGCAGTTGGGCGAAGATCATGGCCGACTGCCTGGTGGTGGCCTCCGACAAGGGTGAACTACAGCCCGGCGTCGAACCGGGCGCCGTCGCCGAGTTCGTCGTCGAGGCGTGCACCGGCATGCAGACCGTCGCCGCGGTGGTCAGCGGACGCGAGGACCTCGCGGGCCGGGTCGCGCGCATGTGGCAGTTGCTGCTCCCGGGCATCGCCGTACCCAGCGTCATCATGCGGACCGAAGTGAGCACCGACCGCCTGAAGCAACTCGTTCCCGCGCAGAACTGAAACAAGGCCGGGTGTGCGTGCCGACCGCTCGCACACCCGCCGCCGTTCCTCGCAAGGCACTTCTCCTCTTACTGACGTCAGCATAGGAGTGTCATGGTCACGACGTTTCGGCAGATCCGCCTGGCTGCGCTCAATATCGACGGTGTCCTGCTCAACGACACCTTCAGCCCGGTGATCCACGGTTTTCTCACCCGTCGGGGCGCCGCGTACACGGCGGACGTCGAACGCCGCGTCTTCTCCCAGCCCCGGCACATCGCGGCACGGGAGATCGCCTCGATCCTCGGTCGCGGCTCCGGCTCCGGCTCCGGCTCCGGCTCCGGCTCCGGCTCCGGCTCCGGCTCCGGCTCCGAGGGCATCATGGCCAGGTACTTCGAGGAACGGGCGGAGTTCCTGACCGCGCACCCGGTGCGGATCACCGAAGGAGCCGTCGAACTGGTCCGCAGGGCAAGGGCCCTGGGGCTGAGGACGGTGTGTTACGGGGGGCTGGGGAAGGAACACTTCGACACGTTCCTCGGCGAGTTCGCCGACCTGTTCGACGCCCCCGGGTACATCTGCACCAATGCCTTCCGCCCCGGCATCCACGAGATCGCCACGGAGTTCTTCGGCCTCAGGCACGACCAGGTGCTCGTCGTCGACGACGTCGCCCGGGTCGCCGAGGCCGCGAAGTCCCTGAACATGCCGTTCATCGGCCACCCGAGCTCCTTCGAGCACGGCTTCCAACGACAGTTGATGCGGGAGGCCGGTGTGCGCCACGTCGTCGGCTCCCTCGACGCCATCGACGACACTCTGCTGCGGGCTCTGGACGAGGAGGCCGCGGCGGGCACGGTCTGGCGCGACTGACACCCCCCTTCCGGTCCGTCCGTTCCGCGGACGGACCCGGCGCGAAACGGGACACGGCCCCGTCCCGTCACCCGGTGAGAGACGACGCGCACCGTGGGCCAGGGCGCGTCAGAGGAGTCAACGCGATGGGTACCGAGCACGGAATGCTGCACGGCAAGGTCGCCATGGTCACCGGCGCCTCCAGCGGTATCGGGGCGGCGGCGGCCCGGCTGTTCGCCGCCGAGGGAGCCGCGGTCGTGCTGATGGCACGAAGACGGCAGAACCTGGACGACGTGGTCGCCGAGATCGAACGGGCGGGCGGCAGGGCCGTCGCCGTGGCGGGGGACGTGGCGCAGAGCGACGACGTGGCCCGCGCGGTGCACACCGCGGTCGCCGAGTTCGGCGGACTGCACGCGGCCTTCAACAACGCCGGGTTCGCCACGGCCGGCACGGACCTGCACGAGTTGAGCGACGAGATCTACGAGCACACCATGGACGTCAACGTACGAGGCGTCTGGAACTGCCTGCGCCAGCAGATCCCGGTGATGCTGAAGTCCGGCCCGGGCGGCGCCGTCGTGAACACCTCCAGCGTCGCGGGCCTGCAGGCGACCGGGGCGTCCGCACCGTACGTCGCCGCCAAGCACGCCGTCATCGGCCTGACGAAGGCCGCCGCCCTGGAGTACGGGGACCGGGGAATCCGGGTCAATGCCCTGGTCGTGGGCACCACCCGCACCGAGATGATGGACGAGATCGTCTCCGCCCACCCGGCGCTGGAGCACGAGTTCATCGCGCGGACCGTCCAGAAGCGCATGGCCGCACCCACCGAGGTGGCCCAGGCCGCGGCCTGGCTCTGCAGCGACCGCTCGTCCTTCGTCACCGGCATCGCGATGCCGGTCGACGGCGGCTGCACCGGTTCCTGAGAAACCCGGGTTCGCGAGAAGCACCGGTTCCCGGAGAACACCGGTTTCTGAGGAGCACCCGGCCCCGAACAGCCCGGCCTTCCGGGACATCCAGCTCTCAAGAAGTCCGGTCGGCAACGAAGGCAACGGCACAGAACACAAGAGTGTGCAGGTCAAAAGGTGATTCCGGCGTAGCACAGCGACTGAAGCGACTGAAGCGACCGAAGGTTCGGATACATGAAGACACTCGTGCACACGTGCGTTCGTCAAGAATGTGGGCGACTTCGGTCGCTTCAGTCGCTGCCCCGCTCATGTCATGCACCTGACCTGCGATTATTACCCCGTGCCGGGGGCAGCGACCGAACCCCCGCGGCGCCCTCGACCGCCCCGGCCGCTCCCGGGCCGACCGGGGACCGCTCGTGCGCCCGGCGCACCAGAGGTGCCCGGTGACCGGTCACGGTGGTGCCGGTGTCCTCCCCGGCTTCGACGCGAGAGCGGTGGCCGCGCAGATCCTCGCCCACTCCGGCCCCACTCCCCTGCCGGACCCCGTGGAGTGCCCCACCGCGCCCACCGTCACGAGTCATCCGGCCACGGCCGCCGGGCTGCTCCCCGACACGCTGACCGACCGCGGCAACGCGAAACTCTTCGTCACCCTGTACGCCGATCACTACCGCCATGTCCCCGGTCTCGGCTGGTACCGGTGGGACGGCATCCGCTGGCAGGCCGACGAGGACAACACCGTCATCTGGGCCGCGGGCGACCTGACGGAACGCATCGCGTCGACCGACCCGCGCGGCCTGTACACCGCACAGGCACTGCGCAAGCACCGACGCCGCGCCCTGTCGACCTCGGGCGTGAACGCGCTCCTGACCCAGGCCAGGTCCGCCCCCGGCATGGTGCTCAACCCGGCGCGTCTGGACGCCGACCCGTACGCGCTGTGCACCCCGGACGGCATCGTCGACCTGCGGACCGGCGGCAGACGGCCTCCCGTGCCCGACAAGGACTTCCACTCCCGGTCCACCACGGTCGGACCCCGCCCCTCGCCGACCCCGCTGTGGCACCGGTTCCTCGCCGACACCTTCGGCGACGACGCCGGGGGCGCGGAGATGATCGACTTCCTGCACCTGCTGCTGGGGTACTCCCTCACCGGCGACGTCGGCGGGCAGGTCATGCCGTTCCTGTTCGGATCGGGCAAGAACGGCAAGAGCGTCCTGCTCGACGTCCTCATGAAACTGCTGGGCGACTACGCCGATGCCGCACCGCCCGGGTTCCTGATGGCACGGCCCTTCGAGGGGCACCCCACCGATCTCGCCGAACTCCACGGCCGCCGCGTCGTCGTCTGTTCCGAGGTGAGGCCGGGCGACCGGTTCGACGAGGCCCGCGTCAAACTCCTCACCGGCGGCGACCGCATCAAGGCCCGACGGATGCGTCAGGACTTCTTCAGCTTCACGCCCACGCACAAGCTCTGGCTCCTCGGCAACCACCGCCCCGAGGTCGGTGCGGGAGGGTTCGCCTTCTGGCGGCGCATCAGACTCCTCCCCTTCGAACGGGTCGTTCCCGACGACCGGAAGACCGAGAACCTCTCCGACCTCCTGGTGACCGAGGAGGGCCCCGGGATACTGGGCTGGCTGGTCGACGGGGCACGGCGCTACCTCGCCGGGGACAGGGACCTCGGCGGGCCCGACCGGGTCCGCCTCGCCACCACCGCGTACGCGGAGACCGAGGACCACACCGGCCGTTTCTTCGACGAGTGCTGCACGCTGGGCGACGGCCGCCGGGCCGAACAGTCCTGTCTGTACACCTCGTACCGGACGTGGTGCCGCGCCGAGGGCGTGCCGCCGGTCTCCTCACGGGCCTTCGCCCAGCGGGCCCGTGACCTGGCGGGGCTCGCCTCGCCCAGGGAAATGGTCCTGTCGAACTCGCGCAAGTTCTATCCGGGCATCGGTCTGCTCGACGGGGAGGAGACGGCATGAGTTCTCTGATCACGGTGGACGAGGTCCGTGACGAGACCGGACTCGTGTGGCTGGAGGACATCACCCTGCTCGACTACGTGCGCCAGAGCCTGGACCGGCTGCCGACCCGCCGGGGCCGGCCGGCCTACCGCCGCGACGGCCGCATGGTCGGCTACGCGACACTCGGCCCGGGGGCCAGGGCGTCGCGCTCTTCGGGCACGTTCCGCCGCCGGGTCTTCTGGCTGCTGCCGCACGACCGGGACTCCGAACCGGAGGGGCTGTACGCGGTCGGCGCCCCCGCCGAGGCGGTGGACCCGACCACACTCGCCCCGACGCGCACGGGCCGCAGGACGAGACGTTCCGAGGGCAGTCCGTCCTCCCTCGCCACGCACCGGACACCGTCCCGTTCCCGCCAGGACGACGGCGACCGGCACCCATGACTCCCCCGGCCCCGACCGGTTCGGTGCCCCTCCGCGGTGAACGGCGTTTCCCGCTGCGGGTCGTCACGCGTCATCGGTCCCGTCACGCCCACCGTGCCGGTTCCCGGTCACCGGCCCCGCTCCCTCGCCCGATGTCCTGCCGCGAGGGTCGCGGGCGCCGGGGAGGTCACCGCGTTCCGGAGAAGGCGGCGCGCAGCGGGGACCCGTTGACGACGAAGGCGGCAGCGGCCAGGACCACGGCGCACGCGGCCTGTGCCAGGACGAACCAGGCCGGAAGGGCGCCCGGGATCGCGTCGATGCCGACGATCGCGAACGGCACGACGACCGGGATGACGCGCACGCGCGCGTAGGCCCAGCGCGCTCCCCGGGACGCGCGGACGGTGAGCCAGTAGGTCAGCGCGGCGCTCACCAGCACTCCGGTCGCACGGCCCCACATGAACGGGGTAACCGACCGGTCGTCGATCGCGAGGACGGCGACCGCGGCGAGCACGAGGGCGCTCAGGGCACCGTGGGCAGCGACCAGACGCTTCGTCATGACGAGGGCCCGTCGGACGGGCGGCTCGTCGAAACGGGCGGACGGGTCGGAGGGGTCGGAGGAGTCGGACGGGGCGGAGGGGTCGGAGGGGGCGGTGGTGGTGTCGGCGGTCCTCAAAGCTGTTCACCTCTCGTGTTGTCGTGGTGATGCCGACGCTAGGAAGCTCGTGGACGACGCGTTATGGGTCTGGACGTACGGGTGGGTGGGGCTGGACCCACTTCCGGGCCGATCCGGCGGTTGCCGGGCCGTGCGCGGCGCACAGTGGAACCGGCCCGTCGAACCGGCGGGGCCGGGGCGACCCGGCAGCACAGGGTTCCGTGGCGGGGTTCCGCGGAGCGAGAAGGGTGGATCATGCGACAGCTTCCGTCGTGGCCGGCGCGTGCCGGGGTCGGGTTCGTGCGGGCGTGCGCGGTGGTGGTGGTCACCATGCCGGTCCCGGTCGTGTGGGCGGCCGCCGTCGCGCTGGCGATCCGGTGGGGGGCGGGAAACCCGTGGTCGTGGCTGCCCGCGTCCGTGCTGATCTGCGCGGGTACGCTCGCCCTGTCCCGTCCGGTCTGCCGGGCGGTCCGCCGCCTCGTCGCACGGTGGACGGCCACCGACATACCCTCCGGCCACCGGCAGGCTCCCCCGGTGGTGCGCATGTCCACCGGGTACTGGTGGAACGGCTTCTCCTACGAACGCACCCGCCGGGACGCCCTCCTTGACCAGCGGTGGCGGATCCGGTGGGGTGATCCGGCCACGTGGCGCGATGTGCGCTTCGCGTTGCTCGCGCCGGTCACCGCGGGTCTGATCGCTGCCGTTCCCGCGGCCGGGGTCACCCTCGCCGTCCTCGGGTTCGTCCGGTCCGCGCCCGGCCCCCAGGCTCTCGGAGCGCTCGGCCTGGTCGCCGCCCTCGGTACCGCTCCGTACGCGTGGCGACCCATCGAGCCGCTCGCCGTCCGGTTCCTGGGCGTCCCGGCCACGACGGCGTTGGCGGAGCGGGTGGACGAACTCACAGCCCAGCGGGCGGACACGACGGTCGCGCAGGCCGCCGAGATCCGCCGGATCGAGCGGGACCTGCACGACGGGGCGCAGGCCCGCCTGGTCCTGCTCGGGCTGTCCCTGGCGACCGCGGAGAAGCTGATGGGAACCGACCCCGACCGGGCCCGGAAGCTCATGCGGGAGGCCCGGGCGGGCGCCGCCACGTCACTGGCCGAACTGCGCGAACTCGTCAGGGGCATCAACCCGCCCGTGCTCAACGAACGCGGGCTCGTCGACGCCGTGCGTGCCCTCGCCCTCGACAGCCCGCTCGACGCCGCAGTCGACGCCGACCTGCCGCACCGTCTGGACCCGCCGATCGAGTCCGCCGTCTACTTCGGGGTCGCCGAACTGCTGACCAACGCCGTCAAGCACGCCGGTGCGACCCGGGTACGGGTCCGTCTCGCCCGGGTCGGCGCCGACCTCGTCGTCGGCGTGGAGGACAATGGCCGCGGCGGAGCCGTGATGCCTGCCGACGGCGGGCTCGCGGGGCTGCGCCGGCGTCTCGCGGTCTTCGACGGGACCCTGGAGATCACGAGCCCGGCGGGCGGCCCGACCCGCGCGACCATGGTGGTGCCGTGCGAATCGTTGTAGCCGAGGACCTCTACCTCCTGCGCGAGGGGATGGTCCGCCTCATCGAGGCGTACGGACATCAGGTGGTGGCTCAGGCGGCCACCGGCCCCGAGACACTCGACGCGCTGCTGACCTGGCGGCCGGACGTCGCCGTCGTCGATGTCCGGATGCCGCCGACCCAGTCGGACGAGGGGCTGCGGGCGGCGCTCGCCGCCCGCCGTGCCGTACCCGGGATGCCGGTCCTGGTCCTGTCCCAGCACGTCGAGCAGTTGTACGCCCGCGAACTCCTGGCCGACGGAGCGGGCGCCATCGGCTATTTCCTCAAGGAGAGCGTGTTCGACTCCGACCAGTTCTTCGACGCCCTGGAACGCGTGGCGGGCGGCGGAACCGCCATGGACCCGGTCGTCGTCGCCAAGTTGCTGTCCACCGGGCCCTCGAACCGGCGTCTGGAAGAACTGACCGAGCGCGAGCACTCCGTACTCGGTCTGATGGCCGAGGGGCTGTCCAACCAGGCCATCGGCCGAAGGCTCTTCCTCAGCACCGGCGCCATCAGCAAGTACACCACCACCCTGTTCGGCAAGCTCGGCATCACCGAGGACGACGACAACAACCGTCGCGTCCTGGCCGTCCTCGCCTATCTGAACCGGTCTTGACATGCCGTGATGTCGCGGCGGAGGGAGCCGCGTGAAATCCCCGACGGCCCACGGCTGCTACGCCGTGCCGGCCGGGGCGTCCCCGTCCGTCGCACGGCCGAGGGCACGGTCGAAGAGGGTCAGCAGGAGGTAGAGCACGCCCGCGCCGAGCATGATCCAGGCGAGGTGGTGCATGCCGCCGGTGTCCGCGCGCTGTCCGAAGGAGGCGGCCGCCGTCGACGAGGCGACCATCGAGCCGACGTAGGCGAAGGTCCGCAGCAGACCGGCCGAGGAGGCGGTGCGCTCGGGATCGGCCTGGAAGTAGACGGAGTTCTGCAGGGCCAGGTTGTTCAGACCCTGCGGGAGACCGAAGACCAGGGCGACGAGGACCAGCGCCCACACGGAGCTGTCCTCGGTAATGGTCAGCATCACCGCACAGCCCGCCATCTGCCCGAGCGCGCCGCCGAGCAGCTTCCCGCGCACGCCCTTGCGCCGCCCGGAGACGATCGAGACACCGATGGCCACCAGGAACATGGGGATCTGTACCAGCCCGGCGCGAAAGGGCGAGAGCCCGAACCCCTCCTCCGTCCACTGGGTGAACCCGTAGAGGAAGGAGTAGGCGACGACATAGGCCACCAGCGCACGCCCGTACGTGGCCAGCAATGGCGCGTTGCCGCCCAGCACCCGCAGGTCGATGAACGGGGTGGCGGCCCGCAGCTCCCGCACCGCGAACGCGGCACTCGCGGCGACGGCGATCACCAGCAGGTACCAGTCGCGCAGGTGCGGGTTCATCAGGAACAGCAGCAGCGAGAGGAGCACGGCGGCGAACAGCGCCATGCCGGGCAGGTCGAGCCCGGCGGCGATGCGCCCGCGCTCCGGGGACCGCGCCGTGGAGCCGCCCTCCCCGGGCAGCCGGAGCAGCCCCAGCACCACGGCCACGACGGCCAGCGGTACGTTCAGCGCGAAGGTGGCACGCCAGCCGCCCAGCCCGATCAGCAGACCTCCCAGCAACGGGCCGATCACGGCTATGGTCTGGTTGGCCACGGCCAGGGCGGTCAGCACCCCGGCGGGACTGTCCTGCCCGGTACGCCTGGCCTCACTGCGCAGCAAGGCCATCGCGGCGGGGTACCCGGCGCAGGTGCCGAAGCCGAGCAGGACCCGCGAGGCGATCAGCACCGCCAGGTTCGGCGCCAGGGTGCCGACGACACCGGCGACCCCGACGAGGCCCGTACTGACGAGGAAGAGCCTGCGGGGCCCGAAGATGTCGATGAGCCGGCCCAGGACGGGCTGCCCGAGCGCGGTGGCCAGGTAGAGGGCCGAGACCAGCCACGCGGTCTGCGCGGGCGGCGCCCCCAGCGCGGCGCCGATGGGGACAAGGGTGACGGCGATGATCGTCGAGTTGATCGGGTTCAGGACCGAGCCCAGCATCATCGGCGGCAGCAGCCGCCGGTCGAAGCCCTCCGCCGCCGCCCCGCCCCGTCCCTCCGCCTTCTGATCAGTCATGGGTGAGGCGCTCCAGTATCGCCATGGCGGCGATCACGGCCCGTCGTTCCTCTTCCGTGCACTTCTCCTGCAACTCACCGGCGAGCCATTCCTGCCGGGCCTGCCGCCCCTCCTCCACCCGCCGGTGTCCCTCCGCGGTCAGCGCGATCAGCAGACGGCGCCCGTCATCGGGGTCGGGCCGCCGTTCCACCAGTCCCAGGGCGGTCAGCGCGGCGACCGTCGCCGTCATCGACTGGTGGCGCACTCCCTCGGACGCGGCGAGCTCACTTGCCGTGACACCTTGTCTGCGGGACAGACGGGTCAGGACGGACGCCTGCCCCAGAGTGATGTCCTCCGCCCCGGCGGCGTTCAGGATGCGGCGCCTCAGGCGGCTGATGACCGTACGGACTTCTCGCGAAGCCTGAACCGCCGAGGGCGACAGGCGCGGGCTCTCATGCATGCACCCCACACTAAAACCTACAGGTTGGACTGTACAGTTTTATCTGCATGACGGACGGAGGGGCGGTGGACCAGGTGTCCCGCCCCGCGCACACCGGTGATCACTGCCCCTCCTCAGGAGTGACCGACGACTGGTCCACGGGCCCCGTCATCCGTACCGGTACAGCAGTCCTTCCACGTACGCCTCCAGCCGCTCCCCCAGCACCTCGGACGTCAGATCGTCCCGCCCCAGGTCATGCCACGGCCCGGCGAGCTTCGCCGCGTCGGGGCAGTAGTGCAGGGCGTCGAGCAGCCGCCAGTACAGGTGGTCGGGGTCGTCGGCGAGGTCACGGCCGCCGTGTGCCTCGTACCGCTCGCGGAAGTCCAGCCCGTACGCCGGCCCGTGCAGCAGCGCGAGCGCGGTCGAGCAGTGCGCCACGTCCAGATCGGCGGGTCCCCACGAGGTCTCCACCCAGTCCACGACACCGGTGATCCGCAGCCTGGACCCGGTGCCCGTGAAGAGCACGTTCCCGGGGTGGAAGTCGCGGTGGAGGAAGCGGCCCTCGTACGGCGGCGGGTCGCGGCGGATCACGTCCACGGCCCGCTCCCACAGGGGGCCGTGCGGGGCGCGGACGCGCTCCGGGGACGTCCACGCCTGGTACGTGCGCGGCCTCTCGGCAGGTACGACGCCGTGGACGCGGGCGAGTTGGGCCGCGAGCAGATCCAGGCGCCGGTCGAGGTCGTCCTCGTCCACGCGGACGCGGCCCGGCAGCGCGGACATCAACAGGGTCGGATGGTCGCAGTGCTCGGCGGTGGCGTCCACGGCGACGAGACCGGGCGCCGGGATGCCTTCCTCCCCGGCGAGCAGCGCCAGGACGGATGCCTCGCGGGCCAGCAGCCCGGGGCCGTGGTGACGGAAGAACGGCTTCACGAAGGTCCGTTGCACCAGGTCCGTGCCGTCGTCGAGCGTGAGCCGGCGCATCTGGGAGCTCAAGCCGCCGAACAGGGGACGCGCGTCGGCGACCGAACGGCCGTGGCCGAGTTGCTTCGCCACCCAGGCGCGCGTCGCCGTCCAGCCGCGGTCGCCGAGGCCGGTCAACACCGCCTCCACGAACCGCCGACGGTCGTCGCCGTGATCGCGGAACCACATTCCCAGCTGGTGCCGCGCGTCCGGAAGGCCGAACCGCGTGTACTGGGCACGCGCGGCCAGTGCGTCCTGTACGGACTCGGTCACCGCGGGCGGGATCGCCGTGTCCGTGCCCGGCACGGCGAGCACCGCCCGGCCCCCGTAGGCACGCAGCACCTGGAGCGCGGGCGCCTCGCGCCAGCTTTCCGGCCGCCGGATGATCTCGCTGAACCTGCCGTTCCCGTCCCCGAAGGGCACGTCCCACGCCTCGGCGGTGTACACGGCGGGCGCGCACAGCCCCAGCGCCGCCACCCGGTCCCCGTAGTGCGCGACGAGATCCGCGACCGTCTGCCCGCTCATGCTGAACCCCACCAGGACCAGCGGCCCGTCCGCCGCCGCGTACGCGTCGATCACCGCCACGGCCTGCTCGAACCGTCGCCGCAGGCTCAACTCAGCTGTCTTCCCGGTGCTTTCGCCGTGCCCGGAGAAGTCGAAGGCGATCCCGCGACAGCCGTGGGCCACGAACTCCCGCACCATCGGAAGCAGTCGCTCCGCGCTGCTGGTGCCCGCGCCGTGCAGCACCACGGCGGTGGCC
Organism: Streptomyces sp. NPDC014734; assembly: GCF_043083325.1. Taxonomy (NCBI): domain Bacteria; kingdom Bacillati; phylum Actinomycetota; class Actinomycetes; order Kitasatosporales; family Streptomycetaceae; genus Streptomyces; species Streptomyces sp. NPDC014734. The sequence goes on along the minus strand of NZ_JBIBYN010000003.1, from coordinate 349,424 downwards.
CCGGACGGATCGCCGCCGTACACACCGCTGAGCCGTTCACCGTCGTGGTCGTACGTGAAGTCGAGAAGCATGCATCCTATTCACTCACGAAGCGCCTCCACCCTTTCGAGAGCACGGTCGGCGGCGCCCGCACCACAGCGAGCCCGGACGGCCGGACCGGCCCCGACTCATCCGCGACGGCCCGGCACCGTTCCCGGGCAACCAGATCGCGACGCAGCGCGGGTGACCGGATGAGGACGCGAGGGGCTGCGGCTTCCGGGCGTACCGGCCCGAGGCTACGAGCTGCCGAACCATCCGGGCACGTCGAGCAGGAAGGACTCTGCGGGCGTCACGCTGCGCAGGTCGGCTTCCAGCGCGCGGAGACGATCTTCACCAAGCGTCTCGGCCCAACCGTCCCGGAGGCGGTCGAAGATGCGTGCCGACAGGGCCAGGCAGTCCGTGCCGCGATCGGTGAGTCGCACGATCTTGCGCCGTGCGTCGCGCAGATCCACGCCGCGTTCCACGTAGCCGAGGCGCTCAAGCGTGTCGATCGTCTTACCGGCCGCCTGTTTGGAAACTCCGAGCCGGCGCCCGAGATCCGCGGCGGTCGTGCCTTCCGGGCCGATTGCCTGGAAGACGTAGCCGTGCATCGGCCGGACGTCGGGATGCCCCTGCCGTGCGAGTTCGTCGTGGAGCTGGTCGACGAGAACGCGGAAGGCGAGGAACAACCGCAGCGGCAGCTCAAATCCGGGGGAGTCACTTGACACAATCGACAACCAGGTTCACTATTTCGACAACCATGTTGTCTACATTAAGGGTTTCCACCATGCCTGTCATCCGCCATGCCGAGAGCCGCCGGACCGAGACCCCCAACGCCGTCATGACCACGCTTGCCTCGCCGACGCTGGGCGGCGCCGGGCAGGCCGTATGGCGCGTCGACATGCGGCCCGGCGCCACGGGCCCCCTCCACGCCTTCGATGCCGAGCAGATATGGACGACGGTGGAGGGCGGCGCGACCATTGAGCTCGACGGGGAGAAGCACGCCCTGGTGCCGGGCGACACCGTCGTGATGCCCGCCGCGGTGCCGCGGCGCGTGTACGCCGATCCGGAGCGGGGCTTCGCCGCCGTCGTCACCTCCTTCCCGGGCGCGAGCGCCTCCACTCCCGGCGGGACCGGCACGACGGTCCCGGCCTGGACCGTTTAGGCGGAACGACGACGGGGACAGCGCCGGGGGCGCCCGGTGGTGCTGGGGGGGGCATGCCCTCCGAGCACCACCTCTTCACCACTCCCCCGCCGCCCCGTTGCCCACTTCCCCTGCCGGGGGTCACACGTCCCGGCGTCCCGGCAGGTACTGGTCGAGGACGATCGCGAGGAACTTCGTGTGATCCGGCAGCCCGGATTCGGCGACGAGCCCGTTGATGATCCCGCGCTGCGCCTTGGTCGGCTTGTACTGCAACTGGACGGGACCCAGGCCGCGCAGATCCGTGTCGTCGGGCTTGACCGCGAACAGCTTCGACTGGAACTTCGGGGCCCTGCGCGCATCCTCGACCACCTGCTCGACCCCCTTCTCCACAGCCGCCTCGACGGCGAGAAGAACGATCTGCGTGTGGGTCAGGTCGGTCTGCTTGCGGTGCTTGCGGAACCGGTTCGCGACATTCGTGGAGACGTAGAAGCCGACCGGCTTGGCCGTGTCCGCGTCATCGACCGGGGCGGCCTCCTCGACGACCTCCCTCGCGGGCTGGGGAATCACCGACATCGGCCGCGGGGCCTCCACGACCGGCGCGGGCTGGACCGGGGCCGGCGTCGGCTGCACCGCCGGAGCGCTCGCCCAACCCGCCAGTGCGCTGGAAGCGGCACCTCCCCCGCCGCTGAACAGATTGCCCACGCCCTCGTCGGACATGTTCTGCTCGTCGTCCTCGTCCACGCGCTTCTTGCCCTTCGGCGGTGTCATGCCGCGGTTTCCTTCCTCAGCTCAAGAGCCCGAGCAAACATTTCTTCGGTGAAGCCTTCGTAGTCGGCTGCAAGTCCCATCGCGGTCTCCGGGATGCTCCGGTCCCCGCCCGCCCGCCGGTCGGCAAGTTCCGACACGAGTAGTCCCCGCTTGCGCACCAGCCGCGCCACCGACTCGGTGTGCCCGATCAGGTTCTTGAACATGTGGGCTTCCTGCCCGAGCACCTTCTGGACCTGGCGCCGTACGTCGGCATGGATCCCGGTGTACGTACGACCGGTGTCGAACAGCAGAACACCGAGAAGCGCGATGTGCGGATTGAGCTGGCTGACGAACTTGACGTACGAGAACTCAAGGCCGATCTGCGCGAGCCCGTCCTCGGCACCGCCGTCGCTCTTGACCGGAATGATGAGCCATCGCGCGGCCGAGAGGGCGAGACGCTGAAGCGAGGGGTTCTCGGGGGGCGTGTCGAGAACGATGATCTGGTACCTGTGCGCGATGGGCAGCAAGCACATCAGCAGCCGCAGGTACGCGTGCGGGCCCTCCTTGGCGAGGAGGGTGTGGAAGAAGATACCGAACTCGTCGCCCAGCGCCGGACCGCCCATGACGACGTCGAGGTTCTCGCGCACGTTCTCCCGGGGGGCCAGTGGTGCACCCGTCCGGAGCGATTCGAGCAGCCCCGCTCCCCCGTCGTTCCACTCGGCCTTCTTGTAGCCGAGCTCGCGAGCGATGTTGCCCTGTGCGTTGCAGTCGATGATGAGCGTCCGCAGCCCGCTGCGCGCTGCCTTGCCGGCGGCGTTGGCGGAGACGGAGGACTTGCCGACACCGCCCTTGCCGTTGCCGAACATGAAGATGTGCGACAGCGAGGCCCAGGGGATCGCCGGTAGCTGTGCGCGGATGTCAGGTGCCGCGAAGGGACTGGACATGGGTCCTCTCACTCTGGCTCAGGCCCGGAAGGAGGGCCTGTATGCCCGATTTGAACTGGTATGGCTTGTCAAAACTTCGCTCAGAACGATCCTGCGCTCCAAACCGCTCCATGACGGTGCGAGGTAGGGCCCGGAAGCACGGCTATGGCCGCGAAAAGCCCTCTCGGTCCTCCATACCGCCAGGTCAACGAACCCTTTCGGGTTTTCGTCCACGTAAGTGGCATCGTATCTCCCCGAGTTGGGGAACTCGCTTCTCAACCAACCTGTAGCACGGCATGTGTACGGGTGGACCGATGTGCGGGGGCCACTCTTGGTCACTCCACAAGAACAGTCACCTCCAGCACAGTTGTGAAGCAAAGTGCAGCACACGCTATCAGGAAAACCTCAGAGCTCGTCAGCCAACACGCTGCTTCGCCCGCTGTGCCGCACGGAGGCACACCGGCACGTCAGTTAACGGTCTGCCACATGTGCGAGCCGAGTTCGATCCGTGTCCACCCACGTACTGTCCCGCAGGCCCATCAGCGCACTGCCGACGGAGTCACCGCACCACTGGACCGTCCGACCGTCATGCCTCTTGAGAACCCGGCCCGTCGGCAGGTCCGCTCACACATCCCGTGGCCAGTCGGCATCCGGGGAGACACCCGTGCTGGCCTCGGGGCCGACAGACGAGTGCGCCACCCCGTCGGCCATCGCACTCACCACCCGGCCCACACCGCCGCACGCGGGGGCACTCACATCGGCGTGGCCACGTACACACCTTGGCCCGTCCTCGCACTGGCGGACGGACCGACCGGCGACCCAGCCAGCCGACCCACCAACAGACCTGTTCGTCTCCCACGCGCCACACCAACCCACGCACACACCGGTTCGCCCACCCGGCACCCGGCTTGCGATCGGGCCAACACTCCGACGAGGACGCCTGCTCACCATCGTCCCCGCAAACTCATGAACGAACGGGTACGCGTTCCGGCGAGGAAACCCGCATGCGATCTCGTGCGCTTGCCCACTCCCGAGCCCGTTCTCGAACCTGCTCGAAAGATCACCTGTGGTCAAGTGCGCGAGCGTGCCCGCATGTCCATCCGTACTCACACACCCGGAGCAACCTGCGAACAGGCCCATCACCCTGCAAACCATCGAGCGTGCCACCGTACTGACGTCCTCATTCACGTATGGGCCATGAGGGAAACCGCTCAGCTCACCGGAACACATGTGTGTGCCGCCATCGCAGATGCTGCATGCCAATCCATTCGTGCTCCACCTCACTCGTCGACTCGCACCCTGACGTTCACTCAAGCACCCTTCTCAGCCTTGCTCCAGGCCTTTGACAGAACCCTCCTCACTGCCCGCACCACGGCATGCCGCCACACCAATGACTCGACCAGTGAACAAACTTTACCGAGCACTCACTCAGACGGTTTGAACAAGGTGTCGCATCAAGCCGTGTCCAATGTGTGCGTCCAAGCATGTGGCCATGTTTGCGACGATGTTTGTTTTCGCAGGTCAGAGGCTGTTTTTACCTCATAGAAGCAGTCGCCATCTTACGCCTTCTCATCACGTGGTGACACCATCAAGACACGGTTGATCAGAGGGTCAAGCACTGAAGGACACACCTCCCTTTCCCTCTCCCGTGCACATCACTCCGACTCACTGAAACCGAGACACAACCAAGGATCGACGACACTGGTTCACACCCGAGTCCGGCACCTGCCCGCTTCTTCAGATCCCTCATCCGCTCAGTCACCAGCTCCCGCCCTGGTGCGGCACAGGGCACAGATCATCTCGCCAGGAAGCGAAACGCCTCACTCAGTTCGCCTCTCGGAGCACACAGAGACATCGAACTGAACCGGACATCGCCCGGCTTGGTCTCTTGACCGGCGGTCGGAGTTCTCCGTCGCATCGTCACAACGGCTCCGTAGGGATGGGCGCCCCTGGGTGCCCATCCCTACGGAGCGAGCAGCTTCGTCCCGCGCATATGGATCCGTTCAGAAGGAATACCGTCCCGGGCATCGACGAGCTCCGGCACCCACCGCGCATCGGAGAAATCCGAAGGAACAAGTCGGCTGACGGTGCCCGCCTTCCCTGAGCACCTCCATGCCACGGGGCCGCTTCCACCGACTCGTCTGCGGGCCGATCCCCGGCCAGGAACGAGGCACTCGGAACCCTGTTCAGGATTCGGGACATCGCGCGCCCGGCCACTCCTGCGCCAGGGAACCACCCCGAGAATGTCCGCCCCCCGTCATCCGTTCGCCTCCGAAGGACAGAAGACGCAACGGTCGAGAGCCATGTCTCCGATCGTCCCCGACCGGGGAGAAGGGGCAGGACCGCTGGTGGCTCGTCAGCAAGCCGGTCATGGAATCGACGTGGGGGAGTCGGCGAGTGCATACGAGGGCGAACGGACTCGGCGAAGACCGCGACGAGACGGCGGGCGTCGCATCCGACGGGGCCACTCGGCACATCACGACGGCCCACCCACGTTCTCGCCGCATCACCCCGAACCGGCCATGGACAGTTCCCGCCCCCGCGTGTCCGGGAGAACGGCATCACTTCCTGATGGGACGCGTTCCGCCAAGATCCTCCGCGCACTTCCCACGAACGCTTCCGGCGGACCGTGGGCCGGATCCGCACAGCCTCAACCACGCGAGCACGGGGGACGGTCGAAGCTGCACGTGAGGACGCCGCGAGGGAGGACACGTCGAGCGGTCGAGTCCGATCCGACAGCGGTCCCCGTCGACAGCACGCCTCTCACCGTCGCCGACGGACAAAGGCCGAGACGTAAAGCGGCGACGGGACCGGGCCGCGCGTCTCGGCCCACTCCGTCCCGCTCTCAGGTTCCGATGCCTTCGAACCGGACCCCACCTGCCGGATCCATCACGCCGAGGATGTTCGAAAGCCGCTCCGGCACAGGAGAGAGGAGTTCGCGGCGTTGCTCCTCATGCCGGCTCCGGGAGGCGAGCACGAGCCGGTGCGGCGGGCCGGAAATTCGCTGTACCCACGCCGAAAGCCTCAGGTCAACCGGGTCGTCGCAGGGGCTCCGAACCCGCCGTACGCCCGCACACACGCATCCGGGGGAAGAAGAGCGGAGCTGAGCCGGAGGCTCTCAGGGGCTCCCACAGAAGTCGTTCGATATTCAACTATCAGTCGGGAGGCATGTGCACGAGCAGCCCTGGAATCCGGACTGAGCCGGACGGTGGTCGCCTTCGACGGCATCGAGTTGCGCGGATTCGTCAAGGCCTCTTTCGACCCGTGGAGCACTCGTCTGACCAACCGTGACATCAAGGTCGCACCAGCATGGGGGCGCGGGGGAGTCGGGCGAATCCCAGGGTTCGACGGCCGGGGCGATCTCTCGGGTGAAGTACTCCGCGACATCGACCGGCGGCCCTCAGCGGCTTCGTCCTGTCGGCGCCCCGGTGGGGGCAGGGCGGTGAAGAGCGGTCAGGAGGCCGGCCGCCTCCTCGGTGCGCGTGGCGGGGGCACGGTCGGCGGGCAGATCCCGGACCGGTTGCGCTGCCGGAATCGGCTGCCGGATCGCACCGGGGCAGGCTTTCCGGGATCAGCCGCGTTCGAAGCAGTGCGAGTGGCCGATCACGGAGAAGCCCCGGCGCTCGTACCAGTGCCGGGGCCAGTCCGTCGCGTCGGCGGTCAGGAAGCGCGTGCCACATCCCTCCTCGACGGCAAGGCGCAGGGCAGTGGTCAGAACGGCATCGGCGTATCCCTGCCCGAGGTGGGCTTCCGAGGTGACCAGATCCTCGATCTGTGCCACACCGTCGACCGGGGCGAGATACAGGTCGGCCCATGAGGCGACCTCGCCCTCCTCCGTGCGGGCACCGATGAAGTGGACGATGTCGGCCCCCCGACGGCGAGCCTCGCGCCGGTCGACGAGGTGGCGCAGGACCGCTTCGTCGGCGTCGGGAAGGAAGCCCCGCCAGCGCCGAGTGAGCGGAACGCGCATCTCCTCAAGAGTCACCTTCTCCGCAGGCCCGCGCCGACCGACAGCCACCGCCGGCATCGCGGCCACCGGACCCTCGTGCAACATGACCAGATATGTGGAGTGGGTGTATCCGGCCCGGGTCAGCGGCTGCTCGCACGCCCTTGCGACCTCGTCGTCCAGGACGGAGATCAGCCGGTGCGGCAGATGCCCCAGGGCTTCGTCCGCGATGCCGGGCAGTGCCTCGGGGTCGATCGCCGTGGCGGCTCCCGGCTCGATGACGACCTGGTTGTTCGCGCGGGAGTACGCGAAGGCGTCGTCGTACACCGCGAACCCACCGGGAAGATCTGCCACGCGCCCGGCCTGACGCCGGGCGAAGGCCGACAGGAAGGAGTTGATCCGCTGAAGCTCCGCGTTCGGCATGGGCCGGAGCCTATGCGGCAGCGGTCCGCGGACGCCTCCCCATTTCCGGTGAAGAGCCGGGCATTCCGGCGAAGGACCGGGACGTTTCCGGTGGAAGGTCGGGACACCCGCAGGAAGCCGGAGCGACCGTACGCTCCGGCTTCCTGGGCCCGCATCCGGGACCGGATCAGTCCAGCATGTTCTCGATGAGATCGGCGGCCCTTCCGGTTCCGCCCTCGGCCAGGGCCTCGGCGCGCAGTGACTTCGAGCGCCGGGCGACCTCCGGATCCACGACGAGTTCGTCGAGGGCCGTACGCAGCACTTCGGCGGTCGCCTGCTCGGTGTCGATGCGCCGGGCCACACCCAGTTCGACGAGCCGATCGGCGTTCATGAACTGTTCGGCGCCCTGCGGGACGGCGATCATCGGCACACCCGCGAGCAGACCTTCGTTGCTGCTGCCCATTCCGGCATGGGTGATGAAGGCATCGGCCTGTTCCAGGATCGCTCGCTGGGGCACCCAGGAACGCACTTCGACATTGGGCGGAATCTCCCCGAGTTCCCGCGGGTCGGTGTACTTGCCGATCTGGAGGACCACGTGCAGGCCCGGCTGGTTGCCGAAGGCGGCGAGGCACTGACGGTAGAACTCCGGTTGCCGCGTGTACGCCGAACCCAGGGAGACCAGGAGGACGCGCTCGGCGCCGGACGGGCGGACCCAACTCTCCTGCTCCCGTTGGGAAACGAGACAGGGACCGACGAACGTCACCCGGTCGGGGTCGACCCGGTTCGCATGCGGTTGCATGGCGCGGGGAATCAGGGCCAACGCCCTCGGGGGCAGGCCGGGGAAGGCGTCCACATCGGTGGTGGAGGCCCCGCAGCCGGCGAGCCACCGTGCGAACTTCGCCCGGTACGCGTCGGCACCCGGCAGTTGCCAGAGGGCATCCCCCACCTCTTCCTCGTAGCCCTCCCAGGCCACGAACGTCGGGGACAGCTGGACGGCGGGACGTCCCTGCGACTCGGCGAGCGCTCGCGCCGCGTAACCGCCGATGTCGTACAGATAGAGGTCCGCGCGGTCACGGTCGTAGACGGGCCGCACCTGTTCGAGCACCTGAATGGCGTCGTCGAGGAAGAGTTCCATCGCGGCGATGGGATCGTCGGGCCAGTTGTTGTCGGCGACCGGGAGCGTGGAGGCGAACGGGACGAGTTCGGCGCCGGTGGCCTCGACCAGGCCGGCCACCACGGGATCGTTGGCGTAGGTCACCCGATGGCCACGGGCCACCAGTTCGCGAATGATTTCAAGGCTCGGCAGGACATGGCTGATGGCGGGGACACCGACCATCGCGATGTGAGCACGGCGACGGGACATACAGGATCACTCTCTTCAGGTCTACGGCAATGGGGACACGACAAACCGGTGCGTCGACCACGTCACGAGGGAACGTCCCTGCGGCGGGCGCACACGGATGTCGGACGGATTCGGGGCGGTGCCCCTGTCCGGTCTCAGCCGTAGAACTGAAGAAAATGCATGCCAGGGACTCTACTTCGCGTCCCGGCGCCGGGCACCAGGTTTTTGGGACCGGGAGCCCGGAGCGGAACTGGGGCGGGGCCTGGCACGAGGGGCCGGGGGATTCGGAGTCCCCCAGGACCGGAGACTGAGAATTACCAGCGACCGAAGACCACCAGCGACCGAAGACCACCGGCGACCGAAGACTCAGCAGCGGCTGAGAGCCCCAGCGACTGAAGACCAGCGACCGGGGGAGAAGCCCGGTCGCCCCTCAGTCGCTCCATAGAAGTGCAGGTCAGCGAGGCGCCCTCACCCAATCAGCGACCGAAGCGACTCAGCTTCGGTACATATGAAGACATTCATGTGTGCGCGCGTGCGTCATAGATACAGAAGTTCAGTCGCTTCAGTCGCTGTTCTGGTCTCCATGTCCTTTCCGACCTGGTCTTTCTTCAGAAACCACATCCAGTACCGAAGGAGATTTCCAGTCGCTCCGCCACGGTCGCTCAGTCGCTGAGTCGCTCCCGCACGACGAAAGAGACACCTTTTTGTCATACTCTGGTCCACTTCGTCCCTCGGCATGCCGCCTGCCCCCTGGCTTCTCCGAGAGCGCCTCAGCGACCGACGGTCAGCGACTGAGGAAGACGGGCCAGTGCCCCGGCCTGTCCGGCGAACGCGCGTGCGGGCCCCCGTCCCTGGCTCGGCTTGTCGGGCACCCGCGCGGACAGCGCCGCCGCACATTTCGCCGACAGCCCCAAAGCCGTCCCGACTTCCCGCAGTTCCTGCCGCTCCCCGTCCGGCGCCGTTCCCGGGGCGGGGGAGTGCGGGGGGAGGTCCCCTGCCAGGTCACACCTCCGCTAGCCTGTGATCTCCACACTTGAGGACTTGAGGACTTGAGAACTTGAGTCGCTTCAGTCGCTGAACGGAGGAGCAATGCGTCCCCGCGAGAGTTATTCGTGCGGTGACCGCCGGGCTCGACTCCGTGCCCGGCGCCGTGACCAGCCGAAGGCCCCGTGAGCTTGGAACCGCGTACCCACCCGTCGTCGGCCGCCGTCGCCCGTTGGTGCGCGGCGGCCGGCTGGCCCGTGCATCCTCTGGCGCCCCTGCGGAAGACGCCGGCCGCGAGCTGCGCCTCCTGCAGGCGCCCCGGACACCGGGTCGACGGCTGCCCCTGTCTGGCAGGGGGCCGCTGGTGCCACGGTCTCCTCGCGGCCACCACGGATCCGGCGCTCGTGACGGCCTGGTGGGACCGGCATCCGGGCTTCGGCGTCGGGGTGTCCTGCGGCCCCGCGGGCCTGCTGGTCATCGATGTCGACGCGCACGGCCGGTCGCTGCCCGGACGTCATGAGGTCCTGCCGGGCATCGAGATACCCGAGACGGTGGAACTGACCGGGCTCAGCAACGGATTTCACTCGCTCGCGGTCCTCGCCGCGTTGCGCGGGCAGCCCGACCCGGCGCAGGACACGAACACGCTGAGGGTGCGCACCCCGTCGGGAGGGCTCCACATCTGGTACGACGCGGGCCCGGGCCACCGGCTGCGTTCCTCGGTCGGCGCGGGCGGACGGGGGCTCGCCTGGCAGGTCGACGTCCGGGCCGTGGGCGGCTACATCGTCGCTCCGGGCACCCGTACGGAGGCGGGGGTCTACGAACGCCTCGGAGAGTGCGTCACGCCCGCTCCGCCGCCCTCCTGGCTCTGCGACGAACTGGAACGCACCGGACACCGCGCGAAGCCGCAGGAGGCCCGTACACAGCTTCCCGCACGGCTCGATCCGGCTCTGGCCGCCGTCCTGTCGGCGGGATGGGGGAGCGCTGCCGCCCACCGGGCACTCGAATCCGTGCTGACTCCCGTCCTGGACTGCGCCACCACGGCGTCGGGCGCGGGCTTCAGCGACAAGCTCAACCGCGCCGCGTACACGGCGGGGGGCCTCTGCGCGGCCGGAGTCGTCGACGCGGGCCGCGCCCAGCGCATGCTCGCGGAGGTCGCGGAGCGGGTGAGACCGGGACAGCAACGGCGCTCGGCTCAGATCATCGACAGCGGTTTCACCGCGGGCCTGCGGCGCCCGCTCGTCCCGAAAGGCCGCTCGTGAGCTCACCGATCCAGGGGGTGTTCGACTTCGACGCGGCGGCGGTCGCCCAGCAGATCATCGCCCACTCCCGGGCGCACGGGACGGGAACTCCGCCGGGAGCGCCCCAAGGCCCGTACGCCGACGCCCCGTTCCGGGCCACTGCCCACGGGCTGGTCCTCGACTCGCTCTCCGACCGCGGTCTGGCGGAGGCGTTCGCGTACCTGTACGCCCGCGAGTACCGGCATGTGAACGGTCTCGGCTGGTACAAGTGGGACGCCTACCGCTGGGTGCCGGACGACCACGACCGCGTCGTGTGGGCCGCGGGGGACATGGCGAAGAAGCTTGCCAGGGTGGACGACGAGGAGGACTTCACCGCCTCCGAGATGAAGCGTGCGCGCGGCCGGGCCCTGTCCACCGCCGGGATCAAGGCGATGCTCGCGCAGGCCCAGGCCGCGGACGGGATGCTCCTGGACGCGGCGCTGCTCGACGCGGACCCGTACGCGCTGTGCACCCCCGGCGGCATCGTGGACCTGCGCACGGGGATCTCCACCACCCCCGACCCGTCGCGGCACCTGCACTCGCGGGCCACGTCGGTGGCGCCCCGGCAGATGCCCGTCCCGCAATGGGACCGTTTCCTGCGGGACACCTTCGGCGCCGACGCCGAGGGACTGGAGATGATCGATTTCCTGCACGTGCTGCTCGGATACTCGATCACGGGCGACGTCGGTGCCCAGGTGCTGGTCTTCCTCCACGGTCTCGGCAAGAACGGCAAGAGCGTCCTGCTGGACACCCTCGTCAAGCTCCTGGGTGACTACGCGGACGCCGCCCCGCCCGGCTTCCTCATGGCCAAGCCCTTCGACGGGCACCCCACCGATCTGGCCGAACTGCACGGCAGGCGCGTCATCGTCTGCAGCGAACTCAAGGCCGGGGACCGCTTCGACGAGGCAAGGGTGAAGCTGCTGACCGGTGGCGACCGGATCAAGGCCCGCCGCATGCGCCAGGACTTCTTCAGCTTCACCCCGACCCACAAGCTGTGGTTGCTCGGCAACCACAAACCGGAGGTCGGAACCGGCGGCTTCGCCTTCTGGCGGCGCATGCGACTCGTTCCTTTCGAGAAGGTCGTCCCCGATGACCAGAAGATCGACAATCTGGCGGATGTTCTCGTCAATGAGGAGGGGCCGGGCATCCTGGCCTGGCTGATCGACGGCGCCCGTCGGTATCTTGATGGCGAGAAAGACCTGTCGGGGCCGGAACGAGTCCGCCTGGCAACGGACGCCTACGCGGAGACCGAAGATCACTTGGGGCGTTTCCTGAAAGAGGCATGCGTCACGGAGCCCGGGCTCAGGGCCGAGCAGAAGACGCTCTATCTGGCCTACCAGAGCTGGTGCGACGGGGAACCCGAGGTCGCCAAGCCGGTCAGCTCCCGGACCTTCGCAGCCCGCGTACGGGAGGCCCTGGGTATGCGCTCACCGTCCGACATGGCAACCTCGAACTCCAGGAAGTACTACCCCGGCATCGGGCTGCTGGTGGAGGACGACGGCACGAAGGAGACAACGTGAGTGCCTTGATCGGGCCGGAGGACCTGACCCACGAGATCGACATCGTCTGGGTCGCGTCCGACATCGGCGAACTCGACTACGTCCGCCAAGCACTCGACCGCGTGCGCGGAAGACGGTCCGCGCCGCCCTTCCACCGCGACGGCCGTCTCGTCGGATACGCGGTCCTGGGCGACGACGCCAAGCCGTCGCGCGCCTCGGGGACGCACCTGCGGCGCGTCTTCTGGGTCGCGCCCCACGACCGGGACAGCGCACCGGAGGGGCTCTACAAGTTCGGTGCCCCCTCGGAGGCCGTGGACCCCAGGACCGTCGAAGCCCGTGTCGAGGGCTGCAAGACGGTCCGTTCCCAGGCGACCGAGTTGTCGGTGCTCCCGACCGACCGGGAAGTGGCGCTTCCTTCCGTGTGACCGTTGACCTGTCCCGCCCTCCGGGAAGCGGGACAGGTCAACGCTCGTCGGTCGCCTCGACGACGTTCGTCCCGGCGGGGCGCGCCCCGCCGGCCGCTGTTCCGGGGTCGGGGCGCCTCACGAGGGCGGGGGCCGCTGCCAGGGTCGCCAGCAGTGTTCCGGCCCCGGCCAGTTGCAGGGCCCCGGCACCGCCCAGAAGACCTGCGGCGGGGCCTCCCAGCGCTGTCCCCACGAGATTGGCGCCGTTGAGCACGGCCCCGGAGGAGGCGAAGGCCCGGCCCCGGACCTCGGGGGGCACCCGGTCGTGAACGAGGTTGCGGATGGCCAGGCCCTGCAGCGAGTTGGCGACCCCGGTGAGGACGAAGGCGACCAGGACGACGGGGAACACCGGCACGCGGGCGCTGGTGAACAGCGCGACCCCCATGAGGATGCCCGCGCCGACGAGGACACGCGGCTGTCGGGAGAGCGGAATCCGCGGGGCCAGCAGCAGCGAGGACAGCAGCATGCCGGTCGTGTGCGCCGTCACCAGCCATCCGTACCCGGCGTCCGAGGCGTGCAGATCGTCGCGGACGAAGAACACCCTGGCCACGCCCAGCACGGCGGTGAAGACGATCGCACAGGCCAGAGCGGCGATGGCCGTCCGCAGCAGCCGGTCCCCGACGAGAACGCCGACCCCTCGGCGGACCTGGGCGGCCCATCCCGCGTCACGGCCACCGGACGGCCCCCGGCCGCCCGGAACGGGCAGGAACAGGAAAACGGCGGCCACCACGGCGAAGGTCGCGGCGTCGACGAGCAGGGCGACGCGTTCGTCCGTCGCCGCGACGAGGAGCCCGGCGAGGGCGGGGCCCGCCACGTTGCCACCCGTGCGGAACGCCTCCAGCCGGGCGTACCCGCGCGCCGTGTGCCCGTCCCCGGTGAGCCGGGGCACGAGCAGTTGCAGCGCGGGCGAGGCAAGGGCCGTACCCGCCCCCAGCAGCACCAGCAGTCCGATCGTCGTCACCGCGTCCTCGACGACCGCCGTTCCCGTGGCCGCGAGAGCCTGCAGCGCCGCCACGGTCACGATCAGCCGTCGGCCGTCCACACGGTCCACCAGAGGACCGGCAAGCGGCCCCACCACCACCACGGGGATCACACCGGCGACGACGAGAGCCGCGATCATCGCTCCGGACCGCCCCTGGTCGTGGAAGCGCAGTGTCAGGGACACCACCGCCATCTGGTCGCCCATCGACGACAGCCCGTACGAGGCAGCCACCGCCCACAGGGACGCGTTGCGGTGTGGAAGCATCCGCAGATAGTGCCATCACGAGAACGGTCCTCGACCCACCGCCCAGGACTCGACCCACCGCCACGGACGCGGAACACCACCACGGACGCGGAACGGACCGCGTCATCCGGCCGGCCGGGGCAGGAGCGGCCCGTGCGAGGATCGCGAGATGAACGCTCTGCGCTTCCGTCCCGCCGCCGACGCCGACCTCGCCACTGTCGTACGCCTGCGCGACGACGCCGCGCGCTGGATGCTCGCCCAGGGGGTCACCGGCCAGTGGCTCCCCGGTGAGCTGGGCGTGGACCACTTCCGCCGGATCATGGAGAACGGGGAGGTGTGGCTCGCGAAGGCTGCCGATCGTGTGGTCGGGGCCTGGGAGCTGTGGTGGGAGGACGAGGAGGCCTGGGGGGCGCAGCCGCCGACGGCCGGTTATGTGCACCGGCTGATGGTGGATCACAGCGGTGTTCCGGCCGGGACGGGACGGAAGCTTCTGCGGATGGCGGAACGCCGCGTGGCAGAGGCGGGCCGGTCGTTGGTACGTCTGGACTGTCTGGCCGACAACGCGCCGCTGAACGCGTACTACCTCGACGCCGGCTATCGGATCGTCGGACGCAAGGAGGGCAAGCCGCAGCCGGGCGGTGCGCCCAAGTCGTTCACCCTTCTCGAAAAGCCGCTGGAGGACAGTCCTTAGGGCCGTTCCCGTCCGACCGCGACGAGTGCGGGCACGGCCCTAAGGACTGTCCTGGGGGCGCAGTTCCGGGGAGTCCGCTCGGCCGCGTGGGCGGCGGTTCTCACCGCTGCTGCCATGTTCCGTGGTCGCTCGCCCTCAGCTACGGGCGACCGGGGGCGCCGGAGGGGCGCCACGCCAGTCGTCGGTGGCGTCGATGTTGGAGAGGGCGCTGCGGGCGGCGCGCGTGGCATCGCCCGCACGGAGCGCGTCGAGGAGGTCCTCGTGCCCCCGGGGGTCCGCGCCGTTGAAGCCGTGCTCGTCCCAGTGGGTGGTCATCGAACGGCGCAGAGCCGGGCCGAGGGCCGTGTAGAGGTTGTCCATCAGGGTATTGCCGCTGCCGGCGGCGATGCCCTGATGGAAGGCGTAGTCGGCCTCGATCCAGGCGTCGCGGTCCCGGTCCTGCCAGGCGGTGGAACGCCGTGCGAGCAGATCGCCGAGGCGGGTGAGTTCCTCGGGGGAGACCCGGACGGCGGCCAGGCGGGCGGCCTGGGCGTCCAGCGCCTGACGGACCTCCAGGACATCGCCCAGTTCGCTGTCGAGGCGCTGGATGGCGCCGGACAGTTCGCTGGTGGCACACACATAGGTGCCGTCGCCCTGCCGGGCCCGGAGAAGGCCCGCGTGGATGAGGGCGCGGGTCGCCTCGCGCAGGGTCCCCCGGGCGATCCCGAGCTGCTCGATGAGTGCGGTCTCGGTCGGGATACGGCTTCCCACCGGCCATCTCCCCGAGGTGATCTCGGCACGCAGTCGCTGGATGACGTCGTCGACAAGTACCGAACGGCGTGCGGAGGCGAGAGTCACGGCGGTCCTTTCCGACGGGGCGGAGGAGTGCCCCGCCCCCATCCTAGCCTTAAAGATTGGACGTTAAAGGTCAGACGTTTTATGTTTGCCGCCATGTTGTCGATCCTCCGTTCCACCACACGTCCCGCCGCCTCCGGGCGCTCGGCCGTCTCCATGTCCCGGGCCGTCTGGCCGGCCGCTGCGGGCATCGTGCTGATCGCCTTCAACCTGCGGCTGGCCATCAGCAGCGCGGCGGCACTGCTGGAACAGCTCCGGGCCCAGCTGGGCTACGGCCCGCTGGTCGCGTCCCTGGTACCTGCCCTGCCCGCCCTGTGCTTCGCTGTCGTGGGCGCGACCAGCGCCCTGCTGGCGCGTCGTCTGGGCACCGAGCCGGCGGTCCTCCTGGCGCTGCTGGTGCTCTGCGCCGGACTCGCCGTCAGGGCCGTGCCCCAGACCTGGGCGCTGCTGGTCGGCACCCTGCTGGGCTCCGCGGGGCTGGCTCTGTGCAACGTGCTGTTGCCCGCCGTGGTCAGGACACACTTTCCGGACCGGGTCGCGCTGCTGACCGGTGTGTACACCACCGTGATGGCGCTCGGCTCGGCCTTCGCCGCGGCGGCGGCCGTGCCCGTCGCCGACGTCATGGGGCAGCCGTCCCTGGGGCTCGCCGCCTGGACCCTGCCCGCGGTGGCCGCGCTCCTGGTCTGGGGGCTGCGGGCGGGGGCCTGGAAGGGCGCGGCACCTCGAACCGGCGGTGGGGCGGTCTCGGCCCGGGCCATCGGGCGGACCCGTTTCGGACTCCTGGTGACCGCGGTCTTCGCCCTGCAGTCCCTCAACAGCTACGCGGTCATCGGCTGGCTCCCGACCGTCCTGACCGACCACGGAATGAGTTCCGACCGGGCCGGCTTCATGCTGGGCCTTGCCCTGTTCGTCGGAGTGCCCTCCACGTTCGTCCTCATGCCGCTCACCCGGACCGCGGCACGGCTCCGGCTGGCCTTCTGCATCGTCGGCATCTCATTGATCGCCGGGTACCTGGGCCTGCTGGGCGCGCCCACGGCCCTGCCCGTGCTCTGGGCCGTGCTGACCGGCCTCGGGCTGGGGGCCTTCCCGCTGATCCTCGCCGTCATCGGGACGAGCGGCCGGAGCCCCCAGGAGACCGCGGCACTGTCCACCTTCTCCCAGAGCACCGGATATCTCCTGGCCTCGGCCGGACCCTTCGGCGTCGGCCTGGTGCGCTCCGCCACCGGATCCTGGACCGCGCCCCTCGTCCTCCTGCTCGGGCTCGCGGCCCTTCAACTGCTCGTCGGACTCTCCCTGACCTCGTCGCGGGCGGTCCGCGACTGACCACGCCGAGACGGACGGACCGGGGGGTCGGGGCGGAGCCGGGCGAGCGGCCGGGGGAAAAGAAACCCGAGCCGCGGCGGGCTCGGGGGAACCCGCGCGGCGGACCCTCGGGGGCGCGCGGGCGAGGGACGGAGCGGCGGAGACCTGCGGCAGGCGGCTTCACCGGGAAAAACGATCCTGACCAGGGCGGCCCCTCACCGAACGTAACCCGCGCGTCCGGGCTGGCGGCCGGCGAGGGACGGAGGGCTGTCCAGTGACTCAGACCCTCTTCGGTCCCTGCCCTTCAGTCCCTGATAAAAGCCCAGGTCAGAGCGTTATTACCCCCTAAAACAGGGACTGAAGGGACTCAAAATCGTAGTTATAAGCCCACTACGTGCGTGCGCGTATGTGCACGCGTACATCTTGTCTTACTCATTACGTAGCTGGCTCATAATTGCGGATTTGAGTCCCTTCAGTCCCTGTCGAGCTACTGAAACATGCTCTGACCTGCGGATATGGCAAGGGACTGAAGGCAGGGACCAAGGGTCCCCGGTCCGTCCCTCGGTCCCTCGCTTCGGTCCCTGAGGCGCGGACGCCCTGCCGTGAGCGCCGTACTTTCCCCCGTCTCGGGGACTCCCAGCGCCCCTCGGGTCAACCTGGCGCCCGCCGCGTCACCTTCAAAAAAACGGTATATACATCCATTTTTTCAGGCGTTTTGAGGTGTCGAGGAGGGTCCGAAGGGACTCAAGGGACTGAGAATCGGATAACGGCGCGCGGGCGAGATGACGGGACCGACAACGGGTAAGTGCCTACACTCATTCCGAATGACAGTCCCTTCAGTCCCTGATGACGGGGTCCGAAAACCCTGTGACCAGCGGTGCAGGGGCAGGGACTGAAGCTTTTACGACCGGACTGACAAGGACGACTGCGTGCGGCGCCACGGTGAGACGACCCCCGGAGCTCCCGCTGTCCGGCATGTCCCGTCGCTCTCCGTCGCCCGCTGGTGCGCGGAGAACGGCTGGCCCGTCCACCCGCTGGCCCCTGGCCGGAAGACCCCCGCCGGGAACTGCCCGGACTGCAGGGACCGGCCCCACGACCCCCGCACCTGCCCCTGCCTCCCCGCGGGCAGGCCCTGCCACGGCTTCCATGCCGGAACCACCGACCCCCGGCGCATTGAGGAGTGGTGGACCGACAGCCCCCGATCCGGTGTGGGGGTGGCCTGTGGCCCGGCGGACCTGGTGGTCATCGACATCGACGCGCACAGCGCCCCGGTCCCCGACCGGAGTCGCCTGCTCCCGGGCATCCCGATCCACGAGTCCGTCAATCTCGCCGGCCTGGCCTCGGGGTTCGACACGATGGCGCTGCTCGCCGCCTTCCGGGGGCAGAGCGACCCCGCCGAGGACGAGAACACACTGCGGGTGCGCACCCCCTCGGGCGGTCTCCACATCTGGTACCGGAACCCCGACCCCCGGACCCGATACCGTTCCTCGGCAGGTTCCAGCCCCAAGGTCGCCCTCGCCTGGCAGGTCGACGTGCGGGCCGAGGGCGGCTACATCGTCGCCCCGACGACCAGGACCTCCCAGGGCCGCTACGAGGCCCTCGGGGCCGCCCGCCTGCCCGCGCCCCTCCCCGGCTGGCTCGCGGCCGAACTCGCCCGCACCGGGCATGTGGTGGCCCCGAGGCCCCTCGGCCCGTCCAGGCCCCGTCCAGGCCCCGCGGGCGTTCCCCCGGCGCGGCGGGGGCGGCGCCCGAAGTCCGCGCACAGAGTCCTGGCCCCGCTCCTCGCGGAGGTGGGCCGCTGCGCGGCGACGGCGGAAGGGGTGGGCTTCACCGAGAAACTGAACCGGGCAGCGTTCACCGCGGGCGGCCTCGCCGCCGCGGGCCACCTCCGCGAGGACGAGGTCCGCGACCTTCTCGCCGCCGCCGCGCACGAGGCCCGCCCCTGGCAGGAAGCCCGTAACCAGAAGATCATCCACGACGGTCTCGCAGCCGGGGCCGCCCGACCGCTCCACCCCGAAGGACGTTCATGAGCAGTGCCGAGAGCGCGCGCTTCGACGCCACTGCCGCCGCCCAGCAGATGCTCGACCTCGAAGCCCGGGATCCCGCTCCGGCCCCGGAGGCGTCCGCGCCCCCTGCGGCGGCCCTGCCGTCACAGACCGTTCCCGAGGCATCGGGGTCTCCCGCGGTCGCGTCCCAGGCGGCCTGGCCGCCCCCCGGGCAGCTTCCGGGCACCCTGACCGACCGCGGGAACGCGAAACTCTTCGCCCGCCTCTACCGCGACCAGTTCCGGCACGTGGAGGGCCTCGGCTGGTACTCCTGGGACGGCTACCGGTGGAAGCGGTCGGGAGGCGAGAAGGCCGCCCTGTGGGCGGCGGGGGAAATGGCCGAGGAGATGCCGGACACGGACCCCCGCGGCCTCTTCGGCGACCGGGAAGTGCGTCTTCACAAGAAGCGCACCCTGTCGACCACCGGCATGAAGGCCATGCTCACCCAGGCCAAGGCGTCACCGGACCTCTCCGTCGACCCGGACACCCTCGACGGCGACCCCTACGCCCTGTGCACGCCCGAAGGCATCGTCGACCTCAGGACCGGTCGGCTCCGCAAGCCCGACCCGACCCGCGACTTCCACTCCCGCGCCACCAGCGTCGGACCCCGGCACATGCCCACCCCCCGGTGGCACCGGTTCCTGGCGGACACCTTCGGCGGAGACGCCGAGGGCCAGGAAATGATCGACTTCCTGCACCTGCTGCTCGGTTACTCCATCACCGGGGACGTCGGCGCGCAGGTTCTCCCCTTCCTGCACGGTCAGGGCAAGAACGGCAAGTCCGTCCTTCTCGACGTGATGATCCAGATCCTCGGCGACTACGCCGATGCCGCCCCGCCCGGCTTCCTCATGGACCGCGGCGCGTTCTCCGAGCACTCCACGGAGCTCACCGAACTGCACGGCCGCCGTCTGATCGTCTGCAGCGAACTCAAGCCGAACGACCGCTTCGACGAAGCCCGGGTCCGCCTCCTCACCGGCGGGGACAAGATCAAGGCCCGCCGGATGCGGCAGGATTACTTCTCCTTCACCCCCACCCACCACCTGTGGCTGCTGGGCAACCATCGGCCCGAGGTGTCGACCGGTGGCTTCGCGTTCTGGCGCCGTATCCGCCTGCTGCCCTTCGAACGGATCGTTCCCGATGAACGGAAGATCGACAATCTCGCCGTCGAACTCGTCGTCGACGAGGGTCCCGGAATCCTGCACTGGCTCACCGAAGGTGCCCGCCGCTACCTCGCAACCCGCGACACCCTCGCCGGCCCGGACCGGGTCCGCATCGCCACCAGCGCCTACGCCAATACCGAGGACCACATCGGCCGCTTCCTCACCGAGTGCTGCGTCCACGACCCCGAGAAGCCGGAACTCCGCGTGGAACAGGGCCTGCTCTACGCCTCCTACAGCACCTGGTGCACCACCAGCGAGGGCATCCGGCCCGCCACGGCCCGCACCTTCGCCACCCGGGTCCGACAGGAGGTCGGCCTCGCCTCGCCCGCCGACATGATCAAATCCAACGGCCGCAAGTTCTACCCCAACCTCGCCCTGGTAGCCGAACAGTGAACAACATCCCCACCCACCAGCCGGCCCCCACCGTGCGGCGCCGCCCTCTGCACCCGCACCGTCGGCCCCTCTACGATGGGGGCACGGCCCACCGGGCACACACCCCCGTACGGGGATCGGAGCGGCCCCCGCAGCGGGACAGCGGCACACCATTCAGGCACCACCCGGACCGGTGCACGCGGACGAAGGAGAGGTCGTGGCCATGAGCTCGCTACTGACCGATGGCGACCTCACCCACGAAGCCCACGTGGTGTGGCTGGAAGACACCGAGCACCTCGACTACGTCCGTCAGGCCCTGGACAAGACCCCCCGCCGGCGCAGCAAGCCCCGTTACGCCCGCGACGGCCGCATGATCGGGTACGTCGAACTCGACGCCGCCGCCGAAGCGGATCCGGACAGCGGCCTCTACCGCCGTCGGGTGTTCTTCCTCCTGCCCCACGACCGCGACTCCGACCCCGACGGCGTCTACCGGCAGGGCGCACCCGGCGAAGCCGTCGACCCGAGGACCATCCAGCCCAACAAGGCCGGTGAGAAGACTCCGCGTTCACAGCGGGGGACCGAGACCTCCACGGCACCGGCGGGTTCCTAAGGGCTGTCCGGCACTCCCTGGCGGGCGCCCGACGACGGCTGCGGCACCTCGCGGCGTTGCCGGAACATCCGCATACATCCCGTATGCGCATGTCCCGCCTTGCGATGCACCGCATCCGACGCCGCGCACTGATCCACCACGGGTTACGGGACAGCCCTTAGCCGGTTCGGAAGGATTCCCTGGCCGGTTCGGAGGGATTCCATGAAGGAAATTCATGCGATAGTCCTACCGAATGGTCCGGCGGAGTCCCGGGCGGAGGGCTCCTCACGGGGCGGCTGCTCCGCTGATATGGATTTCGTTAATTCCCAACAATTCTGAATGCTTGCCGAATCTCCGCGAATGGTTTTCCCTGTGGAGATGTGTGGGAGTTTCATGGCGTGGCCCGGAAAACAGGGCCGCGCCATTCTTGTGAAGGGAAACAGATGAAACTCCGCACCTTCCCGTCTCTCGCCGTCGCGACCGCGGTCCTGGCGGTCGGTGGAATGCTGGCGGGTTCCGCGCAGGCATCCGGTTCCGTCCCGGACACCGCCCACCGCGGCCACACCTCCGCCGCGCGCCCGACGGCCGACACACTGATCTACCCGAGGGCGACGCTGCAGAAGAACCAGGCCTGGACCTCGGGCAACGGCCGGGCCATCCTGAGGGTGCAGGAGGACGGCAACTTCGTTCTCTACAAGGACAACCGGCCGGTGTGGCAGGCGCCCGGCGCGTACCCCAACGGCGACCACGCCGTCATGCAGGAGGACGGGAACTTCGTCCTGTACAACCGCGGCGGTCAGCCGCTCTGGGCCTCCGGCACCTGGCACAAGGGCGCGTACCTCGCCATCCAGGACGACGGAAACGTGGTCGTCTACGACAAGGACAGGCGCCCGGTGTGGGCCACCAATACCGGCGACTGACCTTTCGCTGACATCGGGGTGACAGCAGTACTACGGGGCACCTCGCGGTGACTCGCCACGGCATCGGATCTGCTGACATCACAGGTCCGGTGCCCTTTTTCGCTATCGGTTCCCCGGAACCCGGTGGGACGTCCGCGATGCGCGGCGCGCGTTCCGCGCGGTGGAGGCGTGCGCCTCATGGCCGAGGGCTGTTCCCCCAAGAGGCGCGAACGGCGCGGCGGCCTCCGCGGAGAATCCGAGCGCACCTGCATGACCGGGGCACTCAACCGCGACCGGGCCGTGGACCGCTACCGGGAAGACCGCGGCCCGTACGCGGGCGCTCCCGTCGAGCGGCCTCCCCGAGGGCGGTCCGCAATCCGTGGTGGACCAGTGCGCGGCCCCGCATGCCACCGCCCCGGCCGCCCCGGGGCGGCGTGCGGGGGAGGGCGCCCGGAGCGGAATGAAATTGGCCGTAGCATGTCAAAAATCATGGTGATGTGCCTTGTTGTCTCAAGGGGGGCGTGCCTCAATGGGGAAGTCATATCGCTGACGGTGCGTCAGGGATATGTGACGGTCCGGCGCCGCACGGCGATCCGGCGCCGGCAATCCCCCCACACGAAAGGCCAAACCATCATGAGGCATGGCATACGGCGGATCGGCATCTGTTCCGCCCTCGCCGCGGGCACGCTCGCACTGGCCCCCACCGCCGAAGCGGTCAGCCCCACCACGGCCACCGTTTCCTTCGACTGCGGCCTGTACGGTTCCGGCAGCGCGACCCTCACAGCGACCCAGAGCGGTACGGCCGCGACGATCGAACTCTCGACCTCCGCCATCACCGCCCCGATCAACGTCGGGGCGAACTCGGTGAAATCGACACTCACCCTCACCAAGAACGGCTCCGGTTCGGTGGCGTTCACCGGCAACGCCAACCCGGCCATCCCGGCCGGTGGCGCCGTGTCCACGGGCCCGCTCAACGGCACCGTGGCCTCGGGGGACAGCCTGGAGGCGGCATCCCTCAAGGTCGTGGTCCTTGGCATCACCGCGACCTGCAACGCCACATCCGCCCAGACACCCGGACCGTTCGTCTTCTGAGCCACTGCCCGAGCCGCTCCCGAGCGGCCGGGCGAAGCGACCCGGCGGGGCCGCCCGTTCCCGGACGGGTGACACCGCCGGGACGATCCGGCCGACCGAACCGACCGCCTCCGGCGCGTCAGTCGACACGGACCCGGGCCCGGGTCCGGACCCGGTACGGGACGATCGTCCCGTACCGGGTACCGCCGCGGCGCGTCGGAACGTCCGTGTACCAGCACGCCACGTCACGCAGTGGAGGTGCACGTCGGCACCCCGCGGCCGTCGTGCTACGACGGTCCCCGGCTCACACCCAGTCGTCCTCGGGGGTCGCCGTCCGGAGCACCGCGCTCGCGTTCTCCGTCAGCGGCAGGCCGTGGGGCACGCACACCGTCTCCACGTCCAGCGCGGCCAGTCGCCGGAAGGAGGCGATGGCCCGGCGCCGATCCACGTTGAACGGACCGAGGATCGCCCGGCCGTCCGCGGTGGCGATGTTGTCACCGGGGAACAGCACGCCGCTGGAGGTGAGATGGAGCGCGATGCTTCCCGGGGTGTGGCCCGGGACGTGCAGGACCCGGACGGGCTCGCCCCAGCCGTCGAGGGTGTCGCCGTCATTCAGCTCGATGTCCACCGGCACGTGTTTCAGAGGGGGCACGTCCGCGTCGGCGAGCCCCGCCATGACCTGTTCGTGGAGTGTGTGCTCCGCGGCCGTGTGGGCGGCCACCGGCTCCGGTGCGGTGCCGCGGACGAACGGGGCGTCCAGCGCCCCGGCCAGGACCCGGGCGCCCGTGGCCGCGACCAGGTCCGCCGCCGCACCCATGTGATCGAGATGGGAATGGGTGAGGACGATCTGCCGCACCTCCTCGGGACGGTGCCCGAGCCGGTCGAGAGCGTCCAGCACCGCCGGGGCGGACCCCGGTACACCGGTGTCGACCAGGGCGCATCCGTCGGGCAGACGTATCAGGTGGACGTGACCGACGGGGAACCGCAACTGCCAGACGGCGGGGGTGATCCGAACGATTTCCATGGCGTCACGCTATGGCGCGACCAGTGCGGGACCGGCCGGATTGCGCTGCGGGTGAATTATGCGCAGCGAGAACGGGAGAAGGAGAGAAGGAGAGAAGGGGCCGAACGCCCCGCCCCGTCGTCGGCCGGATAGGAAGTCCCCGGGAACGGGACCGTTCCGTGTGTTCGGGAAGCCGAAACCGCCGATCACTGCGCGGGAGGCGAATCCACACCCATCATGACAGGTCAGAGGCCCTTTGCGTAGGACGAACGGCACAGGTCGCCAGGCTTGTCCGGCCTTTTCCGGGGCGCCCAGAATCTCCGTCATGGATCACTCGGAGAAAATCGAGAAAATCGATCAGGACGACATCGTGCGGGCGCGGAACGTACTGCTCGCGTCGGGACGGCGTACTCCGTGGGAGGAGGTCGACGCCTACCGGGTGCTCGCGCGGGTCGGCCCCGCCTCCTACCTGCCCCGCCTTGCCGTGGCCCTGCGACGCCTGAGTCACGACCCCGCCTACGGCGAACGGCATGAGGACCGCCTCGCGCTGTGCGAGGAGGCGGTGGCCGCGGCGCGGGCCATCGACCCGGCCGAACCCACCCGTGCGGACTACCTGTTCGAGGCACTCGACGCGTGCCAGAGAGAGCAGTACGCCCTGGGGCGGCGCGCCGAAGGACTTGCCATGCGTGCCGAGATGCTCGCCATCGGCCGTGCGCAGGCCGCACGCGCCGGAACCACCGCGATCAAGGGGCTGAGCGGCTGGGCCGCCGGTCTCTCCGAGGAGGGCCGTCATGCCGAGGCTGCCGACGCCCTGACCGAACTGGTCGCCGCGCTTCTCCCCGACGGGCCCGTCTGCGGGGGACTCGCCTGGTCGCTCCTGGAGTGGATCGCCGCGCTGGACGGCGCCGGCCGGGCCGACGAAGCGCTCGCCGCGTTCCAAACGCTCGTCGACATGGAAGCGGACGAGGCCAGGAACGACCGCGGTTCGATGGCCTGCCATCTCCACTCGCTGATCGGGTACGCGCGGATGCTCGACAGCCACGACCGTGCCGAGCGGGCGGCCGCCGTACGACAGGAGGCACTCGCCCTGCTGGCGGAACTGGCCTCCACCGGGGAGTGCAGGACCTGGAGCGGCTATCAGAGATCCTTCTGGGGCGCCCTGCTGTCCCTCTCCGGCGCCGACGGCGGGCGGCCGTCGCCCGGTACGCCGCACCCGCCTTCGGGGACGACGCCCCAGGACTGGTCCCCCGATGCGCGGCGGCGCTACGTCGACAGCCTCGGCACGCTGCGCGAGGAGGTGGACGCCCTTGCCCCGCGAGCGGCCGAGGACCCGGACCGGCATCTCGCCGAACTGGTCCGACTGCACCGGGCCCTGACCGTCCGTTCCGCGGTCTGGGGCGAATTCCGCGGCTGCTTCTTCGAGGAGCGTGTGCGTCCCCTGTTCGACGACGGGGTGGGCCTGGCCCGCCGACTGTGCGAGCGCCACCCGGCAGGCGGGTCCCGAACACTTGCCGAGGCCCTGATCGACCGGTCGGCCTTCCGCGTCGCCGTCGGAGAGTTCGGATCCGCCCTCGACGATTTCCGCCGGGCACTGGACCATCTCGTGCCGCAACAGCAGACAAGGGCACCGGGCGAGACCGGCTGAACCGTCCGGCGACGCGGACACGTGGGGGAGGAGCGTCACCGTGATGCCCGGTCGCCCTCCGGGCCCCGGAGCGGCCCTTCCCCGCGGTGGCCGGGCCATCGGACGGTTCAGCCGTCCGGCAGGTGCCCGGCGGCCGACGGCGGAACGGTCCGGCCGCGGGCGCGGGCCACGTCCGCGGTGTAGTCGCGCAGGTTCCGTGAGGGCACCCAGCCCTGTCCCACGGCCCTGGAGACATCGAGCACGACGGTGCGGGCGAGCTGGTCCACGGCGTACCGGGTGAGCGGCGGTCCGACGTGCGGCCGCAACCGGCCCAGCGCCTCGCCCGCGACGGCCGCACCCCGGGCCGCGGCGAGCGGCAGATGGCGGACGCGCGCCGCCACCCCGTGGGCGCGCAGTACCTCCCGCACTGCCGCGTCGCGCCGGTAGGCGACCCGGTCGGCGATGTTGTACGCGCCGGGCGCCCAGCCGGAGGCGGCGAGGCAGGCGTCGGCGAGGTTCTCCACCGCCGTCAGACTCAGGTCCACGTCGTCCCCCGGCAGGAACAGCTGCCCCGCGCGGACCCGGGCCAGGACGCGGGGCACCAGATGGGGATCGCCACGACCGTAGACGGCCCGCGGGCGCAGCACCACCGCGCCCGCGGCGAGCGCGAGGGCCTCGCCCGCCGCCTTGGTGCGCCCGTACGCGTTGAGTTGCCCGTGGACGGGATGGTCCTCGCGGATCCGGTCGCGCCCGGGGCCCGGGGCGTACACGCTCGCACTGCTCACCCACACCACCGGTCGGCCCGCCGCGGCCTCCAGCAGCCGGGCCGTGCCGTCGACGTTGACAGCACGCATCCCCGCCTCGGCCGCCGAGCCCGGGACGGGGTCGCCGACGGCCGCCGCGCAGTGCACCACGACATCGGCGCCCCGCAGGTCGGGGGCGTGCGACGCGGCGTCCCAGGGGACATGACGGCCCACCGGGCCCGGTCGGCGGCCCACGCACAGGACATCGGCCCCGCGTGCGGCTGCGAGGGCGGCCACGTGCGCTCCGCAGAAGCCGCTCGCCCCGGTCACCGCGATCGTCGTCATCGCCCCTCCCCGGTGGTCACGGCGCGTACGGCGAGGGCCCGCCAGCCCGGCAGGGCGGCCCGCCGGTCCACGCGGGCCCGCACCACGACCGGCCGGTGCGGTGCGAGCGCGGCCAGGAGGTCGTCGAGCTGGGCGCGTGCGAGCCGGGCGCCGGGGCAGGCGTGCGGCCCCGCCCCGAAGACGAGCTGGGACACGGCGGGCGCCACCGGCCGTTCGGCGTCGGGCGGGATGTCGTGGGCACCGGCCGCGTGCCGGGCGACCAGGATCAGCCGGTCCCCGGCCCGTACCGGACGGCCGCCGGCCGTCGCGTCGGCGGCGGCGACCCGCGGCAGCAGCGGCGACGGCGCGGTGACCCGCAACAGTTCGGTGACCAGCGCCGGTCTCAGCCGGTCGTCGGCCGCCTGGTCCCACAGCCCCGCGTCGGCGCACCGGGCGACGGCCCGGGGCAGCGCCGCCACGGTGGTGTTGACGGCGGCGACGGCGAGCATGGCCCGCAGGCCCCCGTCCGCGTCGTAGCCGTTCACATCGCCCCTGTCCGTGTCGCCCCCGTCCGCGTCGTAGCCGTTCGCGCTGTCCCCGTTCGCGGCGAGCAGGGCTTCCAGACGGGCGGCGGCGGCAGCGGCGGCCCGGGCGCTCCCCGGGCGGCGGAGCCCGGGCAGATGGCCGCGCACGGCGGCGGCAGCGGCGTCGCCCGCCGCCGCGGCGAGCGCCGCCGGATCGGTACCGGGACCGGTACCGAGCAGGGCGCACACGGTCGCCCCGGCCAACTCCCGGGCCGCGGGCACCAGATCGACCGGGCGGCCCCCGTCCAGCGGCGCGAGGTGCCGGTCCATGACCGCGCGCCACACCGGGCGCAGTCGTTCCGTGCCCGCCGCGCCCAGCCCCTCCGCGACCGTGCGGCGGGCGTCACGGTGCCGGTCGCCCTCCTCGTCGAACAGCAGCCCCGCGCCGGACAGTTGGCGGGCCGCGCCGCCGGTGGTGCCCGCCGCCGTACGGTCCAGCGGCACCCGGGTGAGTATCCGGCGGTACGCGTCGGTGCCGTGCACCAGCACCGTCCCGCCGAGGCGCACGGACGGCCGGTGCCGCGTCGCGGCGAGCAGCGCGAACAGGACGGGGTGCGACCGGTTGTAGACACGGCGGTCCCGGCGGCGGGCCCGCTCCTCGGCGGTGGGCGGTCGGAGTGTCAACGGACGTGCACCTCACGGTCGTCGGCGGGCAGGTAGCGGCGGTCCCAGTACCACAGCAGGGTCCGCCGGGCGCCCCAGGCCCGCAGCCGGCGGAGGCTGGCCCGGACCACCAGGCGTTCGGACCGGACGATCCGGTGGCTGTGCTCCCGGGCCCGGTTGAGCAGCTCGACGTCGTCCGAGGAATCGCGCAGCGGCAGCCGGGGCGCGCCTCCGCAACGGACGTACAGGTCGGCGGTGATGGCCAGGTTGTGGCCGTGGCACAGGACGTAGGGGGCGCGGTAGCGGGGATGGCGGTGCGCGCCGCGGTACCGGCCGTACAGCGAGGTGAGCCTGACCAGCGCGGGCAGCAGGTGTCGTTCGGCGAACGACGGGGATTCGTCGCGGCGGGGCACACTGCGTCCGCAGACCATCTCGGCTCCCCGCGCGAACTCGGCCCGCGCGGTCGCGATCCAGTCGGGCGCCGGGAGGCAGTCGGCGTCGGTCCGTACCAGCAGGGCCGCGCCGTGCGCGACGGCGAAGCGGAAACCGGTGTCGGCGGCGGCGCCCGGTCCGGGTTCCGCCTCGTCGACGACGTGCACCGGGAACGGCGCGGTCGCGGCGAACCGGCGGACGACGGCCGCGGTGCCGTCGGTGGAGGCGTTGTCGACGACGACCAGGGTGAAGCCGGTGTCGCTCTGGGCGGCGAGGGCAGTGAGGGTGGCGCCGATGGAACGTTCCTCGTCGTACGCCGGGATCACGGCCCACAGCGGTTGCCGCGGCGGTGGACCGGGGCTCATCGGGTCCCTTCCGGTCGTGGGTCGGTGCGGGCGGCGCCGGTGCGGGGACCGGACGGGCGCGGCACCCGGGCGGCGCCGAGCGCGTCGGGGACGTTCCGTGCGGGCCCGGTGTGCGCCGGGCTCACGCGGCGCGCCGCGTGCCGGCGGCAAGTTGTCGGGCGGCGAGACGTGAGGCCGCCTCCCGGTCCGGTTTGCGGGAGCGGCCGGAGAGCGGGATGTCCGCGAGGAGGAGCGCGTCCGGCCGGGCGGTGCCCATCCGGGAGAGCGGGGCGGCCAGCGCGGCGCGCAGGCGGGCGCGGTCGGTGCCGGGAGCCGGCTGGACCACGGCGACGAGGCGTTCGTCGCCGTCGGCGGCCGGAACCCCCACCAGCAGGGCGAGTTCGACGCCGGGCACATGCAGACCGGGCTCGTACAGGCCCGGGTAGACGTTCTCCGCGCCGCGGAGCACCATGTCCTTGCAGCGGCCCTCCAGGACGACGCGGCCGCCGTCCAGTCGGGCCCGGTCGCCGGTGGCGATCCACGGGTCGGGTTCCTCGCCGAGGTAGCGGTGGCGGGCGGCGGGACCGGACAGCAGGAGCTCGCCGTCGCCGCCGGGCTGGGCCTCCACACCGGGCAGCGGCGCGCCGACGAGGTCGCCGTCGCCGCCGAACGCGGCCTTCTCGGCCTGCTCGACCGCCGCCGCGGGAAACAGCTCGGTGAGGGCGTAGACGCCCCACGCCTCGTCGGCGCCGCTCTCCTTGACCCGGGTGAGCAGGCCGGTGCTCGCGGGCGCGGACCCGGTCCAGACCCGCCCGGTGAACCGTGCGCCCTCGGCGAGCACCGCACGGAGCTGAGGGGGCGTCAGGTAGGTGGCCTGCGCGTCCAGGCGGCGCAGCTGCCGGGCGAGGACGCGGGGTGAGCGGGCGGGCAGCGCGACGGGTGCGCCGCTCGCCAGCGACGGGACGAGCACGAAGAAGGTCCCGCCCAGGACCGGACGGCCGGGCTCCGGCCGCACCAGCCCGGTGACCGTGCTCATACCGGCGGCGAGCGAGGAGCGGGTGTGGACGACGGCGCGCGGACGGGAGGTGGTGCCCGAGGTGAAGACGATGACCGCGTCGCCGTCCTCGTCCCGGGGCCGGGGCGGACGGCCCGCACCCGCGGCCGGGCCGAGGGCGGGCGCGCAGCCGGGCAGCCGGGGGCCGATCGTGGCGACCGGGCCGAGTGCGGCGAGGTCGGGCAGGGCGAGCCGGGCCCGCCGGGCGAGCGGCCGGGCCCACCCGGCGACGGCCTGCGCGGTGGCGTCGGCGAGGACCAGGTCCGGGCGGGCGAGGGCGAGCCGGGCCCGGAGCACGTCGGGTCCGGCGCCCGGGTCGAGCACGGCGGCGCGGGCGCCGAGCCGGTGCACGGCGAGCATGACGGCGAGCGCGCGCGGCCCGGGGCGCACGGCGACTCCGACCGTGCCGCCGCGCCCGACGCCGCGTGCGTGCAGGGCGGCGGTGTACGCGTCGGCGAGGTCGGCGAGGTCACCGCAGGTGGCCCTGGTGCGTACGGTTCCGGTGCGGGTGGTTCCGAGGACGGCGGGCCGGTGGCCGCCGCGGCGCAGGGCGTGGGCGAGGGCGTCGAGCATCAGCGCGGGTCCTCCCCGTGGCGTCCGGGGCCCCGGTCCAGGTACCAGCGGGCGGTGCCGACGAGGCCGTAGGCGCGCAGCCGACGGGTGGAGTTCTCCACGACCATGCCGTGGGCGTGGACGATGGCCGTGGTGTGGCGCCGGACGCGGTTGAGGAAGAGCCGGTCGGTGGGGGAGGGGCGGCGGGGCATCCCGCCGACGGCCTCGTAGAGCCGGGCGGTGATCGCCATGTTGTTGCCGGCGTGCATCCGGTACGGAGCGAGGTAGCCGTGACGCAGGTGGTGGGCGGGCCGGACCCGGCCGAAGAGGGCGGCGACGGCGACCGCGGCGCGGAACGAGGCACGGCCGACCGGGCCGTGTTCGTCCCGGCGGGCGTCGATCCGGCCGCAGACCAGGCCTGCTCCGTGTCCGAACGCGTCGCGGGCCGCGGCGGTCCAACCGCGGTGCGGGAGGCAGTCGGCGTCGGTGCGGGCGATCAGGGCGGCGCCGTGCCGGATGGCGTACCTGAATCCGGTGTCGACCGCGCAGCCGACGCCCTTCTCCCGTTCGTCGAGGACATGCACGGGGAACGGGGCACGGCGGGCGAAGGCGCGGACGATGTCGCCGGTGCCGTCGGTGGAGGCGTTGTCGACGACGACCAGCGTGAAGTCACGGTCGTGCTGGCGGGCGAGCGCGTCGAGGGCGCCGCCGACGCGGGCGGCCTCCTGATGGGCGGGTACCACGACCCAGAGGCCGGTCATGCCTTCTCCCAGACCATGGTGGTGATGCTGACACCGCCGCCGAGACCGACGAACAGGACGCGATCGCCGGGCCGCAGACCGTCGTGGACGCGGTCGAGCTGGACGCCGAGCGTGGCGGAGGCGATGTTCCCGGTCTCGGGGACGGTGACGACCAGCCGGTCCTCGGGGACGCCGGTGATCTCCCGGAACCGTTCCAGGTAGGGCAGGGTCACCTGATGGACGAGGACGTGCCGGTAGTCGTCCCAGCCGAGACCGGTGCGGTCGCGGACGCGGTCGAGGACACAGGTGCCGACCTTCTCGAAGACGTCGCGCAGTTCGTTGCCGTCGCCGTGGAAGTAGGTGTGCTGCTCCTCGCGGGGATGGCGCGAGCCGCCGCCGAAGATGCCGCCGACCGCCCAGTGTTCGGAACGGGTCTCGGTGTCCACGTCGAGGATGCCGCCGGTCGGGACCGGTTCGAGGACGACGGCGGCGCCCGCGTCGCCGAAGGTGTAGCCGGCGAAGCCGTCGCGGAACTGGTCGAGGTCGGCCGGGCGGTGGCGTACGGCGCGGCTGGGCGTCTCGCCGGTGACGACGAGGGCACGGCGGGCGCGCCCCGCGAGGATCATGGCGCGCGCGGTGTCGATGCCGTTGACGAAGCTGTTGCAGGCGTTCGTCACGTCGAGGGCGTGGGCGCGGGAGCCGAGCTCGGCCTGGACGATGTGCGCGGTGGCGGGTTCGACCATGTCGCGGCTGGCGGAGGCGAACAGCAACAGGTCGACGTCGACGGGGTCGAGCCCGGCACGGCCGAGCGCCGTCCGGGCGGCGGCCGCGGCGAGGGTGGAGGCGTACTCGCCGTCGGCGGCGACACGGCGGGTCAGGATGCCGGTGGCCCGCTCCAGCATGCGCGGCGGCAGCGGCAGTCCGCCCGGCTCCGCCACGCGTCTCTGCAACTCCTCGGAGGCGAGGGCACGTTCGGGCAGGCACGAGCCGACCGCCGTGATGCCCACCCGCCGGGCTCCGGTGGAGGAGGATTTGTCTGTGTACATGGGCCGGACGCTACGGGCACACCAGTACGATCCGCCTGAGCGCTCCTACTCAGGAACCATGGGGACGTGTCTCCTGCTCAGCAACCATGGGGACACCGACGGTCCCGGCCGAGGGCCGCGCCCAGGCCTCGGCGTCACGGTCCGGTGGTCACCGTCGAGGCCTTTGCGGGGTGAGGGCCTCGACGGACATCAGCAGGAGCAGGACCGCCCGTATTCGACCTGGGCCAGCGGGTTTCCGTCGCCGAAGTCGAAGGTGCGCGCGGCACCGGTCCCGACGAAACCGCACGCGGTGTAGAAGCGGCGCGATCGCGGGGTGTCGCGCAGCGTCCACAGGTGCACCCGCGGGAACCCGTCGTCGCGCAGGTGGCGCAGTGTCTCCGTCATCAGCGTGCGGGCGATGCCGCTGCCCCAGCCGTCGGGATGGCCGTAGAAGCTGTGGATCTCGGCATGATCCGGCCGGTCCGAGGACGGTCCGAAGGAGGACAGTGCCAGCAGGCGGCCGTCGTCCTCGGCGAGCAGGATCGTTCCCGTGCCCCCGGTGATCCTCGCGTGCCATCGGGTCCGCCTGCTCCGGACCCCGCGTGCGGCGAACTCCGGGTCGAAGAAGGGACCGTAAGCCACTTCCCAGGCCGTGGCGTGGATCTCGCCGAGGGCGTCCCCGTCGGCCGGTCGAGCACGACGCACTCTGATCATTCGCGCACCCTATCCACCGCGGGGCCGCCCGGCCACCGCTCCGGGGGCCTGGGCGATTCGACGCGCCGTCACGCGGTGATTGTTATCGTCGCCGTCATGAGCGGTGTGCGGGTGGTACTGATCGGTGGGACGTCGAACGTGGGGAAGTCGACCGTCGCCCGCGCGGTGGCGGACCGGCTCGGGTTCGAGTGCCTGTCGACGGACGGGCTGGCGCGGCATCCGGGCAGGCCCTGGCGGACGCCGGAGCGGGAGGTGCCCGCGCACGTCGCCGAGCACTACGGAACGCTCACGACCGACGAACTGATCACGTCCGTCCTCGGCCACTACGAACGGCTGTGGCCGCGTATCGAGGAACTGATCACGGCGCGTGCGACCGGACCCGGCACCGGACCGGGGCTGGTCCTGGAGGGGTCGGCGCTCTGGCCCGCGCGCGTGGCGGGGCTGGAGGTCCCGCACACGGCCGCCGTATGGCTCACCGCGGAGGACGCCGTCGTCCGCGCCCGGGTGCGCGCGGCCGGCGGATACGCGACGGCGACGACCGGCGAACGGCGGCTGATGGACGCGTTCCTGGCCCGGACGGAGCGTTTCCAGGAGCTCGTACTGCGTGCCGTCGACCGATGGGGCCTGGAACGCGTCGAGGTGGAGGAGGGCCGGTCCGTCGCCGAACTGGCCGACGCGGTGCTCGCCTGCGCCGACGCGCAGGAAGCCGTGGGGCGGCCCTCCGCCGGACGTGGACCGGGCGGTGTCGAGTTCGCCGACGGGTGAGAGCGCCGCGGCCCGGTTCCCCGGCGGGTTCGGACGGAAACGGCAGTCGGGGCCGGTGCTCGTGATGGACATATGGCGATGAACCGGACGAAGTTGCTGAGAAGGCGCCCGTGCTGTACCGCGCATTTCGGCCAACCCGTACGGTGTCCCCGCACACTCGGAACATCCCATGGGGGGATCACGTATGTCACAGGGCTACCCGCCGCCACCCGGTCAGTACCCGCAGCAGCCTCAGCAACCTCAGCAGCCCTACCAGCAGTGGCCCCAGCAGGGGCCGGGCTGGGGGGCGCCGATGCCGCCGCGGAAGCCGCGTCGCCTCGGGCTGATCATCACCCTGTCCGTGCTCGGCGGTCTGCTGGTGCTGGGCGGCCTCGCCGCCCTGATGGTGTCCGCCATGAGCATCGACCCGGTGGAACACAGCAGCGTCTCGGCGGAGCCGTCCGAGGGCGGGGCGCCGGGGAAGGACCCGAAGGAGAAGGAAGGCGCACCGGAACCGGGTGTCCCCGCCCCCGCGGAGAACCCCGCCGAGGACGACACGGACGCCGAGGCGGACGTGAAGCTGTCGGGGTGCGAGGTGAACTCGCTGACGAAGTGGCCGTCGGTGAACGCCGAGATCATGAACAACGGCACCGCGAAGGCGAGCTACGTCGTCAACGTCGAGTTCGTGGACGGGGCCGGCACCCGGCTGGCCGAGGGGATGGCCGTGGCCAGTGACCTGGCACCGGGGCAGAAGTCGACGCAGAAGGCGCAGGGACTGGGCGAGGTCCCGAAGAACGTGAAGTGCAAGGTGGCGAAGGTGACGCGGTACCCGTCGGGCGGCTGACGCCGCCACCCGCCGCGCGAGCGTGCCGACGTCCTGTCACCCGGTGAGGGTGGCGGGGCGTCGGCGTATGGGAGCGCCGCGTCCGACGGCGCGCGCCGGTTCGCCGGGGAGTACGGGAAGGCGCTCGGCGGAGCCTTCCCGGGGCCGGCCGCTGACTCGAATCGATACACGACGTATGGGTGAACTTCTCCTCATATGTCAGCATCTGAAGAGAGAGGGCTGCCACTATGTCGGGGGATCCTGAGCGGGCTCCGGCAGAGACCCGGCACCGGAGTCGTCGTACGGGCGGCCGGGGGTCCCGCCGAGTCGACAGTATGCCCCGCCGCCGCGCGGGCAGGAGGACCATGCCCACCATCGACGCCCGTGTTCCGCTGCACCGGCTGACGTTCGCCCGGCCCGCACCGCCCCGGCGCACCACCCTGGCGGAGTCCATTCCCGTCTGGCACTTCACCCGGTACGCCGATGTCCACCAGGTCATCAACGACAACCGGTTCAAGCGCACCCTGATCCGCCCACCGGGCATCGCCGCCTCCAGCCTGGTGGACTCTCCCGACGCCGTCGGCAAGCTGGACGACGCCCAGCACCTCCGCCTGAGGCGCACCGTCCAGCGCGCGTTCGGCCCTCGCGCCGTCGCGCGGATGACGCCCTGGGTGGCCGATGTGGTCGATGAACTCGTCGACGCGCTCGTCGACCACGGCCCGCCGGTGGATCTGGTCGCCCACTACACCCGCCCGCTCCCCATCGCGGTCATGAGAAGGCTGCTGGGAGTGCACGACGTCGCCGCCACGCGCCTGCTCCACTGGACCGAGCACGGCTTCGCCACCGTCGAGAAGGATCCGGTGGAGGCCGCCGAGACCACCCGGGAGTTCACCGAGTTCACGGTGGGGCTGCTGGCCGAACGGCGACGCGCCCCCGGCACGGACCTCATCAGCTCCCTCGTCCTGGCCGCCGACGCGGAGGGCAGCATTCCGGAGCCGCAGCTCGTCAACCTGGTCAGCACCCTGGTGGTCGGGGGCTACGACACCGCCATGACCATGCTCGGCAATACGCTGCTCTACCTGCTCCACGACCGTCCGGAGGTCTGGGCCCGCCTCGGCGCGTCCGACGAGACCGCGGCAGGTCTGCTGACCGAGCGGCTGCTGCACCTGATCCCGCTGGGCGATCCCTCGGCCCACGCCAATCCCTTCCGGGCGGCGGAGGACATCGAGGTCGGTGGTGTCACCGTCCGCACCGGCGAGATCGTCACCGTCGACCGCGGCGCGGCCGGGCGGGACCCGGAGGCGTTCTCGGACGCTCCCTTCGGCGACCTGTTCGCACCGCTGGAGAGCCAGACCCTGGCCTTCGGCGGGGGGCGGCACTACTGCCTGGGCACCTGGCTCGCCCGCGCCGAACTCCGCCTGGGCCTGCACAGACTCGCCGTCCGGCTCCCCGGCCTGGGCCTCACCGCTCCTGTCGACACCATCACCTGGCGGCACGGCACCATCACCCGCAGCCCCCTCGGCCTGCCCGCCACCTGGTGACCGCGCCCGCCGTCCGACGTCGGTGCACACGCGGATCCGCGCGACCGCCGGCCCCGTTTTCGGGCCCGCATCGTCCGGTCCGCTCCCGGCGGGCGGTCAGCGGGCGTTCAGCGCGTAGGCGGTCAGCGGTGTGTTGCCGTGTTCCCGCGCCAGGGACCGGAGCACATCCGCCTGGCTCACGATCAGGTCGCGTACGGCCCGCGGCAGCTCGGCCATCCGGTCGGCGTCGTCAAGAAGCCTTCGACAGGCGTCGATCTCCCAGTCGGCATCAGGCAGGGCCGATGTGTCCACCGCTCGCACCGGACCGGTGTCCCAGCCCGTCGTCGGCAGGATCCGGAGCAGGCTCTCGCGTGAGAACGGTGTGCGCACGTTTCCGTCGCCCCGTGATCCACCGGCCTCGATCTGACCCTGGACCAGAACGGCCAGCAGGTGGGGCAGCTGGTCGGCCGAACGCGGTTCGAGGTCCCACTCGGTGAAGCACAGGCTCCGCGCCCAGCGACGGAGCCGGGCGAGTGTTCCGCGGAGCTGCTCCAGGGAAGCGAAGTACCAGGAGCAGTGGGCCAGGACGACGTGGTCGAACTCGTTGTCAAGGAAGGTGACCGCCTCGTCGAGAACGTCGAGGCCGAAGCTGAAACTGATGCGGGAACCCAGCGGTGTCCCCTTCAGACGTTCCGCCGACCGGCCCAGCGTGACCGGGGCACCGTACAGCGGATCCGCGATGTCGACGGCGACGACCCGGCCCCGCGGGCCGACGGCCTCGGCGAGGACGGCCGTCATGTCGCCCTGGCCGCAGCCGATCTCCAGGACCGAGGCCCCGGCCCGGATGTCCCAGCCGGAGGCGAGCGCGACCCGGTGACGGGTCTGGGCCAACTGGACGTCGGGGCTCACATCGGACGCGGCCATGGCTGCCGCGATCGAGCGCGCCACGGCCGTCAGATCGTTCTCGCCGTTCCTGTTCACGGATTCCCTCGTCGAGCTCTTGCGCGGGTGTCACGTCCATTGTCGCCGGGGGCGTTCCGCCCAGGGCAGCACCGGGAACGGTCCCGCCGGGGACGACGGGACCCTCGGAACACGCTTTATACTCGGCCGAGTGCGCATGGGCCGCGAACCGGCCTCGCGGAGCGAGCAGTTGAGCATGGAGTCGGGGGTCGGCCGCAGTGCGTCGAGAACGGGATGTCTGGTTTCGGCGCTTCCAGACGATGAACCGCGCGTATACGGGAGCCGATGCGGACTGCGAACTCGTCTGCTTCCCGCACGCGGGCGGCTCCGCCGGCTACTGGCGTGGACTTGCCCTGGATCTCGCTCCCGATGTCGACGTGCTGGCCGTGCAGTATCCGGGACGGCTGGACCGTCTGAACGAGGCACCCGTCGAGGACCTGCACCTGCTGGCCGACCTGGTGGCCGAGGTGCTGGGGCCGCCGGGCAACCGGCCCCGGGCACTGCTCGGGCACAGCATGGGGGCCTCGCTGGCGTACGAGGTGGCGGTGCGCCTCGCGCGGCTGCCCGGTGGCGAGCCGCAACTGCTCGTCCTGTCGGGCCGTCGTGCTCCGTCCGCCGCTCACAGGCGGCAGCGCTTCCGGCCGCGCGACGACGCCGAACTTGTCGATCGGATGCGCGGCCTGGGCGGCACGCAGGCGGTGCTCCTCGACGACCCCGAGATGCTGGAGCTGATCCTCCCGGTGCTGCGCGGGGACTACCGGGCCCTCGAAACGTACGAGGACACCGCGGGGCGGCTCCTGACCTGTCCCGTCGTGGCCCTGACGGGCGACCGGGACCCCGAGGCGCCCGTCGAGGACATCCAGGGGTGGCGGGATCACACCTCGGGCGACTTCCGTACGCATGTGTTCGGGGGCGGTCACTTCTACCTCAACGACCGTGCGGGAGAGGTGACCGAACTGGTCCGGGGACTGCTGCCGACACACGCCGGCTGAACCGGCAGGGGCGCTCGGCCCGGCCGCCCCGGTTCCGATCACCCGACGCCTCACCCACCGGCACCCGGTTGCCGCGAGCGGGGCGACGCCCGCGGAAACGGTCCGGCTGATCGGCCGAGGGGACCCGGTGACGACGGTCCGGCTAATCGGCCGCAAGGGACCCGGTGACGTCCGACAACTCCTCGTACAATCCGGCCAGTGCGGTGTGATCGTCATCGGTCCCCGTGTGCGGTGCGGCGAACCAGCGCGCGTACTCGGCGATCTCGGAGAGCCGCCAGTCGAGCGCGAACAGCTCGACCATCGCAGGGTCGGGGGCCGGATCGGTACCGACGGCTGTGTCGAGCGGAGCGGAACTGTCCCGCTCGCGCGGCGCGAGAGCCAACGACTCCCAGTCGACGAGCTTCAGCCCGCGGACACCCACGACCTGGTTGGCGAAGTGCGGCTCGCCATGGGTCGGTACCCAGGTGTCCCGGTGGGCACATGCGATGCCCGCCAGCTCCAGGTAGCGAACGGTCCAGCACCCGATCGCGTCGCGGCGGGCGGCGAGCGCGCCCCGCGCCCTCTCCGCCAGGGGGCCGGATGTCCAGGGCCGGGCGGTGAGGGCGCGCATCTCATCGGCGAACTCCGGGCCCACCCGTGGGCTCCAGTGCCGCAGGCCGTCCGGTGGCGCCGCCCGGTGCAGAGCGGAGAGCGCGGCGACGACCTCACGGACGTGCCGGGGCTCACGGGCCTCCGCCTCGGTCGGGGACCGCCCGTCCAGCCATGGCGTCACGCTGAGCACGCCCGGCCCTGCATCGACGGTGTAGCGCCCCGACCGGGCGGGCAGCGGCGCACACACCACATCCAGGCCGTCGGCCGCCAGTGCGGCGGCCCCCGCGTAGGCGGCCTCCAGCGAGGCCGCGGTGTGCCGGGGCGCCAGTTGGTCCAACGTCACGAACAGAGTCCTGCCGGCACCACGCACTCGCCAGTGGTAGGCGCCGAACCCCCAGGGCAGGTAATCGACTTCGGCGGCCTGCGGCAGCCAGTGGGCGGCGACCGCACGTGCGACCGCGTCATCGCTGATGAAAGAGGCGGGCGAGAACATGACGACCGATTCTAACGAGCTGGGGAGCAGGAGAGGGGCGGAGCAGCGAGCGGCGTCCTGCGGCTTCGCATCCGGGGCGGAGCAGGGAGCGGGGGCGAATGGGCCTCCCCTGTGCGGGCGAGGCCGGGAACGTGGGGAACCCCGCGACCGACGACAAGGCAGGAGGCGGAGTCGCAGGGCGTCGCGAGCCCGTCCCCCTCCTGCTCCCCGGCTCGTGAGGGCCGCCTTGCACACCATCGCCGTCTCACCCGTTCTTTCGTACGCCGTCCCACTCGCCCCCGTCCTGCGGCCGTCCCACTCGCCCCTCCGTTCGCTGTCGCCTCACGCCTCACGCCTCACGCCTCACGCCTCACGCCTCACGCCTCACGTCGCGTTCAGCGCCACCGTCGGATGGAGCCGGGAGGCGCGGATCGCCGGATACAGGCCCGCGACCACGCCGATCAGCAAGGTGGCCGCCAGACCACCGGCCAGTGACCAGGGCGGGACCACCGCGGTCCACCCCTGCACCCGCGCGAAGCCGTGGGTCGCCGCCGCACCCAGGACCGCGCCCGTCACCCCGCCCAGCGCCGACAGCAGCAGCGACTCCGTCAGGAACTGGAGCCGGATCGCGTTGCGGGTCGCGCCGAGCGAG
Source organism: Streptomyces sp. NPDC014734 (assembly GCF_043083325.1). Taxonomy (NCBI): domain Bacteria; kingdom Bacillati; phylum Actinomycetota; class Actinomycetes; order Kitasatosporales; family Streptomycetaceae; genus Streptomyces; species Streptomyces sp. NPDC014734. Next base: position 309,994 of record NZ_JBIBYN010000003.1, on the reverse strand, counting down.
CGGCGCAGCCCGATCTCCTGACGGCGCTCCAGGACGGAGATGACCATGGTGTTCGCCACGCCCACACCGCCCACCAGGAGAGCCACCGCGCCCAGGCCGAGCATCAGGGTCGTCAGGCCCTCGTCGGTCGCGGCCTTGGCGGCCAGTGCGTCCGAGGGCCGGGAGACCTTGACGCCCGCCTCGTCGCCGGGGCTTATGGTGCGGGCCAGGACCGCCCGCACGTCCTCCACCGAGGCGTCCGTGGAGCGCTCGAAGACGGTGGTGGGATGGCCGTCGAAGCCGAAGTAGCGTTCGGCGGCGGGGAATCCGACCATCGCCACCCGGTCCAGGGTGGGGACCAGTTCGATCGGTTCGAGGATCCCGACGACGACCACACGGGTGTCGTTCATCATGATCGTCTCGCCGGTGCCGGTGATGCCGAGGCGCTCCGCCGCCACCGCACCGAGGACCGTCGTCGGGAGGCGTTCCCCGGCCCGGTCCAGCCAGCCGCCCCGGCCGACCTCGCCGCCGAGCGCGGACAGCAGGTCGAGACGGACCGCCTGCGCGGTGACGCCGGCGGTGCGCTCCTCGGGAACCACGTCGCTGCGACGGATCCGGGCATCGACATCGGCGGTGGCCGTGGCGTGCAGCACCGGGCCGACGCGTTCGACCATCGCGACCGCGTTCTTGGGGAGCGTGACCCTCTGCCCGGAGGGGTCCTTGCCCGCCTCGGCGGTGAGGAGGTTGGTGCCGAGGCGGTCCAGGCGGGCCATCAGGTCCGCGCGACTCGACTCGGACAGCCCGACGACCGCGACCATGGTCGCGATCCCGATGGCGATGCCGAGTGCCGAGAGCACCACGCGCGCACGGCGTGCGCGAAGGCCGACCGCGCCGACGCGCAGGATGTCGGCGGGGGAGAGCCGGGACGGACGGAGGTCGTTCTTCACGCGCCGGCCCCCTCGGCTTCTCCGCGCGGTGCGGTTCCTGTTTCTCCGTGCGGTGCGGGTCCCGTTGTTCCGCGCGGCGCGGACTCCGCGAGCCGTGAGTCCGAGACGATCTCGCCGTCCCTGAACCGGACCCGGCGCGGCAGCGCGTCCGCGATCCCGTTGTCATGGGTGATCACGCAGATCGTGGTGCCGGACGCGTTCAGCTCGTGCAGCAGCTCCATGACGATCTCGCCGGACGCCGTGTCCAGCGCCCCGGTCGGCTCGTCCGCCAGCAACAGCCGGGGATTTCCCACCAGGGCGCGGGCGATGGCCACGCGCTGCTTCTCGCCGCCGGACAGCTCGTTCGGCCTGTGCGAGCGGCGGTGGTCGAGCCGCACCTTGGCCAGTGCCTCCCGCGCACTGGCGCGGCGCCGCTTCAGCGGTACTCCCGCGTACAGCAGCCCGTCGGCGACGTTGTCCACCGCGTCGCGCCCCGCCGCCAGGTGGAAGTGCTGGAAGACGAAGCCGATGTGGCGGGCGCGCAGCGCGGAGAGCCGGGAGTCGGAGAGTGCGGACACGTCGTACCCGGCGACCCGGACGGTGCCCGCGGTGGGCTTGTCGAGGGTGCCCATGACGTTGAGCATCGTGGACTTGCCGGAACCGGACGGGCCCACCACGGCGACCAGTTCTCCTTCTTCGACGACGAGGTCCACTCCGCGCAGGGCGTGGACGCCGCCGGGGTACGACTTGGTGGCATTCCGCACCTCGATCACCGGGGCCGAGGCCATGACGTCACCTGTCATGACTTCGCCGCCCCGACCTTCAGGCCCTCGCGTACGTCCGGGCCGCTGACCTCGATCAGCCCGTCGGCGGTCATGCCCGTCTCCACCCGCACCATCGTCGAGTCGGTGCCCCGGACGACCTGGAGGCCGTAGCCGCCGTTCTCGCCGCGCAGCGCGACGACCGCCTCGACGGGGACGGCGAGAACCCCCTTGCGTGCCTCGCTGACGAACTTCACGCTCGCCGACACCGTGGCGTCCTCGCCGGACGCGGCACGCGCCCCGCCGTCCAGGACGACCTCGACGGTGATGCCCTCCTGACCGGCGCTCCCGGAGCCGGACGCCTCGGGGCGCACCGTCCCGGTGACCTTGCCGGCCACGGTCTTTCCGCTCGGCAGGGTGACCTCGACCTTGGTTCCGCGCGAGGTGAGCGCGCCGTCGGTCTGGTCAAGTTGCGCCCGTACGACGGGTTCGGTGGAAGCGATCGTCAGGACGGGCGCGTCCGGGCCCACCTGGTCGGCGAGTGCCGCGTCGGCGGAGACCACCTTGACCGGGCCGGGCTGGAAGACGACGTCGCCCCTGCCGACCCTGCCGGTGGTCTCGCGGTTCAGCGACTTCTGCCACCGCTTGACGGCGTCCTCGGTGTCCCGGTCGTACCGCGTGTCGACGTACAGATTCGCCCCGTAGCCCAAGTCCCGCAGATTGCGTTCCAGTTGGAGCACGTCACTGCCCCGGTCGCCCACCTTCATCTCGCGGAACATCGGGACGGGCCCGTAGAGGAGGGTGACGGGCTTGTCGTTCAGTTCGTAAAGGGCCTGTCCCCTGGAGAGGGTCTTCCCTTCGGGAGCGGCCACCGTGACGGTGCCCTCGACGGCGGACTTGACCGCGCGACGCCGCGCGAAGTCGAGCTTGCCGTCGACCGTCTTGGACTGCACCAGGTCGGTGCGCACGACGGTCGCGGTGGCGGGCGGAGGATTGCCGGACCTGCCCGGGGCGCCCGTGCCGTCGCCGGTGCCGAGGAGCAGGACGCCCCCGGTGACGGCGGCGGCGACGGTCACGGCGCCGAGCGTGAGGAGCGTGGTGCCGCGCTTCACTGCATGCCGTCCAGACCGTCGAGCAGCTTCGACTTGCACGCCTGGCGGGCCTTCTTGTAGGTCGGCGAGTTCGAGTCGATGGCGGGGGACGCCGGGTTCGGGTCGCCGCCCGGCTGGGCGTTGCCACCGCTCATGGTCGGATTGGTGAACCGGGAGACGCCGTTGTCCCGCATGCACTTGGCGTGAGCGAGCATCGACTCGTAGTCCTTCTGCTGGTCGCGCTTGGGCTCGGCCGTCAGGGCGGCCTGCAACTCGGCCACACAGACACCGTTCCTGCCGCCCTTGATGCCTTCGTTGCGGCCGGGCTGGGAGCCGATCTCGTTGACCTTGTCCCAGTCGAGGTACCCGTTGAGCATGGGGTCGGGGAAGTCCTTGTATCCGCCCTTGGCGCGCATGCACTGGACGTACTTCATCTGGGTGTCGTAGAACGCGCTCCTGCCCGCGGGGCCGCCGCTCGGCTCGTTCCCGCCCTTCGCGGCACCCGCGCCGGAGGCGGCCGACGCGTCCGGTACGTCGGCGATCGCGTCGGGCTTCTTCGTCCCGTCGACGCCGTCGTCCCCGCCGCCGCAGGCGACACAGAGGGCGAGCACGGGCACGGTCACGAGGGCGGCCACGCGCATGCGGGCGGCGGCGGAACGGGGAACGGTTGTCCTGGGGAGGTTCATGCGCCTCACGTTCGCCGCCCCACGTGATGGCCCGTCCATGGCCACATGATGAGAACGTAACAATGCCTCCGACCTGCGGTTCCGTTCCCGTTCGGACTAGGCGGAACCGGTCGCGGCGTGCACATAATCGGCCCCATGCCGCATGTGCTGCTCATCGAGGACGACGTGTCCGTACGGGACGGAATGGAGCTCGTGCTGCGTCGGCACGGGTACGGCGTGGACACCGCCGCCACCGGCGAGCAGGCGCTCGCCCTGCTCGCCGGGGATCACGGCGCGCGGATCGAACTCGCCGTGGTGGACCTGATGCTGCCGGGCATGGACGGCTTCGAGGTGTGCCGCCGCATCCGCGCCCGCTCGGCGACCCTGCCGGTCATCATGCTGACCGCGCGCGGCGACGACTCGGACATCGTGACCGGTCTGGAGGCGGGCGCCGACGACTACGTCGTCAAGCCCGTCACCGCGCCCGTCCTGAAGGCCCGCATCCGGGCGGCGCTGCGGCGTGCGGAACCGTCGGCACGACAGGGACCGGACGCCGATCTCGCCGGTCTGGTGATCGACCGTGCCGGACTCACCGTCACCAGGGACGGCACTTTGGTCCCGCTGCCGCCCACCGAACTGCGGCTGCTGCTGGAGCTGTCGGCGTCCCCGGGCCGGGTCCTCAGCCGCGACCAACTCCTCGAATCCGTCTGGGACCACAACTTCCTGGGTGATTCCCGGCTGGTGGACGCGGCGGTCGGCCGACTGCGGGCCAAGATCGAGGCCGTGCCGTCCAAACCGCGGTACATACAGACGGTGCGGGGCTTCGGCTACCGCTTCGGACCGCTGTGAACCGTGCGGAGCGGGGTGGCGAGGACGAGCACCGTGCCGCTTCCGCCACCCCCGCCGCTCCCGTTGCTCCCGCCGCTGCGAGGAGACGTCCACGACGGCTCGTCGGCGGGCTGCGCACCCGGCTCGTCATCACCTTCGTCCTGGTCGCCCTCGTCAGCGCGGTGACCGCGACCGCCCTCGCCTACCGGGACGCCCGCACCGCCGTCCTGCGGCGCACCCAGGACGCCGCCGTGAACGATCTGAGGGAGCGGACCACCGCCGTCGCCGCCGACTTCGACCTGCCACCGGACCAGCGGTCGCTGTCCCGGTTCGCGGCGAGGGTCTCGGACGGCCTCGGCGCCCGCATCGTGGTCGTCCGCTACCAGAACCTCGCCGCGGTCTCCGACTCGTTCGCCGACACGGAGGACCGGATCACGGTCGAGCTGCGCGCCGCCGTCATGACCGGGGACGAGGCACGGTTCCAGCGGGTGACGTGGCGAGGCGAGCCCTACCTGGTCGTCGGCATGCCCGTGACATACGCCGACGGGGACCGCCGCACCTCCGGCCTGGAGGTCTACGCGATCACCGATCTGCGGGCCGAGCGCGACGACACCGAAGCCCTTGTCGACTCCGTACGGGCGGGCATCACGCCGGTGGTGGTGCTGGCCGCCGTCCTGGCCCTGCTGGCCGCGGGGACGGTCCTGCGTCCGGTACGGAAGCTGGGCAGGGCCACCCGAGAGCTCGCGACGGGAGATCTCGGCAGCCGGGTCGCCGTCACCGGACGCGATGAACTCGCCGATCTGGCAAGGACGTTCAACGAGACCGCCGACGCGCTCCAGGCGTCCGACGCGGAACTGCGCGAGCAGGAGGCGAAGGCGCGCCGCTTCGTGGCGGACGTGTCGCACGAACTGCGCACCCCGCTCGCGGCGATGACGATGGTGGCTACCGTCCTGGAGGAGGACGCCGACCAGCTTCCGCCGGACGCCGCGCGCGCCGCCCGTACCGTCGGAGCGGAGACGGCACGGCTGTCCCGGCTGGTCGATGACCTGATGGAGATCTCCCGGTTCGACGCCAGGGCGGTACGGCTGAACGCGGCCGAGACCGATCTCGCCGGAACCGTACGGGCATCGCTGGCGCTGCGCGGCTGGACGGGCCGGGTGGACACCCGCCTCCAGGAGGGACTGCGGGCGGTGGTCGACCGGCGCCGCATCGATGTGATCGTCGCGAATCTGGTGGGCAACGCGCTGCGGCACGGGGCCCCGCCGGTCACCGTGACGCTCGCGGCGGAGGGGGAATGGGCGACGCTGGAGGTCGCCGACCACGGCCCCGGGCTGCCACCGGGTGCCCGGGAACGGGTCTTCGACCGCTTCTACAAGGCGGACGCGGCCCGCACGCGCGGCGCGGTCGACGACAGCGGACAGGGCAGCGGCCTCGGCATGGCGATCGCGCTGGAGAACGCACGGCTGCACGGCGGCACGATCGACGTGGCGGACGTGGCGGACGTGGCGGACGTGGCAGACGTGGCGGACGTGGCAGACGTGACGGATGTGATGAATGCGAAAGATGCGACAGATGTGGCGGATATACCAAGTGCGGCCGAGGGGGCGCGTCACGGCGCGGTGTTCACGCTGCGCCTGCCCCTGCGGCGCGTGGAGGAGGTGACGGGATGAGGGGCCGATCGGTGGGCACGGCCGTCGTGCTGGGGACCGCGCTGGGGATCGCGCTCACGGGCTGCGGAGTTCCGTCGACCGGGGTGATCGGCGCGGGCGAGCCGGCGTCCGGGCCGACGCGCGGGATGCGGCTGTACTACGCGTCCGCCGACGGGCTGCGGGGGGTGCCGGTGCTCGACAGGAAGGTCGAGGACCTCAACGGGGTGCTGAAGCTGCTGGGCCAGGATCCTCCGCCCCCCGAGCAGAACGGCGGGCTCACCTCTCTCGTCCACCTCGGCGGCTACTCGGCAACCGGAACGGGCACTCATGTGACGGTACACATCGACGGCCCCTACACGGAGGCGGAACACGACCAGGGCACGGGGCAAGTGGTGTGCACCCTGGCGCGCGCCCAGTCCGTGCTCGAACCGAAGGTCCGGTCCGACGACGTCGAGGTCACCCTGCGGCCGTCCGGGAGCGCTGTGCTGGGTCCCTACCGGTGCGCGGAGTTCCTCAGCAGGTGACAGGCCGTCCGACGGGCGCACACGCGGCACTGATCACTGCTCCAGGTGGCCACGGCCACCGCCGCCGAACGATCCGCCCGCGACGCCTCCACCGACGCCGACGCGGAGCACGACACCCTCGTCGCCGTGCTGCGCGAGGCGTCTCCGGCGTCGGTGCGAACCGCGCAGCCGCTCTCAGGCGGTGTTGGTCAGTGCCGGGTTCTCGGGGAGTCTCCAGTTGCCGCCGCGGTCCTCCTTCGAGAGGCGCGCGGCGAGTTCGGGGATGTGCAGGAAGCAGGCCAGCGCGGTGGTGGCCTGGAAGGTGTCGATCGCGCGCCGGGTCATCGGCATGCCCAGACGCAGCAGGCGCGGGTTGACTTCGCCCTGGATCCCGTTGACGAAGGGACGCAGCGTGCGGTCGTAGTTCGCCAGAGCGGTCGGCAGGTCGTCCGGGTGCCGGTTGATTTCCCCGGCCAGGACGTGGGCGCCGACCAGGCCGCCGGAGACGCCCATGCCGCTGTAGGGGGAGGCGCAGTGCGCGGCGTCACCGGCCAGGACCACGCGGCCCTTGGACCAGATGTCGGTGCGGACCTGGACGATCTCCTGGGAGTAGTAGAACGGGCTGGTCCTCATGCCCTCGATGAAGCGTTCGGTCTGCCATCCGGCGTCGCGGAACCTGTTCGCCCAGAACTCCTGCTGGCGCTCGACGGGTTCCCGGTGGATCGCCGAGGCTTCCTCGGATTCTTCCCGTATGACGAAGTACACCTGGGTCTCGGCCGGGTTGTGGCTGCGGCGCATGATCTGACGGCCGCCCGGGACCATGTAGGTGTCCCGGATGCCGCTGTCGGACGCGATGCGCGGAACGAACCAGTAGGCCATGTGGATGCCCATCCGCCGGTACGGGTCGAGACCCTCCGGGAGAAGCGCTCGCCGGATGCGTGATCCCTGGCCGTCCGCGCCGATCAGGAGGTCGAATTCGCCGGACGGCCCGTCGGAGAAATGCGCGACGACCTTGTCGGTGTCCTGCTCGAAGCCGTCCACGCTCTTGCCGAAGACGTACTCGGTGTCGTCCCTCGACGCATCGTGCAGGATGCGCACCAGGTCCCCGCGCATGATCTCGTACTCGGACGTGAGGGTCTGCCTGCCCTTCCCGGAGGTGTTGGCCATGATCGTCGCCTTGGCCCTGCCGCGTGCGTCGATGAAGGCGACACCCGCCTCGTCCACGAGCTTGTCCCGGACGGCGTCGAGAAGCCCCATTCGCTTGACGGCCTCGATGCCCTGCCCCCGCAGATCGACCTGGGCCCCGGCGGCCCGCAGTGCCGGGAAGCGTTCGACGACGGTCACCCGGTGGCCGCCCCGGGTGAGCCAGAAGGCCAGGGCCTGCCCCGAGATCCCACCACCGGCGACGAGAACCCGCAGGGGCTTCTTGCCCGGTCCCTTCGTCATGCCCGTCCCTCCAAAATCTATCAGTGAAAGATTTCTTTCGAGAGTCATCTATCAGCGATAGATTGTCAACGTGACCAAGATGAACCGCGAGGCCGTCATCGCCGAGGCGCTCGGCCTGCTCGACGAGGTCGGACTGGACGCCGTCAGCACGAGACGGCTGGCGAAGCGACTGAACGTGGAACAGCCGTCGCTCTACTGGTACTTCCGCACCAAGAAGGACCTCCTGGCCGCCATGGCGGAGGCGGCGATGGAGCCCCATGCGACCGCGCCCCTGCCGGCGCCCGGCGACGATTGGCGCGACTGGTTCGCGGACAACACGCGCAGCTTCAGGCGCACCCTGCTGATGCGCCGGGACGGCGCACGGCTCCACGCCGGCAGCGCCCCCACCGGCGACCTCGACAGGATCCGCCGCAAGATGGATTTCCTCGTGGCTTCCGGCGTCCTTGAGCGGGATGCGCAGATGGCGATGCTGGCCGCCGGCCGCTTCACGGTGGGCAGCGTCCTGGAAGAGCAGGCGGACACCGGCCCCGGTGACAGCGCGGATCCGCCGGCCGACCTGCCGGTCATCGACCACGAGTCGGCGTTCGAGGCGGGTCTCGCCCTCATCCTGAACGGCCTGGTGCACCGTACCGAGATGTAGGGAGCCGACTGGTCCCGCGGGTCGGGCGCCGGACGGGCGTCCCTGCCGCGACATCCGGCGGGCAGGCCGTCACCGTGGGGAGTCCGCTCCGGTTGCCGGCCGCCCGCGGACCCCGCCCGCGGCCGAACGGAACGCAATTCCTCAAGAGTGTTCCTCAAGAACGGGCGAGAACAAGAACGAGCCCCGAGTGAATTGACACCCGGGGCTCGATCCTGCGTATATTTAATCCTTCATGCCTTTGCGAGGAAGGCGTGAAGGGAAACTCTCTATGAGAACCATATCGCGTCAGGAGTGGAATTGTCAACCGAGGAAATGCGACGGGAGCAGCAATTCATCACCGGTCTCTACATCCGGCTCGATCAGCTCAGGAAGCAGGCCGAGGAGTCGAGGCGTGCGGCACTTGCGCAGGTCGGGAGCGGTTTTCAGGCGAGGATCGAGCGGGATGTGCTGGTGGCGGAGCAGTCCGGGCTGCTCCACGCGATTCACGCGGGGGAGAACGGTCTCTGTTTCGGCCGCCTCGACTTCAGGGACGGCCCGACCCATCACATCGGGCGCATCGGAATTCGGCAGGACGACCAGTCCCGTACCCCTCTGGTCATTGATTGGCGAGCGGATGTGGCGCGCCCCTTCTACCTGGCCACCGGTCATACGCCGATGGGCCTGCGGCGCAGGCGGCACATCACCACGCGGGGGCGCACCGTCACCGCGCTCCACGACGAGCTGATGGACCTCGCGGACCCGACCCGTACCGGGCACGAGGGCGCGGACGCCGACGAGGTGCTGCTGGCCGCGCTCGACGCGTCCCGCACGGGGCGGATGCACGACATCGTCCGCACCATCCAGGCCGAGCAGGACCGCATCATCCGGGCGCCCCACCGGGGAGTCCTGGTCGTCGAGGGCGGCCCCGGCACCGGGAAGACCGTCGTCGCGCTGCACCGGGCGGCATATCTGCTGTACGAGCACCGGGAACTCCTGGCCCGCCGCGCCGTGCTGATCGTCGGCCCGAATCCGGCCTTCCTCAGCTACATCGGCGACGTGCTGCCGGCGTTGGGCGAGACCGGGGTACTGCTGGCCACCATCGGCGAACTCTTCCCCGGGGTGCACGCCACCGGCACCGACAGTCCGGCCGCCGCCGAGGTCAAGGGCCGCGCCGCGATGGCCGGCGTGCTGGCGAAGGCGCTGCGGGACCGGCAGACCGTGCCCGAGCGGGCGACCGAGATCGATCACGACGGGTACGGGACACTCCGGCTGGACCGGGCCATGGCCGAGGACGCGCGCCATCGGGCGCGCGAGAGCGGGCTGCCCCACAACCTGGCAAGGCCCGTCTTCGCGTTCCACGTCATCGACGCGCTCACCGCGCAACTCGCCGAACGGATCGGTGCCGACCCGTTCGGCGGGCCCAATCTGCTGGGACCCGACGACCTCGCCCAGATGGGCAAGGAGATCGCGACGAGCCGGGAGGTCCACGCCGCCGTGGACGAGCTGTGGCCGCAGCTCACTCCGCAGGAGTTCGTCGCGGACTTCCTCGCCGAGCCGATCCACCTCGACGACGGGTCGGCCGAGGCGATCCGGCGGCGGGGCGGGCCGTGGACCCCGGCCGACGTACCGCTCCTCGACGAGGCCGCCGAACTGCTGGGCGAGGACGACAGCGCCGCCCGGGCCGAGGCCGAGGCCGAGCGCCAGGAGCGGATCGCCTACGCGCAGGGCGTGCTGGAGCTGTCCGCGGGTTCGGAGACGTACGAGTTCGAGGACGAGGAGTCCGAGACCCTCGCGGCGCACGACATCATCGACGCCGAGCGGATGGCCGAACGACACGAGGAGGCCGACCACCGCAGCGCGGCCGAGCGGGCGGCGGCCGACCGCACCTGGGCGTTCGGCCACATCGTCGTCGACGAGGCGCAGGAGCTCTCGGCTATGGCCTGGCGGCTGCTGATGCGGCGCGTTCCCACGCGCTCCATGACTCTCGTCGGAGACCCGGCGCAGACCGCGGAACCGTCAGGGCTCGGCTCCTGGGAACACATTCTGGAACCGTACGTGGGCGACCGCTGGGAGCATGTGCGGCTGGGGGTCAACTACCGTACGCCCACCGAGATCATGGAGGTCGCCGCCGATTTCCTGCGCGCGCACGACCCGTCGTTCGTGCCGCCCGGCTCGGTGCGGTCGACCGGGGCGCGCCCCTGGGCGCTGCGGGTCACCGAGGACGGCCTCGCCGCCGCCGTGGCACGGGAGGCCGCCGCGGCTGCCGCGGACGGGGGACGGCTCGCGGTCGTCGCCCCGAGGGCGCTGCACGCCTCGCTGCTCGCCCGGCTGCCGGACGCCGCTCACGGGCCCGCGCCCGACCTCACCCGTGACGTGGTGCTCCTGGACGCGCGGCAGGCGAAGGGGCTGGAGTTCGACTCCGTGCTGGTCGTGGAACCTGCCGCGTACGGGATGAGCGATCTGTACGTCGCGCTGACCCGTGCCACCCAGCGTCTCGGGGTCCTGCACACCGGCGAGCTGCCGAAGGGGCTCGGCGGACTGGAGGAAGCGGCCCGCTGACCACGCGGCCGGAGGGAGACCGGGGGCCACCCCCGTCCGCCGGGGCCGTCCACGGCAGGGGCCGTCCGCGGCGTCGGGGAAGGCATTCAGGCCGGAACTCCGGCACCGGGGGCGCCCGTTGTACCGAATTCGCACACGGTGCCGGTCGTTCGCGTGTGCGTGGGCGACGAGGTACGCCCGTACGGCACGGACGGGCGTCATTCCTCGTCGCCGCCGACCGTGCCGACCCTGACGACCCCGTCGAGGTCTCCGAGCACGGTCACCAGACGGCTCAGGTCGGTGCGCCCGACCAACTCCATTCGTACCGTGGACACACGGCCCGGTTCCGGTTCCGGTTCCGGATACGATCCGTTCTCCACGGTCACGGCGACCACCCGCAGTCCGAGCGATGTCGTCTCCTCCAGAATGCGGGGCAGCAGCCCGCTGCCGGACCGGTAGGTGAGCAGGAGGACGCCGCTGCTCTCGGGATAGGTCATCGACAGCCGGTCCGTGATGACCGGATAGCCCCGGACGACGAGGAAGTGGATGACGGTCGCGCCCAGTGCGAGCAGGGGCAGGCCCCCGCCGCAGGCCATGCCGATGGCACAGGTGAGCCAGACGGTGGCAGCCGTGGTCAGCCCGCGCACCGAGTTCCGGCGGACGAAGATGAGACCCCCGCCGATGAAGCCGATACCTGAGACGATCTGGGCGGCGACCCGCGACGGGTCGAACGCGACGCCCTCCATGCCGAGCATCGCGCCGAAGCCGTGCTGCGACACCTCCATGAACAGGGCACTGCCCACACCGACCAGGGTGTGGGTGCGCAGCCCCGCGCTCTTCTGCTGGACCGTTCGTTCGAGGCCGATGGCGGTGGAGAGCACGAGCGCGATGGTCAGTTCGGTGAACTGCCGTCCTCCCTGTGCGCTCCCGAACTCCCACAGTCCCGCGGCCAGTCCGACTGTTCCGTCGTGCACGCAAACCTCCCGGTGAGCCACCGTAGGACATACGCAGTCGTGGTGCGGGGCGCGGGAACCTCCGGGTGGGCCCACGGGCCACCCGGAGGAGGTCACGGCTACGGAGGAGGACGCAGCACGGAACGGCGGTCGACACCGGGGCCCACGCACGTCCGGCGCGATGGGCCCCGGCGCCGCACGCCGATCCACCACGGACGACGGAGCAGCCCTTAGCATGATCGCCATGGACCTCACCATCCACACAAGCGTTCTCCCGCACGACGATCCGGACGCGTCCCTGGCCTTCTACCGCGATGTCCTCGGCTTCGAGGTCCGCGGCGACGTCGGTCAGGGCAGGATGCGCTGGATCACGGTCGGCCCCGTGGGCCAGCCCGGCACGTCCATCCTCCTGGCGCCGCCGGTCACCGACCCCGGCGTCACCGAGGACGAGCGGCGCACCATCACCGAGATGATGGCCAAGGGAACCTACGGCTGGATTCTGCTCGCCACCCGGGACCTCGACGACACCTTCGAGACGGTCCGGGCCCGCCATGCCGAGGTCGTCCAGGAACCGACCGAGCAGCCGTACGGCATGCGCGACTGCGCCCTGCGCGATCCCGCGGGCAACATGGTCCGCATCCAGGAACTCCGGTAGGCGCGCCGGGCCGGGCGTTCGCCCGCCCGTACCGGCCCGCCCCCGTACGCGGACGACGAGGGCCTCCGCGTCGTACCGGACCCGGGTCCGTACGGAGCGGCACCGGGACCGGGACCGGTCGTCACCGTCCGTGCGCCCGCGCGTGGGCGATCCGCGACAGGTCGAACGGTACGAGCGTGTCCCGGCGGTCCCACAGGGCGGCATCGAGCATTTCGCGCTGACGGACGCCCTCCACGAGAGCGAAGCCGCAGTCGGACAACAGAGCGGCGAGGCCGTCCGGGGTGAAGAACGTCTTCCACGGCTCGCCCTGCCCGGAGGCGAAGAGCGCGACGGCGTCGACGTACTGCTGCGCGGCGGCGTCGCGCAGCCCCTCGGGAAGGAGGTAGTCCATGACGAGCTCCGTGCCGGCGGCGAACCCGCCCACCGCCGCCAGGATCCGGGCGACGGCGTCGGCGCCGAGGTACATGCTGACGCCCAGCCACATGACCACCGCCGGTTCGCCGTCGTCGAATCCGTGGGCGCGCAGCCCCGCGCCCAGGGAGTCCCGCTCCAGGTCGAGCGGGACGTAGACCACGCGGTCGGAGCCCGGCGCACCGACAGCGGTCAGCCGTTCCCGCTTCGTCCGCTGGACGTCGGGACGGTCGACCTCGAAGACCCGGACGTCCTCGGCGAGGTCGGAGCGATGGGCGAAGGTGTCGAGACCCGCGCCGAGCACGACGCACTGGCGTGTGCCCGAACGAAGGGCCCGCATGACGCGGTCCTCGGCATATCTGCTGCGGCAGACGGTCTGGGCCCGGGCGGCGGAGAGCACCGGCTGGTCCCCGTGGAGGCGGTGGTGGCCGAGGAGTTCTTCGGCCCGGTCTCCCAGCAGTGCTTCGGCGAGTGTGTCGGCGAGTATCAGCGGCGGTCGGTCGACTACGAGGTGGGCGGCACGGGCGGCAGCGGCCATCAGAGCGGTGCTGTTCCAGTTCTTTGACATCACCAAGGCATCGTATGCATGAAAACTGACATCATATCATATATGGTGAATTATATCAATAATCCGTAATGGTGATTCGGTGATGGTGATTTGGTGCCGTTCGGGGGAGGGGGAGTCGGGCGATTCCCCGCGTCGCCTCCTGCGGGGGCGTGTGCGGGACGGGCGTGATTCGCCGACGGGAACGCCTTGTTACGTTCTCACCATGTCTCCATGGAGGCGCCGTCATACGGGGTCGTGACAGTGGCGCGCATGAACACGATCATGCGTGCGAACCCGAACCCGAAACTGAACCCGAACGTGGGGCGGCGGGTCGCCTCCGTGGTTCTGGCCCTGTCCGCCTCGGTGGCCGTCCTGGCCGCCCCCGCCTCGGCGGTTGCCCGGGAGCAGTCCGGCACCGCCGCCCCCGTGCCGCCGATCCGTTGGGGAGCCTGTCCCCCGGCCGAGCCGCCCTACCCCGATCCCAGTCCGAGGGCACAGTGCGCGACGGTCGAGGTGCCGCTCGACTGGGCCCACCCGAACGGCCCGAGGACCGGCATCTTCGTCGCGCGGTACCGGGCCACCGACCCCGCACGGCGGATCGGTGTCCTGATGTCGAATCCGGGCGGCCCCGGCGCCCCCGGGGCCGACGACGCGCTGTACGCGGACGATCCCGTCGGGGGCTACTCCCCGGCCATGCTCCAGCGCTTCGACATGATCGGCTTCGACCCGCGCGGCATCGGCCGCAGCCGGAGCGCCGCATGCGACGAGACGATCACCGACGGGGCATCGGCCCGCCCCGGCACCGTCGCCGAGTTCGAGCGGCTGCGCACACTGAACGGCCGGCTGGCGGACAGTTGTCTGCGACGGACGGGACCGCTCGCGGCCCATATGGACGGCGAAAGCGTGGCCCGCGACATGGACGCGATCCGTGCCGCCCTCGGCGAACGCCGGATCAGTTTCCTCGGCCACTCCTACGGCACGTTCCTCGGTGAGCGCTACGCCCGGCTGTTCCCCGGCAGGCTCCGCGCACTGGCCCTCGACAGCGCCATGGACCCGGACCGGCCGGACGCCGAGCGGTACCTCACCGACGGCAGCGTCACCATCGACAACACCCTGAAACGGCTCGCGGCATGGTGCGAGAAGGACACGGCCTGCGCACTCAACGGCAAGGACGTGACGGCCGTCACCGACACATTGTTCGCCCGTGCCGACGCGGGCACGCTCCGCGAGCCCGGTCCGACCGGCCCGACGCGGACAGAGGTCGACGCCGACATGCTGGCCGACTTCCTGACCTTCGCACTCGGCAAGGGAAGCCCCACGGAGGCGGCGCGGCAACTTGCCGCCCTGTACACGGGAAAGGGCGAGGTCCGCTGGTCCCCGGTCGGCATCGATGTCGCCTCACGGCTCGTGCTGTGCCGGGACAACGACTTCCGGATCCGCGACTACGCCGAGTACCGGGCCATCCGCGAGAGGGTCGCGAAAGCCGCCCCGCACGTCCGCTACAACGCCCAGGCGCTGGACATCGTTCTCGGCTGCCAGGGCTGGACCATGCCGCCGAAGGCCCGGCCCGCCCGTGCGAAGGGTGACCTTCCGCCCGTTCTCGTGGTCAACGCCACCCATGATCTGGCGACCCCTCTGCCGGGCGCGCGGCGCATGGCGCGCTCCTTCCCGAAGGCATCCCTGTTCACGATGGACGTCGTGGGGCACTGGCTCTACCGCAGGGGCGAGACGGAGCAGGCGATGCGGGTCGTCGACGCCTACCTCACCGACCCGAAGGGCTGATCCGGCGGCACCGCGGGGAGAGGCTCCAGCCAGGCGTAGACACTGTCTACGCCTGGCTGGTAGACAGTGTCCATGGACAATGAGAAGTCGCTGCGGGAACGGTTGATCGATGTCGGAGTGGACCTCGTGATCACCGAGGGCTCCGCGTCGCTGGGACTGCGCGAGATCGCCCGCCGGGCAGGGGTGTCCCACGGGGCGCCACGCCGTCACTTCCCCACACACCAGGCCCTGCTCTCCGCGATCGCCCGGCGCGGCTTCGAGGACCTCGGGGCCCGGTTCGAGGCGGCGATCGAGGGTGCCGCGTCGGCGCAGGCCCAGCTGCGGGCCCTCGCGCGGGTGTACGTCGCGTACGCCCTGGAGCACCGGGGCATGTTCGAGCTGATGTTCCGCCACGACCTGCTCGACAGCGAAGGGAGCCCGTCGGACCGGCCGCGGTTGCGGGAATCGACCCTGCCGCTCTACGAGTTCATCGTCCGGCTCGTCGCCCGGTACCGGACGGAACGGGACACGGCGCGGGAACCTGTCGGCCCGGCCGGGACCGAGCCGCCGCCGGCCGTGACGGCCGCCGCTCTCTGGTCGAACATCCACGGCATCGCCCAACTGTGGGCCTGGCGCAGCCTTCAACTCGCCCTCGGCGCCCCGCCGTCCGACGCCGCGTCCGGCGGTGCCGAACTCGACCGGCTCGTCGACGCGGCACTCGACGCCCATCTCGGCCCGGTGAGCGTGTGATCCGGACCTTACGGCCGCACCTCGCGCTTCTGGTCAGTGCGGCGGGCGCGATGATCGTCGCGCTGGACGGCACGGTACTGCTCATGGCACAGCCCGGGTTGCGGCACGGTCTCGGCGCGACCGTGGCCCAGGCCCAGTGGACCAGCACCGCCTATCTGCTCGCGGTGGCCGCGTTCCTGATCATCGCCGGGCGTCTCGGCGACCGCTACGGGCACGTGCGGCTCCTGCTCATCGGCGTCCTCGGCTTCGGCGTCACCTCGGCCGGCATCGCGCTCGCGTCCCACATCGGCTGGGTGATCGCACTGCGTGCCCTCCAGGGCGTGTTCGGCGCGCTTCTGCAACCGGCGACACTCGCGCTGCTGCGGCTGGCCTATCCGGCGCACCGGCTCGATACCCCGGTCGCCGTCCGGACCGGCGCGATCGCGGTGGCCGCGGGGGCCGGTCCGGTCCTCGGGGGCGTCCTCGTCGAACATCTGGGCTGGCGCGCGGTGTTCTGGGTCAACCTCCCCGTCGCGCTCGTGATCGCGGCGATCGCCGTGGCCGTCCGGACACCGCCGCCCGAACGTGCCGACTCCCGCGCGGACTTCGTCGGCGCGGCCCTGCTCGCCTCCGTGCTCGCTGTTCTCGTCCACACCCTCGCCGAAGCGCCGACCCATGGGTGGACCGCCCCGTCGACGGTGGCGGGCCTGACCGCCTTCGTCTGCCTCGCGGCGGTGCTCGTCGCACACCAACGCCACCGCGCCCACCCGATCGTGCCGCTCGTCGTGGCGCGGTCCGTACCGGTGACGGCGTCGATGGCGCTCCTGCTGGTCGTCGCCGGAGGCATGTTCGGCGCGCTGTTCGTGGCCACGTTCCTGCTTCAGGACGTTCTCCGGCTCGACCCGCTCACCACCGGCCTACGGGTGCTGCCGCTCACCGTGCTGATGGTCCTGGGCGCGCCCGCCGCGAGCGTCGCGCTGCGCAGGTACGGCCCGCGGCGTACCGCGCTCGCCGGTACGTTCCTCGTGACCCTCGGCATCGTGGGCCTGTCCCGGATCGGCCCGGCCACCGGCATGACGGTCACCGGGGCGGCCTTCGCCGTGCTCGGCGCGGGGTTCGCGGCCGTGATGGTCACCGCCACCGGGACGGTCGTCGGTGACGCGCCGCCCGGATACGCCGGGGTGGTCAGCGGGCTCAAGCAGACGGCCATGAACATCGGCCCGACACTCGGGATCGCCGTCGCCGCCGGCACGATGCGCGTGAACCCGCTCCCCGTCGGGCAGCTTGCCGCGTCCGCCCCGGCGATGGGCCCCGCCCTGCTGACCCTGGCCGGACTCGCCGCGCTCGGCGTGCTGCCGGCGTCCCTGCTGCCCCTGCGGCCGACCCCGCGGGACGGGACCCGCAGGTCCCGGCGACCACCGGGTCGCGCTCCGCAGGCGGATCCGACTGGCGTCACCCGGTGACCGTCGCAGCGAGGGGGACGGCCGTCGCCGGGGCGCCCCGGCCGCCGCGCCCCGGCCGCCACGCCCCGGCCGCCACGCCCCGGGAAGGGCCGGTGGCCTCCCCCGACGGGGGAGGCGTGGACGGCGGGTCCCGGCGGTTCGGCCGCGGTGTCAGTCCAGCAGCCACACGGCGGTGTCCTGCGGAAGACGGCCCCGTTCGTCCAGCGGACCGCTGGTGAGCAGGACGTCCGTGTGGGCAGGCAGTTCCGCGGGTTCGGCGGCGAGGTTGACGACGCAGGTCACGGCACCGTCCCGGGTGAAGGCGAGGACTTCCGGTGCGGACGGCAGCCAGGCCAGCGGCTCGTTCCCGAAGCCGGGGACGGTACGTCGTAGCCGCAGTGCCCGGCGGTACAGCGTCAGCATCGACGACGGGTCGGCGTCCTGCCGGTCGGCGGCGTACGTCGGCCAGTCCTCCGGCTGCGGCAGCCAGGGCTCGCCCGGCGAGCCGAAACCGCTGTGCGGAGCGGAGGCGACCCACGGGAGGGGCACCCGGCAGCCGTCGCGTCCCGGGTCGGTGCCGCCGGAACGGAAGTGCATCGGGTCCTGGACGCGGTCCAGGGGCACATCGGCCTCGGGCAGGCCCAGTTCCTCGCCCTGGTAGACGTAGACCGCCCCGGGGAGCGCCAGGGTCAGCAGGGCGGCGGCGCGGGCGCGCCGGGTGCCGAGTTCCAGGTCCGTGGGTGTCCCGAAGGCCTTCTTGGCGAAGTCGAAGCCGGTGTCCTCGCGGCCGTACCGCGTCACGGTCCGGGTCACGTCGTGGTTGCACAGCACCCAGGTCGCCGGGGCGCCAACCGGGGCGTGCTCGGCCAGGGTGTCGTCGATGGTCCGGCGCAGCCGGTCGGCCCGCCACGGGCACGCGAGGAAGTTGAAGTTGAAGGCGGTGTGCAGTTCGTCGGGGCGGAGGTAGCGGGCGAAGCGCTCGGAGTCGGGCAGCCAGACCTCGCCGACGAAGACTCCCCGGTACTCGTCGGCGACGGTACGCCAGGACCGGTAGATGTCGTGCAGTTCGTCCTGGTCGATGTAGGGGTGGGGGTCGACGCCCTCGATGAAGTCGGCGAGTGCCGGGTCCTTGGCGAGCAGTGCCGCCGAGTCGATCCGTACGCCCGCGACGCCCCGCTCGAACCAGAAGCGAAGAATCTCCTCGTGTTCCTGACGGACCCGGGGGTGGGCCCAGTTGAGGTCGGGCTGCTCGGGGGTGAAGAGGTGGAGGTACCACTCTCCGTCGGGCACGCGGGTCCAGGTGGGCCCGGAGAACTGGGAGGGCCAGTTGTTGGGCGGGAGCCGGCCGTTCTCGCCCCGGCCGGGCCGGAAGTGGAAGAGTTCGCGCTCGGGGCTGCCGGGCCCGGCCTCCAGGGCGGCCCGGAACCAGGCGTGCTGGTCGGACACGTGGTTGGGGACGATGTCGACGATCACCCGGATGCCGGATTCCCGGGCCTCCGCGATGAGCTTCTCGGCCTCGGCGAGCGTCCCGAAGGCGGGGTCGACGGTGCGGTAGTCGGCGACGTCGTAGCCGCCGTCCACCAGCGGCGAGACGTACCAGGGCGTGAACCAGAGGGCGTCGACGCCCAGTTCGGCGAGATAGGGGAGTTTCGTCCGGACGCCCGCGAGGTCCCCGGTGCCGTCGCCGTCGCCGTCGGCGAAGCTGCGTGGGTACACCTGGTAGATGACGGCGTCGCGCCACCAGTCGTCGGCGCTTTCCGAGTGAGGGGCTGCCACGTGACGGTCCTTTCGGGCAGGGGTTCTCCGCCGCCCCGGAGCGCGCCGTCCCGGCGGGCGGGGCGGCGGGCGGGGGGACGGCTGCGGAGGCTTCATGGATGTGCGGGAGGGCGCGCGGCGCGAGGACGCGGCGCCGGGGGCGGGCGGTCAGCCCTTGAGACCACCGGCGGTGAGACCGCCCATGATGTTGCGCTGGAAGACCAGGAAGATGAGCAGCGTCGGCAGGGACGCGATGGTGAGGGCGGCGATCAGGACGTTCTCGGGCACGCCGTTGGAGAGCGAGTAGATACCGACGTTGAGTGTCTGCATGGCCGGGTCGGGCAGCGTGAGCATCGGCCAGAGGAAGTCCTTCCAGACCCCGACCACGGCGAAGATGGAGACGACGCCCAGGATCGGCCGCGAGACGGGCAGCACGATCGACCACAGGGTGCGCATCGGCGAGGCCCCGTCCATGGCCGCGGCGTCCAGCAGTTCCTTCGGGATGGAGTCGAAGAACCGCTTCAGCAGGAAGATGTTGAAGGCGTTCGTCACCGAGGGCAGCCAGATCACCCACGGCGAGTTCAGGAGATTGCGTTCCACGATCGGCACGTCCAGCACGGTGAGGTACTGCGGAACGACGAGCACGGTCGCGGGGATCATCAGGGTGGCGAGCATCATGCCGAGGATCGCCTTGCCGAGGACCGGCCGCAGCTTGGAGAGCGAGTAGGCCGCCGCCACGTCGAGGACGAGTTGGAAGGCCAGGGCGCCGAAGGCGTAGTACAGCGTGTTGAAAAGGAGCCGGGAGAGGTCCATCACCTCCCAGGCACGGGCGTAGTTCCCGGGGTTCAGCGACCCGGGGACGAGCGTCGGGGGCGTCTGGACCGCCTCCTGCGTGGTCTTGAGGCCGCCGGACACCATCCAGTAGAGGGGGCCGAGGAAGACCAGGGTGAACAGGGCGACGACGAGGACGAAGGTCACCCAGTAGACGGCCCTGCCCCGTGGCCTGGCCAACTGGGCCGGCGAGATGAGTGTGCGTGTGGACATCTGTCGTATCTCCCGGTCCTATTCGTCCTCGGCGCGGCTGAGCCTGACGTACACCGCCGAGACCCCGGCCAGCAGGACGAGGAGGAGCAGCCCGAGCGCCGCCGCGGCGCCGTAGTCGTTGAAGTTGAAGGCGTACTGGTAGATGAGGTGGACCACGGTGGTGGTCGATCCCTCGGGGCCCGCGCCGCCGGTGAGCAGGAACGGTTCGACGAAGACCTGCATGGTCGCGATGACCTGCATGAGCAGCAGCAGCGAGAGGATGAGCCGGGTCTGCGGGATGGTGACGTGCCAGATCTTGCGGAACAGTCCCGCCCCGTCCAGCTCCGCGGCCTCGTACAGTTCGCCGGGGATTCCCTGGAGCGCGGCGAGGTAGATCAGGGTCGCACCGCCCATGTTCATCCAGGTCGCCGCGACGACGACGGAGAGCATGGAGGTGTCCGGGTCCTGGAGCCACTGCTGCGCGGGCAGGCCGAAGAAGCCGAGGAGCTCGTTGAGCAGGCCGTATCCGGGGTCGTAGAGGTACTTGAAGAGCAGTACGGAGGCGACCGGCGGCAGCATGACCGGCAGGTAGACCAGCAGCCGCAGGTACCCCCGTGCGTGCCGGAACTCGTTGAGCACCACCGCGACGACGAACGGCACGGCGAAGCCGAGGACCAGTGCGAGCACGGTGAACAGCAGGGTGTTGCGCCAGGCCTGCCAGAAGGCGGGGTCGTCGGCGACGGTGCTCAGGTTGGCCAGGCCGGCCCAGGCGGTCCGCCCTCCCTCGGTCTTCTGGAAGGCGAGGAGGAACTCCCTCACCATCGGGTACCAGGAGAACAACGAGAAGCAGATCACGGCACCGATCAGGAAGCCGTGGGCGGTGAGGTTGCGGCGCAGGTGCTTGGCGAACGTTCCGCCGGGCGGCTCCGGGCGGTGGTCGCCGTGGTGACGGGAGCGGTCGGGCTCCTTCACCGTCGTCGTGGTGGGGGCGGGGGCCGACATCGTCGCCTCCTCGGTGCGGTGGTGCCGGAGTGCGGTCACGGTCCGGGCGCGGACGGGGCGCGTGCGCCGGGCTGACGGACCCGGTCCCCCGGGGCCGGTCACTGGTGGGCCAGGACCTGGTTGACCTGTGTCTCGGCGGTGGCGAGCAGCTTGTCGACGTCGGCGTTCCTGTTGGTGAGGAGGCCCGACATCACGTTGTCCAGGACCTTGTAGACCTCCTGGGCCTTCGGCGGCTCCGCCTTGCCCGCGACGGGGTTGTCCATGAACGTCCTGAAGTTGGCGACCGGCATGGTGGCGTGCTCGACGCGGGCCGCGTCGTCCTTCGCCTTGGACTCGTTCAGCCAGAAGTTGGGCTGGGGAACGCCCACGGGCAGCTTGTCGGCCTTGGTGCGGGCCCACTCGAACTGCCCCTTGCCGACGGTGAGGTTCTTGAAGTTCAGCCAGGCGATGGCGGCCTTGATCCTGTCGCCGGGGATGCCCTTCTTGACCATGTAGTTGTTGCCGCCGGCCAGGGTGTTCCTCCCGCCCGGGATCGGTCCCATGCCGAAGTTCTCGTACTTGGCGCCGAGCTGCTGGACCATGTACGCGATGTCGTCGGGCGCGGCGAGGAACATGCCCAGCTTGTCGGTGGCTATCTGCTTCTGCAGGTCGCCCCACTTCAGGAGCTGTGTCCTGCCCATGCTGTCGTCCTGCCAGCGCATGGCGTGGAGGTTCTCGGCGACCTGCCTGCCGAGGTCGTTGTTGAACGCGGCCTTCCTGCCGCTCGCGTCGACGACCTCGCCGCCGACGCTGTACATCTGCGCGGTGAAGTGCCAGCCGCCGGTGTTGCCCGCGCTGTACTCGCCGAAGCCCGCGATGCCCTTGCCCAGGCCCGCGATCTTCCTGGCCGCCGCCCGGACCTCCTCCCAGGTGCGCGGCGGTGCGTCGGGGTCCAGGCCGGCCTGCTGGAAGAGCTTGCGGTTGATGAGCAGGCCCATCGTGTAGTTGCTGGTGGGCAGGCCGTAGAGCTTGCCGTCGTGCTTGAGCGAGCCGAGGACGCTCGGGTCGATGTCCTTCAGCAGGGGAACGCTCTTGTCGTTGACGTAGGCCGTGATGTCGGCGGCGCCGTCGTTGTCGAGCACCTGCGGCAGGTCGGTGAAATACGTGTAGAAGACGTCCGGCTGCGACTTGGCCTTCAGCATCGCCGTGAAGCGCGGCGGTTCGAGGCACTGGCCGGCGGTGGAGCGTCCTTCGACGGTGACGTTCGGGTACGTCCTGTTGAACTCGGCGACGTCCTCCTTCCACTCCTTCAGCTCGGCCGCCTTCGCCGTCGGGGGCATGCAGTCGATGGTCAACGTCACCTTGGTCCTCGGGTCCAGAGGGGCGGTGGGATCGGTCGATCCACCGCCCTCGGATCCGCCGCCGTCGTTGCTGCTGCTCGTGCCGCAGGCGGCGAGCGCGGTCAGCGCGAGAGCGGAGACGAGAGTGAACGCGCCCGCACGGCGGGTACGGCGGAACCGGGCACTTCTCATGGGTGGTCCCCTTCGGGCATGAACGTGGAGGTCGCCCCACCGCCGATGCGATGTGGGGCGCCGCACACTCAACCACCACCCACAGATGTACGCAATATTCCGCGCTGATTTCGTAATTGATTGACATCTTCCCGTATGGGGGGCGTTGAGGGTGTGCACTTCGCCGACCGGGCCACCGTGTGGTGCGACAGCGGGCCGCCCCGCGGCGCGGACACGGAAATGCCGCGGGGCCCCGCCCGGAGGTACGGACGGGGCCCCGCGGCATCGCGACGCGCGGAGTTCGGGCGGTGGCTACCGCGGCACCTGGGCCGTCGAGCCGCGCACCACGAGTTCGGGCTCGAAGAGCAGTTCACCGGGGTGCACCTCGCCGCCCTGGATCTGGGAGCAGAGCAACTCGACGGCCGCGCGCCCCATCGCCTCGATGGGCTGACGCACCGTGGTGAGCGGCGGCTCCGTGCAGTTCATGAAGGCCGAGTCGTCGTAGCCGACCACGGAGACGTCGCCCGGCACCGCGAACCCGCGCCGTCGTGCCGCCCGCACGGCGCCCAGGGCCAGCGGGTCACTCGCGCAGATGATGCCGGTGACCCCGCGGTCGAGCAGGCGCGACGCGGCGGCCTGACCGCTCTCCAGGGAGAACATCGCCCGCTCCACGCGAGTGTCCGGCAACTCCCCGCCGCCCGCCCGTGCGATGTCCCGCGCGGCCCCCAGCTTGCGTCGCGAGGGAATGTGGTCGGCGGGGCCCAGCACCAGGCCGATGGACTCGTGGCCCAGCGAGACCAGATGGCGCCAGGCCTGCTCGACGGCGACGGCGTCGTCGCAGGAGATGCAGGGGAAGTCGAGGCTCTCGACCGGCGCGTTGATGAGGACGACCGGGATCTTCCGCTCGGCGAGCTGCCGGTAGTGCTCGTGCGGGGCGTCCGCCTGGGCGAACAGCCCACCGGCGAAGACGACGCCGGAGACCTGCTGCTGGAGCAGCAGGTCCACGTAGTCGGCCTCGGAGACGCCGCCCTTGGTCTGGGTGCACAGGACCGGCGTGAGCCCCTGCTGTGCCAGCGCGCCGCCGATCACCTCGGCGAAGGCCGGGAAGATGGGGTTCTGCAACTCGGGCAGGACCAGGCCCACGAGGCGCGCGCGTTCGCCCCGCAGCTGGGTCGGCCGCTCGTACCCGAGCACGTCCAGCGCGGTGAGCACGGACTGCCGGGTCGCCTGGGAGACCCCGGGCTTGCCGTTGAGTACCCGGCTGACCGTGGCCTCGCTGACACCCACCTTCTTCGCCACCTGAGCAAGTCGTCGCGTCATGAGCGCAAGACTAACGCAAATCCCGCAAGCGGCTTGCGTCGCTTCTGCGCTTCCCTCCGCCGGACACGGCCCCCGGCGGCCGAACGGTTCCCGTCCGGCCGCCGGGGGCCTTCCCCTTTTGGCTACGGATTGACGTCGATCCTGAAGGTGGAGGTGGTGTTCCGGGTGTCCACCGTGTTGCCGGAGAGCCGCAGACCGTTGAAGGTCACCTCACCGACCGCCGGCCCCTGGCCCGCCTCCGGCATCTCGTTCGCCCACAGGCCGAAGCCGGACTTGGCGTCGAACGCGTCCCCGCTCTTGCGGGCGCCCGAGACCGAGATGTCGGTGAAGACCGTGTCCTTGATCGGGAACTGGGGCTGCCCACCGACGTAGTTGGTCTGGAACATGATGCCGCTGTACGTCGGATCGACGATGTCGACGTGATTGACCCTGATGCCCTGGAAGATCTTGGAGGCCGAGAACACCCAGATGCCCGGGAAGGTCTGCGACCCCCAGAAATGGCCTCCTGCCCGTTCGACGGAGATGTTCTCCAGGGTCGTCGGACCGGTTCCGAAGCCGTTCATCGGATAGCCGAAGTCCAGCGACGAGATGGTGATCCCGGAGTAGACGAGCGTGTCCGCGATACGGATGTTGCGGAAGGTGTTGTCGTAGCCTCCGTAGACGGCGACGCCCGCGGCACGCCAGGTCAGGATCGACGTCAGGTTCTCGTAGACGTTGTCCTTCATGTCCGAGCCGCCCGCGTCGATCGCCGAGAACAGCGCGAAGCTGTCGTCGCCCGTGGCGCGTGCCTCGTTGTTGGACACCAGGTTGTCCGTCGACCCGTTGGTCATGTTGATGCCGTCGGCGAACATGTTCCGGATCCGGGAGTTCTTGATGGTGATGCGGTCGGTGTTGGCGCCCCAGTACAGGCACACCATGTGTTCGTTCCAGATGTTGTCGATCACGATGTCGCTGACGTCGGCGAAGTCGAACACCTTCCCCGGTCCGTCGATCCGTGAGGTGTAGTTGCCGAAGTACGCGAAGTCCGAGAACGACGATCCCTTCGCGGAGGCGTCCGCCCGGAACCCGATGTCGGTGTTCTCCTGCGCCGAGGGCGCCCGGAACGTCGTGTACCAGGGCCCGGCACCGACCACCTTCACCGCCTTCCCGTAGACCTGGAACTTGCTCGACGTCTGGTACTCACCGGCCGGCAGGTAGACCCCGACCAGTTTCCCCGTGGTGTCCATGCGCACCCTGTCCAGCGCGTTCTGGACGTCCTGGTGCGTGAACCCGGCGGGCACGGTGTACGTGGCCGGATCGGGGTTGGCGACCGGTGCCACCTGCTCCAGGCTGATGAAGTCGATCGCGTACGTGGAGGTGTTCGCGGCGTCCTTCTGGAGCCGGATCCTGCTCCCGGCGGGCACGGTCTCGCCGAGCATGATGTGCGCCTCGTCGTAGATGTGCCGGGGCGCGCCCGAACCAGGGGAGTTGCCGGGCGAGGTCTCCGCCCCGTACAGCCAGGCGTACTTGGACGTCAGCGGGAGCGCCTTCCTCAGGACGCCGTCGACGTAGACGTCGATGGTGGAGTCGATGCCGCCGCCGCCCGGGGCGTCCGGGACGGAGAAGCGGGTCACCAGGGTGTTGGCCGAGGCACGGGTGGTGAACTCGACGTACTGACCTGTCGCCTCCAGGGTCACGGCCCTGCGGCCCGAGGCCTCGCCCGCCACGTCGCCGACCGTGCGGTTGGGGCCCACGACCCGGGCACCGCCGCCGGCCGTGCCGTCCTCCGCCTCGTACATGTCGTACGGCATGTTCGCGCCTCGCCCGACGAACAGCGACTGGGTGGACGTGTTGTTCTCGCGCTTCACCGGCAGTTCGTTGGCGTCATCGGCGAGGACGACCTCGACGGTGTACGAGCCGTTGACCGCCTTCCAGGTGCCGAGCCCCACGGGAGCGGCGGTCGCGCCGGCCGCGATCGTGCCGGTGTGCGCGCCCGTCAGCGTCTTGACGGTGGCGCCCTTGGAGTCGATCACGGCGAGTGTCACGCCGTGGCTCCCGCCGCCCGAGTCGATGGTCCCCTGGTTCCTGACGGAGACGGAGAAGGCCACGTCGTCGCCCGCGGAGGGGCTGGACGGCGAGGTGCTCACCGACGCCGCGACCAGGTCGGAGCTGGCGACGGGGCTCACCACGAGGGGTTCCGGGCGGATGAAGGTGTTGTTCGACTCGTTCTGCTCGATGACCTCGTTCTCCTCGTCGGCGACCGCGCTCAGCTCGTAGCTGCCCGCGTCCCGGGCCCCGATGGAGGCGCTGACGGTGGTCTGCGCCCCCGCGGCCAGCGGTCCGACCGACGCGGTGGCGACCTTCGTGCCGCCGAGCCGCAGCGCCACCTTGCCGGCGGGCGCCGCGACCGGTCCGCTGTTGCGCACCGTGGCCCCGAGCGTGATCGAGTCCGACTCGACCGGCGCCGCGGGCGTCGCCGTCATACCCGTGACCACCAGATCCGGGTTGGGCGCCGGGACCCCGATGACCTGGAACTCCGCGAGCTGCCCTGCCGACGAGCCGGAGTTGGCGGTGAACCTCAGCCGCACGTCGGCGACGCGCGCGGTGAGCGGCACGGTGACGCTGTTCCCGTTCGCCGGGTCGAACGTGTAGCCCTTCGCGGCGACGAGCCCGGTGAAGGAGGTGGCGCTCTGCTCCCGGCCGAGGACCTCGATGGTCTGGGTGCGGGTGGACCACGCGCCGTCCGGGTTGAGCTTCAGGACGAGGCGGTCGATGTCGGCGTTCGCGCCAAGCTCGACGGAGAGGGTGTTCGGGTAGCTGCCGGGCGCCCCTTCCCAGTAGGTCGTCACGCTGTTGTCGTTGGCGTTCGCCGCGACGAAGGTGTGGACCACCGAGGACGCGCTGATCTTCTTGCCCACCGCGAGGTTGGAGCCCGTGCTCCCGGAACCGTTGCGGGTGACGGAGTTGCTGTTGCCCGACTGGTTCCCGGCGGCGTCCTTCGCCCGCACGTAGTACGAGACGGTCTGATCGGCGGGCCGGTCGTCGGTGTACGTCGTGACGTCGCCGCCCACGCTCGTCAGGAGCGTGTTGTCGGCGTAGATGTCGTAGCCGGTGACGCCGGTGTCGTCCGTGGAGGCGTTCCAGGTGAGCCTGATCCGGCCGTCGGCAGGTTCGGTGAGGGCGAGTCCGGTGGGCGCGGTCGGTGCCCGGGTATCGCCCGACACCGGGCCGTAGATCTCCAGTTCGGAGAGCTGGGCCCCCGGCTGGACGCTGTTCGCGGTGATCAGGACGCGGACGTACCGGGTGGTGGCCGCGTCGAAGGACAGCGTCGCGGACTGCCCGCCCGCACTGTCGAAGGTGTACGCCCGGGACGCCGTCAGGTCGGTGAAGTCCGATCCGTTCGTGCTGCCCCGGAGCTTCAGCGTCTGGCTGCGCGCGCCCCAGCCGTCGGGAAGCCGCAGGACGACCCGGTCGACGCGGACGGCGGAGCCGAGGTCGGCCTGGATCCACTGCGGGAAGGCGTTGTTGCGGCTCTCCCAGTACGTGGCCCTGTCGCCGTCGTTGGCGTTCCCCTCGACACAGGTCTCGGTGTGGCTGCTGGCGGTCAGGGTCCGCCCTTTCGCCAGGTCGACGGAGGACTCGTCCGCGACGTGCACCTCCAGCTCGGAGAGCTGGGCGACCCGCCCGGCCGTGTTGTCGGTGATGTCGATCCGTACGAACCGTGTCCTGGTCGCGGGAAAGGCCACCTCGACGGTATCGGCCGACCCCGGACCGAAGGTGTACGAGGCGGACTTCTTCAGTGTCGTGAAGCTGGTCCCGTCGGTGCTCCCCTGCACGGAGAGCGTCTGGCTCCGGCTCTTCCAGCCGGCCGGCAGCTTCAGGACGACCCCGTCCGTCCGGACGGTGGCCCCGAGATCGGTCTGGACCCACTGGGGCAGACCGGTTCCCGAACTCTCCCAGTACGTGTTCCGGTTCCCGTCGGTGATGCCGGTGGCGGCCCTCCCGGTCCGGGCGCTGCTCGCCGCGGTCGACCGTCCGGCCGCGATGTCCGGCCCGTCGGCCGCCGACGCGACCGGAACCGGCCGGACGAGTGCCAGAAGGCCGGTCACGATCACCGCGGACAAGGCCCGCGACCTCCAGCGTTTCGCTCTCATGATTCCTCGATCCTCGGCCTCGCGCCCTGACGGCGACGAGACGCGGCTCAGACGTGTCGTGATGAGGATTGGGTTTATGCGTCATGTGCGAGAACTCTTGCGTGGAACGATCGGAGGGTTGCAGACAAGTGACGACACGTCTACCGATCGAACGGCCCGGATCGAGTGTCGAACCGACCCCGTACGGGCCTTCACCAGCTCGCATCAGGCGTTTTCGCGCCGACTGTCAGGAAACGTAAGTTCGCTGCAAAAAACGTAAACGATTTGCGTAGCGGAGGGGCGCGCGGTGACGCCGGGCCGGCCTGTGAACGGGCTCCGGAGCGGGTGCTTCCGGCGAAGTTCCCGTCCGGCGGAACCGGTCCGGAAGGGGGTGCGAACTTGTGTCGCCGACCCTTCCGTTCGGTATCCAAGATCTTAAGTCAAGCCAAAAGAAAAGTGGTGACCGACGTATTGACGTCACTTGTCAGGTCCCTGCAAGGTTCCGGGGAGCGCTCTCCCGTTCCCCCCTGTTCCAAGGAGACTTCCGCCATGCCCGTAGTCGGCATTCCCGTGACGTACCCCCCACCACCCCCGGCGACCGCCGGGCGCCGCGTACGACGCGGCCTCGTCGTCGGCGTCGTCGCCGCCCTCGTCGCGACCCTCCTCGCGGTCCTCCCGGCCGGGGAGGCGCGGGCCGCCCAGACGCTCCTGTCCCAGGGCAGGCCGGTCACGGCCTCCAGCCAGGAGAACGGCGGCACTCCGGCGGACGCCGCCGTGGACGGGGACCTCGGGACCCGCTGGTCGAGCGGCGCCTCCGACGACGAGTGGCTCCAGGTGGACCTCGGTGCCCCCGTCGCCGTCGGCCAGGTCGTGCTGCGCTGGGAGACGGCCTACGCCAGGGCCTACCGCGTCGAACTCTCCACCGACGGCACCACCTGGACCACCGCCCACAGCACGACGAACGGAACCGGCGGCACCGAGACCGTCCCCGTCTCCGGCACCGCCCGCTATGTGCGGATGCACGGCGTGACGCGCGCCACCGGATACGGCTACTCGCTCTGGGAGTTCCAGGTGTACGGCGACGAGGGCGACGACGGCGGCCCGACGCTGCCGGGCGGCGGCGACCTCGGCCCCAACGTGCACATCCTCGACCCGTCCACGCCCGGCATCCAGGCCACGCTCGACGAGGTCTTCAAGCAGCAGGAATCGGCCCAGTTCGGCAGTGGCAGGCACGCCTTCCTGCTCAAGCCGGGCACGTACGAGGGCCTCAACGCCCAGATCGGCTTCTACACCCAGATCGCCGGACTCGGCCTGCGCCCGGACGACACCACCATCAACGGCGACGTGACCGTCGACGCCGGCTGGTTCAACGGCAACGCCACCCAGAACTTCTGGCGCGCCGCCGAGAACCTGGCGCTCAACCCGGTCAACGGCACCGACCGCTGGGCCGTCTCCCAGGCCGCCTCGTTCCGGCGGATGCACGTCAAGGGCGGCCTGAACCTCGCACCGGACGGATACGGCTGGGCCAGCGGCGGCTACATCGCCGACTCGAAGATCGACGGCACGGTGGGACCGTATTCGCAGCAGCAGTGGTACACCCGCGACAGCTCGGTCGGCGGCTGGACCAACGGCGTCTGGAACATGACCTTCTCCGGCGTCGAGGGCGCCCCCGCCACGAGCTTCCCCGACCCGCCGTACACCACGCTCGACACCACCCCCGTCTCCCGCGAGAAGCCCTTCCTCCACCTCGACGGGAACGAGTACAAGGTCTTCGCCCCCGCCAAACGCGTCGACGCGCGCGGCACCACCTGGGCGAACGGCACCCCGCAGGGCGAGTCGATCCCGCTGAGCCGTTTCTACGTCGTCAAGCCGGGGGCGACCGCGGCGACCATCAACGAGGCTCTCGCCCAGGGGCTGCACCTGCTGTTCACCCCGGGCGTCTACCACGTCGACCGCACCATCGAGATCGACCGCGCGAACACGATCGTGCTCGGCCTGGGCCTCGCCACGATCATTCCGGACAACGGGGTGACGGCCATGAGGGTGGCCGATGTCGACGGCGTCCGACTGGCAGGTCTGCTGATCGACGCGGGCCCGGTCAACTCGCCGACCCTGCTGGAGATCGGCCCCCCGGGTGCCGCCGCCGACCACGCCGCCAACCCCACCACCGTCCAGGACGTGTACATCCGGATCGGCGGTGCCGGTGCAGGCAGGGCGACCACCAGCATGGTCGTCAACAGCGACGACACGATCATCGACCACACCTGGGTCTGGCGCGCCGACCACGGTGCGGGCGTCGGCTGGGAGACCAACCGGGCCGACTACGGGATCCGCGTCAACGGCGACGACGTCCTGGCCACCGGCCTGTTCGTCGAGCACTTCAACAAGTACGACGTCGAGTGGTACGGCGACCGCGGCCGAACGATCTTCTACCAGAACGAGAAGGCGTACGACGCCCCCGACCAGGCCGCCATCCAGAACGGCGCGACGAAGGGCTACGCCGCCTATCGTGTCGACGACTCGGTGAACACCCATGAGGCATGGGGCCTGGGCAGCTACTGCTATTACAACGTGGACCCGTCGATCCGTCAGGACCACGGCTTCAAGGCCCCGGTCAAGCCCGGCGTGAGGTTCCACGACCTGCTCACGGTCTCCCTCGGCGGGAACGGCCACTACGCGCACGTCATCAACGACACCGGAGCCTCGACCGAACCCTCCGGCAGCTCCACCGTCCCCTCGACCGTCGTCTCCTTCCCCTGATCCGCAGAGGTCCGGACCGGGCTCGCCCCCGGTCCGGACCCATCCCCGCCGCCCGGTCCGGCAAGGCCCGGGCGGCCCGGGCCCACCGTGCACCCCCGCCCACCGTGCACCGTGCACCTCGCCCGCCCACAGACCCCGCCCGGACGCGACCGGTGTGCCCCGGCAGGCACAGGCGGCGGAGACCGTCCTCTCCCGGCGTCCGCCAACGGCACCGACCGGCACGCCCTGAAGACCGTCACCGGAGGCGACGGCGGCACGGACGAGATCGCCGTCTCCGGCCCGGGACGCCACGTCCGGATGCAGGGCGTCGCCCGCTCCGGCGGCTACGGCCACTCCCGGCGGGAGTTACAGGTCCACGGCGACGAGGGCTCCGGCCCCGAGCCGTCCGGCCACCCCGCTCAGTGGGCCGTCCGGCCACCCCGCTCAGTGGGCCGTCCGCTCCCGCAGCGCCTCCTGCCACGCCGGAGTCGTCTCCTCGGTGTCCGCCGGTTCCCGGCGGCCGCCGTGGGCGAAGAAGTCCGCGAGCGGGAGGATCGCCGCGCCGACGGTGACGGCGTCCGGTCCGAGGGTGCCGAGGTCGATGCGCACGCGGGAGGCCGGGAAGGACAGGGCGTAGGAGGTGGCGTACTCGCGCACGGTGTCCAGGAAGCGGGTGCCCAGCTGGAGGCCGGCCCAGCCGCCCACGAGAATCCGCTCGGGCTGGAAGAGGTTGATCAGGTCGGCGAAACCGGCGCCGAGGTACTCGGCCGTCTCCTCCAGGACGGCGAGCGCCGTGGCGTCCGGTTCCGTCTCCGGGGCGGCGGGGTAGGCGGCGGCCAGCATCGCCGTCAGGGCGGTCTCCTCGTCCGCGCCGGCCGGAGGCCGCCCGCCCGCCTCGCGCCACCGTTCCAGGAGCGCCTCCGCGCCCGCGTACGCCTCCAGGCAGCCCTGGGCACCACATCGGCAACGGCGCCCCCGGACCCGTACGGTCAGATGCCCCCACTCCACGGCCCGCCCGGCCCCCAGGTCGTCCGAGACGACCGAGGCGCCGACGCCGGAGCCGAAGAGCACCACCACGGCATTGCGCACGCCCCTTCCGGCGCCGAACCACATCTCCGCCTGGCCGAGGGTCTTGGCCCCGTTGTCGATGAAGTACGGAACCGACTCCGGCAGGGGCACGGAGGCGCGCAGCAGCCGCTCCAGCGGGACGGCGTCCCAGCCGATCGTCTGCCCGTGGACCACGGCGAGGTTCTCCGGGCTCCGGACGACGATTCCGGGCACACCGACGCCGATGCCGAGCAGGCGTCGGGGATCGATGTCCGCCTGCCGGACGACTTCCTCGACGCCGTCGCGGACATGACCGACGACGACCCCGACCTCGTACCGGTCGATCTGACGAGCGCCTTGCGTCTCCAACGGCCTCTCGACACGGGCGAGTTC
The DNA here is from genome assembly GCF_043083325.1 of Streptomyces sp. NPDC014734. NCBI lineage: Bacteria > Bacillati > Actinomycetota > Actinomycetes > Kitasatosporales > Streptomycetaceae > Streptomyces > Streptomyces sp. NPDC014734. Next base: position 277,610 of record NZ_JBIBYN010000003.1, on the reverse strand, counting down.
GGTGAGCGCCATGTCCAGGAGCTCGACCCGGACGCGGGTCTCCCCGACATCCACGCCGATCATGTAGGCGCTCTCCTGCGCGATGCGCAGCAGGGTGCGGGGGCGCCCGCCCGCCGAGTCGACACTGCCGGCCTCCTCGACCAGGCCCTCCGCGACGAGTTCGGCGACGACGTTGCTGATCGAGCCGGAACTCAGCCCGGTCGCCGGGCCCAGCGAGAAGCGGCTCATCGGTCCGTCGAAATACAACCGTTGCAATACCGCCGTGCGGTTCTCGCGCCGCAGGTCACGCACCGTCCGGCCACCGCGCACTGTCACCGAGCACTCTCTTCTCTAGGTCCTGACTCGCAACATACCCCCGCCGCACCTCTTGACGCCACCTTCGCTTGAGGTTTAAATCACGACCTAAATTAAGTCGGGATCAGGCTTCGGAGGTTGAACGCGGGACGTCGCGCCCTCTTCTCCCCGGCTTCCACGACTCCACGAAAGGCCTCCGGGATCATGCGCAGAATCAGAGCCGCGGTTGTCGGCGCCGCCACCCTCTCCCTCGCCCTCACGGCGACCGCCTGCGGCGGCGGCTCCGCGGGCGGGTCGGGGTCGAACTCCGAGCCCGGGACCCTCACCTACTGGGCGTCCAACCAGGGCGCGAGCATCGAGGTGGACAAGAAGGTCCTCCAACCCGAACTCGACAAGTTCGAGAAGGAGACCGGCATCAAGGTGAAGCTGGAGGTCGTGCCCTGGTCCGACCTGCTCAACCGCATCCTCACCGCGACCACCTCCGGCCAGGGCCCCGACGTCCTCAACATCGGCAACACCTGGAGCGCCTCCCTCCAGTCCAGCGGCGCCCTGCTGCCCTGGGACACGAAGAACTTCGAGGCCATCGGCGGAAAGGACCGCTTCGTCGAATCCGCCCTGGGCTCCACCGGCGTCTCCGGCCAGGACCCGGCCGCGGTGCCGCTCTACTCCATGGCCTACGCGCTCTACTACAACAAGAAGATGTTCAGGGACGCCGGCGTCGAGAAGCCGCCGACGACCTGGGACGAACTGGTCACCACCGGAAAGAGGCTGAGCAAGGACGGCAAGGGTGCCATCGGAGTCGAGGGGTCCAATCTCTCCAACAACATCCACCAGGTCTTCGTCCTCGGCAAGCAGCACGGCGCCGACTTCTTCACCCCCGACGGCAAGGCCGACTTCACCTCCGACGGGGCCGTCGCCGCCGTCAAGCAGTACGTCGACCTCATGGCCGCCGACAAGATCGTCGCTCCCGGCAACGCCGAGTACGCCCAGAACCAGTCCCTCAGCGACTTCGCCAAGGACAGGACCGCCATGGTCCTCTGGCAGACCGCCTCCGCCACGTTCGAGGCCCAGGGCATGAACGACGACGAGTGGGGCGTCGCCGCGGCGCCCGTCCAGTCCGGCGCACCCGGCTCCGGCCGGTCCACCAACTCCATGGTCGCCGGCATCAACATGGCCGTTTTCAAGAACACCAGGAACACCGACAGCGCCCTGAAGTTCGTGAAGTTCATGACCGGGGACGCGGAGCAGAAGATCCTCAACACGGCCTACGGGTCCATACCGCCGGTCAAGGCGGCCCAGCAGGACCCCGCCTTCGACACACCCGCCCTGGCCGTCCTGCGCGACACCCTCGCCACCAGCGCCTCCGCCCTGCCGCAGGTTCCCGAGGAGTCCCAGTTCGAGACCGTCGTCGGGACCGCCGTCAAGGAACTCTTCGCCGACGCCGCCGCCGGCCGTCCCGTCACCACCGCCTCCGTCAGGGCCAAGCTCGAAAAGGCCCAGCAGCAGATGCCCAAGAAGTGAGCCCGGTGCCCTGATGACCACCACCACCGCCATCGACACGACCGGCGGCCGGACCGGGCGGCGGGCCACGCCCGGGACGGCACCGCGCCGACGGCTCCCCGGGCGGCTGCGGGCCATCGGCCTGCCGTACCTCCTGCTCCTGCCCGCCCTGGTCCTGGAACTCCTCGTCCACCTGGTGCCGATGCTCATCGGCATCGTGATGAGCTTCAAGGAGCTCACCCAGTTCTACATCCGCGACTGGACCACCGCCCCCTGGACCGGACTCGACAACTACGCGATCTCGGTCGACTTCGACGCCCCGGTCGGCGAGGCGCTGCTGAAGTCGTTCCTCACGACCTGCCTCTTCACCGTCTGCTCGGTCGGCCTGTGCTGGCTGCTCGGCACCGCGGCGGCGGTCTTCCTGCAGGAGTCGTTCCGCGGCCGGGGCCTGCTGCGCGCGATCTTCCTCGTGCCGTACGCCCTGCCCGTCTACGCCGCCGTCATCACCTGGGCGTTCATGTTCCAGCGCGACAACGGCCTCATCAACCACGTCCTGCACGACCAGCTCGGACTCACCGACAACCCGCCGTTCTGGCTGATCGGGGACAACAGCTTCATCACCCTGCTCGTCGTCTCCGTGTGGAAGGGCTGGCCCTTCGCCTTCCTCATCACGATGGCCGGCCTCCAGAACATCCCCCGGGAGATCTACGAGGCCGCGGCCCTCGACGGCGCGGGCATCCTGCAGCAGATCCGCCGGATCACCCTGCCGTCGCTGCGCCCGGTGAACCAGGTCCTCGTGCTGGTGCTGTTCCTCTGGACGTTCAACGACTTCAACACCCCCTTCGTCCTCTTCGGCAAGGCGGCCCCCGAGTCCGCCGACCTCATCTCCCTGCACATCTACCAGTCCTCGTTCCAGACCTGGAACTTCGGCACCGGGTCGGCCATGTCCGTGCTGCTCCTGCTGTTCCTGCTCGTCGTCACGGGCGTCTACCTGTTCCTCACCTCCCGGGGAAGGAAGGCCACCGATGCCTAGAAACGCCCGGTTGACCGGAAACACCCGGCCGTCCGGAGGCCCCCGGCCCCGCTCGCCCATGGCGGCACCCCGCTCCTTCCTCTGGAGCCGACGGATCTTCCTCACCCTGCTCACCGGCTTCGTGCTGCTGCCGGTGTACGTGATGGTCTCCAGCTCCCTCAAACCGCTGGCGGACGTCTCGGGGAAATTCCGGTGGATCCCCTCCGGGCTGACCCTCGCCCCGTACGTCGACATCTGGAAGACGGTTCCGCTCGCCGACTACTTCGTGAACTCACTGATCGTCGCGGGGGCCGCGACCGTCTGCTCGGTCACCATCGCGGTCTTCGCCGCGTACGCGGTCAGCCGGTACTCCTTCCGCGGCAAACGGGCCTTCACCGTGACGGTCCTGTCGACACAGATGTTCCCCGGCATCCTCTTCCTGCTGCCGCTCTTCCTCATCTACGTCAACATCGGCAACGCCACCGGCATCGCGCTCTTCGGCTCGCGCGGCGGTCTGATCCTCACCTACATGACGTTCTCGCTGCCGTTCTCCATCTGGATGCTCATCGGCTACTTCGACTCGGTACCGCGCGACCTCGACGAGGCCGCCGAGGTCGACGGCTGCGGCCCTCTCGGCGCACTCCTCCGTGTCGTCGTGCCCGCCGCGATCCCCGGCATCGTCGCCGTGGCCGTCTACGCCTTCATGACCGCCTGGGGCGAGGTCCTCTTCGCCTCCGTCATGACCAACGACACCACCCGGACCCTCGCCGTCGGCCTCCAGGGCTACGCCACCCAGAACGACGTCTACTGGAACCAGGTGATGGCCGCCTCCCTCGTGGTGAGCGTGCCCGTCGTCGCCGGGTTCCTGCTCCTCCAGCGCTACCTCGTCACCGGCCTCACCGCGGGCGCGGTCAAGTGACGCGCTCCCGCAGGCCCTCCCCGTTTCCCGAAAGGCTCCCCATGCCCGGTCCCGTGCCAGACCCCTCCTCCGAGCCGACGTCCGTTCCCGCGCCCGGTCCCTCGTCCGGCTCCCGGTCAGGGCCGACGTCCGGGCCGACGTCCGATTCCGTGCCCGGCTCCTGGGCCGACCTCATCGACCTTGCCGCGTTCCCGCGCGACTTCGCCTGGGGGACGGCCACGTCCGCCTACCAGATCGAGGGCGCCGTCACCGAGGACGGCCGCGGTGCCTCCATCTGGGACACCTTCTCGCGCGTCCCCGGAGCCGTCGACAACGCCGACCACGGTGACACCGCCTGCGACCACTACCACCGCTGGCCCCAGGACATCGCCCTCATGAAGGAACTCGGCACCGACGCCTACCGGTTGTCCGTCGCCTGGCCGCGTGTCCTCCCCGGCGGCGACGGGCCCGTCAACACGGCCGGACTCGACTTCTACGACCGGCTCGTCGACGGACTCCTCGACGCCGGAATCACCCCCTCCGTCACCCTCTACCACTGGGACCTGCCGCAGGCGCTCCAGGACCGCGGCGGCTGGACCGTGCGCGAGACCGCCGAACACCTCGCCGCGTACGCCTCCGTCGTCGCCGAACGGCTCGGCGACCGGGTCACCCGGTGGGCCACCCTCAACGAACCGCTCTGCTCCGGATGGATCGGCCACCTGGAGGGGCGGATGGCCCCGGGGCTGACCGACCTCACGGCGGCCGTCCGCGCCTCGTACCACCTCCTGCTCTCCCACGGCCTGGCGACGCAGGCCGTCCGTGCCGCGGCGCCGGGCGCACGGATCGGCCTGGTCACCAACCACTCGACCGTCGCGCCCGCCTCGACGCGGCCCGAGGACGTCGAGGCCGCCGCGCGCATGGACGGCCACACCAACCGCTGGTGGCTCGACCCGGTGTACGGCTGCGGCTTCCCCGCCGACATGCGCGAGCTGTACGGGATCGAGCTCCCCGAGCGGCCCGGGGACCCGGAGACGATCGCCGCCCCGTTGGACTGGCACGGCCTCAACTACTACTTTCCGGTCACCGTCGCCGACGACCCGGCGGGCCCCGTCCCGTACGCCCGCGAGATCCGCCTCCCCGACGTGCCCCGCACCGGCATGGACTGGCAGATCGACGCCGGCGGCCTGGAGGCGTTCCTGCTGCGGCTCACCGAGGACTACGGTGTGCGCCGCCTGTACGTCACCGAGAACGGTTCGGCCTTCCCCGACACCGTCGGCCCCGACGGCCGGATCCACGATCCCGAGCGCACCCGCTACCTGGAACAGCACCTCGCCGCCTGCGCGGGAGCCCTGCGGAAGGGGGCTCCGCTCGCCGGGTACTACGCCTGGTCGCTGCTCGACAACTTCGAATGGGCCTACGGCTACGACAAGCGCTTCGGGCTGGTCCACGTCGACTACGCGACGCAGCGGCGGACCGTGAAGACGAGCGGACGACGGTACGCGGACATCATCCGGGCGCACCGGGAGACCACTTCCGGCTGACTCCGGAACGGCGGTGAACGACGGAGAGTGTTCGATGCCCGCGGCCGGGTGATCCGCTGTTCCGGATACCGGATGCCGAGGGATCCGGTCGGGTGGTTCGAAGGCGGTGTCGGACCGGTGGTACCGAGAGCCCTTCACCCGTGTGGGCAGGATTCCTCCCGCAACAACCGGATTCTTCCGTCGCTCAGAAGAGGTATCCCATGAAACTCGTCGTCCGGACCGGGCTCGCCGCGGTGGCGGCGGTCGCTGCCGCCGCAGCGGTTGTCGCCCCCGCCTCCACCGCCGTCGCCACCGAGAACACCCGGGTGGCGGCCGGTGCGCACACAGTCGCCGCGAACCCCAAGGCGATCAAACCGGCCGCGTACAACCAGGCCCGGAGCATCCTCGCCGGCGCCGGGAGCCGGACGGCGGCCAAGTCGCATCCCGTTCACGGGAGGGACGATGTGCCGGTCGGCCACGGAACCAACCTGCTGGCCGCGGCGCGCGACGAGTTCCGGCAGGCCGACAAGGGTCTTCCGTCGAAGCAGAAGAAGTCGGACATGTCGATGCGGCACTACGACGCGATTCACGGCGCGGCGAAGACGATGGGCATCGACAGGTGGTGACGCGGTAGAAGCCGCCGCGCGGCGAGCCCCCGTTCCGGCCCATGGGGATCGGCGCCGGCCGGGGGCGGGTGCGGCCGGAGAGGTACGGCGGATTCCGGGGCCCGGCGGTCCGACGCCCCGCCTCACGCGTCGGGCCGCGCGTAGTCGGGCAAGCACCGACGCCGAGTGGGCCGCGCGTCCTTCCACGGGCGACTCGGCGAGTCTGCGGAGATGCCGGAGTGCGGGAAGCACGACGAAGCCCTTCCCCGGTGGGGGAAGGGCTTCGTGTTCGAGCGCCGGGCAGGCCTTGCACCTGCATTTCCCCGCAGGAAGCGGGGCGTCTTTCCTTGGACCACCAACGCACCGTCAGTCACCGCGAGTTGCGGCGGACTGCCAAGATCAACTATAGCGCATGCGGGCAGTGGCCGATCCGGGCCCAGGTGTGACGGCGGCGCCGCGGCCCGGTGTTCCGGTGGCCCGCCGTCGATCCGGGCCGAACGGGGCGTCGGCCGCACCGCTCACCGGGCCCCGTCCCCGGCGGCCCGGTTCCGGATTCCGTCGAGCACGGTGTCGAGGATCCGGTCGAACTCCGACACGGACCCGAAGCCGGTCTGCAGGGGGGCGAGGGCGGCCATGGTCGGGAACGCGGCGGGGTCGATCGAGGGCATGGCCTCGGAGCCGTCGGCTTCGCCGCTGAGGACCGCCAACAGGTATCCGTTGAGGAAGCCGAACAGCAACAGGGGTGCGTCCGCGACCAGTTGGTCGGGCAGGCCGGCCTCGCGCATCGCGGTGACCAACTCCTCCAGGGCGCTGAGGGCCACCGGCGAGGTCTGGGCGCGTGTGGTCAGCAGCGGGAACACCCGGGGGTGGCGGTAGGCCATGCTCCGGTAGCCGTGAGCCGTCCGGCGGGCGATCCGTTCCCAGTCGTGCGTCGTGTCGTCCGAGGTGTCGGCGACCTCGGTGAGCACGGCCTCGGACACCGCGTCCAGCAGTGCCGCCTTGCCCTTGACGTGGTGGTAGATCGACATCGGGTCGACCCCGAGTTCATCCGCGAGACGCCGTACCCCGAAGCGTTCCAGCCCGTCCCGGTCGACGAGGGCGACGGCTGTGGCGGCGATGCGCTCACGGCTGAGCCCCGCCGAGGTGCCCTGGGCCCGTCCGGCCACGTTCCACTCCTCGTCCTTGTCAAACCTACGTCGTAGATCATACCGTGCGAGAGGAAACCTACGCCGTAGGGTTGAAGAAGGGAACAGTCATGGCCACCATCACCAACCGCCCGCCGTCGGCAGACGGAAGGCGCTCCACCGCGATGTATGTCGGACTGGCGCTGACAGCACTGGCCGCGCTCGCGCCGCTGCTCGACATCGCCACCGTCGACACCCTGTCCGGCCATGTCCGCGACGCGTACCCGGACTGGGGGCCGGACGATGTGGCGGCCGACCGCAACGCGATCGCGATCTACCTCGTCGGCACGGGCGTCCTGGGGACCCTCCTGTGGCTGCTGACGATCCGGGGCATCACGGCCGGTAGGCGCTGGGCCCGCGCCGTGACCACCACGGCCTTCGCCGCGGGCATGTCGGTGGCGCTGATGAACCTCGGTCTGGGAGGCGAGAAGTACGACGTCATCGTGCCGTACGCGTACGGCATGACGACGCTGCTTCCCTGCGTCGCCGGGCTCGTCGTTCTGGTGTCGGTCTGGCGTCACCGACCGGCCCCGCGCGCATGAGATCGGCCCTGTGCCCTCCCCGGCACAGGGAGCCTCCTGGCACAGGGGACCCTTCCCGGTACAGGGACCCTTCCCGGTACAGGGACCCTTCCCGGTACAGGGAGGTCTTTCCGGTACCGGGAGGTCTTTCCGGCACAGGGAGGGGGTGGTGCTCAGCGGGTGTGCGCGTCCAGGGCGTCGATGATCTCGGGCCAGAGCTCCCGGGGGCGGTCGTGCCCCATGTCGGGGATCAGCAGGAGCTTCGCCCCGGGCACCAGATCGGCGGTGCGCCTCCCCCCACTGGGGTCGATCAGCGTGTCGTCCAGACCATGGATCACCAGGGTCGGCACGCCGAGCCCGCGAAGCGCGTCGGCGCGTGAACCACCGAGGATCATCGCCCCGAGCTGCCGCCCGACTCCGGCCGGGTAGTGGGCGCGGTCGTAGCTCTCGGCAGCCAGCTCACGAAGGAGCGCGGGGTCGCCGTAGCGTTTCGAGCACCACACCAGCTCCCGCTCCGCCGCCGCGACGTACCCCTCGCGATCCGGTGGCTTCGGGCCGAAGAGCACGGCTTGGGCCTCGGCGCCGGGCCGGCCGTAATCGGGCTCGCCGGTCGAGGACATCATCGACGTCAGGGTGAGTACGCGCGTCGGCCGGCTGACCGCCATCGTCTGGGCGATCATGCCGCCCATCGAGGACCCGACCACGTGAGCGCGCTCGATTCCGAGCGCGGTGAGCAGGCCGAGGCCGTCGTCGGCCATGTCCTGGAGGGTGTAGGGCACCATCGAGAGGGCCGACGAGATGTCCCCCGACGTCACGGCTTCGACGAACCTGCCGATGTCGACGGGGTGATCGTCGAACTTCGTCGACAGCCCGCAGTCGCGGTTGTCGTACCGGATCACATGGCGTCCACGCTCCGCCAGCGCCCGGCAGAAGTCCTCGTGCCAGGCGATCATCTGAGCGCTGAAACCCATCACGAGGAGGACAGTGGGATCGGAGGGATCGCCGAAGGTCTCATACGCGATGGACACTCCGGGCGAGGCTTCGACAGTTGGCATCCCGGAAGTGTTCCAGCACCGCCCACCTGCACGCATCCGAGTATCCGCGTGGCGCCCAGCACGCCGCCGAGGCCCGTCGGAAGGGGCCCGTCGGAAGGGGCCCGTCCGGCGAGCCGGACGACCATGCCCCGCCCTCCACCTGCGCGGCGCCGTCGCGGTGCCGTGGACGAACCAGGGTTTCGCCGTCGATGTCACCCACCCGGATACTGCCCGTATCCCTGTCCGAGGTACGGCGGTGGCGGGGCGTACGGGTACGCGCGATTTCCTGCCATGGCGAACCAGGCATTCGAGCCCCGCAGGACCAGCAGGACGAAGACCGCGATGCACCCGAGGACCGCGAGAGCCGTGGTCAGGTAGACGGCCTGGTAAGCCCATGGGGGGTAGATCTGGGTGAAGCTGGGGAACGAGTCCTGGTAATGCCCCGCCCCCATACTCTCCTTGAGCCGCTGGGACTCCTCCGCGAGCCGGTTCATGGTGGCCTGTGAGCTCGCGGTCAGGAGGCCCCGGCCCGTGGCCAGTGCCGCGAACAGCGCGGCGGCGACGAGTGTCATGGTGCGTGCCCACGGCCGGGGCGACCGGATGGCGAGTGCCAGGCCGATCAGAAGCGCTGCGACGGCCACCAAGACCACGACAACGATGATGGTCGGTCCTGCGGCAGTGTCCGGGAGGCGGGGAAAGGCCACGTCGATGCCGTACGGAGCCGCTTGTTTCTTCATGGCCCGTTGGTAGTCGCCGAGCCAGTTCAGTATGGCCCGGTACGTCTGGATCTCCACGACGGCGGCTACGAGGGCGACGACCGCGATGCCCACCAGAACGGTCATGGCCGTGGTGACGGCGACCGGCCGACGTGCGTCCTGGAGTGTCGGCGGTGGCGGCGGCCAGTAGGGGGGAGGTGGTGCCTGGCTGGGAGGGGGCGGCAGGTAGGCGGGAGGGGGCGGCTGGTCGGTGTGGGCGGGAGGGTGGCTGGGCAGTGGGGGAGTCGGTGGGGGAGTCGGTGGTGGCATGAATGGGGGACGCTCGCTCCGGCGGGCCGACGGGGCGGCGCGGAAGTACCCGTGGGAAGAGGGCAGCGCCAGCAGGGTGACCGAACCGAGCGTCAGCAGCAGCATCCCGACGGACACGATCCGGGTCATGTTGCCGTACCAGGGCACGGAGTCGTAGGAGTCGACGGTGAGCAGCGCGACGTCGAAGCAGACGGACAGTCCGCCAACGACCCAGGTCGTCACCCGGGCCCCCTGCCGTCCCCGTCCGTCGAGCAGGGACAGCAACAGGCAGACACCGCCGAACACGATCGTGAGCACGGCGAACGCGGTCAGCCCATACGCGGCAAGGTCCCCCGCCGCGCCATCGGCGGCCTCCTCGCTCCGATGGTGGCTGAACTCGGGGATGACGAAGAACGTGCCGACCGAGGAGACCAGGGCCAGCGCGGCCACCCCGGCGAACAGGTAGCTCGCCGCGAACACGGCGCCCGGTGGTGCCGGTGTCGCCAGTGGCCGTTCCACCCTTGTCGTGGTCATCGGCCCGCCCCCGTCGACGAGCTCTCCCGGCGGCGCCACCACAGCACGCCGCCCGTCACGAGCCAGGCGGTCAGCGGCACCGCCCCCAGCACGTAGAACAGGGGCTTCGACGTTGACGGTTCCGGACTGGCGAAGGCCTCGGCATAGGGCACGGCGGTGGTCTGACCGCCGAGCCACACGTCACTTCCCGCATCGCTCGGCGCGTCCAGCGAGTCGCGCGCCGTGGCCTTCAGCGCGGCGTGCTCCTTGGCGAACTCGGTGGCACTCAGCCGGTTCTGGTCGATCCGGGTGAAGTCCACCCCGCCGTAGACGTAGGTGCTGGTGTAGACGACGTTGCCCTTGGTGGTGGTGCGCTTCACCTTGAACTCGCCGTTCCTGTACGACTGGACGTAGCGGTCGAAGACCTCGCGGGGCGTCCACTTCTCCCGGGAGACCCAGCGGCTGATGTCTCCCTTGCCGATGAGGTCCGAGTACGCGGTGTGCTTGGCGGCGCTGCGCTTGCGGAACCACTCGGCGGCGACCCGGCTGGCGTAGACCCGGCGCAGGTCGGCGTACTCGGGCGCGGAATTCACCGCCTTCTGGACCTGCGGCAGGATCGTCTCGCGGTACACCGACTCGTTGTGCCGGGTGCTTGCCTCGTCCTGCTGACTGCAGCCGGTGTCACCACCGACGCCCGGGGTCTTGATGACCTCCGACTCCATCTTCACCAGCATCGGTGCGTCCAGGATGTACAACTCGTTGCCGTTGTCGCGGACGGTTGCTGTGTCGGGCACGATCCACTGCCTCATGGAGACGCACTTGCTGTCACCCCGCAGCGAGTCCCAGTACTTCTTGCCGCCCGGAGTGTTCGGATGGATGAACTTCGCCACCGACTTCTTCATCGCCAGGTCGGCCTCCAGCAGCACCCGCCCCGCGTCGGTCCTGCCGAACTTCTCGTCGATGATCCGCTCCGGTTCGTCCGGGTTGAGATTGACGGTGAACGCGGACGACGGGAGTTCCAGCCAGACGAAGAACGAGTCCGAGGCGAGCCGTGCGGCGCGTCGGCCGCCGAAGGACTGCTCGTCCGCCGGAAGGGCGTCTGCCTTGAACGCGTACTGCACGCCGGAGCCGTTGTGATAGGTGTCGGAGACGTAGCGCAGCTCCAGTGTCGAGAAGTCGACGCCGCCCAGATCCTCGGCCAGCTCGGGGTGGCCGGATTCCGCGGCGAGTTGCTTTCCGACCTCGCGCATTTCGGCGGCCTCCTCCGGGGTGTCCCCGGAGTCGGCGATCTCCGCCGGCGCCGCGGCCGGGGCCTGATACTGGTCCGGGGCGCGCAGGGTGTCGTCGGCAGCCGCGCCGCCCTGAGGACCGCCGCTCTGAGGACCGCCCTTGGGCGTGCCGCCGCCGTCGGGACCGCCGCCGTCGGGACCGCTGCCGTCCGGACCGGTCGTGAACTGGTCGTTCGGGTCGGGCGGCGGACCGCCCGGGTTGATCACTCTCTTCTGCGCCGGTACCACGACGTAATCGATACCGGCCTCCTTGAGCAGCCTCTTGGACCTGTTGCTCGGCTGGACAGCGAAGACGTACACCAGCCGCCGGGGGTTGACCTTCCCCCGCTCGGCTTCGACGAACGCCTTGTCCCGTGCCAGTTCCTTTTCGATGATGCCGCTGCCGGACTTGAGCTCGTAGTACAGGCCGAGTTCCACGTTGGCCAAGTCGTAGTAGCGGTTCACCTCAGGGACGTGCAACTCGGTCTGCCAGCCGTGGTTCGCACCGAGCTTGAGCCGTTCCACGACGTGCTGGACGTAGGCTTTGCCCTGGTAGTCGTTGCCCTGAGCCGGAAGGAACTTCACGAGCCAGGCGTGCCAGGGCAACACCTTGCTGGGCCGCTTGCCCACGGGATTGTCGAGGTACTTGTTGAGCTCCTTGGCCTTGTCCCGCTGGTATTCCTGCCACCGTTTCATGGCGTGCTGCCACGTGCCCGGAACCTCGGCCCTCTGGTCCAGCATCGCCGCCGCCACCTCGTGGGCCTTCGGCTGTGCTCGACCACGCAGCCACTCGGAGGGGTTCAGGTACTCGTATGTCTGCTTCGGGCCCAAGGCCGGACGGGACCCGCCCGGCAGTGTGTCCGGATCCGGCGCGGGCCCGTCGAAACTGGGCAGCGGCACCGGCTTCGGCGCGGCCACTCCCGGGCCCGCCCAGCCGAGCGGCCCGCACAGCGCCGCCAGAGTCACCGCGACCAACCACGTTCGAGCCCGACGACGTCCGCTCACAACCAACTCCCCCCGCAGGCAAAGGCGGTGGACAACCTAGTACCAGATGCCCAAGGGAGACAGGCTCAAGTGAGCCGATCGTAGACGCGACGAAGCACACCCGGCTCACGGTCGGCGATCGCGACCTGGAGCAGCAGGAACGGCACCGCGACCGTCCCGTCCGGGATCAGCTGGTCCAGGAAGGGGCGCCCGATGAACATGTTGTCCCCGTCCGGTTCACCGGGGTGGTAGCACCACCGCGCGCGCATCGCCGGCCGCAGCACTTCGCCGAGGTACCAGGAGGCGCCCTCGGCGAATTCCGGGTGCGCCGCCAACTCATCCGGCCCGGAAACCCGTTGGCGCGCCGCCGTCTCTAGCTCGTCCAGGGACCTCTGGCTGAAGTCCCAGAGCCCGGGCCGCTCCGCGTACGCGGCAAGCCAGGCCGGCAGCCCTGCCGCACGCTTCGCCAACCACTCGTCCAGGTACGGCGAGTCGAAGGCGGTCAGCTCACTGTCGAGGCCGGGGGTCGGCTGCTTGCTCGGCGTCCAGCAAGGTACCGCTGCCTGCTTGTCGGCGACCGCCCGCTCCAGTTCCCGCCGGCTCCGGCCGAACTCGCCGCCGTCTCGACGCCGCCGCGCCCGCTCGACCAGCTCCGCCGGGCAGACCGCCGACAGACCGAGCTCCGGGTCCGGTACCACGACGGGCAGACCGCGCAGCTCATCCCAGGCCCAGCACCCGCCGGCCGCCGACAGCAGAGCCTCCCCCAGGTATCCGGCCACCCGCTCCATGAAGTCCGCCCCGGGCCCGGTCCGGGCGACCAGCTCCGCCTCCAGCCGCGCCAGCGACGTCGGCGAGAAATCCGTCAGTGAGCCGTCCGGCCACTCGAAGTCCACCAGGCCGGCCAGCCGAGGCTGCATACTCTCCAGCCAGTCCTCCAACGGATCCACGGCAACTCCCACCAGTCGATCTGCGGAGCCCCGCAGGTTCCGAACCCATCGTCCGTCGTGAACGCCGTCGCGCGCAATGATCCGCTGTCGGATCTTCAGGCCGTGCAGCACCGCACGGCGCACCCGGCGCGGCGGGACCGGGGGAGAGGGGACCAGCCCGGAGCGCCGATCCGTGCGCACGGGGCAGCAGCGGGGATATGCGGCGGACGCATCGGACCCTTCCACGGTCTTGTCGAGGAGGGATGAGGCGGTGTCATCCGGCTCGGCCGGACGAGGCAGGGGGCCGGACGCGGTGCTCGCGCCGGACGGACTGCGGGAAGCCACTGGCCGGGGCCCGGGACGATCAGTCCTGAGGGCAAGCACCGGAACGGGGCCGGAGAACGGCCGCGAACGGGCGCGGGTGTTAGTTTCCTTCCCGTGTCGAGACATCAGGACGAGACCAGGGCTGCCTACGACGGAATCGTCGACCTGTATGCCTCGATGTTCACCAGTCGGTTGGAGACGCGGCCGTTCGCGCGGAACATGATCGGCACCTTCGCCGAGCTCGTGCGTGCCACGGGGAACCCGCGGGTGGCCGACGTCGGGTGCGGCCCCGGTCATCTGACGGCCATGCTGCACGACTTGGGGCTGGACGCCTTCGGGCTCGACCTCTCCCCGGCCATGGTCGACCACGCTCGGCGGACCCATCCTGCGTTGCGGTTCGACGAAGCGCGAATGGAAGCCCTGGCCGTCGAGGACGGCTCACTCGGCGGAGTACTGGCCCACTACTCGATGATCCATACCCCACCTGGGGAATTGCCCGCGCTGCTTGCCGAGCAGGTGCGTGTCCTGGCACCAGGGGGCCTGCTCCTGGTGTCCTTCTTCGGGACCGAGGGACCGGAGCCGGCCCGCTTCGACCACAAGGTGACGCCCGCCTACAGCTGGCCGGTGGACCGGTTCGCCGAGCTGCTGGCCGGGGCCGGGCTCGTCACGATTGCCCGGCTGCTCCACGACCCGGCGTCCGAGCGGGGCTTCCTCGACGCCCATGTGCTGGCCCGCCGCCCGCACGCGTGAACAGGAGCGGCCGGGCTCGGCAGGCCGGAACGGAGCCCGGTCGGCCCCCGGTCAGCCCCCGGTGTCGGCTCCCGAGGCCAGCCAGCCGAGAAGGTCGTCGGTCACCCACTCGCCGACGCCGGGACTGTCGATGTCGCTGTCGCCCGCACCGAGGTCGAGGCTGTGGACGGACGCCCGGTGTCCGTCGCCGCGACGCATGAACAGGCCCCGCCCGCCGCTGTCGTCGCCGATGAGTACCCAGTCCGGCTGGTACGTGCTCACCTCGTAGGTCTCGTTGCGTTCGAGGATGTCCAGCGGGCTGTAGACCTGGACACCGTTCGGGAGGAGGACACCGGGCGTGGACCGCCAGAGCCGGGCCAGCGCGGGCACGGGGGCGTCGCCGAGCCCGGCGGACCGTGCCACGTGCAGCGTCAGGAAGCCCGCGAACGAGTCCGCCACCAGTTCTTCCGCTCCGCGGTGGCGGTCACGTCGGATCACCGCGTGCTCCGCACCCGCACGCGACTCCGCGGAACGGCCGGGGGTGAAGTGGTAGGTGCCGTCGCCGTCCGGTTCGCTGTAGAAACAGAGCCGGCCGTCGTCGAGGCGCCACCCGGCGGTGAGATCGTCGGTGCCCCGCTCGCCGGGTGGGGCGAGCGCCGCGAGCGGCTCGCCGTCGAGCTCGCCGTCGTTGTACTCGGCCAGCCACCACCGGTACGACGGCGCGAACGGGCCCAGGGCCGACTCGGCCGAGCGGATCCACTCCTCCGGCGCACCGCGTCCGGGCCGCGTGACGATCGTGGACGACGCGTCGATCAATGCGCGAAGGAGCACGAGGTCGGGAGGCACGGCTGCGAGTCTGTCACACGGCCCCTCCCGCACTGGCGGGGGAAGCCGTGACGTGCCCCGTCCGCTGCCAACGCGTTCTCCGCCCACTGCCAACGCGTGTTCTCCGCCCACTGCCAACGAGCTCTCCGTCCACTGCCCTGCACGCCGGGTTCGCGCCCGCGACGCCGGGTCGGCGCTGGTTCGAACCGGCGTGCACGGCGCATCGGGTACGGCGTAAGAGCACCGGTCGGGCTTTGCGCGCCCTACCCGTGGTGACGGGCCCTGGGAATGATGAGCTGACCGCAAGGGATCCAGACGACACCGCACACCTGCCGCTCGGCCAGGTGAATTCGCGGTGGAAGGAGTCCACATTGTTGCTTCTCGTATCCCCGGACGGCATCGAGGAAGCCCTCGACTGCGCGAAGGCGGCGGAGCACCTCGACATCGTCGACGTCAAGAAGCCCGATGAGGGGTCGCTCGGCGCGAACTTCCCGTGGGTCATCAAGGAGATCCGTGACGTGGTCCCGGCGGACAAGCCGGTGTCCGCCACCGTGGGAGACGTGCCGTACAAGCCCGGCACGGTGGCCCAGGCGGCGCTCGGCGCGGTGGTCTCCGGAGCTACGTACATCAAGGTCGGTCTCTACGGATGCACCACGCCCGAACAGGCCATCGACGTCATGCGGGGGGTCGTCCGGGCGGTGAAGGACCACCGCCCGGACGCGTTCGTCGTTGCCTCGGGCTACGCCGACGCCCACCGGATCGGCTGCGTCAACCCGCTGGCACTGCCCGACATCGCCCTCCGCTCCGG
Source organism: Streptomyces sp. NPDC014734 (assembly GCF_043083325.1). Taxonomy (NCBI): domain Bacteria; kingdom Bacillati; phylum Actinomycetota; class Actinomycetes; order Kitasatosporales; family Streptomycetaceae; genus Streptomyces; species Streptomyces sp. NPDC014734. The sequence continues at coordinate 261,661 of NZ_JBIBYN010000003.1, read as the reverse complement.
CGCCGACGCGGCCATGCTCGACACCGCTGTCAAGGACGGGACCCGGCTGTTCGACCACGTCCCGCCGGAGGCCTGTGCGGAGTTCGTCCGACGGGCCCACGGGGCCGGGCTGCTCGCCGCCCTCGCGGGCAGTGTGCAGGCGGCGGACCTCGGCACGCTGACCCGCATCGGCACGGACATCGTGGGGGTGCGCGGGGCGGTCTGCGAGCGGGGCGACCGCACCACCGGAAGGATTCAGCCGCCACTGGTGGCCGCCTTCCGGGCGGAGATGGACCGGCACGCCCGGGAACACACGGCTGCCGTCACGGCGGCGAGCTGAGCGCGGCATGGCGACAGGCCGGCCCCGGCGGACGTCGCCCGGGCCCGTCGGTGACCGCTTCGCCGTTTTCGATCCGGCAACGGGCGAGGCCTTCGAGGAGGCCCCCGACCAGCGGCCGGACGAATTGGACGCCGTCGTCGGCCGGGCCCAGGAGGCCTGGCGCGGCTGGCGGACCGACCCGGGTGCCCGTGCCACCGCTCTGCTCGCGGCAGCCGACGCGGTGGAGGCCGCCGGGGCGGAGATCGCTCCTCTGCTCACCCGTGAACAGGGCAAGCCGCTGTCCGAGTCGTACGCGGAGATCGCCCGTACGGCGGCCCGCCTCCGCTACTTCGCCGAACTCGGCCCCGGGCCGCGGCCCCTCGTGGACGGTCGTCCGGTACGCAGCGAGATCCGCTGGCGACCGCTCGGGCCCGTCGCGGCGATCGTCCCGTGGAACTTTCCCCTCCAACTGGCATCGGCGAAGTTGGCGCCCGCGCTCGCCGCGGGCAACACGGTGGTGCTCAAGCCCTCCCCGTTCACGCCTCTCGCCACACGACTGCTGGGATCCGTCGTCTCCACCGCCCTCCCCGCGGACGTGCTCACGATCATCACCGGTCACGAACCCCTCGGGGCCCGCCTCGCCGCCCACCCGGGAATCCGCCATGTGACCTTCACCGGTTCGATTCCCACCGGACGGGCCGTCGCGGCGGGCGCGGCGGCGTCGCTCGGCCGCGTCACCCTGGAGCTGGGCGGCAACGACGCCGCCGTCCTGCTGGAGGACGTGGACGTGGAGCGGATCGCGGACCGGCTGTTCTGGGCGGCGTTCCGCAACTGCGGGCAGGTCTGCATGGCGGTCAAGCGCGTCTACGCGCCGAACCGGCTCTACTCCGAGGTGGTCGAGGCCCTCGCGCAGCGCGCGAAGGCCACCGTCGTCGGATCCGGCCTCGATCCGGGTACGCGGCTGGGCCCGGTCAACAACATCCCCCAACTGGCCCGGGTGGAACGCTACACGTCCCGGGCCCTGGCAGACGGTGCCCGAGCCGCGGCCGGTGGCCACCGGCTGGACCGGCCGGGCTACTTCCACGCCCCGACGATCCTGGCCGATGTCCCGCCCGACAGCCCGGTGGTGACGGAAGAACAGTTCGGTCCCGTCCTGCCGGTGCTGCCGTACCGGAGCGTCGACGAGGCCGTCGAGGCCGCCAACGACACCGGCTTCGGGCTGGGCGGCTCGGTATGGGGGACCGATCTCGACCGGGCCGAGGCGGTGGCCGACCGGCTGGAGTGCGGGACGGCGTGGATCAACCACCACGCCGAACTGTCCCTCGCCCAGCCCTTCGCGGGCATCAAGGAGAGCGGTGTCGGTGTCGCGGGAGGGCCGTGGGGGCTCTACGGGAATCTCAGGCCGTTCGTCGTGCACCGCCCGGAGGAGAGGTGACGATGAGGTTCGACGCGGCGGTACTGCGCTCGTACGACAGCCGATTCGCCATCGAGGAGGTGATCCTGAACACGGGACCGGCCGACGGCGAGGTCCTGGTCAGGATCGCGGGCTGCGGGATGTGCCGGACCGATCTCGCGGTCCGGCGTTCGGAGGGCCGCTCACCGCTGCCGGCGGTGCTCGGCCACGAGGGGGCCGGGGTCGTGGTGGAGACGGGCGGCCCGCGCACCGGCCTGAACAACGGCGACCACGTCGTGCTGAGCTTCGACTCCTGCGGGCACTGCCGGAACTGCATGGGCGCCGCCCCCGCCCACTGCGACTCCTTCGCCTCGCTCAACCTCTTCGGAGGGCGCGAGGAGAATGCCGCGCGGTTCACCGACGCGGCCGGGGACGAACTGGCCCCCCGGTGGTTCGGCCAGTCCTCGTTCGCCGAGTACGCGGTGGTTCCGGCCCGCAATGCCGTCCGGGCCGACCCCTCGCTGCCCGTCGAACTGCTCGGGCCGCTCGGCTGCGGCTTCCTCACCGGCGCCGGAGCGGTCTTCAACTCCTTCGGCGTCGGACCCGGCGACACCATCGCGGTCCTCGGCGCCGGAGCGGTGGGCCTGGCCGCGGTGATGGCGGCCGCCGTCTCCGGTGCGGTGACCGTCGCCGTCGACCGGTACCCCGAGCGACTGGCCCTCGCCGAGCGATTCGGTGCGATCCCGCTGCACGCCGAATCGGCCGATCTGCCCGGCCGCATCCGGCGACTGACCGACGGCGGCGCACAGTACGCGCTGGACACCACGGCCTCCGCCCAACTGATCAACGACACGCTCCGGGCCCTGCGCCCGACCGGCCACCTCGGCCTGGTGGCACGCCTCCGCACGGCGCTGTCGCTCGACCCGGGGGCCCTGGACCGGGGCAGGAGAATTTCCCACATCTGTGAGGGGGACGCGGTTCCCGGACTGCTGATTCCGCGGCTGACCGGGCTGTGGCAGGCCGGGCGGTTTCCCTTCGACGAACTGATCCGTACGTACCCACTCGCCGACATCAACGAGGCCGAACGCGACTGCGACGCGGGCCGCGTGGTCAAACCCGTCCTGCTTCCGGAGGGACGGGCCCGATGAGCGAGGCACTCGGGGCCACCGCCCGTCCGGTGGCCCCGGAGCTGTGTGCTGCCGGGATGCCCCCTGCGCCCAACGGGACGTTTCCCGTGCAACGGGATGTCTCCTGAGTTACGGGGCGTCCGGAGCGGTGGCGCCGTGCGTCCGCGGTTGATCCGTCATTCCCGTTTCTCGCTGTTCATGGTCTCAACTCACCCCAGGGAGAACGCGTGGTCGATACAACGTCTCGGAATTCCGGCGTGGAAGACGTGGAAGACGTGGAAGACGTGGAGGGCATCGAAGACGTGGAGGGCACGGAGGGCGTGGAGGGAGGTGTCGGCCTTACCGCTCTCCTGGTCGCCGCGGCACGGGCGATCGAGACCCACCGCCACGACACCCTGGCACGGGACGTCTACGCGGAACACTTCGTGCTCGCCGCACCGGCGTCCGCCGGCTGGCCGGTCCGTATACAGCAGGTCCCGGACGGGGACACCAATCCGCTGTGGGGCCGGTTCGCGCGCTACTTCGGTCTGCGGACGAGGGTGCTCGACGATTTCCTCCTCCGGTCGGTGCACACGGGCGGAGCCCGGCAGGTGGTCCTGCTCGGCGCGGGGCTGGATTCGCGGGCGTTCCGGCTCGACTGGCCTCCCGGCTGCGTGATCTTCGAGATCGACAAGGCGGGCGTGCTGGCGTTCAAGCAGAAGGTGCTCGACGGGCTGTCGGCCACCCCGAAGACGGCGCGCGTGCCCCTCGCGGTCGATCTGCGCGCCGATTGGGCCGGATCGCTGGCCGACGCAGGCTTCGACGCGGCCGCACCGAGCGTCTGGCTGGCCGAGGGGCTGATGTTCTACCTGCCCGCCGCCGCCGAGACGCAGCTCATCGACCGGGTGGACCGGTTGAGCACGGGAGGAAGCGCACTGGCGTTCGAGGTCAAGCTCGACAAGGACCTGCTGGAGTACCGCGACAGTCCGCTCTACACCTCGACGGCACACCAGATCGGCATCGACCTGCTCAACCTGTTCGACAGGGAGCCGCGGCCCGATTCCGCCGGTCACCTGGCGGACAAGGGCTGGTCCACATCGGTTCGGACCCCCTTCGACTTCACCCGGCAACACGGACGCGGACCGTTGCCCGAGCAGAACGACGCGCTGGCGGGCAACCGGTGGATATTCGCGGACAAGCCCCGGCCATGACGCCGCCGTCGGCGACCGGACCGTCGACGACCAAACCCTCGGGGACTGGGCCGTCGACGACCGGGCCGTCGATCGTGCGGCGCGCAGTCGATCGTGCTGTGCCCCGTTGACCATGGGGCGCGCTGTCCGGTCTGGGCCCCGATGACAGGCCTCCGGACCCTACCCGTGGGTCCGGGGGCCGTCGTTACAGTTCGATTCCCGGCAAGCACACGGCTCCGGTGACGCGAGTAATCCATGACGAGGTGACGTGTGAGACGCAGTGATCGGATACGCCTGGGCATGGGCGCGAGCACGGGGCAGACAGCGATCGAGTACCTGGCCCTGCTCGGGATCGTGGCCGTCGTGGTCGGTACGATCGCCGCCGCGACCATCGGGGGCGACATCTCCCGCTTGGCGCGCCACCAGGTCTGCCGCATCGGTGTGATGGGGAGCGGTGGCAGCGGCTGCCTCGACGACAACGATGTCAATCGTGCCCACCGGCAGGACGGTTCCGGCGACGACCCCGTCAGGCCCGGCACCCTGATCCGTGCCGAAGCCGGCGAGCCTGTCGGAAAGTCCGTCAAAAAGTCCGTCGGCAAGACCCCCGCCAAGACGGTGAACGCACTTCCCGACCTGTGTTTCGAGCCGAGGGAATCGCAGTCGTCGGTGTCCGTTCCGGGCAGCGGTGTTCTCGGCAAGGCTGCCGCCTGGGGGTACTCCTGGCTGGTCAACCTCGTCATCGACAAGATCGACAACGAGAAGAACAAGGAGAAGCGGGTCAAGCTGGCGCTCGCGGACCTCGCCTACTGCCTCCCCGACTACAACATCGTCATCGCGCAGCCGCACGAGGGCAATCTGCAGGAGATGGACGGTACGGCGCTGATCGAGACAGTGGAGATCAGCGGTACCACGTACCGCGTGTACGCGTTCAAGACCGGTAAGTTCACCTGGGCGGACGACGCCGACCTCGGATGGAAGAACCGCGCGTTCCAGGGTGTGTTCGACGTCAGCGAGGACCGCCGTACCGTCACGTTCGAGGAGCCGCCGCGTCCCAGACGGAAGGAGGGCTGGAAGCCCGGCGACGAGGGCTGCCAGATCGAGGGACAGGAACCGCCCGATCGGAGCCGGTACTACGACACGTATTCCCCGCTGGACAACGAGGGTTCGACACAGGCGGTGCGGATGCTCGTGAACGACATGCGTCGCTGCTACCCCGACTACAACGTGGTCGCCATGCATGCGGAGCAGTCGTCGCACTGGGTCGAGGAGCCGGATTCGTTCGTCCACCGGGGCAGGTACCGGCTGAACTCCAACGAATACCACGGCACCGAGAACGGGGACGACATCGCCTCGGGCCGGGGGGTGTTCGACATCTACGTCTTCGACAAGGGCAAGTTCAGCAACGACGGCGACGGCGGGTACATCAACTGGGCCTTCTACGGCGAATTCACCCGCGACGGATCGGAGGTGGCCTTCGAGCAGCCGGAACCCGCCGACCTGGAGGCCGACTCCACCGCCACCGGCTCGGGCACGGTCAACTTCGACGACGAGTCACCGAAGTACACGGACGGCGGGCCGTACCCCGGTACCGGTTACTCCGGCAAGGTGCCGGGCGGCGACGCCGAGCTGACCCACTCGCTGGTCGACGAGTACGGCCGCAGTTTCCCCGGCAAGAACATCATCGTGGCGAAATCGTTTGACAACCTCTCCTTCACCGGGGTGTCCGGCCTCGAACATCTCGCGGTGGTGGACGGTGTCGATGTGTTCGCCCTCGACAGCGGAACCATCACCAACAAGGGGGACGGCGGCTGGAAGAACTGGGGCTTCACCGGCAACTTCGAGTACGCCGAGGACGCGAAGGAGGTGACCTTCGGCGACCGGTGAGGAATACCTCGACCGCTCGACCGCTCGACCGCGAGGTCCGCCGAGAGCCGAGGGGTGCCGAGGGGTGCCGTCGACGAGGCGGTACCCCTCGGCTCCCGACGGGCTACCCGGAGCGTTGCGGGCCGTGGCCGAGGTGCTCGTCCGCCAGTGCGGCCACCCGTTGTGCCAGCGTCGCCAACCGTGGTTCGCGACGGGCTGCAGCCCGGGCCAGGCGCTTGATGTCATCGGTCCACGCCCCGGTGGCCGAGTCGGCCTCGCCGATGCGGGCGAAACCCCGGTCCACGAGCCCGTGGGCGTCACCGTTGCGGTGCCTCGCCGCGGCTTTCACGGCGCCGATCGCGTTGGCAAGGGCACTGGCCGGCCGCGACCACTCTCCCTCGTGGGCCCGTGCCGCAGGATTCCCCTCGTCGTAGTCCGTCTCGTCGGCGACGGACCGTGCGCGCACCGACAAATCGAGTCGCCAGAACAGCGGCACCTGTTCGAAACGGACGAACAACAGGCGGCGGCGGTCGGAACGAAGGAAGTCGGGATCGACGCGTACTTCCGCCACCGGGTGGACCAGGCGCAGAAGCGCTCCGACCTGAGCCAGGCAGGCGGCGAACCGATCGTCGGGAACGACCCACTCGATGTCGATATCGCTGTAGGCGTCCGCCTTGCCCGTCGCGAGTGACCCCAGGAGCGTCGCCCGCGAACCGGGACAACCTCGTTCGAGCACTGCCCGTACCGCGTCGGCCAGGTCTTCACGATCACCTCGGAACTCCATGCCTGAAGCGTAGAACCGTACCGCTCACGAGCTTCGCCGCCTCGGCCGAGACGAGGCCGACCCGGGGCCCGCGGAATCCGGGGTCTCCGGGGGAGGCGGCCCGCCCCTTTCGGCCCGGCTCTCATCCCCTGGCGCGGGCGACTCCCGAGCTGTCCATGTAGTCGCGGGCCCGCGTGATCAGTCCGCCGCGGACGTGGAGTATCAGCAGACCGGGGACGGTGAAGCTGGTGCGTCTGGTCGGCAGAGTTCCCACCACGACATGCTCGGCGACGATCACTCCCGGATCGGCGGTCTCGTAGGCCGAGACCCTTCTGACCTCCTGCACCTGGACGGGGCTCGTGCCCCAGGCCGCCCGGTATCCCGCGCGTACTGCCTCGCGTCCCTCGTAGCGCGGAGGGAATCCGAGAGAGGTGAACGGGAACTCGTGCACCGCGTCCATGGCATAGAGATCGGCGAGATCGTCCGGGGACTTGTCGAGCATGGCCCGGTAGTAGCGGTTGAGCACCTCGCGAGGGGTGCGAACGGCAGGGGTATCCACATGCGGCACTGAGGCCTCCATTCACTCAACGCTTGTTGATCCACGTACCGTAGGGCCGGCCGAAAGTTCGGTCAACGGCTGTAGAGTGAATCGGTGTCCACTTCTCGCCAGTCCCGCGCCGAACGCCGCCGAGCGACCGAGGCACGCATCCTCGACAGCGCCCGGGAGCTGTTCGCCGAGAAGGGGTTCGAACGCACCACCATCCGCGCCGTGGCGACCGCGGCGAGCGTCGACCCGGCTCTCGTCATGCAGTACTTCGGCTCGAAGCGCGAGCTTTTCGCCCAAGCCGTGCAGGCGTTTCCCGCACTGTCGGCGACCACGGACACCGATGCGCTCGTCGATCAGCTGCTGGACACGCTCGGCCTCAAGCTCGGTGGCCTTCCCGAGGGCACGCTGGCGATGATGCGCTCCATGCTCACCGACCCGACAGCGGCCGATCACGTCCGTGTCACCCTCGATCGGCAGATCGACAGCGTCAGCGCCGCCCTGCCCGCGGCCGAGGACCCCGAGCTGCGTGCCGCGCTGTTCGTCACCGCCCTGCTGGGCGTCACCATCGGCCACCAGTTCCTCGGTCTGGCCGCTCTTCGCGGCACCCCGGCCGACCGCATCGCCGCCCTGCTGCGCCCGGCGTTCAAGGCCCTGGCAGGGCCTACGGGCTGAAATCGGGGCCCTGCCGATGCGTGGTGCGCTCATGCGTTCCCGTCCTGAGGGGGCGGGTCGGTGGGACGTCGACGGCAATCGGCCGAGGTCCGTTCCCGGGGGAGCGCCGGAACAGGGACCAGCCGCCGGACCGGTCAGGCCTTCCGGTGCATCGCGGCGTGCCGGTCCAGGGTCGCCAGGACGGTGTTCGCCGCCGTCACGACGGCGAAGACGGTGGCAGCACCGTGATGACCAATGGCATACAGGGCAGCCGCTGCGGCACCGAAGACCAGTACTTTCACGGTCAGGACGCCCGCCAACGGGACGCGTACCCGGGCTTTCGGGGCGGCGAACAACCCCCACAGGACGGCCGCCGCCGCAGGGGCGGCCACAGCGAGGAGAAGACGCATGGTCATGGTCTCCGCGCTCCGCCATCCCCACACCCCGAGCACGGCGAGCGCCGCGACTTCCAGGAGGAATGCCAGTCCTTCGTTGATCACATGCAGGGGGGCGGGGAGCGTCATCGGGTGTCGTCCTTCGTCATGGGCACGGGCGCGGCCCGGGGCGCCGACAACCTCGCGTCGGCGGTCGGTGCCCCGGCGTTCCGTACGGGTAACGCGGACGGAACGCTGCCGGTGGGTGCGGTGCTTTCGGCGGGCCGGGGCCACACGTCGTCGCTGTGGATCACGGCAGCCCCCGGTCACCGGGCCCGGCAGCCCCCGGTGAGCGGGCCCGGCCCTCTCGCGCTCGCCACGACGGCGCTGCGCCGCCGTACGCGCCGCTGCGCGTACCGCCGCCCCGTACGCGCCGCCGTACGCACTGACTCCGCGCGATCCCGACGATCCGCCTGACTCCAGCCATCCGGCTGCCTGACCCCCCGGCTACCCGCCGGCAACTTGTGACGCGTCAGCCGACCGGCTTCTGGGGAGGCACCGGCCGGGCGGTGAGCAGTGCGGTGATCTCCCGGGCGAGCTCCGGGCCGAGTTCGCCCCAGCCGTCCTTGTAGCCGTAGACGCCGGCCAGAGTACGGGCGTCGTAGTCGCCGTTCATGATCTCGATGTCGGTGGCGGTGATGAGCGCCGGGTGAGCGACACCGACAGCTCCCGATACCTTCAGCAGCTCCTTGCGCAGGGTGCGCAGATAGACAGCCGCACGGGTGGCCTTCGAAGGCGCGTCGATGCCGCGCACCAGCCACGGGTCCTGGGTGGCGATGCCGGTGGGGCACTTGTCGGTGTGGCATTTCTGCGCCTGGATGCAGCCGATGGACAGCATCGCCTCACGGGCGACATTGATCATGTCGACGCCCAGGGCGAAGGCGACAGCGGCGTTCTCGGGCAGGCCGAGCTTCCCGGAGCCGATGAAGGTGAGGTCGTCGGTAAGACCCAGCTCGGCGAACGTGCCGTACACGCGGGAGAAACCCATCCGGAACGGCAGTGACACGGAGTCGGTGAATATCAGGGGAGCCGCCCCGGTCCCGCCCTCGCCCCCGTCGATGGTCACGAAGTCGACCCCGCGATCACCACGCGCCATCAGCGTGGCCAGCTCCTGCCAGAAGCTCATCTCCCCCACGGCGCTCTTGATCCCGACCGGCAGACCGGTCTCGGTGGCGAGCAACTCCACGAAGTCGAGCATCGAGTCGACGTCGTGGAACGCGGTGTGCCGAGAGGGGGAGGCGCAGTCCTTGCCGGCCGGGATGCCGCGGATCTCGGCGATCTCGGGGGTCACCTTCGGCCCCGGCAACATCCCGCCGAGCCCCGGCTTGGCACCCTGGGACAACTTGATCTCCAGCGCCTTCACCGGGGCGCCGGCGATCACTTCCTTGAGCTTGTCGAGGCTGAAGGTACCGTCCTCGTTACGGCAGCCGAAGTACGACGTTCCGATCTGAAGCACCAGGTCACCGCCGTTGCGGTGGTACTGCGAGAGGCCGCCCTCGCCCGTGTTGTGCATCGTGCCGGCCAGCGCCGCGCCCTTGTTGAGCGCCGTGACGGCCGCGCCGGACAGCGATCCGAAGCTCATCGCCGAGATGTTCACGACGCTCGCGGGCCGGAACGCCTTGGCGCGCCCGCGCGGGCCCCCCAGCACCTTGGCCGAGGGCAGCGGGGCCTGCGGGTCGTGCAGGTCGGGCAGCGTACCGGCGAACGTGCGCTGCTTCACGTACGCGTGCCCCTGCACGTGCTCGACGTCCACGTCGGTTCCGAACCCGAAGTAGTTGTTCTCCTCCTTCGCCGACGCGTAGATCCAGGTGCGCTGGTCACGGCTGAACGGGCGCTCCTCCTCGTTGGAGGTCACGACGTATTGCCGCAGCTCCGGCCCGATCGCTTCCAACAGGTACCGGGCATGCCCGATCACGGGGAAGTTTCTGAGCAGTGCGTGCTTCTTCTGGACGAGGTCGCGGGCAGCCACCAGGGCCAATGCTGTTGCGGCGGCTGCGCCTATGCTCCGAGCACGCATGAACGTTCCTCTCCTCGACTGCTCGATACCCGACACCATCGCCGTGCGGCGGACGTTGCGGGCGACGGGCGCCGGATGCGACAAGGCATCCATCGGCGTCCGATGACGAAACGCCCACGATATTACGAGCTGGGGAGCAGGAGCGGGCGACCGTCCTGACCGAGGACGACGGGGCGGTGCTCCCGATGGTGAGCGGAGGTCTCGGCAGGGCGATCATGCTGGTGATCTCGCTGGACGAAGCACCGGACGGCGTCGAGATCACCGCTCTCGGACCGCGTCGTCACTCCGGCTCGTCCCGGGGCGGTGATCCGTGTCGGACGCAACGGTGAGGCCGTCGAGTTCCTCGACGCGGAGCCGGCCCGCCTGTGGGTCACCGCAGCTCTCGACCCCCTGCCGGCTCCCGTCCCGACAGGGCCGGTGTACCGCGACGGCCCCGTTCGGCTTTCAGACGATGACGGGAATGGCCTCGGCGCGGTTGGTGGCCCAGTTGGTGACGATGGGCTTGTCGACGTCGGCGGCTTCGGGGAGCTTGAGTTCGGCGGGGTTGGGGTCGTCCTCGGCGATGGCGATGATGACGTTCTCGAACTCCTTGCCGCCATCGTTGTCGGTGGTCTTGGGGTTGATGCCGGTGTACGCGACGGCGGAGCCGGTGAGCTTGATGGGGTTCTCGCCCCCCTGCCCGACGGGTGAGGCGACACCGTCGGCGCCGGAGCCGAAGGACACGCTCGGGGTGTTGATGTCCAGGTAGCAGGTGATCCCGGACTTGGCCTTGGCGGTGACGAGGTAGTAGCCGCCGGCCTGGGACTCCGAGGTGACCGTGAAGTCCAGGTCGTTGGTGCCGCAGGACTGCCCGTAGCCGCTCTTCCCGCCGTCGCCGGAATCGGTCTTGCCGGTGGAGCCGCCGGCCTTGGAGCCGCCGGCCTTGGAGCCGCCGGTGGAGGAACTGCCGGCGGAGGAGTTGTCGTTTCCTCCGTTGTCGGCGGAGGCGACAGCGGAAGGAGCCGCGGAGCTGCCGGCGTCGGCGAGGTCGTCGGGGTCACAGGCGGTGGTGGTGGCGGCGAGTGCCGTCACGGCCGCGGCGGCCAGGACGAGTCGGGCGGAACGGGCGGCGAGACGCGAACGCATCGTGATCTCCAACAGCTGTCGGTTGCGGTGTTCCTGCTGACATCGATGACACTAGGGCCGACGCGGTCCTGAAATGATCCTGTGGATGTCCGGATCCTGTTTCAGCAACTCCGTTTCGGAGGAGCGTCGTTGAACTGCGTCGATCCCAGCTCAAGCGGTATGTCCGGGACTGCTCAAGGGGTGTGTCCGGGACCGTGCAAGGGGCGTGTCCGGGGGCGGGGGAGCCGCCGGGGCGCCACGAGCGGTCCGCACCCGGCGGGCGCGACCGCCTCGGGCGGCGACGGGGCCCGCAGTTCCTCGAAGACGTCTTCGAGGAGACGTCTCGTGACATGTACGGCTGTCACGGCGGCGTCCGCTACGACACGGGGTGCGGGATCACGCGGAGGACGACGGGGCGGATGGCGGGGACCGCGGATGGCGGGGTGCGGTCGGAGCGGCGGATGTGCCACGGTGATCGCATGACGTGGAACGGTGACGAGTACCAGGCCCGGTTCGACCGCATCGTCGCGGAGGGCGGAGACGTTCATGGGGAAGCCGCGCTGATCCGGTCCTTCGAGCCCACCACCGTCCTCGACGCGGGCTGCGGCACCGGCCGGGTGGCGATCGAGTTGGCCCGCCACGGGATCGCCGTGGTCGGCGTGGACGTCGACGAGTCGATGATCGCGACCGCCCGGCGCCTGGCGCCGGAGATCCGCTGGCACCGGCAGGACCTGGTCGGCCTCGACCTGGGGCAGTCGTTCGATGTCGTGGTGATGGCGGGCAACGTCCCCCTATTCACCCCGCCGGGGACGGAACCGGCCCTGGTGGCCGGGGTGGCGGGCCACGTCCGTTCTCGGGGCCGCCTCGTTGCGGGGTTCTCCCTGGACCGCGGATACACGCTGGACGACTACGACGCCCACTGCCGTGCGGCGGGACTCACTCCGGAAGCCAGATACGCGACGTGGTCCCGGGCTCCTTACACCGACGGGGACTACGCCGTTTCCGTGCACCGCAGGTTCTGACCGTCCGAGCCGGGCAGGTTCCGACTGCTCGGGACCGGGCCCGGTGGCCGGAGCCGCGGGGCGGCCGGAGTGCCTCGGCGGTGCCCCCAGGATCGCGGCACGCGCGTTCAGGGCCGTGGGGGGCTACTGCGGAGCATGGCCAGCTCACGGTTCAACTCGGTGAGGAAGCGCGCGACCACCATCAGCTCGTCGGGTCGGAAGCGCGCACGGGCGGTTTCGGTGCCGCGAGCCAAGGGCTGGAAGAAGTCCCGGGCGATTCCCTTCGCCGCTTCCTCGTAGTACAGATGCACGACGCGGCGGTCGTCCGCGGCACGAACGCGTCGGATGTGTCCGGCCTTCTCCAGCCGGTCGATGCACGCGGTCACCGCGCCGGAGGTGAGATCCAGTTGACGGCGCAGCCGGCCGGGCGTCATGGGGCCCTCGTCGGGGTCGGCGTCGAGCAGGGCGATCAGCGCCTGTACGTCGGTGAGGTGCAGCCCCTGGGACTGGGCGAACTCATGAGTGATGCGGTTGAACTGGCTGTTCATCCGCCGCAGGAGAACCGCGAAGGACTGCAACCCCGCGGGGTCGTTCCCGGGAAGCGGGGGCGGTGTGGGATTGCGGGGCGCGTGCATCCGCCAAGTATAGAGTTACTCAATCATTGAGATACTTTGTCGTTGACATACTTGATCGCGAAGCTTTGGGGTTACCCATGAGAACCACACCGCGCTGGGCTCGATGGCTCGTTCCGCTCGTCCTGCTGCTCGTGTGGCTCGGAGTCGGCGGCACGCTCGGGCCGTACGCGGGCAAGCTCGGCGAGGTCGCCACCAACGACCAGGCCGCGTTCCTGCCCCAGAGCGCGGAGTCCACCAAGGTGCTCAGGGCTCGCGAGGCGTTCGACCAGTCGGAGACCCTTCCCGCGATCGTCGTATGGACGGCGGGCGGTGACCGGATATCCGACGCGCAGCGGTCCGCGGCCACCCGCTCGATCGGAGCACTCGCCGAGCGGCCCGGAGTGGTCGGCACCCCCTCACCGGCCCTTCCCTCCGAGGACGGGAAGGCACTGCAGGCCGTCGTCCAGTTGGATCCCGGCCTCGGCCGCTCACTGCCCGACGTCCTGAACGAGGTGGACGAGGCCGCTCGAAGCGTCCCCGGCACCACGGCGCAGATCGCGGGACCGGCGGCGAGCCGGGCCGATCTCTCCGACGCCTTCTCCGGCATCGACGGTCTGCTGCTCGGCGTGGCGCTGGCCGCCGTGCTGCTGATCCTGCTGCTGGTCTACCGGAGCATCCTGCTGCCGTTCCTGATCATTCTCGGTTCCGTCTTCGCGCTGGGTCTCGCATGCGGGATCGTCTACGTCCTGGCCGACCACGACGTGGTCCGGGTGGACGGGCAGGTTCAGGGGATTCTCTCCATCCTCGTCATCGGCGCCGCGACGGACTACGCGCTGCTGCTGGCCGCGAGGTTCCGCGAGGAGCTCGCCCTGAGGGAGGACCGTGCATCGGCCGCGATGGCCGCCGTGCGCCGGTCGTTCGGCGCGATCACCGCGAGCGCGGCCACCGTGGCCCTGGCCCTGCTGGCCCTGCTGGCCAGCGACCTCACCAACAACCGTGCGCTGGGACCGGTCGGCGCCATCGGGATCGTCTGCGCGGTCCTCTCCAGCCTGACCTTCCTGCCCGCCGCGCTGGCGCTGCTGGGCAGGACCGCGTACTGGCCCTCCCGGCCGATGGCGTCCGACACGTCGGGCAAGGGGCACGGCATGTGGCGTCGCACGGCCGCCGCCGTCGACGCCCGGCCGCGCCGCGTCTGGGTGATGACCGCGATCGTGCTCGGCGTCCTCGCGGCCTTCGCCCCCTCCCTGTCGGCGAAGGGCGTTCCCCTCGACGAGATCTTCGTGAACGACGCGCCGTCGGTCTCCGCCCAGAAGACGCTCGGTGAGCACTTCCCCGGCGGTTCCGGCAACCCCGTCGTCATCATCGCCGACGCCGACCGCGCCGCCCGGGTCACGGCGGCGGCAACGGGAACCGAGGGCGTGGCGTCGGCCGGCGCGGTTTCCGCGTCCGGGCGTCCGGGCGCCGGCGAACCCCTGGTCGTCGACGGGCGGGTCCGTATCGACGCCACCCTCAAGGCCGCGGCGGACAGCGACGCGGCCAAGGAGACCGTGCAGCGGCTGCGCGCGAACCTGCACGCGGTGCCGGGCGCCGACGCGCTGGTCGGCGGCTACACGGCTCAGCAGTACGACACCCAGCACACGGCCGCCCGGGACCGCACGCTCATCGTGCCCGTCGTCCTCGGCATCATCCTGCTCATCCTGGTCCTGCTGCTGCGCTCCCTGTTCGTACCGGTGCTGCTCGTGGCGACCGTCGCACTGAACTTCCTGGCGACGCTGGGAGTGTCGGCCCTCGTCTTCGAACACCTTCTCGGCTTCAGCGGCACCGACGCCTCCGTGCCGTTGTACGGATTCGTGTTCCTGGTGGCGCTCGGCGTGGATTACAACATCTTCCTCATGTCCCGGGTGCGGGAGGAGGCGCTGGCACACGGCAGCCGACAAGGAGTGCTGCGCGGTCTGACCACGACCGGGGGAGTGATCACCTCGGCCGGTGTGGTGCTCGCCGCCACCTTCGCGGCTCTGATGGTGATCCCCCTCGCCTTCCTGGTGCAGGTCGCTTTCATCGTGGCCTTCGGCGTCCTGCTCGACACCCTCGTGGTCCGGTCGCTCCTCGTCCCGGCGCTGGTGCTCGACATCGGTCCCCGGGCCTGGTGGCCCAGCATCCTGGCCCGCAAGGAAAAGGAACAAACGGAGCGAACGGAACTTGCCGAGGTGTCGAAGCCGTCGGCGTGACGGCCCGTCGTACGCCGTCCCCGCCGCTGTCCGGCAGAGCGCGTATCGCCCCGCTGTTCACCCCATGGCGGTGCAACGGATCCGGCGGCCCCGAGGCCGGGGCCGCCGACTGCTGGTGCTGCTGCTGGTGCGGTGCGGGCCGGAAGATGTTCCGGCCCGCGGGCTCATCCGGTCCGTGACCGCTCCCCGAGCATGGGCACGGATACCGGAGAGGCGACCGGCTCAGGCTTGGGACGATCCGGTCGTCCGCGGCTGGTCCGTCCCGCAGTACCGGCATTTCGCAGCGGCCGCCGGCAGGTCCTCGGACAGGCAGGCCGGGCACATCTTGACAGGTCCCGGTTCTTTGAAGGCCACCACGCCGCGCCGCGCCGAATAGTGCTTGTACGGCACGACGATGAGGAAATAGACGACGGCCATGAAGATGATGAAGTAAATGATCGCCGAGATGAAGGAACCGATGTCAAGATATGTGGCCTTGTTGCCCTCCTGGCCGAGCTGCCACCCCAATCCGGCTGAATGGCCGCCCTGAGCACGCGCGATGATGGGGTTGATCACGGAGTCGGTGAACGCTTTGATCAAGGTGCTGAAGGCCAGTGCGACAATAAGGCCCACGGCTACGACGATGATATCGCCGCGCATCAGGAAGTTCTTGAATCCCTTGAGCATTTCCGGCTCCTCGCGACTGGGCCACCGGTCGGGGCCGTGCAGCACGCTACATTCTTCGGCATATATCGCGCATTACGGCACGGACGCGGGGCGTGATCTTCCCTCGGCTGCCGAATTCCGCCGGAGGGCCGGTACGCCACTCGGACGAATGCTCGCACCCGGTAAACGAACAGCTCGTGGAAGCTCCGCTCGCATGCCCTCACCGAAGCGTGACGAAAGGCCCCCGATGCCCATCGCGCCGCACTGACGCGCGCTCGCGGCCGACGCCCGCAATGACCTTCCGACGGCGGTGGTTGCCCGCGTAGGCATGGCGTCGGTCATGGCCTTGCGCCGGTATTCCGTGACGTGAACCGAGCGGGCGTGCAGGTTGCGGATGACGTGACGACCCGCGCGTACACCGGGATGGGGATTCCACCGTGCCCGAGACGCCGGCCGCCACGGGCAGCACGGTCGGCATCGGCCTGGGCCCGGCACACTTCGCGATCCTCTCGAACGGCACGAAGGCCGACAGTCCCCGCTTCCTGCGCCGGGCCGAGAAGAAGCTGGAGAAGACTCAGCGGGATCTCAGCCGGAGGACGAGGGGACCGAAGAACCGGGCAGAGGCCCGGATCAAGGTTGCCCGCGCCCACGCACGGACCGCCGGTGCGCGGCGCGAGTTCCACCACCAGCTCTCCACGGAGATCATCCGCGTCAGCCCGTGGAGCGCGGGCAGGACCGGGACCGGTCCCGGCGCAGCGCGGTGAAACAGGAACCCACCCGAAGCCGGCCGGTGACCACCGGCGGGCAGGCGGGAGTTCTCAGTAGGGCGGAGAGGATGTCAAAGAGGCACGATGACGAGGGCGGTGTCATCCCTGATGCCCGTCGTCGGCAACAGATCCGTCAGCAGGGCATCGGCGAGAGTTTCGGCCTCGGCTCCGCAGTGGCGGGTCAAGGAGTCGGTGAGCCGGGCAAGGCCGGTGTCGATGTCCTCGTTCCGGCGTTCGACCAGACCGTCGGTGTACATCACAAGAAATGCGCCCTCGGCGAAGGGCGTCGTGGCCTGCGGCCAGGGACCGTGTTCAAGGCGGGCGCCGAGGGGTGGATCGGTGGCCCGGTCCAGGAACTCGACGGTGCCGTCACCCCGCAACAGGGCCGGCGGCAGGTGACCGGCGCTGCTGTAGGTGATGCGGTGGGTGCTCCAGTCGACGAAGGCGTTGGCCACCGTGGTGTTCTCGGCTCCCACGACGGAGCGGGCGTACAGCTCCAGGATCTCCAGGGCGCGGGCGGGACCGCCGCAGGAGCGCGAGGCGGCGCTGAGAGCGCTGCGCAACTGCCCCATGACGCTGGCCGCGGACAGTCCGTGACCGACCACGTCGCCCACGGCGACCCCGAGACGGTCGTCGCCCGGCATATCCACCAGGTCGTACCAGTCGCCCCCCACCTCCAGCGTGCCGACGGCGGGCCGGTAGCGCACGGCCACCGGATGGCGTCCGGCCGCGCGCGGAGCGGGCAGCATCGCCTCCTGCAGACTCAACGCGACCACGCGGGCGCGGATCAGCTCGGTGACCTCCTCCACCCGGTGCAGCAGCAGCGCGACCCGTCCGTCCGCACCCGGGACAGGGATGTTGGTCATGCTCCAGAAGCGCGCGTCCGCCGCCCCGGGGCGGACGGTGGTCTCCGTCGGATCGAACCGCTGCAGTTCCATGGTCTCGGGCCTGCCGGTCCTCGCGACCCGGCGCAGTGACTTTTCGATGTTGCGCGCCACGGCCGCGTTGGGATGGCTCGGCCTGTCGGCGTAGTCATCGGGCATGTAGCGGCCGATCACGTGCTCGCGGCTGCGGTTGATCACACGCAGCCATTCCTCGTTGACGTCCGCGAAGAAGAGCCGCGGGGTCAGGAGAGCCACCGCCCCCGGAAGGGCCTGGAATACCGCCATGTAGTCGATTTCTGGTTCCTTCATGACTGTTCCGCCCGGACGCAGTGAGGCCCCCTTCCACAATGTCGGATTTATGGGGCAGGTGCCTCCGGGTACCGTCGCGAGGACCTCCGTGCGGTGAGACGGCCGGACCTCTCCGGTGGGAAAGGCCCGTCCCGGGGCGCGGCCACGAACCGGACGAGGCCGGGGCGGCCCCGCCGCGTTCGCGGCCCGGGCGGGGGAGGGGACGCGCCGCACCTGCCGACCGAGCCCTGCCGGGCCCCACCGGCCCTTCACCACCGTCGGTGCCGGCTCCGGCCGGCAGATCCGGTGGCGGGCCGCGCAGGGATCATTCCTGCCGCGCCTGCCGTGCCCCGAGCCGTTCGGCCAGGAAGGCGATGATTTCGTCGCGGGCCCGCACGGTGGGGTGACCGTCCTCGTCGACGAGGTGCGCCGTGACGACGCTGTGGGCGCAACCGACGACGTCACGGAAGAAGGGCGGTGGCTCCGTGTTCGCCGTCTCGGACTTGAGCACGCGGCCGTCGAACGCGTCCCCGAGCAGTGCCCGGTAGGCAGCGAACCGCCTACCGGTGCACCACCTGTCGTTGTCGAACCGGTAGGCGAGAACCTTCAATCCGTCTCGCGCCACGCGCTCGGCCACGGCGGCGGCGTCCTCGTCACTGATCTCCAGGCCGCCGGCGTCGTCGAGCGGAAGCGACGGATGGTTCACCACCGGTGCGATGACAGCGGGTTCGAGCGCCATGGTCAGGGCGAAGTTGCCGGTGAAGCACAGACCGACGGCGCCGACGCCGGGCCCGCCTCGCTCGGCGTGCGCCTGCCGGGCGAGGCCGCGCAGCCATGCGACGACGGGACTGGTGCCTCCACCGGCGAACGCTCGGAACTCGGCGCTGACACACGCGCGTCGAACGACGGTCTCCTGCGCCTCGGCGAGCGGATAGGCACCGTCGACACCGAAGAGCGAGGGCAGGTACACGGAGAACCCGGCATCGCGGACCCAACGGGCGAACCGGGCGACGTCAGGACTGATACCCGGCATCTCGGGCATGAGGATGACCGCCGGTCCGGCTCCGGAGACATGGACGGTCTTGTCGACGTCATCGACGCCGACGACCCTCCGTGAGAAGTCGTCCAGGGGGTCGTTCTGTCCTCGCATGATTGTCATGACCGAGATGATGACGAGCGGCCGTCCTCCCGGGAAGCGGCGGCATCGCCATGTATCCCGCTAATATCGCCATCCGGTCAAGGTGCTGGAGGGGCCGTATGAGTCCGTTGCGAGTGGGTGTGCTGGCCTACCCCGGCTGCTTCGCGTCGGAGGTCTTCGGAGTCCCCGACCTCCTGACGATGGCCACCCACGTCGCCTCGGTGCACGGGTCGGTCCGGGCGGCTCACGAGGTGTCGGTCATCTCGCCGCGGCGTCGGGTGGTCGCGTCCGGTGGCTCGGTCCTCGACGTCTCGGCGGTTCGCCCGGTGGACGTCCTGATCGTGCCGGGCTTCGAGCTCTCGCCCACGCTCGATCTCGACGCGACACTCGCACACCTGGGACCGGAAGTGGCGTCGATCCGGTCGCAGGCGGCCTCCGGGACCGCTGTCGTGTCGATCTGCGTGGGCGCCTTCCTGGTCGCCGAGGCCGGACTGCTCGCCGGATGCGAGGCGACCACGTCCTGGCTGTTCGCGGACCGGTTCGCCCGCAGGTACGCCGACGTGCGCCTGCGCCCGGAGAGCCTGGTCGTGACCGACCGGGGGGTGACGACCACAGCGGCCTTCAGTGCCATGTACGACTTCGCGCTGCAGTTCATCCGCGAGCACGACGGCCCCCGAGTCGCCCGCGGCACCGCGCGCATCGCGCTTGTCGACGACGCACGTTCCACGCAGGCTCCCTACGTCGACTCGCGGCTCGTACCCACCGCGGGCGGGGACTTCTCGCTCGGCGTCAAGCGGTGGCTCGACCA
This sequence comes from Streptomyces sp. NPDC014734, assembly GCF_043083325.1. Classification (NCBI taxonomy): domain Bacteria; kingdom Bacillati; phylum Actinomycetota; class Actinomycetes; order Kitasatosporales; family Streptomycetaceae; genus Streptomyces; species Streptomyces sp. NPDC014734. The sequence continues at coordinate 241,922 of NZ_JBIBYN010000003.1, read as the reverse complement.
GAACCTCAGTGCCCGTTACGACCTGCCCGCCCTCGCCCGGAAGTTCCACGTGAGCACGCGAACCATGCTCCGTCGCTTCCGCGACGAAGCCGGTGAGACACCACTCGCGTACCTGCAGGCGGTCCGGGTGCGTCGCGCCAGACACCTGCTGGAGACGACCGACAAGACCGTCGCGGGCATCGCCGCCGATGTCGGATACCTCGACCCCGGGGCGTTCACCGGCATCTTCACCAGACACACGGGGCGGCGGCCGGGGGAGTACCGCGCGACGTTCCGTCGCCGAGACAGGTAACAGCCCCCGCACCGCCGTCGTCACCCGTGGCCGCACCTCACCCGCGCCCGCGCCCGTTCGGCCTGTCGGGGCCGGGTGGTGACGCATCCTCCTGGCGGGGCGGGCGCGCGACCGCCCGGGGCTCCGCGGTCGGCGACGCACCGGCCGATCAGATACCCCCATGGGGTAGTTGACCTGAGGTGTGCCGGGCCGTAGTCTCCTCGTGTCATACCCCCTAGGGGTATCCGTGATCTGGGAGGAAACGGCCATGTGCACCACTTCCGTCTCACCGCAAAGCGCCCCCGCCGTCGTCCGGGCGGGCACGAACGACGGCACGCTGCCCGACTGGCACCTACGGGGTGAGTGGTTCGACGTGTGCAGCTGCGCACTTCCCTGCCCCTGCACGTTCGCCCAGACGCCGACCCACGGGGACTGCCTCTTCACGCTCGTCTGGCAGGTTCACGAAGGACACTTCGGGGATGTGCGCCTGGACGGCCTGGGCGTGGTGGCGCTGGGCGAGTTCGCCGGGAACATGTGGGTCGGCGACCCGGACGCCACGATGAAGGTGATGCTCTACATCGACGCCAGGGGCGACCGGGCCCAGCGTGACGCGCTGGAGCAGATATTCGCCGGACATGTCGGCGGCTGGCCGGGCCAGTTCGGCTCGCTCATCAGTGAACTGCGCGAGGTGCGGTACGCGCCGGTCAACTTCGACGCCGCCGAGGACCTCTCGTACTGGCGGGCCCGTGTCGGCGACGCGGTCTCCGTCGGCGCGACCGCTCTCACCGGCCCCACCGCCGATCCCTCCCGCCGCGTCCAGCTGATCAATGCTCCGGGCGCCGAGGTCGGCCCCGGCCAGATCGCCACGTGGGGCGTCGTCGAGAGCGACCACGCGGAAGGATTCGACTTCTCCCACGAATACCGTGGGGGATCCAGCAAGCATTTCCCCTTCGACTGGCGTCCCTGACCTCGCCGAGCGGCGGTCAGGGGGTGACGATCGCGAAGTCGGTGTCGGGCTCACCGAGGTAGCCGAAGAGTTCGGTGAGCCTGCCGGGTTCGCCGGAGATCTCGGCACGACCCCGGGCGGCGAGGTCCGCGAGACCGGCGCTGCCGAGGAGTACCGCGCGCAGGTCGGACTCGGTCAGAGCGATCTCGGTGTCGGGCTCGCGTCCGTCGGGTGCGGCTGCGGTGGTGTGGATCAGGACACCGTTGCGCAGCCGCAGGGTGACCGGGTCCGCGTCGCGTACGCGGAAGCGGATCGCGAGGTCGGCGTGCCAGCTGCGGGGCCCGTCCACGCGGACGGCCAGGGAGTCGAACAACCGGTCCAGGGGCAGGGCGCGCAGGACGTCCGGGGAGGCGGTGACGGTCGGGGTGCCGACCGTTCCCTCGCGCAGTTCCAGGGCGCCGGTGAGGTAGAAGTTGCGCCAGGTTCCGTTCTCGCTGCCGTAGCCGAGCTGTTCGAGCGCGTCCGCCTGCAAGGTGCGTGCCGCGTCGTTGTGGGGGTCGGCGAACAGGACATGGTTGACGACCTGGACGACCCAGCGGAAGTCGCCGGCCGCGTAGGAGGCGCGGGCCCGGCGCAGGACGGCGTCGGCCCCGCCCATGAATTCGACGTAGCGGAGGGCGGCTTCGACCGGCGGGTGTTCCCACAGGTGGGCGGGGTTGCCGTCGAACCAGCCCAGGTAGTGCTGGTAGATCGCCTTCGTGTTGTGGCTGATCGAGCCGTAGTAGCCGTGGGTGTGCCAGGCGCGTTCCAGACCCGGCGGCACCTGGATGGTCTCGGCGATCTCCAGCGGGGTCAGCCCCTGGTTGAGCATGCGCAGGGTCTGGTCGTGGAGATAGGCGTACAGGTCCCGTTGCTCGGACAGGAAGGCGAGGACGCGTCCGCGTCCCCAGGTCGGCCAGTGGTGGGAGGCGAATACCACATCGACGTCGCCGGCGAACAACTCGATGGCCTCGGTGAGGTAATGGGCCCACACATGCGGGTTGCGGACCTGGGCGCCGCGCAGGGTGAGCAGGTTGTGCAGGTTGTGGGTGGCGTTCTCGGCCGTGCACAGCGCCGAGTGGTCGGGGAAATGGATGTTGAGTTCGGCCGGGGCCTCGGTGCCGGGGGTGAGGTGGAAGACCATCCGGATGCCGTCGACGGTCTCGCTCTGCCCGGTCCGCGTGACGTCAAGGGTGGGCGGGATCAGTCCGACGGTTCCGGTGGACGTGGTCTGGCCGAGCCCGGCACCGATCTGTCCGCGTTCCCCGGTGGGCAGCGCGGCTCCGTACATGTAGGCGGAGCGGCGGGCCATGGCCGTTCCGGCGTAGACGTTCTCGCTGACCGCGTGCTCCAGGAAGCCCTCGGGGGCGATGACCGGGGTCCCGCCGTCGACGTCCTCCTGACCGATCACCCCGCGGACGCCGCCGAAGTGGTCGACGTGGCTGTGTGTGTACAGCACGCCGGTCACCGGCCGCTCCCCGCGATGACGGCGGTACAGCGCGAGTCCCGCCGCGGCCGTCTCCGTACTGATGAGGGGGTCGATCACGAAGACACCGGTGTCGCCCTCGACGAGGGTCATGTTCGACAGGTCGAAGCCCCGGATCTGGTAGATGCCTCCGGTCACCTCGTACAGGCCGTGCCGGGCCGCCAGCCGGCTCTGCCGCCACAGGCTGGGGTTGGCGGTGGCGGGGCACTCGCGCCGGAGGAAGTCGTACGTTTCGAAGTCCCACACGCTGCTGCCGTCGCCGTCGCGTACCGCGCCGTCCCGAGACGTGCCGACGAAGCCCCGCCCGGCGTCCTCGAAGTCCTGGGCGTCATCGAAGGGGAAACGTTCGTGCACCGCGGCGTTGCCTGCGGCGATACCCGGCTCGGCCGCCCCGGCCCCGGCGTCGGACTCGGCCATGGTGTTCTCCCTCCCGGTGCGGCCCGTCCGGCTGTTCCTCGTGCCCGCCGCTGCCACTGCCCCTGCCACGCTTCCGGATGAGCAGGACGACGGCGACCGCCGTGGACCGTACGGGGGACGGCGTCGAACCCCGCGGCCCCGGTTCCGGAGCGAACACTGCTCTTCGCCCGATGGCGGTTCCCTTGGTCGTAGGCGTTCAGTGCGCGCATGAATGGCCGGCCGCGCACGGCCTAGGCTGGCCCGGTGACTGATGAGCGGGAACGGGTGCGGCCGTCGGGAGTCTGGTCCACGGCGGTGGGGGTGGCCAGGGTGCGTGCGCTGGAGACCGAGCGGGAGGACGCGCTGTTTCGCGACCCGCTGGCACAGGCATTCGCCACCGCCGGCGGGCTGTGGCCCTCCTCGCCGCCGTTGCCCGATGACGAGGCCGCGCGACGCCGCCGGGCGGCCGTGTCGTACTCCATCGTCATCAGGACGAAGTTCCTCGACGACCTGTTGCAGCAGGCCTCCGCGTCCGGGATTCGGCAGGTCGTGCTGCTCGGGGCGGGCATGGACAGCAGGGCCTTCCGGACGGACTGGCCCGAGGGCACCCGGCTGTTCGAGGTCGACACCGGCGCGCCGCTGGACTTCAAGGCTTCGGTGCTGCGCCGGGAGCGGGCCGTCGCACGCTGCGAGCGGATCACCGTCGCGGTGGATCTGCGTGAGGACTGGCCGGGCGCGCTGGTCGCCGCAGGGCACGACCCGGCCGTGCCGACCGTGTGGATCGCCGAAGGACTACTGATCTATCTGCCGCAGGACGCGGTGGAGCTGTTGCTGGCCCGGATCGGCACGCTGTCGGCGGCAGGCAGCCGGATGGGGCTGACACTCGGCTCGCGTGGCGTGATCGATCGCTTCGGCGCGGACGCCGCGCCGGGATCGGCGGCGTCCATGTGGCTCTCGGAGATGCCCGACGACCCGGTGGGCTGGCTGGCCGGGCACGGCTGGGTGGCCCACAGCCACACCCTGCGCGAGCGAGCCGCCGCCTACGGCCGTCCGGTCAGTACCCCGCCGGAGCGCGAGGAGCGGCCCGGCGGACTGATCTCGGCGGCCCGCCGTCCCAGGCTCTGACGAGGGAAGCCGGGTTCCTGCGCGGCCGGGCGGTCATGCGCGCAATGACCGCCGACGACCGTCGGACCTCGGTTCACCGGTCTGTTTCCGAAGTGATCCTTCGAGGCTTCGAGGCTTCGAGGGGCGGGGTGGCGGAATGGCGGGGCTGCGACTGGGCGCCGCGTCGTCGGTGCCGTCTGCGCCTGCGGCCCTGCCGGTCGCAGGGGACTCCCTGCACCGCATCCGACGCCGCTCGCTGATCCACCACGGATGACGGGACAGCCCTTAATCTCAAGGGAGTTGATGTTTCTCGGCTTCGGGAGGACGACCTATGGCAGTCGTGCACGTGACCGTGTGGGATGACCGCGACCGGACCGGAGAGGACCGGGCCCCGACCGCTTCGGGGGCCCCGGTGACCCCGGCCGCCGCTGCCCCCGCCCTCTTCGTCCACAACATCTTCACCTGGGGCAGCGACTCCGCGTACGGGTTTGCCGGGCAGCGGCCCCTCGCGGACAGGCGGCGTCTCCTCGTGGTGGATCGCCGGGGCTACGGCGACAGTCCGGACACCGCGCGCAGCGACTTCGACGTCGACGCCGAGGACATCGTGGAGATCCTCGGCGACGGGGCCTCCGCCGTGGGGCTCGGCGGCGCCCACCTCGTGGGGCACGGGAACGGCGCCGTCGCCGCGCTCATCGCTGCCGCGCGCCGTCCCGACCTCGTCCGTTCCCTCGCCCTCATCCAGCCCTCCGCCTTCACCGCCGCCGCGGACCATCCAGTCGTCGCCGACCTCCTCGGCCGGGTGCGCGACGGTGCCCCGGGCATCCCGGACGGCGTCACGCCGGAGCAGTATCTACGGGCGTCCACCGAGGGGTTGGGGATGGTCATGCCCGAGCCCACGTCGCGCCGGCTCCGTGCCGTCGCCACATCCATGGGGGAACGGCCCATCTGGGAGGCGGAGATCCCGCTGGAGGCGATCAGGGACGCCGCCCTGCCGGTTCTGGTGGTCTGCGGAACGTGGGAGTACGCGCCGGCCATGTACCGCGAGCACGTGGGGCTTCCCCTCATGGCCGTGGCCGACTCCCTCACGGACTCCCTCGGGGGCCGCCTCCTGCAGGTGCCCGGGTACTACCCGCACGTCCAGGAGCCCGCCGCCGTCAACGCCGCCCTGCGGGAGTTCTGGGGCTGACCCGGTTCCGCACCGGCTGCCGTTTCCGCGCGACCCGTCCTCGTCCGGCGGTCGGTCCCGTCGGGTGCGAACCGCACGTGGAGCAGGGACCACCCGCCGACAGTCCGAAGCCGGAGCCTCCCGTACGTGGCGAGCCGTGCTGCATGCCGCGGGTCCGACGGGGCATCGACGACCCGCCGGATGCGGCCGGGGCGGTCACGGCGCCGACTACGACGCGTTCCGCAGCTTCGTGATCACTGCCCCGATGTCCGTACGGGGGCCGCGGTTGTAGGGGAGCCTGGACAGCAGGACGCCCATGGCGCAGGAGTTGCTGATCGCCGCGTAGGTCAGACCCGCACCGACCGCCGTTCCGACGAGGTGGGCACCGGGCACGAGTATGCCGACGAGGCCGGTGGCGAGCACGATCGAGCCGGCGACGAGACGGACCTGGCGTTCCATGTCCCAGCGTTCGGGGCCCCGCGTCACCGGCGCGCTCGCCGCCTCCCAGGCGTTCATGCCGCCGTCCAGGACGCGCAGGTTCGGCAGGCCGGCCTCGGCGAGTGCCCGCTCTGCCTGGGAGGCGCGGGCCCCGGAGCGGCAGACGAGCACGACGTCCTCGTCGAGATGGGGGCGCAGCTCCGCGCGGTGCTCGCGCAGGGCGTGGAGCGGAACGTTGAACGCGCCGGGGATGTGGGCGGTACGGAACTCGGCGGGGGTGCGCACATCGAGCAGGCGTGGCGCGTTGCCTTCCTCGGCGAGCTTGCGCAGGACGGCGGGGGAGATGGACTGGACGGTGCGCTCGGCGCTCATGCGTGACTCCGGGAAAAATACCCAGGGGGGTATGTGGACGGTGGGTGAGGGGACCGGGACGGTGGGCCCGGAAGGGTTCTGCCCGGTGGGGGCTCGGGGCCGTCGTGGGCGGGGCGGCCCCGGCCCGTGGGCCGTCGCTGTACGGCGGGACGGCACCTGGCCGTTGGCCGGCCGGCGGTTCGTGGACGGTCAGGCGCCGGTGGATTCCGCGGCGAGGGCCCAGGCGGCGTAGCCGCCGAGTATGTCGGAGACGTCCTCGAAGCCGCGATGGCGCAGGAGGCTGGCCGCGATGGAGGAGCGGTGGCCACCGGCACAGTGCAGGACGAGCGGCCGGTCGGCGGGGAGTTCGTCCGTGCGCGCGGGCAGTTCGCTCAGCGGGATGTGCAGGGCCTCGGGGATGAAGCCGTTGGCCTGGCGCTCACCACAGGTGCGGACGTCCACGACGACGGGCGGGAGGTCGCCGGCGAGAGCGTCCCTCAGCTGCGCGGCGGTGAGGCGGCTGGCGGGGGCGACCTCGTCCTCCAGCTTCCGGAGGGCGTCCTCCGGGTTTCGCAGGTAGCCCACCACTCGGTCGAAGCCGATGCGGGCCAGGCGGGTGACGACCTCCTCCTCACGGTTCTGCGGGGCCATGACGACCAGCTCGTCGGCCGGGTCGAGGACGGTGCCGGCCTGTTCGGCGAACCGTCCGTCGGCGGGCACGTTGACCGCGCCACGCAGGTGTCCGGCGGCGAACTCCTGCGGGTCGCGGGCGTCGACGACCGTGCCGTCCTGCCGCCGCAGCTCGGTGAACTCGGCGAGGGTCAGAGGCCGGGCCGCCGTCGTCGCGTCGTAGCGGACGCGGTCCTTGCGGTTGAGCTCCGCGTCGTAGGCGAAGTAGCCGGGCGCGGCGGACTGGCCGGCGGTGACGAGCGCGACGAACTCATCGCGGCTCATCGGGGCGCAGGCGTAGTTGGTGGCGCGCTGCTCGCCGATGGTCGACTGCTTCTCCGTCGAGAGGTTCTTGCCGCAGGCGGAGCCCGCGCCGTGCGCGGGGAAGACGCGTACCTCGTCGGGCAGGGCCATCAGTTTGTTCTGCACACTGTCGTGGAGCATTCCGCCCAGTTCCTCGGCGGTCACGCCCACGGAGGCGAGCAGGTCGGGGCGGCCGACGTCGCCGATGAAGAGCGCGTCACCGGTCAGGACGCCGTACGGGGCGGTGTCATCGGCCCGCTCGTACACGAGAACACTGATCGACTCCGGGGTGTGCCCCGGGGTCTCCATGATCTCCAGGACGACATCGCCGAGGGAGATCCGCTCGCCCTCGGCGAGCTTGCGAATCCGGTACTCGGTCTCGGCGCGCCGGCCGTAGCCGATCCAGGCACCCGTCGCGTCCGCCATCTCCAGGTGCCCGGCGACGAAGTCCGCGTGGAAGTGGGTGTTGATGACGCCGACCACGGTGAAGCCGCGCGCGCGGGCGTCGGCCAGGTACTCGGAGACGTCCCGGCGCGGGTCGACGACCACCGCCTGCCCGGTCTTCTCGTCGGCGATCATGTACGACGCCTGGGAGAGGCAGTCGAGGTAGTACTGGGTGAGGAACACTGCGAATTCCCTCCTGAGGAACGGCTCGCCCGTAGCGGGTGAGAAACGCTGATGACGGGGCGGTGGTGCGCCCGGTGGGCCGGGTCCGGCGGTCAGGCGGCAGCGCCACTGATCGGCGGCCGGCCGGTACCGGGCCGTCCCGCGGTGCCGCCCGCGACACGGAACGCATCCGCTGCGGGGGCCGCGAGCAGCTCGGCGGCCGGTGCTGCGGCGAAGACCTGTGGGTTTGCTTCACGCATCGAGACCTCCCTCGCACTCAGGTACCCCCCGGGGTATTTATGTACTCGACCGTAAGGCGAGGTCCCGTGCGAAGTCAAATACCCCCCTGGGTATCCCGGATTGCAGGTGCGCACGGTTTTCCGGGGGCGACGTTTTCCGGGGGCGACGGAAGCACGGATGGAAGCATGCGCCCCCGTGCGCGGTCGCCGACCGGACGCAGAGCTGACCCGGTCGAGGCCGGAGGCCCCGCGCCCTTGTCGGCGTACCCGGCTCGGGCCAGGAAGGGGGAGGGGCACAATGGAACGATGTGGGAACTGCTGCCAGGGGTCGGTGTGGCTCTGCCGGACGGGGCCGGCACACTCAGGTTCGGGATGTCCCCCGGCGAGGCCGGTGCGATGTTGGCAGCGCTGCCCGGGAGCAGCGGCCGAAGGCAGTGCATGGCGTTGACGCGCGCCGACTACAAGGAGCTGCGGCACGCCCACGACGCATGGCTCTCCGGAGTGCTCTTCGACTTGGCGTGGAACACCATGATCGTCCTCGACGACGTGATGCTGCAGGTCGCCGGGGGCGGACCCGGCCGTACGGACCGTCTCACCAGTATCAAGATCGATACCACCGGGGCCGTGCGTTCGTCGGCATCGACTCCCGTGGTGTGGGACGGCGTCGACTTGTTCGGACATCCGGCCCCGGACGTCGTGTCCGTGCTGCCACAACCCACTCGTCCGTCTTCTCCGACGGCTGCCGACGTGACGGTGGAGCCGCTGGGGCTGTGGCTGCGCGACCGGCTGCCGGCCGAGAACCAGTGGTCACATCTGGACCTGCTCAGCACGCCTACCGGATGGGAACAGTGCTGTGCGGGCACGTTTGCGTGCGGCGAGGGAGGAGACGGCTTCGTGGGGATCCTCCGTTAGCTCGTTCTCCGGCCACAAGTAGCTCGTTCTCCGGCCACAAGGATCTTCCGGGTTTGCCGATGCCCTTGAGGGGCGCGGGGCTCATGGGGGCTCGCCCGTCACCTCTGCAACTCGATGAGGATCTTCCCCGCGCGCCCGGTCTCCGGGGCCCTGAGGTGACGGGCGAGCGCACTGAGGCCCACGCGCGTCCCCACGGCGGTGCGCAGGCACCCGCGGCGCAGGTTCTCGAAGACGGGTGCGAACAGCTCGGACAGGTGCTGCCCGTTGTCCGTCTGGACGGTGTCGCGCAGGCGGAACAACTCGACGCGGGCGCCACCCGGACGCGTGAAGCACTCCGCCGGGAGCGGCTTTCCCGACAGCAGGCCGTAGTGGACGAACACGCCGCTGCCTGCCGTCAACGCGAACACGTCGCCGCCCACCTCGCCGCCCACGCAGTCGAAGGCCACATCGATGCCCCGCGGTCCGACCGCCGCTCGCAGCCGCTCGCGCCAGCCGGGCTCGTCGGTCCGGACGACCGCCCGCCAGTCGGCCGGATCGGCGACTGTCCGTCCCGGTGTTCCCCGGACGACCCCCACGGGTGTGATGCCGCGGCGGGCAAGGAGCTCCGCAAGGTGCCGGCCGATGGCCGATGTGGCCGCCGTGACCACGGCGTTCCGCACCCCGGGTCGGCAGAACCGTTCGACCATCAGCGAGGCCGTCAGCGGGTTGATGTAGGCGAAGCAGGCGATCTCGTCGGGCAGGTCGTCCGGTACCGGAACGCACCAGGAGTAGCCGAGCCGCTTGTACTGCTGCCAGTTGCCCGCCGTCCCGAGCGGAAGCACCCGTCGGCCGATCGCTCCGGCCGGCACTCCCGGTCCGGCGGATGAGATCACACCGACGCCCTCGAACCCGGGAACCATGGGAAACGAGATCCGTGATCCATACGCGCCCGAGACGGTGATGACGTCGGAGGGATTGACCGTCGAAGCGAGCATGCGCACCACGACCTCCCCCGCGCCGGGAGCGGTGGGGTCGCCCACGTCGCGGACCGTCAGGACGTCGGCGATCCTGCCGGGAGCGTCGGCAACGGCAGCCAGCATCGGCAGCCTCCCCCCTACCCGTGCCTGTGTCAGAACGTCTCATCCTACGAACGGTGAAGGGCCTTCCCGCTACGGGGATGCGCCCCGGACCCGGCCACCTGCGCCGCAGGCGCCGTATCGCCGCCGACCGTGCAGAGGGCCGGCCGAGGGCGAGCGGGCGCACCGGACTCCTCGTCCCGGTATGCCGCGACCGCGGCCGCGGGGCCGGAGCCGAATGCCCGCACGACCATCCGCGGCGGGTGCCCACGGGGCCCGTCGACGTCCGCCGGGTCGCTCGGAGCACGAGGGCGCCTGACGGCCCGTCGCGTGTGCCGGGATGAGTACGGTGCAGTACATGCAAACCACCAACGGGGCGGGACAGGAACAGCGAGGCCACGTCCTCCTCATCGCCGGCGACACCGCCGTACGACGGCGCACCGTGCAGGTCGAGCCCAGCGCCAACCTCGCAGCCCTGTCGATGGTGCCCGTGCCCGTGCTCCTCGCCGGCAACGTGCCCGCCGACACCACGTACCTCGACGGCGTCAAGGACCAGCAGGCCCTGCTGATGAAACTGCGCACCGCCGCCGCCACACCGGGCCCGCTGCTCGTCTACCTCTCCGGCCGCCTCACCCTCGCCCGCCGCGACCGCCGGTTCTACCTCGCGCTGACGCACACCACGACATCCACCATCCGCTACACCGCACTGCCCTGGGAATGGCTGGGAACCGAGCTGCGTCACCGCCCCGCGGGGCTGACGACCGTGCTGGTCGACCTCGCCGCGGACAAGTACGCATGGCCCCAGCTGCAGGAGCCCGGCGCGATCGCCACCACCCCGGCCGCCGAGGTCTACGGAGTGATCGCTCCTCCCGGCTACACCGGCAGCAACGGCGTGAGCACCTACACACGTGGGTTCGTCGAGCAGTTGCGCCTCAGCCCCGACCGGCCCACGAACGCCCGGGTGCACGCGCAGACCGTCGGCTCCGTGGCGCTACCGCCCGGTGCACTGGTTCTCCCGCACATACCCGAGATCAGCGCCCCGCGGACCGATCCCCGGTATCCAGGGGCGAACCCGCCGATACTCGTGGACAGTCGGCATTCCTACGACGGCGTCGGCCAACCCGGGCAGCGTGCCGAACCCACCGCCGCGGTACCGGCTCCGTACCCGGTCCCCGTGGTGGCCCCGGCCCCCGCCGCGCAGCACGTTCCGGTGGTTCCGCAGCCGATCGTGCCGCCCCGGACCGACCCGCGCCCGTACATCCACGCGCTGGCCGAGCAGCACCGGTATCCCGAGGCGACGCAACTGGCCCAGCTGTGGGAGCAGGATGCCCTGAGCACCTACGGGGTCACCTCTGTGCAGGCCACCGAGTGGACCGAGATCCGCGCGGATCTCGCGAAGATGCAGGGCAATTGGGTACTGGCCACCCACCTGTGGATCGCTGCCTGCCGGTCCCGCCTCGTCCACCAGCCGCCCGAGGCCCCGCAGGTCGTCGCCGCGGCGAAGAGCGCCCACTACTGCTGGACACGGATCGACGACCCGCGGCAGGCCCGCGAGTGCAGCCCCGAGCTGATCAGCCTGCTGCGCACCCTGCCGACGCTCGACCACCGACACCTGTCCACGGCCCGGCAGCGTCTGGAGATCCTGCACAACAGCTGACCCCACCACTACGAGGTGAGGGAGAGGACAAAGCCACCGTCCGGAACGCCCGGGGCAGCGACGCCCGGGCGTGACGACGGACAACGTCGGCACGCACGGCTCCCGGAGCGCTCGTCGGCGTCGGGAGCCCGCCCGACAGGCTCCGTGACACGTCTGTGACCGGAACTGTGACCTCCGCCACGGCTCGGCACTCGCGCTCCTGATGGGGTGACCTGATGCGTAGAGCCATCCCTCTTCTCCCTGCCCTCGCGGCACTTCTGCTGCTCACGGCGTGCGGGTCCGAACAGGCGGGCACCCCCGGCGCAGCCGCCCCCGCGTCCGGGACCGCCGATACCGCCCCGCCCGTGGACGGCGTCCGGATCACTTCGGTGACCATCCCCTCAAGCACGCCCACGCCCACGCCCACCCGCGGCTCCGACGGGTTCATCGTCCACGCGGACCCCCTCCCCACCGGTGGCTCCGGGATCTCGGCCGCTTACGAAGTGACCAACAGCGGCACCGAGGCACTGACGTACACGATCCTGTTCGACTTCACCACGGACGCCGGTGAGGTCATGGGCAACAGCCACGAGACCGTGCGCTCGGTCGGACCCGGCGCGACCGTGCGCCGCACCGTCCGGCTGGGGACGCTGGCCCCCGGAGCGTCCCCGGTGACCCGGGTCAAGGTCGCCCGGGTCACCAAGGTGCCCGCCGCCGAGGCGCCGTCCGCGTCCGGCGAGTGCCCACCCTCCGGCATCCGCCTCACCAGTGATGACGGCGACGCCGCGATGGGGCTGCGCGTGGTGGGCCTGCACCTGGAGAACTGCGGGAAGCGCGACTACTCGCTCGACGGCTACCCGCTCCTGGAACTGCTGGACAAGGACCTGTCACCCGTCCAGGGGGTCCGGATCGTGCATGGAAGCGGCGGCATCAGCACCGGTACCGGATTCGACGAGCCGCCCGGCCCGCTGGTCCTGAAGCCGGGCGAGAGCGCCCGTTCGGGCCTCATGTGGCGCAACACCACCGAGTCCGGCACCGCTGTCGACGTTCCGTACGTCAGAGTGCGGGCCGAGCAGGGCGCCGATCCCGTGATGGTGACACCCCACCTCGATCTCGGTACCACCGGCAAGCTCGCCGTCCGCGCCTGGACGCGCTCTTGAACTGGTCTTCGAACGGCCCGGGTCGCCGCACACGACCTGTGCGCCCTGTGGGAGTACATGGTCCCGTCCACTGACGCCGCCTGCCGGTCCGGCCGTCGAACGCGGCCCGACGCCGTGCCGATGACGACGCCGCGCCCGGACGGTCGGTGCGCGGCCCCGGGACCGGTGGCTCGATCCGGACGAGCCGGGACAATGGTTCCCATGAACGCACCGACCACGTTGTCCGCCACCGAGATCACCACGGATCGTCTCAGGTTGAGGAGAGCACACGACGCCGACATCGACGGGCTCATCGAGCTTCAGACGGATCCACAGGTCCGTGCACACCTCGGCGGCCCGCGACCGCGTGGAGCCGTCGAGCACTACTTCGGCGTGAACGGCGTCAGTGCCGTCGCCGACGCGCCGGGTACGTACGTCATCGCCGACAAGGAGACCGACAGGTTCATCGGGACACTCGTACTCGGCCGCCGCTCCGCCGACGTTCCCGGGCACGTCAGCGAGGAAGGCGGCGAGCTGGAGCTGAGCTACCTTCTCCGGCGCGGGAGCTGGGGAGCGGGACTGGCGTTCGAGGCCGCTGCGGCCGTGTTGCGCACCGCCGCCGACGAGCTGCCCGACCAGCCGGTCCTGGTGGTGACCCGGACGGCCAACGAGCGTTCCCTCGGGCTCGCCGCCCGTCTCGGCTTCCGGCGCCTGGGCACCTTCGAGGAACATGAGGCGGAGCAGATCCTCGCCGTGGCGGACCTGCACTCGTTCAAGGCCCGCTCGTGGCGGACAGCGGGGCGGCCGGACGGCGCCACCGCCCTCACCGATGCCGGCCTCGCCCCGGCGGCCCTCGACACCCCACCCGCGGACGCCGACTCGTCACCACACGTGTGACCACCTCGCCCGGACCCGGGCGGGACGCAACGGCGCACCCCGTCGCACCCGGCCCCGGGCACCCGGGTGCTACGGGCCGCTGCCACGGCCCTCGGGAGGTTGACCGCGTTCCGTGAAGGGAATGCTGACGTGCGGTCGAAACACACAGGAGGATCGAATGCGAGCAAGGAAGACCGCGGCCGCCTTAGCCGGACTTCTGATGACGGCGGGGTTCTCGGTGGCACAGAATCCCTCGGCACAGGCGGCAGCCGCATGCGGGGGCACCTACACGATCGTTGTCGGTGGTACGGGCAGCTCGTGGAACAACGACGGCTTCTACGGCAACATCCAGCAGCACGTCGGGTATCCCACGCAGATCCCCAACGGTGCGAGTGCCCGCGCGGGTGTCAACGAGTTGAACCGGCTGGTGCGCGACCAGCGCGCCGCGTGTCCGGGCCAGCACGTCAAGATGGGCGGCTACTCCCTGGGCGCCGCAGTGGTGCACATCTGGGTCACCGAGAACTGGCAGACGTTCGACAACGTCAACGCCGTTCTCATCGCGGACCCCAAGCGCCAGGGCCCTCCCGGTGCCAACGGCGGAGCGGTGCCGTTCGGCGGCATCGTCGGTGCTCCGCTCGCAGGCGCCGACACATTCTTCGGCAACGTACCGGTCAAGACGATCTGCCACTGGGACTACGTCTGCGACGAGTCCGCCGGGATTTGGACGTATCCGGCCAATCACGTCAACAACTATCCCGAGGACTTCAACATGGATCACCACAACGACAGCGCGAACGAGCAGTGGTACAACGGCAATTGGTATGCGTGGTAAGCAGCCGTGCCGCGGGGCGTGGCGGATCCACCGCTGATGGCCGGGCTTCGGGCGGCGTGGCGTTCACCGTTCACACACCCGACCTTCAGGACCTTCAGGGCCTTCAGGAAGCCACGCCACGCAGATGCCCGGTGACTGCGCCCCCGTGTGACAACGCCCCCGCCCTCGCCCCGGGCGACATCGCGTGATCGGCCCGGCCCGGCCCCGCCTCCGGCCACAGGGCCTGTCCGGCGGATCGGACATGTCCGTTCCGTTCAACAGCGCAACAAGGGTGGACCGCTACCGTCACCGCCATGAAGAGCGCAGGCGAGGAATCACGCCCATTCGGCGTCCATGCCGACCGCTCGGCCGATGACGTCTACGCCCAAGGGCTGTCCCGCAATCCCTGGCGGGCGCGCGACGACGGCTACGGCACCTCGCGGCGTTGCCGGGACATCCGCATACATCCCGTATGCGCATGTCCCTCCGCCTTGCGATGCACCGCATCCGACGCCGCGCACCGTTCCACCGCGGACTACGGGACAGCCCTTATGCGTCGGACCCGGTGAACTTGCCCGCGTGGGCTCGTGGTCTGGGGGGTTCCATCAAGAAGATCGATGGCCAATGGGCCGCGTAATCCTCCCCCATGGGAAGAGCCATGGTGGCTGAACCGGCTCCGGGAGCCGAGGGAGTCCGCGTAGATCCGGTCCGGCGGATCGCGGGCGGAGCGTAGTCGGTCCGCGTCGCCGTCGACGTCTGCCGCTGTGTCGAAGAGCGTGGGCAGCGGCGCGTCGGTCCAGCGTCCGCGAAGCCTCGACCGGTTCGATGCGGTCATCGACGGCTCGGAGGACCTGAACGGCCCTTGGCGCCCGCCGGCACCTCCTGACCCCACGCGTCCAGCGGCCAGCGCGCCCGGCGGTGCGGCCGTCGGCCCGCCGGCCGGAGACTCCGCTTACGTTCCACGCCCCCGACGGGCCGACGATTGGTCTGTACCAAATCTGGCCAACCTCTTGCCAGAAACTGCGTACCTGGGCAGGATTTGGCTCGCGATCAAGCAGGTAATCACTCGCTTTCTCACGCATTGTCGTGCTTTGGCGTTCGCGGTGTCCGTGGCACCCCATGGGATCCGCCCGTCGAAGCCGGATCGTTCCGCTCCACGCTCCATCCGCACATGCACCTCTTCCCATCACGCATCGTCATCGGACGAAGGAGCCCCCATGTTCACGAAGTCCCTGTCCAAGAAGCGCGGTGTCGCCGGTGCCGTGGCCGTCGCGGCGGCCGCGGCGGGCATGACGCTGGCCATGGCGCCCGCCGCCCAGGCAGCGCCCGGCGACTGCACCATCTCGTCCGGGAGCAGCCTCTCCAGCCTCTGCACCAGCGGTACCGGTCAGCACCGGATTCACGCGGTGCTCAACCCGCTCGACCCCAGACTGCCGCAGCGCATCATCCTCGGTGACTGGGCCCCGGTCGGTCAGACTTCGGTCGCCTCCAACCCGTGGGGCGCGGGGTACGTCGTGAACGTCTGGGTCGACCGCATCGACTAGGACGTGTTGCGAGGGTCCCGTCCGTCCTTCGGGCGGACGACGCCACTTTCGGAACACGCCCCAGTGGTCCGACCGGTGACGGCGAACACCGGCAGCCGTACGAAGTGAGAGACGAGCCGGCCCGTGACTCGGGCCGGCTCTGCCGTGCTCGCGGCGAATCGGCGATCTGCGGGAGTGGCCCCGCGCCGCCGGGGGAACGGAGGCCACGCCCGCGCCCGCCCGGTGTTCCTCGCGCCCCGGTGGGTCATGCAGGGCCGGTGCCGGGGCGTCACGGATCCGGCCCGACAGCTCCGGCCAGGGCCTGTCCGTCAGGCCGTCGGGCCGGAAAGCCGCAGTGCGGCGGCGTTCCGTTCCCAGCCGGACCACAGGGCCGAATCCGCGCAGTAGCCGCAGTCCGGGCCGAAGAACATCCGGCGAGCCGCTCCGTCGCCCATCAGCCAATAGCGGAACCAGGCGGTGGCCGGGGCACGGAAGTTCCCGCCGTCGCCGATCGAGTCGAGGTGTCCGGCGCCCCGGACCTCACCGTAGACGGCGGGGACGTGGTCGGAGTCCCGGTACATCGCCCTCACCAGCGCCGGCCACACGATGTGGTCCTGCTGTCCGGCCAGATAGAAGACGGGTTCGTCCATCAGATCCGGATCGGTCAGGGGACCCGGCTGGATGGGCACAGCGGTGATCACCCGTGGATCGATCGCCGCATTGATGGCGGCCGCGCCCCCCTGCGAGTGACCGGCGGAGCCGATGTGCGCCAGATCCACCTTGTGGTAGTAGGGACTTGAACTGTCCGCGTTCCGCTGCTCCAGCACATCGATGCCCAGCCGCATACTGATCGCGTAGTTGGAGACCGGCGTATTGGCGGCGGCCACGATGAAGCCGTGGCTCGCCCAGTGCCGCAGCAGCGAGCCGTACACCCCGGGCACCGCGCCGGTGCCGTTCCCCCAGATGATCACCGGGTGGGACTCGCCCGACTGCCCCAGGTCCCGCGGCCGGTAGAAGGTGTGCACGATCCCGACTTCCACACTCACGGCATACGGTCCCGGCGCACCCCAGTCGGTGCCGACGGACGGGATGCCTCCCGCGGCCGCCGAAACCGCGGACGGTGACCGGGCCGCGCCCCCCGCCCCGACGGCGCCCGCGGACGCACCGGGCGCCGCACCCACCATCAACACGGCGGCGGCCAGAAGCCCGCCGAACGTACGCCACCTTCTTGTGCCCGACATGGCAACTCCTCCACGGATACGGCACGTTGCGCGTCCTCGCATCGTGACCAGAGCCATGATGGGTATCCCGCGTCGCTCCTGTCTGTCCACAGGTGCCCAGTCGTCACGCGGGATCCCTGGGCGTCTGCACAACGCCGCTCCACGGGGTTCAGGGGCGGCCGTCGCTCCGGCCGCCTTCGCCGGAACACGGAGGGGGTTCCTGCAAATGAAATTGCGATGTACGGTGCTGCAACCAGGATTGCAGCACGCCGTGTTTCGTACCAGGGAGCAGGACCCGTGTCCGCATTGCAGAACCACCACCCCTCCGCGGGTGACAGCCAGTGGCTGGGCGACGCCCTGCCCGATCTGCCGCTGTCCAAGGCTCAGGCCCGGGTCGTCGACGTCATCGTCCGCAATCCGCAACTCGCCTCGTACGCGGAGATCGCGGAGATCGCCGAGCGGGCGGACGTGAACAGTTCGACGGTGGTACGGGCAGCCCAGACGCTGGGCTACCGGGGCTGGCCGGATCTGCAACGCGAGTTGCGGGCCCGCTACCTGGTGCACATCTCCACCGAGGAGACCCTGACCGAACACGGCGAGCACCGCAGCCCGCTGCACGACGCGCTCACGCACGACATCGAGAATCTGCGCCAGACCCTGGAGAGCAACTCCGCCGCCGACGCGGAGGCGGCCATCGCCACGCTGGCCTCGGCCCGGTCGATCCTGGTGGTCGGGGTCGGCTCCTTCGCCGGTCCGGCCGGTGTCATGGCGCACCTCGGTGCCACTATGGGCTACCCCATCACGTTGGAGCACCGGGCCGGCGTCCACCTGGCGACCGCCGTCAACTGCCTCGGTCCGGGCGACGTGCTCGTGGTCGTCAACATGTGGCGGTCCACGAAACAGATCATCGTCGCAGCCGACGCGGCCCGCGCCGCGGGCGCCACGGTGGTGGCGATCACCGACATGCGGCGCGGCCGGCTCGCCACCTCGATCGCCCACCATCTGCTGATCGTGCCGTCGGAGGGCATCTCCTTCTTCCAGTCCGTCACGGCCGCCACCTCGGTGGTCTACGGGCTGCTCGCCGGCATGCAGACGGCCCGGCCCGAGCGCAGCCGCGCCGCCATCCGCCGCACCCAGCAACTCTGGAAGGACCTGGACGTCTACCTGGACTGAACCGCTCCGCCCCCGTCGCGCCGCGCGGACGTCCGATCCGGACCGCGCGGTCGGCGACGCCCCGCAACAGAACCCCTCCCGGACGGCGCGCCCACCGGCTGCCGCCGCCGTACCGCACACGTTTCCCGCCGCCCGACCGGCGCCGCCTCCGGAGCGCCGTGGCCCACGGGTCTCCCGACACACCTCTCCCACCGCCCGCGTGCGAGCGCCGACCGCGCCGCCCGGGTGCGAGCGCAGCCCGCGCCGACCGCGCCGACGGGCCTGCCCCGGCCATCCCTCCCCAGGCACGCCGGGCCCACCTGAACACCTTCTCCCTCCCCGGTCCTGCGAGGCCCGTCTCCCCGACCTCGCTCGCGTCCGTACGCACGTTCCCTCATGACAGGAGCACTGATGAGCAAGCACATCGCCGTCGTCGGCCTCGGCTCGATGGGCGGTGCCATGGCTTCCACCCTGCTGCGGGCGGGGTGGCGGGTGCGCGGCTTCGATCCGGCGCCCGCCGCCCGGTCCGCAGCCGCGAAGACGGGTGTGGAGGTCGTCGAGGACCTCGACCAGCTGGCCGGCACGCCCTATGCGGTGCTCTCGCTGCCCTCGGCCCGCGTGGTCGGGGCGACCGTGCCCGCCCTGCTGGCGCGGCCGGGCACGGTCGCCATCGTCGACACCACGACGTCGGAGCCGGGCACGTCCGCCGAGTGCGCGGCCCTCGCGGCGGACAAGGGCGCGGCCTTCGTGGACGCACCCGTCTCGGGCGGCCGTGACGGTGCGGCCGATGGCCGGCTCGCCGCGTTCGTCGGCGCCGACCCCGACGCGCTCGAAGCGGCCCGGCCCGTACTGGACGCACTCACCGGCGGCCGGTACCGCCACCTCGGCGCCCCCGGCTCCGGAAACGTGGTCAAGCTCCTCAACAACGCCCTCGCGGCCGTCAACCTGGTCGCGGTCGGCGAGGCACTCGCCGTGGCGAAGGCGTACGGCGTCGATCCCGCCGCCGCCGCCGCGGGCATCAGCGGCGCGTCCGGCGCCAGCAAGGCATCCGCGGCCATGTACCCGGACTGGGTGCTCACCGGCGCCTACGACTCCGGGTTCGCCCTGGGGCTCATGGCCCGGGACGCCGCCCTCGCCGTGGAGACCGCCGGGCAGCGCGGTGAGAGCCCGCGGCTGCTGGCCGCCGCCAGCCACGTCTGGCAGGAGGCCCTGGCCGCGCTCGGCCCTCGCGCCGACTTCACCGAGATCGCCCGCACCGTAGCCCCCTCCCTCACCTCCGAAGGAGCCACCGCAGCATGAGCACCACCACCTTCCCGACGGACCTGAGCACGTCCGGGGCCGTCACCGCCCGCGCCGCTCTCGACGCCGCATTCCCGCAGGGCCTGGGCTCGTTCGTCGACGGCCGGGTCGTCACCGGCCGCGGCGAGACCGTGCGCCTCACCGCCGCCGCGACCGGAGAGGGCTTCGCCGACTACGCCGACGCCGGGGCCGAAGGGGCCGGCTCCGTGCTGGCCTCCGCCGTCCGCGGGGCCGAGGTCTGGGCCGCGACCGATCCGTTCGAACGGGCCGCGATCCTGCGCGAAGTCTCCCGGACGATCGGCGAGCACACCGAGGAACTCGCCCTCCTCGAATCCGCAACCACCGGCAAGCCCGTCCGCGACACCCGCGCCGAGGCCGCCAAGGTCGCGGAGATGTTCGGCTACTACGCCGGATGGGCGGACAAGCTGCTGGGCCACACGATCCCCGTCCCGGGGAACTGGCACACCTACACCGAGCGGGTCCCCCGGGGCGTCGTGGTGGCCGTCACCCCGTGGAACGCGCCCCTGTTCACGGGCGGCTGGAACTCGGCCGCACCGCTCGCGGCGGGCAACGCCGTCGTCGTCAAGCCCAGCGAGTTCACCCCGGCCTCCACACTGCGGCTGGCCCAACTCGCCCACCGGGCAGGGCTGCCGGACGGCGTCTTCAACGTCGCCACCGGACTCGGAACCACCGTCGGCGCCGCCCTCACCTCCGACCCCCGGGTCGGCAAGGTGTCCTTCATCGGCTCGGTCGCCACCGGCCGCCGGGTGGCGGTCGCCGCGGCGGGCGCGGGCATCCCGACCGTCCTCGAACTCGGCGGCAAGAGCGCCAACATCGTCTTCGCCGACGCCGACCTGGACCGCGCGGCCGACGGCGCCGTGTCGGCAGTCTTCTCCGGAGCGGGCCAGTCCTGCGTGGCCGGCTCCAGGCTGCTCGTGGAGCGCTCCGTGCACGCGGAGTTCATCGCACGCGTGGCCGAGCGGGCGTCCCGGCTGCGGCTGGGCGACCCACTCGACCCCACCACCGAGGTCGGCCCCATCATCACTCGGCCCCAGTTCGGCACGGTCACCTCGCTGATCGACGCCGGACTCGCGGGCGGCGCCCGCCGGGTGACCGGCACCCGGCTGCCCGACCGGCTCACCGAATCGGCGCTGGCAGGCGGACACTGGGTGCCGCCCACCCTGCTGGACGGGGTCACACCCGCCAACCCGCTGGAGACCACCGAGGTCTTCGGACCGGTGGTCGGCGCCGACGCCTTCGACACCGAGGCGGAGGCCATCGCCCGCGCCAACGCCACGAACTTCGGCCTGGCCGGGGCGGTCTGGACCCAGGACGTCGCCCGCGCCCACCATGTGGCGCGCGCCGTGAGATCCGGCACCTTCTGGATCAACGCCTACAAGACCATCCACGTCGCCGTGCCCTTCGGCGGCTTCGGGGACTCCGGACACGGCCGCTCCTCCGGACCCGGAGTGCTGGACGAGTACACGCAGACCAAGGCCGTCTGGACGCCCACCCGGGCCGCCGGCGCCCCGTTCCCCTCGCTGAGCTACTAGGAGACCCCGTGACCACGAAGAATCCCGCCGACTCCGACAACCGGCTCAAGACCGGCACCTCCACGGGCGTGTCGCACTGGCAGGACCGCGTGCTCGAACTGGCACGCGCCCTGCACGCGCGTCCCGAAACCGCCTTCCGGGAGACCGAGTCCGCCGCCGCGATCACCGAGCTGCTCACCGAGGGCGGGTTCACGGTCGAGCGCGGCTCGGGCGGTCTGCCGACCGCGTTCACCGCCACCGCGGGCAGCGGCGAGCTGACGGTCGCGCTCTGCGTCGAGTACGACGCGCTGCCCGAGATCGGCCACGCCTGCGGCCACAACCTCATCGCCGGCGCCTCGGTCGCCGCCGCGCTGGCCCTGGCCCCGTACGCCGACGAACTCGGCATCACGCTGAAGGCGATAGGCACCCCGGCCGAGGAGCACGGCGGCGGGAAGGCACTGCTGCTGGAGGCCGGCGCGTTCGACGGGGTGGGCCTGGCCCTGATGGTCCACCCGGTGCAGGACGGCGTCGGTTACAACCCCGCGGGGAGCACCGCGCAGGCGGTCGGACGGTACCGGGCCGTGTTCCGGGGACGCGCGGCGCACGCCGCGGCCGCACCCCACCAGGGCGTCAACGCCGCCGACGCCGCCACGCTCTCCCAGGTGGCCGTCGGTCTGCTGCGTCAGCAGTTGCCGGGTGACCGGCGGGTGGCGCTGTTCGTCTCCGAAGGCGGCGTCGCCACCAACATCATCCCCGAGCGGGCCGTCGTCGACTTCGAGTGCCGGGCGTTCACCCTGCCCGAGTACGAGGCGCTGCTGGAGCGTGTCCGGCGGTGTTTCGAGGGCGCGGCCCTGGCGACCGGCGCCGAGCTGACCATCGAGGCCACCGAGCCGCTCTACGAGCCGCTCGTGCAGGACGACGCGCTGGCGGGCTTCTGGACGGCGGCCATGGCCGCCTTCGGGCGGGACGTCACCTCCGGCGACCGGCTCTCCGGCGGCTCGACCGACATGGGCAACATCAGCCAGGTCATCCCCAGCCTGCATCCGTGGCTGAGCATTCCGGGAGCCGACGCCCCCATCCACTCCCATGCCTTCGCGGCGATCGCCGACACGTCCCCGGCGTACGACATGATGTTCGAGGCGGCCCGTGCGCTCGCCTGGACCGTCGTCGACGCGGCGGGTCACGCCGAGCACCGGCCCCGTTTCGTGGCCGCGGCCTACCGCCGTGACGTCCGCGAGGAGGCGGTGGCGACATGAGCGGCCTCACCGCCACGGCCGAGGAGCGCGTGGCCGGGGCGCGTCAGACCCTGCCGATCGCCGCTCTCGCCCTGGTCATCGCCCTGGTCGTGCAGGCCGTCGGACAGCTCGACATCGACCTGGGCGTCGGCTCCGTCATCGTCTTCCCCATGGTGTGGGGTCTGATCCTGGGACTGCTGGTGTCGGTCCAGAAGGTCCGGCCCCTCGGCATCCGCCTCCAGAAAGTGGCGTCCGCGCTCGTCGGCGTGGCCGTGATGCTCCTGGTCGCCCGGCTCGCCTTCAACATCGGCCCCAGCCTGCCGACGCTCGTCAAGGCCGGGCCAGCGCTGCTGCTCCAGGAGATCGGCCACCTGCTGGGCACCGTGGCCGTCGCCCTGCCGCTCGCCGTCGCGCTGCGCCTGGGCAGGGCCACGGTCGGAGCCACCTTCTCGCTGGACCGCGAGCCGTCCTTCGCGATGGTCTCGGAGAAGTACGGGCCGGACTCCGACCAGTACCGCGGTGTCCTGGCCATGTACGTGTTCGGCACGATGTTCGGAGCGGTGTTCATCACGCTCCTGACCTCGCTGGTGTCGAACTGGAACATCTTCGACCCGCTGGCCCTCGCCATGGGCGCCGGCGTCGGCTCGGGATCGATGATGGCCGCGTCCTCGGCGAGCATCGTGGCCGCGTACCCGGGGCACGAGGAGGCCATCCTCGGCATGGCGGCGGTGTCGAACCTCATCACCACCATCCTCGGGGTCTACGTGGGCATCTACGTGGCACTGCCGCTGGCGGACCGGTTCTACCGCGTCCTCACCCGCCGACGGGGGACCCGCACGCCGGAGACGGCGACGCCCGACGCCCTCTCCGCTCCCGGCGGTCCCTCAGCTCCCGACGCCCACTCCGCCCCGGACGGCACGACGGGCGACGCCGACGCCAACCGCGCCTTCCGGGAGGAAGTCGCCGCCGCCTCGGGCGAGATCAGGATCCCGCTCGGGCTGTCGCTCGGCGTCCTGACGGTGCTCGGCCTGGGCACCGCCTCGGTCGCGGCCGGCACGATCGGCTGGGACATCGCCGGCGGCTACGCCGTGCTGCTGGGCCTTGTGCTGTTCGGTCTGTTCCTCGCCAAGGTCAGCCGGAAGATCTCCGCGATCGTGTGGATCACCACAGTGGGCGCGTACGTGTCCAGCCCGTGGTTCTTCGCCTCCGGAACCCTCAACGATCTGGTCGGCTCCGTGGACTTTCTGTCCATCGCCACGATCATGCTGACCCTCGCGGGACTGTCGCTGGGCAAGGACCTGCCGCTGCTGCGCCACATCGGCTGGAAGATCATCCCGGTCGGGCTCGTCGCGATCACCGCTTCGTTCCTGCTCTCGGTCGTGATCGCCGAGTTCACCCTCGGTGCGTGGGGCTGACCGACTCCCCTCCACACCGGGGTGCGGTTCCCTTTCGGGGCGAGGCCGCATACCCGGCGAGGTGGTGCAGGCCGCCGGGGCGGAGCCGATGACCCGTCGGCGCGTCATGGCGGAGGGCACCGCCTGCGGAAGCCAGGCCGTCGGGCAGCGGCCCGGTGCCCTCCGCCGCGATGGCGATGTACTCCGTGTGCCCGCCCCGCGCGGAGAACCCCGTGGAAGGGGCGGCGTCCCCGGTGGACGCCGCCCCTTCCACGGACGGAGCCGTGAGCAACACCTCAGCGGCCTGCCGCCGACCGGCGAAGCACCCTCGCCCGGCCGCCCACCGCCTTCGGGACTTCCCGGACCGGTACGGGACGCCCGAACCGAAGGAATGGCGGGCCGCCGACGGCCGTCCCGGACGACCGCGAGTTCCGGGACGGGGCACGCTCAGGGCATGGGGCGTGCCTCACGCCGGTAGCGTGCATGCCCTATGTGCCACACGTAGGAGGCTGCGACGGCTTCCATGGCGCGAGCGTGATCCGCGAGTGCGTTCTCGCTGCCGGCGGTGAGCTCCGTGATGTGCAGGCGCGCGGTGCGCGCTTGGTCCTCACACATGCGGGAAGCCAGGCGAAACGCTTCTTCGGTGTCGCAACCGTGCTGTCGGATCAACAGGGTCGGCAGGCTCAGAGGCGGCGGGCCACCGTCGTCCGACTCCTTCGCGTACGAGGCGAGGTCGTTGATCCAGCCGGCGAGGTCGGCGACGGCCTTCTCCAGTTCCCGCACCGCTGCCGAGCTTCGCTGATCGTCGCCCAGTCCGTATCCGAGCACGATCTCCGCGGTCGTCATCACGGTCCGGACGAAGACCGTGTGGGGGCGCATCGCGCGATAGTCGCTCAGGGTGATCCGGTCGTGGTCGTCGAGGTGATGGGCCTCCCAGAGGATGCCGAGGAGATTGTCCCGCAGATGCGCGGTGAGCCGTAGGTACTGCGTGGTCGTGGACCGTTCCCGGAATCGGTGCAGGAGGTCCCGCAGGGCGGCGATGTAGGCGTCGTCGTCTTCCGCCGGTTCGTCGTGGTCGGCCAGGAGACGGACGCAGTGGCTGATGCGACGGACCAGAAGGGCGGTGTCACGGCCGCCTTCGGCCTCGCCGTGCACGTCGTCGAAGGCGGTGAGCCACAGAAAGAGATCGGCGCAGAGGAACACGCCTTCCCGGTCCGCCGTGGGCAGGACACGGGCCACCCCCCGGGCGGTGATGTTGCGGAGGGCCTCCGCCGCGCCGGGCGAACCGACAAGGGGGAAGGACCGGAGCCAATGAGCGGTCTGCTCCTCGATGGCGGCGGCGTACGGACTGGTGGCGAAGGGGCCGGGGAAGGAGTCCCGGAGGTCGGGCATCGGCAGGGTACGCGCGTCCGAGCCGCGGGTGGGGTTCACGCGGCTCTCCCCGCGACGGCCCGCTGCCTGGTTTCGGCGACCATACGGGGGTCCGACGGGTGCACGGTGAGCAGCCCGACCGGTTCCACGGCTGCGCCGGGAACGGGCCGCAGCCGCCAGCGGGAGGCGATGAACGCCGTGATGACGATCGACTCCGTCCAGGCGAAGGCGTCGCCGATGCACATGCGTTTTCCTGACCCGAAGGGGATGAAGGCCCCCCTCGGCGGCTGGGGACGCTCCGGCAGCCAGCGGTCGGGGTCGAAGCGCAGCGCGTCGGGATACAGGGCCGGGTCGCGGTGCAGGGCGTAGGGACTCCACAGCACCTGCTCCCCCGCGGGCAGTGTGAACTCCCCGAGGCGTACGGGCCCGGTGGCCTGCCGGGTCACCAGCCAGCCGGCGTGGTGCAGGCGCAGGGTCTCACTGACCAGTCTGCGGGTGAAGGCGAGCCGGGGGACGTGCTCGGCGGTGATCGGGCCCTCTCCGACCACGGAGTCGACCTCCTCGTGCAGCCTGCGCTCCAGCTCGGGGTCGCGGCCCAGCTCGTGGAACAGCCAGGCCAGCATGACTCCCGTCGTCTCCGAGCCCGCGGCCAGCAGCCCGATGATCTCCGACAGGATCTCGTTGTCGGGCAGTGGCGCACCGGATTCGTCCCGGGCCTCCAGGAGCAGCGTCACGAGGTCGTCGTGGGCGTCGGGGTTCGCCCGGCGCTCCGCGATGATGTCCGCGACCTCACTGCGCAGCAGACCGCGGGCGGCCTTGAGCCGCCGGTTGCTGCGGGTGGGCAGCCGTTCCAGCGAGGACACCGGCACCATGGTGCGCCAGATGGCGGCCGTGAAGACCGTGTCGACGGCGTCGAGGATCGCCCGCGCCCGCTCCTGCTCCGCGCGGAAGGAGCACAGCACCGACATGGCCACGTCCTGGGCCATGAGCCCCATCTCGGCCTTCAGATCGAGCAGTTCCCCCTCACGCCAGCCCGCGATGGACGGCTCCACCGTTTCCCGCATCGTGGTGACGTACCCGCTGATCTGCGCGCGGTGGAAGGCCGGCTGGAGCAGGCGACGCCGACGCAGGTGGGGCTCCCCTTCCGCGACCGGCAGGGCCGACCGACCGAAGAGCTTGAGCTTCTCGCCCAGCAACCCCTTGGAGAAGGATCCCGACTTGCTGGTGAGCATCTCGTGGATCAGCTCGTGCGAGTTGACCACGGTCACCTTCTTGGGGCCGACCGACATACGGACGATCGGCCCGTAGGTGCGCAGGCGTTCGACGAACTCCAGGCGGTCTTTGAGCAGAGGCGCAAGGTGTCCGATGAGCGGCAGCCGCCCCGGCGCGGTCGGCGGAACATCGACATCAGCAGTCACATCTATGTCAGGAGTCACGCGTCCGTCCTTTCCACATCTGTCTCCGTGCATGCGGCTGGACGACGTGCCCGCAGCAGCTCCCGTGCGGCGAGCACCTCCGCCTCGATCACCGCGGTGGGTGCGTACAGGGTTTTGTCGTGCCATAGGGCGGGATGCCGGTGACCGGGGTCCGAGGCGGCGTGCAGGTACGTTTCGGCAAGATCCAGTGCCCGGGTGTGCTGCGGCTGCGGAGTGGGGGTGGCGGCGCTCAGCAGCACTTTGACGGCGTATGCGGTCTCTTCGACGGTGCCGCCCCACACGCCCCAGGAGCCGTCCGCGCGCTGAGTGCCGACGGCCCACGCGGCGGCCTTCCGGACCGCCCTCGACGCGTGGTGGCCTCCGTGCTGTGCGAGCGCGGTGACGCTTCGCGCGGTGGCGTAGTAGGGGGAGGCGTGCCACTTGTCGGTCCAGTGGCCCTCGGGTTGCTGCCGGCCGGCCAGCCAGTCGCTCAGCTTCGCCGCTCGGGGTCCGTACGTGTGCTCTGCCGTCGGGCGGCGCCGCAGATGGCTCACGAGTGCCTGGAGGGCGTGGGCGTTCGCGGTGACCGATCCGGTGTCCTCGCCGATGTAGCAGTCGTAGTGGCTGCCGTTGTGGAACAGGTCCAACGGCGCCGGGCCGAACGGCAGGCCGACGAGTGAGGCCACCAGCACCGCCATGGAGGTGTCGTCGGCGTCGGTCATGAGGCCCGGTGCACCGCGTACGCCTTGAGGATCGTAGATCTCCTCGGCCCACCTGCGGACAGTGGGACGAGCGGCGGCGGGCAGGTGGGCGCGCGCCAGCGCGGCGGCGGCCCAGAGCCGTTCGACCACACGGAGCGGCGCGGCCTCGGGAAAGAGGCCGTCGTAGCGCCGTGCCACCGCGGTCAGGTCGGCGACGGCCCGAGCGGTGGTGGCGGGTGACCGTGCCGCCCGTGCCGCGGTGGCGGCCGGCGAGCTGCCCAGCAGGCCTTCGACGTCAGGGACGAGCGACGGCGGTATGTAGCTGTGGATGCCTTCGAACGTGTGGTGAAACTTGACGGGCAGACTGCCCGTGGACTCGTACCGTTTGGCCACGCGCGCAGGTGTTGACACGTGAAAGCCGTCAGGAACCGGGAGTTGCGCGCAGCTGAAACCGGGCAGGTCCCCGCCGGTGGCCGCGGAGTCCAGCTTCTCGTTGATCCTGGCCACCAGGCTGGGTACGAGTATTTCCGCCGCGGCCGTGTCCGGCCACCTGTCCACCGGTGGCATCGATCGCAGGGCGTCCAGGCCCTTGCCCACCGCGGTCGTGAGCCGGCCGGTGACCTCTGCGGACGCGGTGCCCCTGCTCAGTACCGCCAGCGCGGCTTCCACCCCGCTGAGTGTCGGCAGGAGCCGGTAGGGCAGCGGTCCCTCCCCCCAACTTCCCTCCGGCGCCTGCTGGTCCAGCAGGTAGGCGATCCGCCGTGGCTCCCCGGGCAGCCACGGCGCCTCCGAGAGGACGCGGGCCGTCTCGTAGAGCGAGGGGCTGACGCTTCCCCATGCGTCCTGGTCGCACCTGACCACCAGCTCGGTGGCTCGTGCGGCGTAGGATGTGCCTGACGGTGTGCTGACGTTCATGGAGCGACCTCTCCTCGGGATTCTGAAGACGGTGTGCGCGGTGACGCCTCATGCCTGTCTGGCTGTTGCGTCCAGGGCGAACCGACGCAGGGAGGCTGTGACGCCGTCCGGGAAGGGGGCGTTGTCCAGAGCGGCGAGAGCCTCCGCCCGACGCGTCGTGATCATTTCCTCCACGGTCTGCCGGGCGCCGGTGGAGTTCAGGACCGTGCGCACCGCGGCGGCGTGATCCTCGTTGAGGTCGCTTCTGCCGACGTGCTCGCGCAGTGTTCTCAGTTCGGCGGTGGAGGCCCGCTGGACCGCGAGCGCCATCAGGACGGTGGCCTTCCCCTCGCGCAGGTCGTCCAGTATCGGTTTTCCCGTCTTGGCGGGATCACCGAAGACCCCGAGCAGGTCGTCCCGCAGCTGAAACGCTTCTCCTAGCGGTATGCCGAAAGCGGTGCAGGCATCGAGGACGGGCGGGGTGGCTCCGGCCACTGCCGCCCCTATGTGCAGGGGCCGTTCTATGGTGTATTTGGCCGTCTTGTATCGAATGACGTGCAGTGCCGTCTCCACATCGCCCGAAAGACGGCCCGTGGTCTGCAAGTCCAGGAGCTGGCCGTACATGACCTCGCCCCGCATCTCGGCCACCAGGGGCAGCACCTGTGCCAGCCGCTCCGGGCCGAGGTCCGCCGTGTGAAGGAGTTCATCGGACCACACCAGGGCCAGGTCTCCGAGAAGGACGGCCGCGCCGAGACCGTGCGCCCGGGCCCTGCTCGCCGGGCCGCCGCTGTCGGTATACGCGGTGGCCAGCGCACGATGGGCGGACGGCCGGCCGCGGCGGACGTCGCTGTCGTCCATCACGTCGTCGTGCACCAGGGCGAACACCTGGAAGAGTTCGATGCCGGCGGCGGTGCGAACGGCAGCGTTCATATCGCCCGTTGCGCCGGCGGCCTGCCATCCGTACAGGCAGAGCAGGGACCGCAGCCGCTTTCCGCCGGTCAGGAGTCCGCGCAGGGCGGAGGTCAGATGGAGCAGCTCCTTTCCCGGCGCGGCACGTTCCTTGGCGTCCAGGAATTCGGTCAGAGCAGCGCCCACCTTCTGCCGGGGGGAAGAGAGGTCGGGCAGGACCGTGGGAAGGGTTTGTCTCACCGGCTGTTGATCCTCTTTCGTTCGAGAACCGTCGTCGCGGTTCCGTTCTTGCAGAGGACGGGGCCAACGGACCCGCGTCTCCTCCCTGGCTTTGTCGTGGGGGGGGGGGCCCCCGCCCCGCCCCCCCCCCCCCCCCCCCCCGCCGCTGGGCGGGCGGGGGGTTTGGGGGTAAGCCCGGGTGGCGCCGGGCGGGCGGGGGGGGGGGGGGGGCGCGGGGGGGGGGGGGGGGGGGGTGGGGGGGGGGGGGGGGGGGGGGGGGGGGGGGGCGCCCCCCGGGCCCCCCCCCCCCCCGCGACGGTGCGGATGGCGGCCAGGAGTTCCTCGGGGGCGACGTCCTTGCCGAGGAATCCGCTGGCACCCGCGCGCAGCGCCCGGGTCACGTACTCGTCGATCTCGAACGTGGTGAGGATCAGGATGCGGGTCTCGCGCAGGGCCTCGTCGCGGCAGATCAGCTCCGTCGCCCCCACCCCGTCCAGCCCCGGCATACGGATGTCCATCACGACGACATCGGGCCGCGTGGCCCGGGCCAGTTCCACCGCCTCGCGGCCGTCCGCCGCGACACCGACGACCTCCATGTCGTCGTTCGCGTCGATCAGCAGCCGGAAGGTTCCGGCCAGCAATGCCTGGTCATCGGCCAGAAGTACCCGGATGGTCACCGTGTCGTCCTCTCGTCCCGTCGTCGTTCCGCTGGAGTGCGGGTCCCCCGGCCCCCGTCTCTCCCTGTTCCTCGCCCGCCCGTTCCTCCTCCGCCTCCTCTTCGGCCTTCTCCTCGGCTTCCTCCTCTGGCTCCGTCTCCAGGGGGAGTTCCGTGGTCACCTCGAAGCCACCGGCCTCCCGGTGCCCGGCGGACAGCCGCCCGCCGACGGACAGGGCCCGCTCCCGCATGCCGATGAGGCCGTACCCGGGCGTGCCCGCCGCCTGCGGGCCGTCGCCGTCGTCGCTGACCGTGAGCGTGAGCAGTCGGCGCGTGTAACCGAGCCGGACCGAGGCCGTCGCGGAGTCCGCGTGCTTGGTGACGTTGGTCAGCGCCTCCTGCACGATCCGGTACGCGGTCAGGTCCGTGCCCGGCGACAACGGCCGCGCCGTCCCCTCCACCGACACCTGGACGACCAGGCCCGTCTGCTCGAAGGAGGCGATCAGCTCGGGGAGCTGGGCGAGCCCCGGAGAGGGCTCCAGAGGCGTCTCCGGGTCGCCCTCACTGCGCAGCAGACCCACGGTCGCCTTCAGTTCGCGCAGTGCCGAGGAGGTGGTCCCGGCGAGCTGGTCCATCATCTGCTGCGCCTGGGCCGGCCGGGTACGCAGCAGGTACGAGGCGGTGGACGCCTGGGCGTGGGCGAGGGCGATGTGGTGCGCGACGATGTCGTGGAGTTCGCGGGCGATCCGGGTGCGCTCCTCGCTCACCCGGTGACGGGCCTCCTCCTCACGGGTGCGCTCGGCGAGTTCGGCCCGCGCCTCCACGGCGGCCACGTAGTCGCGGCGGCTGCGCACCGACTCGCCGACCGCGCCCGCCAGCAGCACGCAGGACAGGACACCGATCTGGTCGGGCCGCAGCAGCGCGCCGTGCCCCCAGCCGATCGAGACGATGACGAGGGCGACGGCGGACCCGACCGTGTACACCGTGGTGGTGCGCAGGTCCGTGCGCAGCGCCAGCAGGTACAGCGCGACCAGGGTGGCGCCGGCGACGCTCGGGCTGGGGTCGGAGCCGATGGCGTTGCCCATCAGGCCCAGGACACCCCCGCACACCGTGGTCACCACCACCACACCGCGCGGATACGCGCGGTGGCCCAGCAGCAGGACGACGGAGGGCACCGCGGCGGCCAGGCAGAAGGCGAGTGTCGGGGCACGGACGATCCGGGCGCCGGTCAGGGTGCTGGAGAAGACCGCGAAGACCCACAGCAGCACTGCCACCGCCACATTCACGGTCCGGGGGTGCTGTCGGGTCCACTGCCGCCAGTCGGTGAACATCCACGCTTCTTTCCTTCTCGGCCACCACCAATGGTCGCCGACCTGTCCGTCTGTCGCGTGCGAGGCGCCGGGAGGCCGCCCGCGACGGCACCCGGGGAACGGGGCCTCCCGGTGCCTCGCGCCCGGCACCTCGCCCCGGTCCCGACGGTGCTCGGGACCGGGGGCGGGTGTCGGACGTGTGCGGGTCCGGGTTCCGTCTCCGCGGGTGTCGGACGTGTGCGGGTCCGGGTTCCGTCTCCGCGGGTGTCGGACGCGTACGGGTCCGGGTTCCGTCTCCGCGGGTGTCAGACGCGTACGGGGCCGGTCTCCGTCTCCGCGGGTGCGTCCGTCCGTACGGCCGCGGGTCCGCCCCGGCCCAGCCGCTCGCCCTCCACGTCCACCCGGGGCACGAACCTCTCCAGCCACCGGGGCAGCCCCCACGCACGGTCTCCGAGCAGGGCCAGGACGGCCGGGACGATCGTCATGCGGACGACGAAGGCGTCGAAGAAGACGGCGGCGGCGAGGCCCACACCCATCATCTTGATCATCGACTCGCTCATCCCGATGAACCCGGCGAAGACCGCGATCATGATGACGGCGGCCGCCGCGACCACCCGGGCGCTGTGCCGGAACCCGGTGACGATCGCCTGGCCGGGCCGTTCGCCGTGGACGTACGCCTCCCGCATCCGGGTCACCAGGAAGACCTCGTAATCCATGGCCAGGCCGAAGACCACACCGATGAGGAAGATCGGCATCATGCTCATCACGGGCCCGGTCTGCTCGACGCCGAGGGCGTCGGCGAGCCATCCCCACTGGAAGACCGCCACGATCACGCCGAAGGCCGCCGCCACGGACAGCAGGAAGCCGAGGGCCGCCTTGAGCGGGACCAGCAGGGAGCGGAAGACCACCATCAGGAGCAGGAACGCCAGGCCGACGACGAGCGTGAGGTAGGGGACGAGGGCGTCGCTGAGCTTCTGCGACACGTCGATGTTCACCGCGGTGGTGCCGGTGACGAGCATGGTCGCGCCGGTCTGCGACTTCAGCCCGGGCGCCTCGTCGCGGATGGTGCGGACGAGGTCCGTGGTGGCCGAGGAGCTCGGTCCGGTGGCGGGCACGGCGGTGAGGACGGCGGTGTCGCCCGCCTCGTTGAACGCGGGAGGGGTCACGGCCACGATGCCGTCGGTGCCGGCGAGCTCCTTCTCGGCGCGCGCCGCCGCGGCCTTCCGGTCGGCGGACGCCTTGACGTCGACGACGACGGTGAGCGGCCCGTTGAACCCGGGACCGAATCCGTCGGCAAGGGCGTCGTAGGCGCGGCGCTTGGTGCTGGAGGTGGGCTGCGACTCGTCACCGGGCATCCCGAGCCGGAGGTCGAGGGCGGGTACGGATACCAGGCCGAGGCCGAGGACGCCGAGCACCAGAACCATGAGGGGGCGACGGATCACGAACCGGGCCCACCGGGTGCCCAGGCTGGGTTCGGCGGCGTCCGCGTCCGTGTCCGCGGCGCGGGAGTTCCTGGCGCGGCGTCCGCTCCCGGAGGCGCGCCTGCTCCCGCGCGGCAGGACGGCCCGCCGGAAGAAGCCGAGCAGTGCGGGCAGCAGGGTCATCGCGACCAGGACGGCGACCACGACGGTGCTCGCCGCGGCCAGGCCCATCTTGGTGAGGACGGGAATGTCCACCACGGACAGCCCCGCCAGGGCGATGACCACGGTGAGGCCGGCGAACACCACGGCGGAACCCGCCGTCCCCACGGCGCGGGCGACGGCCTCCTCGGCGTCGTACCCCTCGGCACGCTCCGTCCGGTAGCGGGAGACGATGAACAGGGCGTAGTCGATGCCGACCGCGAGCCCCAGCATCATGGCGAGCGTGGTGGTCGTGGTGGACATTCCGACGGCGATGATCGAGGCCACGCCCACGCCCACGCCGACGATCGCGGTGAGCAGCGGGAGGCCCGCCGCGGCCAGCGAACCGAAGGTGATCAGCAGGACGATCGCGGCGACGGCGACACCGACGAGTTCCGTCGTGCCGCCGAGCTCGGCGTCCGCCTGGAGCGCCGAACCGCCGAGCTCGACCGTCAGACCGGCCCTGCGCCCGTCCTCCGCGGCGTCCTCCAGCGCCTTGGTGGTGGCGTCGGTGAGGTCGATGCTCTGCACGTCGTACGAGATGGTCGAGTACGCGGTCCTGCCGTCCTTGCTGACGGCCCCGGCCATGTCGAACGGGTTGAGGGCGCCCTTGACCTGCGGGCCGCCCGCGATGTCGGTGACGACCTTCTCGACGGCCGCCCTGTTGGCGCCCGCCGTCACCTTCTGGCCCTCGGGGGCGACGAAGACGATACGGGCGTCGGCGCCGTTGGAGTTCTGGCCGGGGAACCGCTCGTCCAGCAGGTCGAACGCCTGCTGCGACTCCGTGCCGGGCATCGAGAAACCGTCCTCGGCGGCGGTCGGTGCCTTGGCCGCGGCGAAGGCGCAGGCGGCCAGGACCGCCACCCAGAGCAGGGCGACGAGCCGCCGCCTCCGGAAGGAAAAGCGTCCTAGTCGGTAGAGGAAGGTAGCCACGAAGAGGCGCTCCAGTCTGGATCGGGCGACGGATCGGCGGCGCATGAGCCGCCCTCCGGCCGTGCCGGGGCCGCGCCGGGGCACGGCGGGGCCGGAGGAATGCCTCAATCCTTCGTGGCCGGGGGCGTCATCGTCGTCGTCCACCTGCATGGAGTCCCGCGTACTGTCGCTGCAGTACGAACGGCGCCCGCCCTCCCCCTCGCACAGGACCGCGGGAGCACGTCATGTCATCCCCCGGTCGGGGGAGCAGTCCTCCCAGGTCGGCTTCCGGGGACGGCGGTCGGTGTCCCGCGCCGACCGAGGACGGCCGGGCACCGCCCGGAGCCGCCCGGTCGGTGCCCCGGACCGTTCTCAGCCGGCGTCGCCCGGCAGCTGCCCGAGGCCGTCGACGACGGCCCGCTTCAGGACGGCGCTGGTGTGGGTCACCGTGCCGCGCTTGACGACGCCGCCGTCGTCCCGGACCTGGACACTGCGTTCGCCCAGGAAGACATGGGTCTTCCGGTCGAAGATCCACTCCATGCGCTCGCCGCTCGTCTCGTCCAGCCGGGCCACCGCCACCCCGTGCCGGCCCGCCGC
This sequence comes from Streptomyces sp. NPDC014734, assembly GCF_043083325.1. Classification (NCBI taxonomy): domain Bacteria; kingdom Bacillati; phylum Actinomycetota; class Actinomycetes; order Kitasatosporales; family Streptomycetaceae; genus Streptomyces; species Streptomyces sp. NPDC014734. The sequence continues at coordinate 207,523 of NZ_JBIBYN010000003.1, read as the reverse complement.
GTCCACCGCGTCGTCCACCACGACGACCCCGGGGATCTTCGCGGCGGCCTTGAACAGGGCGGAGTACAGCGCGGCCGGCGGGTAGCTCTCGCCGAGCAGGTCGCCGATGGTGGTGAAGGCCTCCTGATCGGGGGTGCTGCCCCGGCCCTTCGTCTCCGCGTAGATCTTCTTCAACAGTGCGTCGGGGTCGGTGGTCAGCTGGGCGAGGTAGTCGTACGACGGACCGTTCAGGGTGGCCACCGGGGTGTCGCCCCGTTCGTCGGGGAGGCTCAGCGTCTCGCCCTCGGGGCTGTCGCTGACGGCCGGGTCGATCAGCCAGCCCTTGGTGCCGTCCAGGGACTTCCAGATCTGACGCGGGTGCAGCTTGTCGGCGGCCAGAGCGGATGTGCCGCCGACGATCTTCTCGTAGCTGTCGGCCGTCCTCGACTCGATGTAGACGTACTGGCCCTTCTTCGGGTCGGTCGTCGAGGCCGCCGCCAGCGAGATCCGGTCGAGCAGCTGGGGCACGCCCTCGGAGCTCGCCTCGCCGACCGGCGTGGTCAGGACCGGCCCCCCGGTGACGCCCCCGTCCCCGCCGCGGGAGCCGAACACGGCGTTGCCCACGAGAACGGCCCCGGCCAGGGCGCAGGCGATCGCGGGCAGGGCGATCAGGCGGTGCCGCGGCATGAGGCGCCGTGCCGCGGGCACGGCGGCGGTCGTCCCGTGGGTGCGGGTGCCCCGCCGCTCCTCCCGCTGCGCTTCCCGGTGGATCTGTGCCATCAGACGCTCCTTGTGGAACTGGTGACGGCCCGTCGGCAGATCGCGTTCGGTCGGCGGGAGCACGGGCGCGCCCTCCCCCCGTTCGGCCGGGTTCCGCCGGCACCGGTCCGTGTTCATCGGATTCCTCCCTGTGCGGGCCGGACCGCGGATCGGCGGTCTCCCCCTACCTGTCCGCGAGCTGTCATGGGTTCCCGATCCGGTCCGGTCGGTTCGAACGCCGTGGGCCGTGACTTCGAGGTGCCGTCGTCCGGCCGGAGGCCGGGCCGTGCGGTGCCGACGAGTCCGCGCAGCTTGGCGCGGGCCCGGGAGAGCCGGGACCGGACCGTGCCGACCGGGACCCCGAGCACCTCGGCGGCTGCCGCGTACCCCATGCCCTCCCACAGACAGAGGGTCAGGACCTCGCGTTCGGGCCTTCGCAGCATGGCCAGTGCGGTGAGCGCGGCTGCCAGGCGCCGCCGGTCGTCGACCCGGCCCGCGACCTCCTCCGCGTGGTCGGGCACCGCCGTCTCGGCACGGGCCGCGGCGGAGGCCGCCGCCCGGTAGCGCCGGTTGCTCCTGGTCTGGTTGCGCGCGATGTTGGTGGCGATGCCCAGCAGCCAGGGACGCAACGAGCCGCCCTCCGGGTCGACCCGTTCGCGCAGCCGCCACGCCTCCATGAACGTCGCGGCCATCACGTCCTCCGCCGTCGCCCAGTCGGCGGTCAGCCGGAACGCGTGGTTGTACACCGAGCGGGCACAGCCGTCGAAGAGCTCCGCGAACGCGCCGGGCTCCCCGGCCCGTATCCGGGTACGTATATGTGTGCTCACCTCTCTCGGCTGTCCGGCACCCCGAGAGAGGTTCCCGTGACCCGCGTCACAGACGCGGGCGGTACGGGCGGCGCGGGTGATGGGTTTCCGGTGCGGGCGACGGGTGCGGGCGCGGGCGGCGGGCGCGGGCGGTGGGTCCGGTGCGGGCGTCGGCGGTACGGGCGGCGGGTCCGGTACGGGCGGCGCGGCCGGACTCAGACCGTCCCCGGTGCGGCGCCCGCCGCGTTCCCCCCGGTGTGCCGCGGCCGACGGGTCGCGGCGGCGACGGTGGCCATCAGTTCCGCGTCCAGGACGGCGGGATCGGCCAGCCGGGTCGGGGCGGCGTACGAGTTGAGCAGGGCCTTCGTGACCCGCAACGCGGCCTCCGGGCGGCGCACGAGGGGCTTGGCCCAGGCGGTGACGGCGGCGTCGAGTTCGTCCTCGGGCACGACGCGCTGGAGGACCGACAGCTCGCGCGCCTCCTCGGCGTCGAAGGCGCGCCCGGTCAGGATCAGTTCGCGGGTGCGTGCGGCGCCGACCTCGTGGATCAGCCGCGGCAGCACCCCGCCCCAGGCGGTGGGCAGTCCGAGGGCCAGTTCCGGCAGCCGGAAGCCGGAGGTGTCGGCGCCGACCCGCAGGTCGCAGGCGAGCGCCAGGGCCAGCCCCGCGCCGATCGCCCTGCCCTGGATCCGGGCGATGGTGACGGCCTGACCGGCCGAGAGCGCCTCGCAGACCCGACGGGCCTTGTCGCCGGCGACCCGGATGCCCCGCCCGGTGGGGTCCTCGTCGAGCCAGTCGGCGAACTCGTTGCGGTCGCCGCCGAGGCAGAAGTCGTCGCCGGCCCCGCTGAGCACCAGCACCCGGACGTCCGGGTCGGGCACCGCGAGCACCGCCAGCAGGTCGTCCAGCATCGCCTCGGTGACGGCGTTGCCGGAGGCGGGGCAGTTCAGTTCCACGCGCAGGACCGGGCCCTCGCGCAGGGTGCGCACGGTACGGGAGCGCATGCGCGCGGACAGCCGGTCGGCGAGCGAGAGCTTCATATCGACACGCCCATCGAGATCACGCGCCGGAAGACCAGACGGGAGGCGTAGGTGGGCGGTGTCGTGACCCGCAAGGTGGGGAAACGTTTCAGTAGCTGAGTGAGGAGCGCGCGCGCCTCCAGCCGGGCCAGTGCCGCGCCCAGGCAGTAGTGGACGCCGCCGCCGAAGGTGAGGTGGGTGCCGCCGCGCTCGACGTCGAAGGCGTCCGGGTCCTCGTTGCGCCGCGGGTCGTGGTTGGCGGCCCCGTACAGCACGTGGACCATGCTGTCCTTCGGGATCGGGACGCCCGCCAGCACGGTGTCCTCGGCGGCGATCCTGGTGTTGATCTGGATGGGCGGGTCGTAGCGCAGGACCTCGTCGACGGCGGCGTCGATGTGTCCGGGGTGCCCGGCGAGCCACTCCCACCGGCCGGGTTCACCGGCCAGCAGCCCCACCATGGCCGACAGCAGCGTCGCAGTGGTCTCCAGCGAGGCGATGGTGACGAACATGGTGAGGCGGTAGAGGATCTCGTCGGCCTTCTCGCGGTCCGGCTCCGCCGCGTCCCAGTGGTGGATCCATCCGGTCAGGACATCGTTGCCGGGGTTCGCGCGACGCTCCCGCAGCAGCTCGGTGAAGTACGCGCGCAGCCGCAGGGTCGCCTCCGCGGAGACGTTGAGCTCGCTCCGGGTGGGGAGCAGCTCCTGGGCGTGCACCTGGTTGTGGGTGATATCCAGGATGTGCGGGTAGTCCTCGGGCGGGATGCCCAGCCAGGAGCCGATGGTGCTGATCGGGAGCTGTTCGCTGACCGTGCTGACGAGGTCGGCCTCGCCCCAGCGCAGCTTGTCGGCGAGTTCGTCGAGCAGGCGCGTGACGTGCTCCTCCACCTGCGGGGTCAGCCGCTGGATGGTGGAGCGGTCGAAGAGGTTGCCGAGGCTGCGGCGCTGGCAGGTGTGCTCGGGCGCGTTGAGGCGGGAGAGCGTCTTGGTCATCTCCCGGGTGGCGACCGCGTTCCAGCGCTCGGTGTCCGCCTGGCGTTCCTGCCAGGCGAAGTCCGGAGCGAGCCAGTCGCGGCCGCGGAGCACCTCGCTGCACGTGTCGTAGCCCGTGACGAAGTACGCGTCCCAGGGAGCGCGTACGACGTCCCCCATGGATCTCAGCTCGGCCAGCAGGCCGTAGGGATCGGCCTGCCCCTCCGGCGATTTGAGGCGGCGTAGGAGGGAGATGAGGGCACGGCGGTCGTCGGCGGGCCGTTCGGTGCCACTTGCAGCGCTCACGCAGCGTTCCTTGATCGGGGCTCATGGTAGTTACGGCCAGAACCTACCCCTCCGTATATCGCTGCCAAGCGTCGATCCCTGTTGTCCCTATCACAGAGAAATGCCCCGGTGACCCCTTGTCATATGCCGATCGATACTCAAGTTCCTTTCTGTACAAGGCGAGTTATGAGTAAAAGCCGCACGATTTCGGTCACTGTTCATCAGAACCCGTATCCGGAATCGATATCGGTCTGTGCTCACACGCAATGTCACACCTGATGTCACATCCAAGTCACACCCGACGACACGTCGGATGTCATACCCGACGACACATCCGTTGCGACATCCGACGCGACATCCGATGCCGTATCCGACGCGGCACCCGATGTCGCATCCGACGCCCTACCCGACGACCCATTCGATGTCATGCCCGACGACACATCCGACGCGACACTGCTGTCGCATCCGACGTCACACGCGGAAGACGTCCAGGAAGGAGCTCCACCAGCCCTTGGTCTTCCGCTGCGGCTCCGCGGCGTCGTGGCGCGCGGTCGGGGCGCCCTCGGAGGCGGTGACACGGGAGGGGGCGGGGGCCGCGCCGGCCGGGCTCGCGACGTGCGCGGCGCGCCGCGGGGCGCTCGGGCTGAACCGGACCGGCAGCGCCACCAGGGCGCGGTGGAACGGCCCCGGCCGCCACTCGACGCCGGAGGCAGGGACGGCGAGGGACAGGTCCGGCACGCTGTTGAGGACCTTCTCGATCGCGGTGAGGGCGATGAGCTGGGCCGGGGACTTCGCCGGGCAGACGTGCGGACCGGCGCCCCAGGCCAGGTGCGCGCCCTTGCTCAGGGTCTGGCGGGCGTCGGTGAGTGCCGGGTCGCTGTTCGCCGCGGCGAAACTGATCAGTACGGGGGTGTCCGCCTTCAGCGTCACGCCGCCCAGGTCGATGTCCTGGACCGGGAAGTGCGTCGCGTAGTTGGCGATCGGCGGGTTGTTCCACAGCACGTCGTCGAGGGCGTCCTCGACGAGCATTCCGGCACCGCGGCGCTGCGAGCTCCCGGAGTCCTCGGACAGCAGGAGGAGCAGGGCGTTGGCGATGAGGTTGCGTTCCGGCTCGACGCCCGCGCCCATCAGCATGACGAGCTGGTCCTTGAGCTCCTCGTCCCGCAGGCCCGCCGGGTGCTGGATGAGCCAAGAGGTTATGTCCTCGCCGGGCTGCCGCCGCTTGAGCGCGACAAGCTCCATCAGGCACTCCGTCAGCTCCGTGTTGGCCCGCAGCACGTCCTCGCCGTCGAAGATCGCCGACATGCTGCGGGTGAGCCGGTCGCCGATGTCGCCGGGGCAGCCGAACAGCTGGTTGAACAGCAGCAGCGGCAGCAGCTTGGCGTAGTCGCCCAGCAGGTCCGCGGAGCCGCGCTCGATGAACTGGTCGATCAGGTAGTCGGCGATCCGCTCGACGTCCCGGCTGAGCCGTGTGGTGTTGAGACGGCTCAGGCTCTCGGTGACCGCCTTGCGCAGCCGCAGGTGCTCGGTGCCGTCCGTGAACAGGCAGTTGGGGCGGTACGCCATCATGGGCAGCACCGGGCTGTCGAGCGCGATGCGTCCCTCCCGGAGCGCCGCCCACCGCCGCGAGTCCCGGGCGAAGTACGACGGGTTCTGCAGCACCCGGAGCGCGGCCTCGTGCTGTACGACCAGGGTGGCCTCCACCCCGGGGGCCAGCTCGATCGGGGCAGCGGGTCCGTGTGCCCGGAACGCGTCGTACACGCGCCGCGGATCGGACGCGAACTCGGGCCCGTAGAGCGACGTCTGCCGCTCACCGTGCATCGGGCACCCGGTGGGGGCGCTGTACGGGCTGGTTCCCGGAGACGAGTCCATGTGTTGATTCCTCGATGTGATCGCGGGCCCGCGGGACCCGAACGGGGGACGGAGACGGGCGGTTCGGGCCACCCGTACCGCAGATGATGACGGAGCGGCGGAACGGTGGACGGGGCGGGGCCGCACCACCGTGCGCGACGGGCCGGGCGGCGCGGGCGGGCCCGCCGGGCCGACGGCGCGCGGCCGACCCGTCACGGCACCGACGACCGACCCGTCGATGCACCGTGCGGCCGGCCGTCGCGGCACCGTGCGACGGACCGGCCGCGGGACCGACGACCGGCCGGCCGGGTCGGCCGGGTCGGCCGGTGCCCGGTCAGGCCACGCGCGCGAGGAGGTGCCGGACCAGGGTGATCAGGGCCTGCGCGGACGACTTCTCGTCCCGGGCGTCGCAGTACACGACCGGGGTGTCCGGCAGCAGGTCGAGCGCCTCGCGCAGCTCCTCCTCCGCGTGCCGGGAGTACGGGTCGAAGCTGTTGACCGCGACCGCGTACTCCAGGCCGTACGTCTCGACCAGGTCGATCACCGGAAAGGTGTCGGCGAGCCGGGCGGGGTCGACGAGGAGCAGCGCGCCGAGCGAGCCGCGCGCCATGTCCTCCCACAGCTCGACGAAGCGCTGCTGGCCCGGTGTGCCGAACAGATACAGCACCAGTTCGTCGCTGAGGGTCAGTCGGCCGAAGTCCAGCGCGACCGTCGTGGTGACCTTGTCGGGCGCACCGCGCAGGTCGTCGACGTGCGCCCCCGCCTGTGTCATCCGCTCCTCGGTGCGCAGCGGAGTGATCTCGGAGAGGGTGCCGATGAGCGTCGTCTTGCCCACCGCGAAGTGTCCGACGACGAGGATCTTCGCCGCACGCCGGACCGCGTCCGAGACGTAGATGTTCTCAGCCGAACCGGACGTGGAGTCCATGCAACACCTCTTCGAGGATCTTCCTGTCAACGAGCTGAGCCGGCGGCGGCGCCTTGCGGCGCATCAGGTGACCTTGTTCCGCTAAATCGTTGAGCAGCAGCCTGGCGACCCCCACCGGCAGCTCCAGGCGTCCCGCGACCTCGGCCACCGACAGGTAGCCGCCCGAGCACAGGTCCCAGATCGCCCGGACCTCGGGGCTCTGGTTCGGGGGCCGTTGCCGGTCGGGGGCGATGGTGACGAGGGTGACCAGGGACAGCCCGTGCGCGTCGGGCAGGCCGCGGCCCCCGGTGATGACGTAGGACCTGACGAACCCGCTGTTGACCGACTGCTCCTCGCCCGGCGCCGTCATATGCCGCTGCCCGCGTTCAGGCGGGGAGGCGTGGTCATCGCCTTCCCCAGCGCGGTGACCTGCTGCTGCATGCGGAACGACATTGCCTCCATGTCCACGTCCGCCGCGGCGGCGGCAGCCAGGTAGGCGCCGGAGCCGGCGGCGATCAGGAAGATCCAGCCCTGCTCGTACTCCAGGAGCGTCTGGCGCCAGCGGCCCGGGGTCTGCGCCCCGATGAACGGCGCGACGGCCCGGCTCAGCGACTGCATGGAACTCATCGCCGCCGCCACGGTCTCCGCGTCGTCCCGTCCGATCTCGCTGGAGTTGGCCAGCAGCAGACCGTCGGCGGAGACGAGGATCGCATGCCGCGCGCCGGGTACCTGGAGCACATCGTTGAGCACCCAGGAAAGATCGGGGTTCACTGGATCTCGGGTCCTTCCATCGTCGTCATGTCACGTCCGGACCGGGTTCCACGCTGGAACGCGCCCAGGCGGGAGGCGGTTTCCTCGTTGCTGCGCACCGGCGCGGGTTCGGCCGAAGGCACCGCGGACACCGGGCTCTTGCGACGACGCTTGGGCAGGCCGCCCGCGGTGGTGAAGGGTGCCGGGGAGTGCGCGGCGGGGGCCGGCTGCTGAGGCGGTGGGAACAGCGGGGTCGGGGCCGGCGCGGGCTCCTGGCGGCGGGGCAGTGTCGACACGCCCGCGTCGTGGGCGACCGGGGCCGGTGCGGGTACGGGCGCGTCGGTGGTGAGCAGTTCATCGGGCAGCAGGACCACCGCGCGTACACCTCCGTAGGGGGACACGGAGTCCACCGAGACCCTGAAGCCGTAGCGGGCGGCAAGTACACCGGAGACGGCGAATCCGAACTGCGGCGGAATGCCCAGGCTGGAGACGCTGATCGCGGCCTGGGGCGCGAGGAGGGCCGCCGCGCGGTCCTTCTCCTCCTGGCCCATGCCGAGCCCCGCGTCGTCGACGATCAGGCAGACGCCCTTCGGCACGGCCTGGATGTTGATCTCGACCGGGGTGCCGGGGGCCGAGTAGTTGGTGGCGTTGGCCAGCAGTTCGGCGAGGACCACCGCCACCGGCTCCACGGCCTTGCTGACCACCGAGAAGTTGACCTGCCCATTGACCCGGACACGGTCGAACTGGCGGATGCGGCCCTGGGCGCTGCGCGCCACGTCGAAGACGGAGGCCACGGTCTCCCGGCGGCCGAGCCAGCCGCCGCAGAGCACCGCGATGCCCTGGGCCCGGCGGCCGAACTGGCTGTTGGCATGGTCGATCGCCATCAGGTCGGCGAGCATGTCGGGGTCGTCGCCGTGCTTCTTCTGCGCGTTCTCGACGACCACCTGCTGTTCGTCCGCGAGCCCCTGGAGCGTACGGACGGCGGCCTTGAGGACGGCCTTGGTCTCCTCCTCGGCGTCCTTGCGGACCTCTGCCATCTCCGATGCCTGACGATGCGACAGGCTGGTGTGGGCGGCGTGCAGTTCGTCGCGTTGCCGTTGCAGCGCATCGCGCTCGCCGCGGAGTTGGGAGTTCTGTCTGCGCAGACCGATGTTGGTCTTGCGAGCCCGCAGGACGGCACCGACGGCGACCAGTGCTACGACAATCAGCGCCCAGAGGAGCGGGCCCTGTACAAATGTCATGAGACTCACTTCAAGTGCCATGGCTGGGAAAGCGGCTTGACTCTCCCTCATGTGCCCCTGCGCCGGGCTGGTCGAGCCGCGGCTTGGGTCACGGGGGGAAGGCCCCTCCGAAAACGGGGCCGAGGAATTCATTCCTTCCGGAATGCCCCCACATGCCATCAGCCCACTGGAAGTAAGATGATCTTAGCATCGGCCTGTTGGGTAATTGTCAAGACGGGCATGCCAGTTGCACTTTTGGCGCGGAATGTTCACATCCGGCACCGAAACCCTGGCCCGTGCCGCCTTCGGTAACGGGCGGGAATGTTCACGGGAATGTGACGGAAATTCAGTGGCGCGCAGCGTCCCCGGCGGGGGCGTGCTGGTCGGGGCCGCGACCCCTCCGGCGCCCGGCGGGAACCGGTCCGGGCCCTGCCTTCGCACCGGCGCCGCGCGGCCGGGAGCGGTGCGGGGGCGCGGCCCGGGGGCCTGGCCGAATCGGGCCGTCGCCGCGTCGCGAGGCGGGGCGTGTGCCGCGCCGGTCGCACGACGGGAGCGGGAAGGCCGCCGCTCCGGCGCGGGAGGCCATGGCTCCGACGCGGGGGCCAGGAGGGGGACAGGAGGGGAGGGGCGTGGAGAGGCACGGGACCCTGCCCCGGTGATCCTGTGACCTCAGTGATTCCTGTGACCTCAGTGATTCCGGTGATCCGGGTCACACCGCGCGGGCTCGGAGCCGTCCGCGATCGTCCGCCGGGATGCCGGGATGCCGGGATGCCGGGATGCCGGGATGCCGGGATGGCGGGACAGCGCTCCGGGTGGGCGGCCTGCGGCACCCCGTGGTCGCCGTCGGCGAGCCGGTCCCGGCACAGCCCGGGGAACGTGTCGGCGTCGCTCCACCCGGCCCCAGCCCTGTCACGGCCGATCACCGTCACCGCAGCAGCCACCGCGGCCCGGATCGCCGCCATGGTGCCCACCGCATGCGGTCCGGGGCGATCGGGGGCGCCGGGCCTCGTGGGGCGTCCCGCCAGGGGCCGGACCCGGCGCGCCGAATACCCGCTCCTCGCCGCACCGATCGGGTGAATGGCGACACGTTCCGCCACCACGCCCCGTCGCGCCCCGCCGCCGGGAACCACCGGAGACGGAACCATACGCAGGCGAATGGTTCCACCCCGAGGAAAGGGAATACCCGTGAGTCGTGCGCTGATTGTCGTCGATGTGCAGAAGGACTTCTGCGAGGGCGGCAGCGTCCCGGTGAAAGGCGGCGCCGATCGCGCCGTGGCCATCGCCGACCTGGTCCGACGCGGTGACGGCGGGTATGCGCACATTGTCGCCACCCGCGACCATCACATCGACCCGGGTGCGCATTTCTCCGAACACCCGGACTTCGTGGACTCCTTTCCCGTGCACTGTGTCGTCGGGGGCGAAGGTGCGGAATTCCATCCGAACTTCGCCCCCGCCGTCGAAGTCGGGGCCGTGGACGAGATTTTCTGCAAGGGCGCCCACTCCGCGTCGAAGAGCGGCTTCGAGGGTGCGGCGGAGGACGGCACATCGCTCGCCGACTGGCTGCGCGCCCACGACGTCACCGAACTCGACGTAGTCGGGATCGCCACGGATCACTGTGTCAAGGCCACCGCGCTGGACGGCGTCCGGGCGGGCTTCGCGGTCCGGGTCCTGCTCGACTACACCGCCGGTGTCGCCGCCGACTCCACCACCACCGCGATGAGCGAACTCCGCCGGGCGGGCGTCGCGCTGAGCGGCGAGCCGGTCGTCATCGCCTGAGTCGGGAGCGCCCGGAGCGCCGAAGAAGTCGTCCGTCGCCGTACTCGCCCAACGACCGCGCGTTCATGTGAAGCGGACGCCGAGGCCCGGCGAAGGGTTTCTCTTCCGATCCCTCCCGGGGACGGAGCGCCCGAGAATTCGGGAGCCTTGATCTCGCGCATCGATCCGTCAGAGATCTCGCTGCATGGATTTCCCTGTCGCGGAGCATGCCGAATCGAACCCGTCCGCCCGACTCGAACTCGTCCGCCCGACGAATCGGTGAGGCGGTCGTTCGTCGCTCCATTCCGCAGTCCGGCAGAGGGAAGAGGGCAGAGAGAAGAGGGAGGAGGGAAGAGGGAGGAGAGAAAAGGGCAGAGGCAGGAGAACATGTTCGGCACGGAACGACCCCGAGCGTGGGCCGTCGGCTGCCCCACGCCGCCGGTCCACCCGGCGTTCGCCGGAGCCGGTCGCCCGCCCCGGATCACGACATCCTGCGGGCAGGCGTCTCACGGCTCCGGCGGCAGCCGCGGATTCGCGCAGTTCCCGCGTCGCACCTGATCCTTCGCGAAGGGTGCAGCGTCCGACGACTCCGCCGTCGGCGACGGCGATACGGACCTGCCCGTCACGCCCCTCCTCCGGAACACGGGTGGTGGCGAGAGCGTCGCAGGCGGTGCCCTTGGCCTGCGCGCGAGGTGCGTACGCTCCCGTGTCCGGAACTGCCCCGTGCTTCGGCGCGGGCAGCTTCTCGCCCCCGCATCCGAGCTTCTCGCCCACCACGTTCGTCATCCCGCACGCCTCACGCGCCGGCCACCAGTCCTTCACCGGTGCCCGGACCGCGAAACCGACGACGGTCAGGACAACAGCACGCAGGCCGACCTCCACCACCACCTGTGCCGTGCGCCCTGGAATCGCACGCGCCCTGCCCCGTCCGCCTTCCGGCCGAGGGTCACCCGACAGGCTCGCGGCCGGTGAACGCGGCAAGGGCGAGGCGGCTGCCGAGGGCGGTGGCGCCGCCGTTGTCGGCGGAGGCCGTGCCCACGCCGTAGGCGCCACGACGGCTCAGGTCGGGGGAGGCGAACACTCCGCTTCCGTAGCCCAGGTCGCTCCCCGTCTTTCCCCACAACACCGAGCCGTCGGGCAGCGGGAAGTACATGAGACCGATGCTGTAGCAGGCCGAACCCCGGTCGGGACCGAGGGCGCAGTTGGACGCGTCCGCGTAGGGGAGCGGCCTGCCGTCCGCGCCCCGGGGCAGCGCGCGCAGTTCGGCGGCCTGGGCGGGGCGCAGCAGGCGGCCGTCGAACAGTCCGGTGATGAAGCGGTCGAGGTCGGCGGTGGTGGAGATCATGCTGGACGGATTGCCGCCCTGTTCGTTGACATCGACGAGTGCGCCCGCGCCGTTTGGCACATAGCCCGGGAGATACGGGCGGGGTATCCGTGTGTTGCGGGCGGGGACGGAGGTGTCGCGCATCTTCAGCGGGACCAGGACACGGGTGGTGATCTCGCGATCGAGGGAGTGGCCGGTGAGTTCTTCGATCAGCCTCCCGGCCACGCGGTAGCCGAAGGAGTTGTATTCCTGCTTGGTGCCGGGACTGAAACGAGGGCCGGGCCAGGGCCTGTCCGTGGGGCGCAGCGTCTGCCGGATCACCTGGTCGAAGGTGTAGTAGTCGAACCGGCCGTCGATCACCTCGTCCGGGGCCGGCGAGGGAGCGCCTTCGAAGTCCTGGGGCAGGCCGCTGGTGTGGTCGAGCAACTGCCTCACGGTGATGGGCTCGAACGCCTTCGGCAGCAGGCCCGGCAGATAGTGCTGCACCGTCCCGTCGAGGTCCACCCGGTTCTCCGCGGAGAGTTGCAGCAGCACCACCGCTTCGAAGGTCTTGGCGATGCTGCCGATGCGGAAGTGCGCCTCGTCGTCGACCGGACGGCCGGTGACGAGGTCTCCGGAAGCGCCGTGCCAGGTCTGCCCCGCCGTACTCACGCGCGCCACGGCGCCGGCGACGCCGTCGCCCGCGTGCACCGCGATCGCCTCCCGCAACGCCTCGCGGTCCGGGCCGGGAGACCCCTGTGCGGCCTGCACGGGGGCGGCGGCGCCGAATGCCAGTGCGGTGGCGGTCAGAACCGCCGCGGCGAGGAGCGGGGTACGGCGCATGTGATGTCTCCGGTAGGTCGGCAGCATGGGCAACAAGGGTGCGAGCACTGTGCCGATCCTCGGGCAGCCGAGTCGTTGGCTGCATCGGGGAAACCCCCGAACCGGCCCCGAGGAACCCCTGACGGTCGACGCGACGGGACGGCATGCGAGGCGACGGGGCGGCAGGAACGGGGCGGCATGAGACGTGACCGGCGACCGGTCGCCCGGCCGCGGGACGCACCCCGTGCGCACCGCGACTCCGGGCCCGGTCATCCCCAGCGGGCGAGCAGCGCGCCGCAGTAGGTGTCGACGCCCATCAGCGGCGGCGGTGGCAGGGTGGGCTGAACGGCGCGTACGCGGCGGGCGACCTCCGGGGACCATTGGCGCAACGGGAGCCATCCCGCCACGTGGGCCTGTTCGCGGTCGGTGCCCGGTCGGCCGTTGCCGCCCACGTCGTGGACGACGCGCGTGCTCAGGCGGCGGCGTCGGACGACGTGACGGGTGAACGTGGCGGCCACGGCACGCATCTGGGCCTCGGTGAAGACCGGTGGCAGGCCGGGAGTGCCGTGGTAGAGGCAGAGGAAGTCGATGTCTATCAGGGCGTGGGTGACGTCCTCGGGAACGGTGACCGCGGCGTACGACGGCCGGTGGAGGGAGCCGTCGTCCTCCGGTGAGCCGGTGGCCGACCAGCCCCGGTACACCCGGCCGAAACTCGGCCAGTACGGCCATGTCGCCACACCGTCCGTCACGGTCAGGTCGTCCCGCAGCGACCGCGCGATCGCGGCGGCACGCCGGGTGAACTCCTCGTCGCCCGTCACCGCGGCCAACTGGACCAGAGTGCGACCCATGGCCAGGAACTCGTTGGTGGGGAGTTCGGCGCCCGCGAAGGAGACGGGCTCGTCGGGCAGCCAGCGATAGAAGCCCCGGCCGTCGCTCGTGGTTCCCCACTGCTCGTCATGGGCACGGACGGCACTCACCGCGGCATCGAGGTAACCGTCCAGCCGGGCACGGACGGACGGCGGGACCACTTCGGGCCGTTCCCGGCCCAGGCGGACCAGGCCGGCCAGGGGGTAGGCGATCATCCCGGTCTGTGCGGCGAGCGCCACCATGGCGGGGCGGGCGGTGTACACGCCGGCACGAATCCGCCGACGGTCCGTCGTCAACAGCCGGGCGGTGACGCCGCTGCGCTGCTCGTACGCCGCGTAGAGCGCGAGATCGGCACGACGGGCGTGAGCGGGGTCGAGGCTCAGCCCGTCCACGGCGAAGGCGTTCTTGCGCGCGGAACCGGTGACCGTCAGCGAGAACCGGTCCTCGGGCTCCTCCTCCACGGTGACCAGCAGATTCCGCGTGTGCGGTGGGCAGATGCTCACGTCCAGGGCCGGTCGGTCCTCGGTGTCCGGGACGGTGACGGAGCAGGCGGTGAACTTCCCCGCGGTGCTCCACACCGGGCGACTGCGACCGCGGTGGTCCTCGATGCCGCGCACGTCGTCACGGGCGTCCAGGACCTTGTCGATCAGCTCGGCGAGACGTTCCACGTACCGGGGATCACCGGTACGTTCGGCCATCATCAGATACCCCTGCATGCGCCAGGACGTTCCCCAGCCGATCACTCCGGCCTCGTTGTCGGCGGGCACCCCGGGGCCGGACACCCCTGTCAGCCCGTCCTCCACCGCGTGGAAGTAGCGCACACCCTCCCGGTGCAGACGCGATCTGTCTCCGACCATGACTTTCGTTCCCCTCACACATCATTCCCGTTCCGGCTCGACAGCCTCTCCGACCGGGAACCGAACGGACAACAGGGGTGACATCACCGTGACCGGTCGATCCACCAGGAACCGAGGGACGGCCCTCGCCCGCCCCTTCGCTCCTCCGTCCACCCCTGTCCGCCTGTCCGCCTGTCCGCCTGTCCCCCTGTCCGCCTGTCCCCCTGTCCGTCCGTCCGCACGTCGACCGGGCCGGGTACTCGTACGTCTACACGTCGACCGGGCCGTCGACGGGGAGGGAGTCGACGTCCTCCATGAAGCCCAGCATTTTGGTATTGAGCTCGTCGGGGTGGTCCATCTGCGGCGCGTGGCCGGTTGCCGCGACGATTTCGGCACGGGCACCGGGGATGATCCGTGGCACGCGCTCCAACTGTTGCTTCGGGTGCACGAGCAGGCTGCGCCTTCCCATCACGAGGTAGAAGGGCACCCGGATGGACCCCAGCTCCTCGTCAGACAGCGGCAGCGGCGCGGGGCGGCTTATCCGGAAGGCGCGGACGCCCGCCCGGATCATGGCGCGCAGTTCGGGAACGACGAGCACCGGCTGTTCCAGCCAGGAGGCGAGGCGCGGGCGCAGCGCCTTGGGAGCGAAGGTCGCGAACAGGCTTGCGAAGATCCACACGAAGAAGCGCAGCCCCACCTTCTCCAGGCCGCCGGGGTCGAGGGCGGTGACGGAGGCGAGCCGACCGGGGCGGAGGTGCGCCTGGTTGATGACCAGCCAGCCCCCGTAGGAGGAGCCGACGAGGTGGACCCGGTCGAGGCCGAGCGCGTCGAGGGCCTCATCCATCCACTGCGCCGCACGCTCGGGCTGCCACATGGGTTCGTGCTGGATACTGCGGCCCGGGTCGCCGGGGGTGTCGAGCGCGTAGACGGGCCGTACGGCGCCGAGCGCGGCGGTATTGGGGTACCACTGGGCGGAGCACCCACCCGCGCCGTGGAACAGCACCACTGGGGTACGGGACTCGTCGGCGGGGTCGGCCGGGCCGTACCGGTAGACGTGCGTCGTGCCGAAGCTCGTCTCCACGTCGGTCTCGGAGCGGGCGGGCGCGCCCAACGCGTAGAGCGCGTCGCAGGCGGCGAAGTACCGGTCGCGCAGGGAGTCGTTCACGTAACGGCCGACGTCGCGGCGTGCACGGGGCGTGTTTGCGGGCACGGTGGCACCTCCTGGAGATCCGTTCTTCGTGGTACGAACGTATCATGATGTTGATACGGCGGTATCATGAAAAGACGCGGCTGATCCCTCACAGACGGGCGGAAAGACGAGAACATGCCGAAGCGCGTGGACCACGAGGAACGGCGAGCACAGATCGCCGATGCGCTCATTCGCGTCGCCGGCCGACGCGGACTGCACGCCGTCGGCATGCGGGACGTGGCTGCCGAGGCCGGTGTGTCGCTGCGGCTCGTCCAGTACTACTTCGAGACCAAGGAGAAGCTGCTCTTCCACGGGCTCCAGCACCTGACCGACCGTTTCACCGAGCGGGTGGGCGCCCGCCTCCGTGCCGCCGGTACGGACCCGGGCCCGCGCGCGACGATCGAGGCGCTGCTGCTGGCTTCCCTGCCGACCGATGAGGAGGGCCGCACCTTCCACCTCCTCTACAGCTCCTACTCGATCCTGTCCGTGACCGACGAGTCGCTGGCCGCCCAGCCCTTCCTCCAGAACCCCGATGCCGCGGAGGACGCCCTGACCGGGCTGCTCGAACAGGCCCGGGCGTCAGGCCTCACCGATCCCGCCACCGCCACGCGCACGGAGGCGATCAGCCTCCTCGCCATGACGGCGACGATGGGCACCAGCATCTTGGTGGGGCAGCGGAGTCCGGAATCGGCCCTCGCGGTACTCCGCCACCATCTGGACCGGATCTTCTCGACCACCGAAGGACCGGAGGGCGGAGCCGGTCACATCTGATTCGGCAGGCGGACGGGGCCGGCCACATCACATGCGGTGGTGGACGGGGCCCGTCGCATCGCATGCGGTGGTGGACGGGGCCCGCCGCGTCGCATGCGGTGTCACCGGTACGGCACCCGCGCCAGGGCGGCCCGTACCGTGTCCGCCACGTCGCCGACATGGGCGCCGAGGTCGCGGAGGTGCCGGGCGGTGTCCGCCGGTGAAAGATCGACGCGCCTGGCGATCCGGACGAGCTGGGCGAGTGACATCGCGGGCTGCCCCGGCCGTGGCATCGGATAGTCGTCGGCGGTCAGCAGACGCAGCGCGTCGCGCTGGCCGACCCCGTGCGGAAGGTCGTCGCGGGACACCCGCAGGCCGTAGGAACGCAGTCGGGCCGCCAGTTCCTTCGGGCGCCGTCCCAGGTCGCGGGCGGCCAGGACCAGGAGGAAGAACGGGATCTCGTCGTCCGGGCCGAGCTGGAACCACCAGGGCTCGTCCCGTTCACTCAACTCGTCGGAGCCGAGCCGCCGCAGATCGTCGTAGTTGAACAGATCGCGGTCGATCTCGCTCGTGCGCCGGGGCAGGACCATGCCCGTCCTCACCCGGTAGGCGGCCAGCCGGTCGGTCAGTGCGCGCAGGCTCAGTCCCAGATGGTGGGACACCTCCATGAGCTGGAAGAAGGTCGGCGCACGGTCCGTCCGGAAGGGCTCCCACTCGACGCCCCAGTCGCCGGCCAGCAGATCGAAATCGGCGGACGACTCCCGGCAGGTCGCCCGCGGCGGCAGAACGAACCCCAGGCGTTCGTACCGGTCCCTCACCTCTTCCGCGGACAGGCCCGACCAGCTCCGGGCGGCGACCAGTTGCCAGGGCGGAAGCGGCGCGACGGCGCTCGCCCACGGCGACTTGCCCTCGTGCTCCTGACTGAGCCAGTTGACGTACGTCCGGTCCGGGCGCTCCGGGAAGACGAACGGCTCCACTTCCAGGCCGTAGCGTTCGAGCCGGCGCCGGACGTCGGCCGGTGTCAGCCCCGTCCGCAGGGCGGCTTGGGCCACGTGGCCCGGGGGCACGGGTTTGTGGTCCTGGATCCTGTTGTACCGGGAGATTTCGCCGTCCCAGTGGAGAAGCCGGAGATCCACTTCATCGGGCGCATCCTCCGGGAGTCCGTCCGGTACGACCTCGATGCCGTAGCCGCGCAGCCGTTCTGCCGCTCGCGCCGCGCTCACACCGCACTCCTCGCCGATGTCCAGCAGGTCGCTGATCGTCGCGTGTGAACGCTGACGCTCCCGGGGTGTGTCGAGCCAGGTCATGTCCGAGAAGTCCCACTCGCCCGAGTCGGCCGGGCCGGGGACGACCAGGTCGGCGACGCCGAGGAGCCGCCGACGTCCAGCCGGTCCGGCCGGGTGACAGCCGAGCCGCCGGGCGACGCCGAAGACGTCCGACGGCCTGCTGATACCGAACGCGCCGCGCTGCCCGGTGAGCAGCTCCAGATCAGAGGGCCGGGCCGTGGCCACTCGGCGCGGCTCCGCCAGCTCCGGTACGAGCTCCGCCAGCTCACGTGCCAGATCGGTCCCCTCGTGGGCGAGCATCCGCCAGAGCAGGATGTGGTCGGGAATCGAATGGAACGCCGTGTTCGACGTCTGCCCGGAGTGGGGGTTGGACGTCAGCAGACCGCTGAGCAGCGCCCGGTCCAGCGGGAAACAGC
The DNA here is from genome assembly GCF_043083325.1 of Streptomyces sp. NPDC014734. NCBI lineage: Bacteria > Bacillati > Actinomycetota > Actinomycetes > Kitasatosporales > Streptomycetaceae > Streptomyces > Streptomyces sp. NPDC014734. The sequence goes on along the minus strand of NZ_JBIBYN010000003.1, from coordinate 189,758 downwards.
CGGCCGCCGCAGGCACCGTCATCCCCTTGCGGACCCGGAAACCGACCCCCGCTTCGAGTGCCGCCTCCGCCACCAGGTCCGCGGTTCGCGGGCTGCTGTCGGCGACCTCCTGCATCCAGTGCAGGGTGAGGAATTCCGCTCCGCTCGTCACCAGGACGGGCGCCGCCGCCGTCAGCAGTGCCTCGACCTGGGCCGACACGTCGCTCAACACCATGAGGCGGTCCGTACTGAGCTGGCGCGGGGCGTGGTCCCCGCTCAGATCCACCACGACGCCCCTGACGCCCGACAGCACTCCGACCTCCCGTCGTGGCTCGATCTGGAGACCGTCCACCAGGAGCACGCCGCCGTGCTCGCACCAGATCACCCGCGCGCCCGGTGGACTGTCCTCCCATTCCACGAGATCACCGGCAGTCCGGCTGTCCGACGGCTGAAAGACCCCGGCCTCCCACGCCTTTCGACGCCCACCGTGCTCCACGGTCGTGCGGAACTCCGCGATGCGCAACACACCGGCCAGTGCGTCCAGGCACGACCACGAGCGGCGCCTCTCCTGCAGATAGAGCCGTACCCGAGTGCCGGGCCGGGTGCCCCGTTCAGCTGTCTCGACGATTCGGAACAGGTGGTTCGGACCGAGGACATGAGCCTCCACCAGAGGACCGGCCACGCCGTCCGGCCCCATCCGGCAGGACGTCACCCGGATCTCGTCCGCGAGCATGAAGTAGGACAGGACCCCGATCCCGAACCGGCTGTTGGGGTGGAGCCGGACCGGGGGCTCCACCCGCTCCCACTCCGCCTGCTCCAGCAGGAAGTCGGGTTGTTCGGCGAAGCGGGCACCGGCGGACGAGAACACACCGCGCAGTTCCGCCTCGCCCATGCCGATCCCGTCGTCCACGCACTCCAGGTACTCGCGGCCGTCCTCGTCCACCGCCTGGACGAAGTCGATCCGGCCCTCGTAGGGGTGGAAGGGCCGGCCGGACCGTTCCAGGAACTGCGTCCTGGCACGCCGGTAACGACACGCGTCGAGGGCGTTCTGGTACAGCTCGCGCACGGCGAGACCGCGGTCCTTGTAGAGCTGGGTGCCGGTGAGCAGACCGCGCACCCGGCGGTCGTCCAGACGGAACCGCGCACCACTGGTGAACGTTCCCTCCGCCGGGACCACGCCGTCCCCGGAGATCCGTGCGGGCAGGGGCGGCATCGGCTGGGAGATCCGGTCGGGCACGACGCGCCCGACCGCGAGGAGAAGCCCGTCCAGCCGCTCGGCGTGCTCGCGCAGGGCCTCCACCACGGCCTCGTGCTCACAGACCGCCTTGAGTACCGGCAGTTCCGGCGACCCGCCCCACGCGATCCCGTCCAGGGTCCGCCGTACCCCGTCGAGTTCCACGGCGTTCGGGACACCGGTGTGCTCGACCACCGTGTCCGGCAGGACCGTGAGCTCGATCGCGGCGCCGTACGCGACGGCCAGGAGCAGACTCGCCCGCCGCTCCCGGATGCGCTGCCGGCCGGGTCCGGGCAGGAGTTCGTCCGCCTCCAACTGGCCCAGGTGCTCGGCATTGCAGACGTCGGAGGCGAGCCGCAGCCCGGCGAACATCCTGAGCAGCCGTCGCGTGCTCAGCACCTCGGCCAGCGGGCCGCTCCCGACGGTCGTCCCGGCCGACTCGCCCGTCCCGTTCGGTTCGCTCGTCCCGCTCGGTTCGCTCGTCCCGGTCGTCAGGGCGGCGAGGAGATCCACCCCCTTCGCCTCCTGCGCGAGCCAACGGTGGTACAACCACCATCCGATCGCCGGCGCCGCCTCCGGCCGCAGCCCGGTCCGGTTCACCAGCAGGTCGTGGCCGGCCAGGAAGGACTGGTACTCGGCACGCCACCCGGTCGCCCCCGGCCGTGGGCGCAGATCGGTCGGATCGACCTCCAGACGCGAGGCCACCAGCAGCAGTTGGTGGGTCTGATACAGGTACGGGAGCAGCACGAGCATTCCCGCCTCGGCCGGATGGAGGTCGAGCGCGCCGTCGGGTTCGCCCAGCAGCCATTCCACCCGGTCCGCGAACCGCGCCGCGAACCCGGGATCGGCCCACGCGTCCCCCGCGATCCGCTGCTCCGCTTCGTCCCTGACCGTGGCCAGTCTCCCCGCCAGCCGTGCCGCGTGCTTCAGATGGGCCTCGACGTCGCGCGGGGCCGCGTGCGCCCAGACGCCTGACCTCAGCACGGCCCGAACCCACGGCTCCGTCGACTCGGCCGGCTCGACGGGCGCCCGCACCGTGACCGAGGCCGCCTGGATCACCGGCCCCTCGTAGGTCCCCCCGCTGATGGTGTTCGTGAGTCCGTGCCGATTCACCCGCTTGCCTCCCCGGTCACCGCGCGGAAACAGCTTAGGAGGACCGGTCGGCGCCGCTCCAGGCGTTCCACGAGCACGTGGCGGGCGACCGTCCGAAGAGCGCCGGTCCGTGCCGGAGGCCCGGACCGGCGGACGTGGTCCGGGGAGCCAGTCGTCCGCGCCCCGGCCCACCGGTCCGGAGGACCCGCCGAACTCGTCGGCCCCGACGGGAGCTTCTCGACCGGCCTCCCGGACGCCTTCGCGCCTCTCCTCTGTCGCGGGGCTCCTGCGGTTGTCGCCGGTCCTCTGCGGATTCGTCCGCGATCGGTAACAGAGAGTTCCTGAACGAGCGTTCGTATGTCTTCATGAGTGCACGGCATCGGTGGAGACGACAAAGGGGCGGGCGGACATGGCAAGGCGCAAGGGAAGGGGATGGCACGGACGGCTTCTCGCGGCGGCGCTCGGGGTGACGGCGGTGGCCGCCGCCACCTCGGTGTGGACCGCGCAGGCCGACACCGTCGGAGCGCGGCAACCGCAGGCCTCGGCCCCGGCCGCCCGGCACCAGGACCGGACCGTGACCAAGGTGTCGGCGGACATCGCGCACGCCTCGGACCGCGGCCCCCGGGGCGTCAACATCACCATCGACGACGGACCGGACCCGGTCTGGACGCCGCAGGTGCTGCAACTGCTGGAGGACAGCGGTGTGAAGGCCACGTTCTGCATGGTGGGCACGCAGGCCCAGGCACACCCGGACCTGGTCAAAGAGGTCGTGGCGGCCGGACACCGGCTGTGCAACCACACGGTCTCGCACGACACCGCCATGGACGGCAAGTCCGAGGCGTACCAGTCCCAGCAGATCCTCGACGCCGAACAGATGATCACCAAGGCGTCCGGGGGCGTCCGGCCGGAGTACTACCGGGCCCCTGGCGGTGCCTTCACCCCGTACAGCCGACAACTCGCCGCGTCCCGGGGCATGCGGCCGTTGGGCTGGAACGTCGACACCAAGGACTTCGAGCACCCCGGCGTGGACGCGATGGTCGCCACCGTCAAGAAGGAGATCTCCAACGGGCCGACCGTCCTCTTCCACGACGCGGGAGGGGAACGCTCCCAGACCCTGGCCGCCCTGCGCGAGATCCTGCCCTGGCTGAAGCAGCAGGGGTACTCCTTCGGCTTCCCCGTGCGCTGAGCGGGGCTCGGCCCCGCACAGGCGGCTGTCCGGTCAGGGGCGCAGGATCAACCGGATCGGGTCGCCGGTCTTGTTCTCCAGTCGCTCCACCGCCTCGGCAGCCTTCGCCAGCGGGAGGTCACCGCTGATCGACCCGGAGAAGTCCAGCCGGCCACCCTGGAGCAGGGACAGGAGCTGCGGCAGCGCGACCGGCATATCGGAGCCGTAGTGGCCGAGGATCTGCTGCTGGAGGTAGCTGAAGCGGGTGCCGTCGGTGACGGTCAGCGGCTTGTCGGTCAGGCCCACGAGAACCAGCCGGCCCCTGGGTGCGAGCACCGACAGCGCCTGCTCGCGGACGGCCGGTACACCGGCGAAGTCGAAGGCGGCGGCGAGACCGGATCCACCGGTCGCCTCGCCGATCCGCTCCGGCAGCGCCGGGTCGGCGGGGTCGAGCGCCAGGTCCGCGCCCTGGGCGAGAGCACGCTCGCGGGCGATGGGATTGGGGTCGACCGCGACGACGGGGCACGCGCCGACGGCCCGCAGAAGCTGGACGGCGTGGACACCGAGCCCGCCGACGCCCCAGACGCCGACGGCCTCGGCGGGCTTCACGGCACCCGTGACGGTGATCGCGCCCCACGGTGTGGAGACCGCGTCCGGAATGATCGCGCCCTGGTCGAAGGGGATGGCCGCGGGCAGTTCGGTGAGGGCGTTCTCGGCGGAGAGCGCGTACTCGGCCCAGCCGCCGTCGTAGTCCACGCCACGGGTGTACGTGACGCCGTCGCGGATCTCGCCGGCGTACAGCACGACCCGCTGACCCGGGGTCCAGCGGGTGACGCCCGGTCCGGTCTCCGCGATGGTGCCGGACACCTCGTGGCCCAGGGTGACCGTGTCGTCGCGCAGCAGCAGCGGGGTGAGGGTGCCGTCGATCAGGTGGACGTCCGAGAGGCAGACGCCTGCGGCCTCCACCTTCACCAGGACCTGGCCGGGGCCGGGTACGGGCTTCGTCACCTCCTCGATCCGCAGGGTGCGGCTGGGTATGTGCAGCCGGGCGGCGAGCATCTGCGACATGACATGGCCTCCTTGACGCGGCGGCGACCCCGGGGCCACGAACCCCTTAACGCAAGTCGCCTTGCAATGAAATGTACGCCCGGCCCAGGGGGAAAGCAACTGATCCTGCGTTAAGGTGGATCATGGCCTCGTCCGACCAGAACGCACCGCCCTTGCGCCGCCGAGGGGCCCGTATGCGCTCCGCCGTCCTCGCCACCACCGTGGAGGTGCTGACGGAACACGGGCTCGCCGGTACCACCGTCGGTGCCGTCGCCCGCGCCGCCGGAGTCCACGAGACCTCCATCTACCGGCGGTGGGGCAGCCGCGAGAACCTCATCCTGGAAGCGCTGACCGAACAGCTCGACGCGGCGATGCCCGTGCCGGACACCGGACACGTCCACGACGACCTCGCCGCCTACTTCGGCGCGCTGGCGCGGCTGCTCGCGACGTCGCAGGGCGCGGCGCTGCTCCGGCTGAGCGCCGAACACGACGACACCCTCCCGGACCGCCGCCTCCCCTACTGGACCGAACGCCTCGAACGCGGCGCCGTCATGGTCCGCCGGGGCGTCGAGCGCGGCGAACTCGCACCGGACACGGACCCCGGTCTCGTCATCGAGGCCATCAGCGGAGCCCTGTTCACCCGCGCACTCATCAGCGGCGCCCCACTCGACGAGAACCTCGCCGTGCGACTGGTCACCCTCACTCTCACCGGTGCGCTGCCGCGGCCCCCGGCCGCTCCCGAAGCCGTCTGACCGCCGTCACCCATCCCCGCGAGCAGGGCGGGGCGAAGGGGGCCTGCGCCGCCTCGCGGAAGGCCGGCGCGTCCAGAACGACCAGGCCGAACACGTCGCGCAGCGGCTCGGACAGCCCTTGGCGGCTCTTGACGGCTCTTGGTGACTCTTGACGGCTCTTGGTGACTCTTGACGGTGATCCGGCCCCTCACCATGTCAGGCTTCGAGCCGTTGCTCGGTGCGGTCGAGCCAACTCCGGTACCAGGATGTGAAGTCGTGCCCGGTCGGCTCGATCTCCCGGTCCATCGGTCTCAGATCCTCCCAGACGGCACCTCGGTGCGGGCCCGTCATCACCATCAGCGACGCATAGCCGCATCCCTGCTCGCTGAGGAACACCGCGCCCGCCCCCTGCGCGTCGTACAGCTCCTCGTAGCGCGCATCCCACGCCGTGTACGCGCGGCGGAACTCCTCGTCGGCCGCGAAGGCGTCCCTTTCGGGTTCCTGCTCCTCATGCGCGGCAAGCTCACTTCGCAACGCCTCGGCCACGAAAGGCCGTCCGGCGAACTCGGCGGTGGTCGGCTGCGCGGAGAAGACGAGCCCGATGCCGCGCCACTGCCACCCGCCGTCGCCCAGGGACGGTGTCATCAGACCGTAGTCGGGGCCGGCTCCCCCTCCTCCGACGTGGAGGAGAAAACTCCGATACTGCGCGGGCAGACCCACGCCCAGGTCCGCCTCCAGCGCCTGGAGCTGTCCCTCGCTCATGACCGGGCCGAGACGAAAGCCATGCCCCTGTGCTCCGAAGACGCTGTCGGCCCCGGGGCGCCCGGCGAGCCGGAGCACCCGCTCCCGTACTCCCGCCCACGCGTCCTCGCTCATCAGCACACGATAAGGGCTGTCCCGCAACCCCCGGCCGGCGCGCGACGAAAGTCACGGCACTCGCGGCGTTGCCGGAACATCCGCGTACATCCGGTATGCGGACGCTCCTTCGGGCAGCGTCCGGAACCGGGAAGTACTACAGCGTTTCGACGGTACGGGCGACCGTGTCCGGACCAACCGGCACCATCGACGTGATCGCCTTCACCGGAGACGCTTCCTGGGGCGGCTACACGATGGTCGCGGGCCGCTGGATCGACGGGCCGGGAGAGGCCGTGGTCCCGACCCCCTTCCTGGCCGCCACCGGTACCCGCATCGGCGACACCATCACCCTGAACGGCCTGACCCGGCCGGTCACGGCCCGGATCGTCGGTGAAGTCCTCGACCCCCGTCACGACGGCATGCAGCTCTTCACCGACGCCTCGACCCTCACGGCCGCACATCCCGACCTGGCGGAGACGAGCCATCACATCGCCGTCACGGCAGGCGTCGACGTGTCCGACTACGTCGACGCCCTCAACAAGGACCTGACACCGCTGGGAGTCACCGCCCGGGCCGGCGGGCTCGACGGCGGCAGCGACATGGTGGCTACGCTCAACGCCCTGTCCGCGGTCCTCACCCTGATGCTCGTCTCCGTCGCCGCGCTCGGCGTGCTGAACGGCGTCCTGCTCGACACCCGCGAACGCGTCCGGGAGATCGGCGTCCACAAGGCGCTGGGGATGACCCCTCGGCAGACCGTCACGACGGTCCTGACCTCAGTGGCCGTGACCGGACTGGTCGCGGGCGCGCTGGGCGTGCCACTCGGTGTGGCCCTGCACGGCTGGATCATCCCCGCGATGGGCGACAGCGTGGGGCTCCGCTTTCCCGGCTCCGTCATCGCCGTGTACCACGCGGCCGAACTGCTCCCGCTCTCGCTCGGCGGCCTGCTCATCGCCACCCTGGGCGCGCTCCTGCCCGCAGGCTGGGCCGCCAGCACCCGCACGGCCACGGCCCTGCGCACGGAGTAGGGCCCGCAGGGCCCGCAGAGTTCTCGACAGCATCGAGGCCCCAGGTCTGCGACCTGGGGCCTCGCACAAGAGCGGGTGACGAGAATCGAACTCGCGCTCTGAGCTTGGGAATCACCCCGACCCTCGGCCATATAACGGCCTCTGACCTGGAGAGATGGTCCGCCGGGGAACTGGGTGCTGGTCCACCTGGATGGCGGCTCCTCGGAATGGGACGGGGTGGGTAGGCCCGTTGAGGCCGCTGAGCCTTCCCGGGCCCCGGTCGCGCGGGCGGATCAGCGCAGTCCGGCGAAGAGATCGTTCTCGGGCACGGCCGCGCCGGTGCCGTCCTTGACACGTACGAAGGTCTCCGTGCCCATCAACTCGCCGAACCTCTCCTTGCCCATCTTGAGGAAGAAGATGTTCTCGCCCTGACTGGCGTGCGCGGCCAGCGCGTCGAACTTCTGACTGCTGAATGCGGCGGTGTCCACCCACGTGGTGATCTCGTCGTCAGGAAGGCCGATCTCGGCCATCGCGGCGGCCTCGGCGGGATCCGGCTCCGGCATGTCCTCATGGAACTCGCGCATGGTCTCCCCGAACCGCTGCATCGCCGAGCGGGGCATCGTCGTCCAGTACACCTTCGGTGTCAGCGCGGTCATCTCCAGCGCCGCCATCGTGATGCGGTTGGCCTGGATGTGATCGGGGTGGCCGTAGAAGCCGTTCTCGTCATAGGTGACGACCACATCGGGCCGGTAGCGCCGCATGAGCTCCGCAAGTCGGGCTGCGCCTTCCTCCACGGGGGTCTGCCAGAAGGATCGGGGGGCGTCGTTGCTCGGCCAGCCGATCATCCCGGAGTCGGCATAGTCGAGCATCTCCAGATCGCTGACCTTCAGGACGTCACAGCTCTTCTCCAGTTCTTGACGGCGTATCAAGGCAACGTCCGCCGGATCGTGCCCGGCGTCGCCCGGTTTGACACCCCCCGGTCCGTCACCGCAGCCGCCGTCGGTACACGTCACGAGAACCGTGCGGATGCCTTCCGCCGCGTACCGCGCGAGGACCCCTCCGGTACTGGTCGCCTCGTCGTCGGGGTGGGCGTGTACTGCCATGAGCGTCAAGGGCCGGTCAATCATGAAACAGTCCTCCTGCAGAAATACGTCTTGCTCCGAGTGCGCGACGGGCGCAGCGCGAATCCTGGGGCCCGGATCCTGGTGGGGCGGACGACCTTGTGGTTTCCACGCTCCCCGCCCGTGCGACGCTGCTCCCTCAGTCGATGCAACCGCGCCGGCCGGCCTGACTGTTCCCGACGCGGCCGCTCAGCAGGCGTCGGCGTTTCAACGCGAAGCGAGGTACAGACGCGACCTGCACGTCTCAGCACCACATCGGATCCGGCCTTCATCCGGCACCAGCCGTGAGATTCCGACAGGAAATTCGGAATTTCGCTGCTGCGGCCTGCGGCACACAGGCAACACCCTCGCCACCGCCACCGCCACCGCCACCGGCGCCAAGCTGAAGAACCTGATGATCCGCGAGGGCAGTCGCCCGAGCGGGCGCAGCTGATCTACCGGCGCTCCATCATGGCACCAGGCACCAGGCACCAGGCACCAGGCACCAGGCACCAGGCACCAGGCACCGACCCACGTCGGGAGCCGGCATCGGCTCGGTCAGCGCCGCCCGCGGGCTCGTGTTCCCGCTCCCGGTCACGAAGCGCCGTCCAATGGCCGACCTGATGCCCCATCAGGACACTTGTGGCACGCGAAAGGGTGCGCGGGCCCAGAGCGGTCTAGACAACAAACAAGGCCCGGGTCGATGACCTGGGCCTCAGTCGTGGAGCGGGTGACGAGAATCGAACTCGCGCTCTGAGCTTGGGAAGCTCATGTTCTACCATTAAACTACACCCGCGAAGCACAGCGATTGATCGGTTGTGCAGCGTTCCACACTCTACCCCATGTCAGGCCCCCGGCGTTGCCGTGGGGTTCTCTTGTCGTGCGGGAGGGGTCAGACGGGTGTGGATGCGGGTGCTGGGGGCGGGAGTTGGGGGCGTAGCGTGGGGGCCGGAGTGCCGCCTGGAACGGCGTCCCGTTCATCCCCTAATGTGGCGTTTTCGTCCACGGCTTGATGGGGAAGGGACTTGATGGACTCCATGGAGCGCACCGTCGTCCGCTGTGCCGAAGGGCACATTTTCGCTACCGCCTCGTTCCCGATGCAGCAGCTCGGGTCCGCGCGGATTGGTCCCGGGCGGCTCATTCGCTGTCCTCGTTGCGCGCGGCTGCGGCATGCCGTGCGTGTGGTGTCCGGGCAGCGGTAGCGGAGGGCCGCGGAGAACGCGGCAGGAGCGGTGACAGGCGCGCGGGGCGGTCCCGGGTTGGGGCGGGCCCGCGCGTTCTGCGTATCCTCGGGACGTGCTTCTCTCAGACAAGGACATCCGGGCCGAGATCGACGCCGGACGCGTACGCATTGATCCTTTCGATGCGTCGATGGTGCAGCCATCGAGCATCGATGTGCGGCTCGACCGCTACTTCCGGGTGTTCGAGAACCACCGCTATCCGCATATCGACCCGGCCGTCGAGCAGGTCGACCTGACGCGCACGGTGGAGCCGGACGGCGATGAGGCCTTCATCCTGCATCCCGGTGAGTTCGTGCTCGCTTCGACGTACGAGGTCATTTCGCTGCCGGACGATCTCGCGTCGCGGCTGGAGGGGAAGAGTTCGCTGGGGCGGCTGGGCCTGGTGACGCATTCGACGGCGGGGTTCATCGACCCGGGATTCTCCGGTCACGTGACGCTGGAGCTGTCGAATCTCGCGACGCTGCCGATAAAGCTGTGGCCGGGCATGAAGATCGGGCAGCTGTGCATGTTCCGGCTGAGCTCGCCTGCCGAGTTCCCGTACGGCTCCGAGAAGTACGGATCCCGGTACCAGGGCCAGCGCGGGCCGACCGCGTCGCGTTCGTACCAGAACTTTCACCGGACCCAGGTGTGATGCCGGGTGAGTGACGACGTGCGGGAGAACCTGACGTACGAGGTGTTCGGGCACGCCGTGCGTGAGCTGGCGCAGACCATCGCCGACGACGGGTACGAACCGGACATCGTGCTGAGCATCGCGCGCGGCGGGGTGTTCGTCGCAGGTGGGCTGGCCTACGCCCTCGACTGCAAGAACATTCATCTGGTGAATGTCGAGTTCTACACCGGTGTGGGCACCACCCTGGAAATGCCGGTCATGCTGGCACCCGTTCCGAATGCCATCGATTTCTCGGACAAGAAGGTCCTGATCGCCGACGACGTCGCCGATACCGGGAAGACGCTGAAGCTGGTGCGTGATTTCTGCATCGATCACGTTGCCGAGGTGCGCAGCGCGGTGATCTACGAGAAGTCGCACTCGCTCGTGAAGTGCGAGTACGTGTGGAAGAAGACCGATCGCTGGATCAACTTCCCGTGGTCTGTGTTGCCTCCATGCCGTAAGTCCGGCACGCCGATCACGCCGTCGAAAGACGCACTGTAGAGCCTGTCTGACCGGGCCTTTCTTCGCTGCCGCTGGTCGAGTGCAGGCTTCCGGACACCCCATCGATTCCTCGTCGAGGTGTCCGGCGCGCTGTGTGTTCGGCAGGGTTCGAACGTGCCATCTTCTGATCCGTGGGACGGGGCACTGTGCCACGAGGAGCGCCGACGGCACCCGACTCCGATTGTTCGGGTTGGTGATCGAGACGTCCGTGTGCCGCCGTTGCCGTCAGAGCTGCCGTCGGCGCCGAACGATGGAGTCTTCGCCACCACGGCCTCCGGGCTCGCCTGTTCAGCTCCGGCCCTACCGGCATCCGGTACGCCGACGATGCTCGGCCTCGCGACGTTCCACACCGGACGCGCGACACCCTCGATGAGCCTGGCCCGGAGATCCTTCGACATCAGCTCGGCAGCAGCTCGAACTCTTCGCGCACCACGTTGTGGCTCGAACGCGGATACGTGGTTGTCCTCGTAGACCGTCACGGGCTGCTGGGTGCGCAGCTCCGCAAGGCGCTCGCCGTCCGTACGCTGACGGGCCACGCCGAGTGCGGCGGGAGTGCCGGAGGTGTTCTGAGGGGGGTGGCGCCGTGGGTGCGGACGGCCCCGGTACCTTCGTCCGTCCGGTACCGAGGCCGTCGCGCGGGTGCCCGCACGGTCGTGTCCGCTCGCGTGGTGCGGTCAGATCGTGCCGAGCTTGATGAGTGACAGCAGCGCGAACAACTGGATCGCGGACGCGCCCAGGGCCTTCGGCCACGGCAGGTCGTGCGATTTGCTCACCATCGAGGTGAAGAGTGCGGCCGAGGCCAGCCAGGTGATCCAGCCGAGGATCTGGACCAGGGAGTTCTCGCCGCCGAGGAAGAGGGCGAAAATCAGGCGGGGGGCATCCGTGATCGACATGATCAGCATGGAGAGTCCCACGGTCGGCTGCCAGGAGCCGTCGCCGCCGAGCTGGCGGGCGAGCGTGTGGGTGACCGCGCCCAGGACCAGGCCGCCGATGACGAAGCAGACGCCCGTGACGACGACGTAGGGCACCGCCGTGGAGAACGTCGCGTTGATCGTGTCTTCCCGGGCCTGGTCGAAGCCGAAGAGGGCGAGCAGGCCGTACAGGAACGTGACGATCAGCGCCGGGCCCCAGACCGGGTAGTCGCGCATCTGCCAGAACGTCGGTCCCGGGCGCAGCACGATGCCGGTGAGCAGGTCCTTCCAGGGCAGCCGCGGGCCCGCGGGCTGGGCGGGGGCCTGGCCGGCGCGATAGGTGTTGCCGTCGCCGTAGGGGTCCTCGCCGATGCTGAACGCCTGGGTGTGACCGGGAGAGTCCGTGTACGGGTCGCCCGGTTGCGGGGCGCCGTGGGGGTGGTGGGGCTGCTGCTGGTAGGGGTCACCGAAGTATTCCGGTTCGCCGTGGCCGCCGCCCTGGTGGCTGTTCCGATGGCCGCCCTGCTGAGCGCCGGGTGGGTAGCCGCCTCCGTTGTACGGGGGCGGGGCGCCGCCGCCGTCCGCCGGCGGCCACGGCTGTTGGCCGTACGGCGGTGGTGCCTGCGTGCCGTACGGCTGCTGCCGCGGTTGCTGCTGCGCCTGTTGCGGGGTGCGGTTGTCCCGGCCGCGTCCGATCCTGAATCCAGCCACCCGTCGAACGTACCTGGTCCGTGCGGGTGCGGTGAGAGGGCCGGGGAAACCCGACCGCCATTGCTGCCGAGCTGTGACATCCCTTAGGGGGCGCTCCGGGGGGAACTTCCGGGGACGGCCCGATGCACCGGGCGTTCCGGCAGGTGGTCCGGAGACGTGCGTGGTCCGGGAAGACGGAAGCGGCCGGTCCTGCCCCCGAGGCAGGTCCGGCCGCTTCCGTCGCACGCGGCGGTCCGGGTTACTTCACGGGCTCCGGTTCCGGTGCGTCCGCCGACTCGGCGTCGCCCGCCGGGTCGGCCGGAGTCCTCACGGAGTCCAGCAGCAGCTGCGACACGTCGACCACCTGGACCGACTCCTTCGCCTTGCCGTCGTTCTTCTTGCCGTTGACCGAGTCGGTCAGCATGACCAGGCAGAACGGGCAGGCGGTGGAGACGATGTCCGGGTTCAGGGACAGGGCCTCGTCGACGCGCTCGTTGTTGATGCGCTTGCCGATCCGCTCCTCCATCCACATCCGGGCGCCGCCGGCGCCGCAGCAGAAGCCGCGTTCCTTGTGGCGGTGCATCTCCTGCTGGCGCAGGCCGGGCACCTTGTCCATGATCTCGCGCGGCGGCGTGTAGATCTTGTTGTGGCGGCCCAGGTAGCACGGGTCGTGGTACGTGATCAGGCCCTCGACCGGGGTCACCGGGATCAGCCTGCCCTCGTCGATGAGGTGCTGCAGCAGCTGGGTGTGGTGGATGACCTCGTACTCGCCGCCGAGCTGCGGGTACTCGTTGGCGATGGTGTTGAAGCAGTGCGGGCAGGTCGCGACGATCTTCTTCGACGCCTTCGCCTTCTTCGTGGAGTCGTCCTCGTCATCCTCGCCGAACGCCATGTTCAGCATCGCGACGTTCTCCTGGCCGAGCTGCTGGAACAGCGGCTCGTTGCCGAGGCGGCGGGCCGAGTCACCGGTGCACTTCTCGTCGCCACCCATGATCGCGAACTTGACGCCCGCGATGTGGAGGAGCTCCGCGAAGGCCTTCGTGGTCTTCTTGGCACGGTCCTCCAGGGCGCCCGCGCAGCCGACCCAGTACAGGTAGTCGACCTCGGTCAGGTCCTCGACGTCCTTGCCGACGATCGGGACCTCGAAGTCGACCTCCTTGGTCCACTCGACGCGCTGCTTCTTGGCAAGCCCCCAGGGGTTGCCCTTCTTCTCCAGGTTCTTGAGCATCGTGCCCGCCTCGGACGGGAACGCGGACTCGATCATCACCTGGTAGCGGCGCATGTCGACGATGTGGTCGATGTGCTCGATGTCGACCGGGCACTGTTCCACGCACGCGCCGCACGTGGTGCACGACCAGAGCACGTCCGGGTCGATGACGCCGTTCTCCTCGACCGTGCCGATCAGCGGACGCTCGGCCTCCGCGAGCGCCGCGGCCGGGACGTCCTTGAGCTGCTCCTCGGACGCCTTCTCCTCGCCCTCCATGGTCTTGCCGCCGCCGGCCAGCAGGTACGGGGCCTTGGCGTGCGCGTGGTCGCGCAGGGACATGATCAGGAGCTTCGGGGAGAGCGGCTTGCCCGTGTTCCAGGCCGGGCACTGCGACTGGCAGCGGCCGCACTCCGTGCAGGTGGAGAAGTCGAGGATGCCCTTCCAGGAGAACTGCTCGACCTGCGAGACGCCGAAGACGGCGTCGTCGGCCGGGTCCTCCCAGTCGATCTCCTTGCCGCCCGACAGCATCGGCTGGAGCGCGCCGAGCGCGGTCGACCCGTCCGCGTTCCGCTTGAACCAGATGTTCGGGAATCCGAGGAAGCGGTGCCAGGCCACACCCATGTTGGTGTTGAGCGAGACGGTGATCATCCAGATCAGCGAGGTGCCGATCTTGATCATCGCGACGAAGTAGATGAGGTTCTGCAGCGCGCCGAGCGTCAGGCCCTTGAACGCGAGGACCAGCGGGTACGAGATGAAGTACGAGGCCTCGTAGCCGTCGACGTGGTGGATCGCGCCTTCGAGACCGCGCAGCGTCAGGATCGCCAGGCCGATGACGAGGATGACGTACTCGACGAAGTACGCCTGCCACGCCTTGGAGCCCGCGAAGCGGGATTTGCGGCCGGCCCGGGAGGGCAGGTTCAGCAGCCGGATCGCGATCAGCACGAGGATGCCGACCACGGTCATCAGGCCGATGAACTCGGTGTACATCTCGAACGGCGGCCAGTCGCCGATGACCGGCAGGACCCAGTCGGCCTTGAAGAGCTGGCCGTACGCCTGGAGCAGCGTCGGCGGCAGCGTCAGGAAGCCGATGGCGACGAACCAGTGCGCGAAGCCGACGATGCCCCACCGGTTCATCCGGGTATGGCCGAGGAACTCCTTGACCAGGGTGATCGTGCGCTGTTTCGGGTCGTCGGTGCGGCTGCCTGCCGGCACCGGCTGTCCGAGTGTGACGAATCGGTAGATCTGCGCGACGGCTCGGGCGATGAGCGCAACGCCGACCACAGTCAGCACCAGCGACACGATGATCGCGGCGAGTTGCATGGGGGCTCCTCGGGCCTGCGAGGGTGGGATCCAGCGTTCACAAGCGAAAACTGGCTACAAGTGAATACTGACAACTACTAAGCAGTAACTTAATCGGTCTGTGCTGACACTATCCACTTATTCCACGGCGCTGTAGCCGCACCTGCGGTGATCTGTGTCGCTCAGGCGCGCCTTGCCGAAGCCGGGGAGCCCGCGCGACGCCCGGCGCAGCGGGATGCAGGCGGCTTCCAGCAGGACGGCGAGGTCGAGGCGCATCCCGTGGTGCTCGGCGTAGTGCTGGTCGAGCAGGACGGGCTCGTCCCACGGCATCCCGGAGCGGGAGCGTACCTGCGCGAGGCCGGTGAGGCCCGGTTTGAGTGCCAGCCGCCAGTGTTCCGCGCCGGTGGGGGTGATGGTGCCGGCGGGGGACGGCGCGTCGGGGAGGGCGGCGGCGTCCGGTGGCAGGGGTTCCGGGCCGACGAGCGAGAGATCTCCGCGTACGACGTGCGGCAGCCGGGACAGCACGTCCAGGCGCAGTCGCCGGGTCCGCAGCGTACGCAGGACGAACACCCTGCCTCCCAGGCCGACCCGGGGTGAGCGGGTGACGACACCGCCCGGCGGCCTGCGCGCCGCGAGGACGAGGGCGGCTGCGGCGAGTGCGGGAGCGGCAAGGATCAGCAGGGTCGAGCCGAGGGCGAGGTCCAGGGTGCGTTTGGCCGACGGCCGCCGAACCGCGAGGCGTACGGGCGGGAGCCTCCCCGGGTGCGTCGGGTGCGTCGGGTGGATCGCGGACGGGCGGGTCGTGGGCGGGTGATGCGCCGGGAGGTCTGCGGAGAGGCGATCCGCCGGGAGGTGTGCGGGCGGGAGATTCGCCGGTCGGCCCGCCGATGCGTCCGTCCGCGCCCGTTCCCGCACCCATGCACGTGCACGTGCCCGTTCCCGTTCCCGTTCCCGTTCCCGGGTCCATGCTCGTGTCCATGCCCGAGTCCATGCCTCGATCGGGCCTGTCTCCCGTGCCCGCGTCCACCTTCGTGGCTGTGTTCGTCTTCGCGGCGGTGTCCGTTTCCATGTCTGCATCGTTCGCACCTGCCTGGGGTCGGACGGATTGGATGCCTTTTTTGGGTTACTCGCGGCAATTTGTGACAGAACGATCCCATGGAGCCAAGATGGGGGAGCGGTGCGTGTGGGGTGGTGGGGGTGGGTGTCGCCTCCGGTTCGGGAGTCCGAGTGGGGCCGATGCACGATAGTTGAGCCTCCATGACTCAACTCTGTTGACACTGGGGTGCGTGTCATGCATCCTTGAGTCAGTTCCGCTCAAGTAGGCAAGTTGGAGGAATCGAAATGGCACGTGCGGTCGGCATCGACCTGGGCACGACTAACTCCGTCGTCAGCGTTCTCGAAGGCGGCGAGCCCACCGTCATCACCAACGCAGAGGGCGCCAGGACCACGCCGTCCGTCGTCGCCTTCGCGAAGAACGGCGAGGTGCTGGTCGGCGAGGTCGCCAAGCGCCAGGCTGTGACCAACGTCGACAGGACCATCCGGTCGGTCAAGCGCCACATGGGCACCGACTGGAAGATCGACCTGGACGGCAAGAGCTTCAACCCGCAGCAGATGAGCGCCTTCATCCTGCAGAAGCTGAAGCGCGACGCCGAGTCGTACCTGGGCGAGAAGGTGACCGACGCGGTCATCACCGTCCCCGCGTACTTCAACGACTCCGAGCGTCAGGCCACCAAGGAGGCCGGCGAGATCGCGGGCCTGAACGTCCTGCGCATCGTCAACGAGCCGACGGCCGCCGCGCTGGCCTACGGGCTCGACAAGGACGACCAGACGATCCTCGTCTTCGACCTCGGTGGCGGCACCTTCGACGTGTCGCTGCTGGAGATCGGCGACGGCGTCGTCGAGGTCAAGGCCACCAACGGTGACAACCAGCTCGGTGGTGACGACTGGGACCAGCGTGTCGTGGACTACCTGGTGAAGCAGTTCGCCAACGGGCACGGCGTGGACCTGTCCAAGGACAAGATGGCTCTCCAGCGTCTCCGCGAGGCCGCGGAGAAGGCGAAGATCGAGCTCTCGTCCTCGACCGAGACCACGATCAACCTGCCCTACATCACGGCGTCGGCCGAGGGCCCGCTGCACCTTGACGAGAAGCTCACGCGCTCGCAGTTCCAGCAGCTCACCGCGGACCTCCTGGACCGCTGCAAGACCCCGTTTCACAACGTCATCAAGGACGCGGGCATCCAGCTCTCCGAGATCGACCACGTCGTTCTCGTCGGTGGCTCCACCCGCATGCCGGCCGTCACCGAGCTCGTCAAGGAGCTGACCGGCGGCCAGGAGGCCAACAAGAGCGTGAACCCGGACGAGGTCGTCGCCATCGGCGCCTCGCTCCAGGCCGGTGTCCTCAAGGGCGAGGTCAAGGACGTCCTGCTGCTCGACGTCACCCCGCTGTCCCTCGGTATCGAGACCAAGGGCGGCATCATGACGAAGCTCATCGAGCGCAACACCACGATCCCGACCAAGCGCTCCGAGATCTTCACGACGGCCGAGGACAACCAGCCGTCCGTGCAGATCCAGGTCTACCAGGGCGAGCGCGAGATCGCGGCGTACAACAAGAAGCTCGGGATGTTCGAGCTGACCGGTCTGCCGCCGGCCCCGCGCGGTGTCCCGCAGATCGAGGTCTCCTTCGACATCGACGCCAACGGCATCATGCACGTCACCGCCAAGGACCTCGGTACCGGCAAGGAGCAGAAGATGACCGTCACCGGCGGCTCCTCGCTGCCGAAGGACGAGGTCAACCGGATGCGTGAGGAGGCCGAGCAGTACGCGGAGGAGGACCACCGCCGTCGCGAGGCCGCCGAGTCCCGCAACCAGGGCGAGCAGCTCGTCTACCAGACGGAGAAGTTCCTCAAGGACAACGAGGACAAGGTCCCCGGTGACGTGAAGGCGGAGGTGGAGACCGCGGTCAACGAGCTGAAGGAGAAGCTCAAGGGCGAGGACTCCGCCGAGATCCGTACCGCCACCGAGAAGGTCGCGGCCGTCTCCCAGAAGCTGGGCCAGGCGATGTACGCCGGCGCCCAGGCCGACGGTGCCCCGCAGGGCGACCCGCAGCCGGGTGCCCAGCAGGGCAAGGCCGATGACGACGTCGTCGATGCCGAGATCGTGGACGACGAGAAGGACACGAAGGGCGGTGCGGTGTGAGCGAGGAGACTCCGGGCTTCGAGGAGAAGCCCGACGTCCCCTCCGGCACTGACGGAGCCGAGCCGAAGGACGCCCCTTCCTCCTCGAAGGAAGAGGCGTCCCCGGCCGGGGACGCAGTAGAGACCGTCGGTCTGACGGCCCAGCTGGACCAGGTCCGCACCGCGCTCAACGAGCGCACGGGCGACCTCCAGCGGCTCCAGGCCGAGTACCAGAACTACCGTCGTCGCGTCGAGCGGGACCGGGCCGCGGTCAAGGAGATCGCGGTCGCCAACCTGCTGTCCGAGCTCCTGCCGGTGCTCGACGACATCGGACGGGCCCGTGACCACAAGGAGCTCGTGGGCGGGTTCAAGTCGGTGGCCGAATCGGTGGAGACGGTCGTCGCGAAGCTGGGTCTGCAGCAGTTCGGCAAGGAGGGCGAGCCCTTCGACCCGACGATCCACGAGGCCCTGATGCACTCGTACGCGCCGGATGTCACGGAGACGACCTGCGTGTCGATCCTGCAGCCGGGGTATCGGATCGGCGAGCGCACCATCCGCCCCGCGCGGGTGGCCGTGGCCGAACCGCAGCCGGGCGCGACTCCGGCCGCGTCCAAGGAAGAGAAGACAACCGACGAGGAGAGCGGTGGCAGCGAGGAGGTCTGACATTCCGTCTGACCGCCTCGCGGCGCACCGCCCGGCCATGCGACCGGCCGACAGGCTGGTCGCACGGCCGTTCGTCCGGAAGGAGGGACGTCGATGAGCACGAAGGACTTCGTCGAGAAGGACTACTACAAGGTCCTCGGCGTCCCCAAGGACGCCACCGACGCCGAGATCAAGAAGGCGTACCGGAAGCTCGCCCGCGAGTACCACCCGGACGCCAACAAGGGCGACGACAAGGCTGAGGAGCGCTTCAAGGAGATCTCCGAGGCGAACGACATCCTCGGCGACACCAAGAAGCGCAAGGAGTACGACGAGGCGCGCGCCCTCTTCGGCAACGGTGGATTCCGTGCCGGACCGGGGGGCGCCGGAGGCAACTTCAACTTCGACCTGGGCGACCTCTTCGGCGGTGCGCAGGGCGGGGGCCAGGGCGGCGGTGCCGGCGGATTCGGCGGTGGCGGCGGCCTGGGCGACGTCTTCGGCGGCCTGTTCAACCGGGGCGGCACGGGGACGCGGGTGCAGCCGCGCCGCGGTCAGGACATCGAGTCCGAGGTGACGCTCAGCTTCACCGAGGCGGTCGAGGGGGCCACGGTCCCGTTGCGGATGTCCAGCCAGGCGCCCTGCAAGGCGTGCTCCGGCACCGGCGACAAGAACGGCACCCCGAGGGTCTGCCAGACCTGTCTCGGCACCGGCCAGGTGTCGCGCGGCACCGGCGGCGGCTTCTCGCTCACCGACCCCTGTGTGGACTGCAAGGGCCGGGGCCTCATCGCCCAGGACCCCTGCGACGTGTGCAAGGGCAGCGGCCGGGCGAAGTCCTCCCGGACCATGCAGGTCCGGATTCCGGCGGGCGTCTCGGACGGCCAGCGGATCCGGTTGCGTGGCAAGGGCGGCCCGGGCGAGCGCGGCGGACCGGCCGGCGACCTGTACGTCGTGGTCCATGTCGACGCCCACCCGGTCTTCGGACGCAAGGGCGACAACCTCACGGTCACCGTGCCCGTCGACTTCACGGAGGCGGCGCTCGGCGGCGAGGTGAAGGTGCCCACGCTCGGCGGCCCGCCGGTCACCCTGAAACTGCCGGCCGGTACCCCCAACGGGCGCACGATGCGCGCCCGGGGCAAGGGCGCGTTCCGCAAGGACGGCACCCGCGGCGACCTGCTGGTCACCGTCGAGGTGACGGTTCCCAAGGAGCTCGGTCCCGAAGCCAGGGAGGCGCTGGAGGCATACCGGAAGGCGACCGTGGGCAGCGATCCGCGGGCGGAGCTGTTCCAGGCGGCGAAGGGAGCTTGAGGTGGACGGCCGACGACGCAATCCGTACGAACTGACCGATGAGACCCCGGTGTACGTGATCTCGATCGCGGCCCAGCTCTCGGGCCTCCATCCGCAGACACTGCGCCAGTACGACCGCCTCGGCCTGGTCTCGCCCGACCGCACGGCCGGGCGCGGCAGGCGCTACTCGGCCCGCGACATCGAACTGCTGCGCAACGTGCAGCAGTTGTCGCAGGACGAGGGGATCAACCTCGCCGGTATCAAGCGCATCATCGAACTGGAGAACCAGGTCGCCGCGCTCCAGCAGCGCGTCGCCGAGCTCTCGGCGGCGGTGGACGGCGCGGCGGCGGCGATGCAGCAGCGCGAGGCCCAGGTGCACGCCTCGTACCGGCGCGACCTGGTCCCGTATCAGGACGTGCAGCAGACCAGCGCTTTGGTGGTCTGGCGGCCCAAGCGGCCGAAGGACTGAGCGGCCCGAAGTACTGGGCGGCCGAAGGGCTGGGCGGCCGAGACGTCGGCATGGGGCCGGGCGGCCGGAATGCCGGTCCGGGCCGGGTGGCCGAAACGCCGAGCAGGGGCCGAGCGCGTCGGAGGCCGAGCAGTCGGAGGGCCGGGGAGTCGATCTGTGGATCGGGTTCCCGGCCCTCCGCCATTGCCGTTGCGTCGTGGCCGCGTGCGTGCGGCCGGGGTGGTGCGTTCCGGCGGCCCGTGACCGCCGTGCGGCCGGGCCCCGCGTCGAATTCCCTCGCCGGATTCCTCGCCGAGCCTTGTGCCGTGCCGTGCTGTGCCGACCGTCCTGTTCGCCTGGGCCGTGGGCCGTGGGCCGTGGGCGGCAGGGTGGAGGCAGGGCGGCACGGTGGCACGCCACGGTGTGCGGAGCGCGAGGAGCCGTCGGCGGAGTGGGCCGGTACGCCGCGGACGGTGTGACGGGTGTGACCCCTACCGTCGTCAGTTCTCTTCCTCTTCCTCTTCCTCCAGGATTCCCGACCTGGCGATCAGATAGCCGAGCTGGGCACGGCTGTTGCTGCCGAGAGCGGCACTGAGTTTCGCGATATGGGCGCGGCAGGTGCGCACGTTCATGCCGAGGCGGCGGGCTATGGCCTCGTCGACGTGCCCCTCGACGAGGAGTTTCGCGATGGAATGCCGTACTCCGGAGATGCCTTCGAGCGTGGGGTCGTACGGGACCTGCTCCTGGAGCGGGACCGCGCGCCGCCAGAACTGTTCGAAGACGCTGGTGAGGTACTCCACGATGCCGGGGTGCCGCAGTTCCAGCGCCACCTTCCGATCGTCCGTGGCGGGTATGAAGGCGACCGTGTTGTCGAAGATCATGAGGCGTTCGATGAGCTCTTCGAGCGTACGGATCTCCACCTTCCCCTCGGCCATGCGTTCCGCGTAGTTGAGGGTTCCGTGGCTGTGCCGGACGGTGTGCTGGTAGAGGGTGCGCATGCCGACGCCGCGCTGGGTGAGGATGTTGCCGCGCTCGATCGCGATGTTGAGCGCGTCCTCGCTGCGGCCACCGCCGGGCTGGATGGTGAGAACTTCCGACGTGCACTCGGTCAGGGCGAGTTCGATGGAGGCGTTGATCCTGTCCATGCCTTCGAGCACCGTGATCGCGTGCGTGGTCGGCGGCGCCTGGGCGCTGATGGCCATGAAGGGTTCGAATGCCTCGGTCAGCTCGACCGAGAGGCGTCGGCGGTCCTGGATCTCCCGCTCTATCGGGTGCAGCCGTTGCGTCAGAGCGGCGAACGGCGGAACCGGTCTGAGCCAGTCGGCGTCGTCCGGATCCGGGTGCAGCAGTGCGAAGTCAAGGAGACAGGGGGCGAGTCCCACCTCGCTCCGGGCGATCTTTCCGACACTCAGTGCACTGGCGTACAACCGCGCCCCCTCGTCGCACAGGGCACTGACAGGGTGGGGATGTGTCGCTTTTGCTTCACCTGTAACCATTTATCCACCCCCCAGGAACATGAATCTACAGGAACATGATGCATCGCTTCTGTGGCATTGACGTGCCTCAATGAGCGATCGTCTTGTCATGCGGGGGAGAGGAAACCTTGGAAGTGAGGACGAAGCCCACTATGAGTAACAAGATGCTTCGCTCGGTGCTTGCTGTGACCTTCTCCGCCGGGCTGACATTCGGGGTGATCGGGACCCTGGACCTTGCTTGGGACAGTGCGCCCACGGGCAAGGCGACGGTGCGGGCGCAGGACATGGCGCCTCCGGACCTGGCCTGGGATCTTGTGCCGACGAAGGGTACCGACGCGCAGCTGACGGAGTCGGACCTGGCCTGGGATCTCGTCCCGGCGAAAACCGCGGGCGCATGACCATCCCACCGGACGACCGGACCTTCCGGCGAGAGATGGCGACCGCCTACCGGTCGGGCTGGCACTTCATCGACCTGGTCACCGCCGTCCCCCGCTGCGGCGACTCGTTGATGGTCACCCTGTTCGGCGACCCCATCGTCGTCGCCCGCGAGGAGGACGACGAGGTGCGCGCCTACCGTTGCCTGCGCAAACCGCGTGGCGCGCCGCAGCCCGTCCGCTGTGCGATTCGGTACGACATGATCTTCGTGAACCTGGACCGGCGGGACCACCAACTGTTCGAACCCGAGACCGTTTCCGCCACCCCCCGCAGTGCCTGAGCGATCCCCCGTCGTTACATGTCGCTCAGTCACTCCCCCACACAACGGCGCCATCGTGACCTGAACACGATGGCGCCGTTGTGCATGGTTCGGCCCGGAATTCGAGCAACACGCCTCGCGCGGAAAGCGAGTTGACTTTCCATCACCGGATGGGCAAGGTCTCAGCTCCTTCCCATCCTTCCCTTTCCCTCCGGGGGGCCGCCCATGAGTGGACACGAGATCGAGCGCCTGCCCGGCTGGCGCGGTGGCGATGGCAACGCCGCGTATCTCGACAAGACACTGCGCCACCACGCGGTCGAGGTGTCCTTCGACGACACCGTCAGCTGGAGGACGTTGCTCACCCTCTGGCTTCGTGCCGCCGCCGTGGCGATGGCGGTGTTCTTCGTCTTCGCGTTCTTCGGGTTCTTCGGGGGAGTCGCCGCCGACGACCCGGAGGCCATCTTCTTCGGCGCGCCGATGCTGGGCGCGCAGTGCGGGTTCGTCGCGTTCTGGATCGTCCTGCTGGTCTCGAAGGTCAGTGAACCGATCGGGGAGTGGCGGGTGCTGCTCGCCGATCAGGCGCAGCACACCGAGTCCGCGTACGTGGAGATCGCCCGGGTGGTCCGGGAGCGCCGGCTCCCGATGGTCCCGGTGTTCCGCCGGATCCGGACCGGTGGCCGGTACCCGCACGTGACGCACCGGATGGTGCTCCAGGACGGCAGCTACATCGCTTACCTGTCCGTGTTCGCCTACGGCACCAGCCTCTACATGGGCTGGACGATGTGGCGCAACCGCCGGGGCACGAGGCTCGTGGGCCAGTTCCTGGCGGACATCGGGCGCGGGGTGTTCGGGGGCTCCGACCTGGAGAAGGCCATGATGCGGACCGAGCCGCCGCGTGCCATGCGCGAGGCACTGCACGCCGCCGCCCGCGAGGGGCTGCACGTGGCGATCGAGGGCCGGGTGGTCTCCCCGGCGGTGGCCTTCCCGCAGGGCATGCCGTACATCGAGGAGGACGCTGCGGCTCCTGTCCCGGCCCATGCTCCGGCGGCGCCCCCGGTACCGCCCTCGGTGCCGCCGCAGCAGCCGTGGCCGGGCCCGGGACGCGAGCATTGAGTGCGGCGGACGCGGCCGACGCGCCGTTCGGTACGACGGCCGGTGTGCCGAACGGCGTTCTCACCGCGGCCTCGACGCGGGGCGGCTGGGCGTGGGTCGCGGTGCGGCTCGCGCCCGCCGCGCTGCTCGACGAACACCGCGGGTACGCCGATGTCCCCGAGGCGCGGCGCCTCGCCGAGGCCGTCCACGGTGAGAGTGCTTGGCTGCAGTCCCTGCTGACGCCGGGCGCGGGCCTCCGCTTCGAGCTGCGGGTGCGCAACGATCCCCCCTCCGGGCTGCTGCACGCGGCGCTGCTCGGCCAGGTCCGCGCGGCCGACGAGCACGCCGCGGTGCGGGCCGCGCTCGCGCTGCGCGACCGGCTCGCGTACACACCGCGCCACGTGCGGGCGGAGGCGGTCACCGACACCGCGGAGGTGCGCCACTGGCTGGCACCCCTCACCCCCCACCCGCAGGGGCTCGCCGAACTGCGCAAACCGCTGGCGCACGCGCCGTGCACGCGGAACGACACGGGGCGCGCGGTCTCCTTCGCGGTGTCGCCGCTGGCGGCCGGTGCGCGGTCCTGGGAGCCGGTCTGGGCGGAGCTGGGCCGCCTCGCGTTCCCGGCGCTGTTCGGGGTCTGCCTGGAGCCGTACGCGCCCGGAGAGGATGTCCGGGCCGCGTTCGGCGCGCTGGCGCAGGAGTACGCGCACCTCTCCGTACCGGGCCCGGTACGGCCCACCTGGAACGCTCCCGCGCCGCCGGACGCGTTCGCGGGCCGAGCGGTCGTGGCGGCTCGGGACGCGATGGTCCGCTACGCCGGTCCCGCGTTCCGGGCCCGGGCCTCGCTGGCCGGTGCCGGACCGCTGCCGCCGGGACTGGCCGAGCAGATCGCCGCCGCGGCGGGTGGTGCCGTCGTCCGCAGGCCGCCGGTCGAGGAGGCCGGTCCGGCGTGGGCCAACATCGCCGGGCTCAACCGGAACTGGCTGGACGCGACCTACGGGCAGGGCGCCCCCGCCCGATCGCTCAACCCGGTGGAACGCCTCCTCGCCGACCTGCTGGACGTGTCCGAGGCGGCGACCGCGTTGCGCCTCCCGTACGAAGCCGCCGGCCATCAGCCGCTGTTCGCGACGCCGGAGCGGGTACCGGACCCCCGGGCGGGGCACGGCATGGCGGCCGGACGCCGGGCGGGGCCGTACGGCGAGGACCCGGGCGCGCCTCGGTTCGACGTCTGAGCGGTTCGGCGTCCGTGCGAGCCGATACGCCCGAGTGCGCGTTCCGGGAACGACGCGAATGAAACAAGCAGGGCGAAGTGGACGGAAAGGTCTGTTGTGCAGGAGTACGTCATTGAGTTTCCCGGCGATCGCGCCGGCGCGGACGCGCACGCCCGCGCGCTGGCCGGATGGCTGGACGACAGCGACGAGCTGCGCGGTGCCGCCCGGGTCCGCATGGTGCCGCCGAGCCCCGGCGAGCAGGGTGGCGCGGCCGACGCGGTGGTGGTCCTCGCGGCCGCGGCGCCGCTCTACGTCCCGTTCTTCAACTGGCTCGTCGAGCGTCGCAAGTCCCACCGGGTGACGGTCCGGGTGGTGCGGCCGGACGGAACCGAGCAGGAGATCGAGGCGGGCAGCGCGGACGACGCCGCGCGCCTGCTCGGCGAGGTGCGGTCCGCGCTCCAGGCGTCCGACGGGGGCGAATGAGCGACGGGGGCCGCCGGACCGGGACGGGGCGCGGTACGTGGGAGGGGGCGGGGACGGGTATGGGCGGGGGAGCGGGAGCGGGAACGGCTCGTGACGCCGGACCCGGCCGTGGTGCGGGGAGGGCCTGAGGTGCAGGGCGTTCCTGCGGTACCGGGAGGTCCCGGGGCACAGGGCGTTCCTGCGGTGCTGCGGGGCGTTCCTGCGGTGCCGGGGAGCTCTGCGGTGCCGGGGAGCTCTGCGGTGCTGCGGGGCGTTCCTGCGGTCCCGGGGAGCTCTGCGGTGCCGGGGCCGTTGCCGGACTCGCTGGTGGTGCCCGACCGGGCGAACGCGCGTCTGGTGCTGGTCGGCTCGGCCACTTTCACCCGAGGTCTCACGCCCCTTCCTGCCGCCGCGGCCGACGTACGGGATCTGGCCGGAGCGCTCGCGGGGCCGGGCGGACTCTTCGACCCGTCGGCGCTGGCCACCTTCGTCGACCCGGTGGAGCCCGGCCTCGTGCTCGACCGGCTCCACTCGTACGCGGACCTCGCCGCCCCGCTCGACCTGCTGCTCTTCTACTACGCGGGGCACGGGGTGTGCGCGGAGAGCGGCCGGCTGTGCCTCGCGCTGCCCGGCACCGTCGACGTGCCGAAGGCGGCAGGGCGTACCTCGCTGCCCGCCGAGGACGTCTTCGCCGCGATGCGCGGCGCCCGGGCCCGCCATCGGGTGGTGATCCTCGACTGCTGTTTCGCGGGCCGCGCCCTGGACGCCCCGTCGGCGGCCGACCTGCATCTGCTGCTGGCCTCCGACCGGATCAGCCGGGCCCTGACGCATCCGTCCGGGGAGGGGAACACCGCCTTCACCATGGAACTGCTGCTCCTGCTGAGCGCCGGTGACCCGGAGGGAGCCCGTCACCTCGGGCTGGACGCGCTCTTCCGGCGGCTGGTGGAGGCGCTGCCGGGGCGTGATCCACTGCGGCCGCCGCGCCCGCTCCAGCGGACCGTGAACCTGAGCGGGGACGTGGCCCTCGCGGTCAACCCGGCGTACGGGACGGGGCGCACGGCGCAGGGGCTCGCGCGCCGTGCGCGCCTGGCGGACCGTGTCGGGCGAGCCGGTCATTCGGCACGGGCGGGGGCGCTTTTCGGCAGGATCGCCGCGGACGCGGCCGAGGTGCTGCCGCCGGGCCGTGAACGCTTCCGGTACGAGCGGGCGCACGCGGCCTGGACCGGGGCGTCGGGCGATGCGGCGGGCGCCACCGCCCTGCTCGACGGCATCGTGGCGCGCATGACGACCCTGCTTCCCGGCGACGACGAGGATCTGCGGGCCGCGCGCACGAGTCTGGCGCACTGGCGCGCGACGGCGGACACGGCAGCGGCGGACACGGCGGCGGCGGACACGGCGGCGGACACAGCGGCGGACGCAGCGGCCCGGCACTGATCGAACGGACGCGGTGCGTATCCCTCGCCCCGGCAAGCGGCCACGAGGGCGGGCGGCTGGAGACGAGCGAGCGGCCGAGCGGGCCGAGCGGCCGGGGGACACCGGCGGACACCAGGGACGCAGGGGACGCAGGGGTGCCGCGACGTCCGCCGTTGCGCACGTACCCGAACAGCGCAGGCACCGTCCCGGCCCCTGCGGTGGCGCAGGTCCGCCCCGGCGCGTTCACTCGGAACGGAGACGAGTGCGCGTTCACCGAGAGCGGGCTCGGGGCGCGCGTTCGGCGGGAACAGAAGCGCGCGGGGAGGCCGAATCTCCGGACCGTACAGGCACGGCGGTGCACGAAAACAGGTTGAGTGGAATAGACTCAACTTTGTGGACGTTGACTGAGTCACTGTTGTGGAGAGAGCAGTCACCGCAAGGAGGAGAAGACGCACGTGGACGCCGAGCTGACCAACAAGAGCCGGGACGCCCTCAACGCGGCCACCAGCAGGGCCGTGAAGGACGGGCACGCCGACCTGACCCCCGGACACCTGCTGCTCGCGCTGCTCGCGGGCGAGGAGAACGAGAACATCACCGATCTGCTCGCCGCCGTCGAGGCCGACCAGATCGCCGTGCGCACCGAGACCGAGCGGCTCCTGGGCTCACTGCCCAGCGTCACCGGTTCGACCGTCGCGCCTCCGCAGCCCAACCGCGACCTGCTCGCCGTCATCGCGGACGCCGCCCAGCGCGCGAAGGAACTCGGCGACGACTACCTCTCCACCGAGCACCTGCTGATCGGCATCGCCGCGAAGGGCGGCCGGGCCGGTGAGATCCTCTCCGAACAGGGCGCCAGTGCGAAGAGGCTGCTGGACGCGTTCGAGAAGAGCAGGGGAGGACGCCGGGTGACCACACCCGACCCGGAGGGTCAGTACAAGGCCCTGGAGAAGTTCGGTACGGACTTCACGGCCGCCGCGCGCGAGGGCAAGCTCGACCCGGTCATCGGACGCGACCAGGAGATCCGTCGCGTCGTCCAGGTCCTGTCCCGCCGCACCAAGAACAACCCGGTGCTCATCGGCGAGCCCGGCGTCGGCAAGACGGCCGTCGTCGAGGGGCTCGCCCAGCGCATCGTCAAGGGCGACGTTCCCGAGTCCCTCCGCAACAAGCGGCTCGTCTCGCTCGACCTCGGCGCGATGGTCGCGGGGGCGAAGTACCGCGGCGAGTTCGAGGAACGGCTCAAGACCGTCCTCTCCGAGATCAAGGAGAGCGACGGTCAGATCGTCACCTTCATCGACGAGCTGCACACCGTCGTCGGCGCGGGCGCGGGCGGCGACTCCGCCATGGACGCGGGCAACATGCTGAAGCCGATGCTGGCCCGCGGCGAGCTGCGCATGGTCGGCGCCACCACGCTCGACGAGTACCGCGAGCGGATCGAGAAGGACCCCGCCCTGGAGCGGCGCTTCCAGCAGGTGCTGGTGGCCGAGCCGAGCGTCGAGGACACCATCGCGATCCTGCGCGGCCTCAAGGGCCGGTACGAGGCCCACCACAAGGTCTCCATCGCGGACTCGGCACTGGTGGCCGCCGCTACCCTGTCCGACCGCTACATCACCTCCCGCTTCCTCCCCGACAAGGCCATCGACCTTGTCGACGAGGCGGCGTCCCGGCTGCGGATGGAGATCGACTCCTCGCCCGTCGAGATCGACGAGCTCCAGCGCGCCGTGGACCGCCTGCACATGGAGGAACTTGCGCTCAAGAACGAGACCGACCCCGCCTCCAGGGAACGCCTGGAGCGGCTGCGCCGCGACCTCGCCGACAAGGAGGAGGAGCTGCGCGGCCTCAACGCCCGCTGGGAGAAGGAGAAGCAGGGCCTCAACCGCGTCGGCGAGCTGAAGGAACGCCTCGACGACCTGCGCGGCCAGGCCGAACGCGCCCAGCGCGACGGCGACTTCGACACCGCCTCCAAGCTGCTCTACGGCGAGATCCCCGGCGTGGAGAGGGAGTTGGCCGAGGCGAGCGAAGCCGAGCAGGAGGCGGCCAAGGACACCATGGTGAAGGAGGAGGTAGGCCCGGACGACATCGCCGACGTCGTCGGCTCCTGGACCGGCATCCCGGCCGGGCGCCTGCTGGAGGGCGAGACCCAGAAGCTGCTGCGCATGGAGGACGAGCTCGGCAGGCGTCTCATCGGGCAGTCCGAGGCCGTGCGTGCGGTGTCGGACGCGGTACGGCGCACCCGCGCCGGGATCGCCGACCCCGACCGGCCCACCGGATCGTTCCTCTTCCTCGGCCCGACCGGGGTCGGCAAGACCGAGCTGGCCAAGGCTCTCGCCGACTTCCTGTTCGACGACGAGCGGGCCATGGTCCGCATCGACATGAGCGAGTACAGCGAGAAGCACAGCGTGGCGCGGCTCGTCGGGGCACCGCCCGGATACGTCGGTTACGAGGAGGGCGGGCAGCTCACCGAGGCGGTCCGCCGCCGCCCGTACAGCGTCGTGCTGCTGGACGAGGTCGAGAAGGCCCACCCCGAGGTCTTCGACATCCTGCTCCAGGTCCTCGACGACGGCCGGCTCACCGACGGACAGGGCCGGACGGTGGACTTCCGCAACACCATCCTGATCCTCACCTCCAACCTCGGCAGCCAGTTCCTGATGGACCCCCTGACCGAGCCCGAGGTGAAGAGGGAACAGGTCCTGGAGGTCGTACGGGCCTCGTTCAAGCCGGAGTTCCTCAACAGGCTGGACGACCTGGTGGTCTTCTCCGCGTTGTCCGGCGACGAGCTCGCGCACATCGCGAGGCTCCAGATCGACCGGCTCGCCAAGCGGCTGGCCGACCGTCGGCTCACGCTCGACGTGACCCCGGAGGCACTGGCCTGGCTTGCCGAGGAGGGCAACGACCCGGCGTACGGAGCCCGGCCGCTGCGCCGCCTCATCCAGACGGCGATCGGGGACCGGCTCGCGAAGGAGATCCTCGCGGGCGAGGTGCGGGACGGGGACACCGTCCGGGTGGACCGGGTGGGGGACGAGCTGCGCGTCGGCGCCGCGACGTAACCACCCGCCGGCCCCGGCCCCGTCAGTACCCCACCGGTACCCCGTCAGTACCCCACCGGTACCCCGTCGGTACTCCACCGGTACTCCTTACGGGGACGGCGGGCCCGGCCCGCACCGGCTGTTTGTCAGCTTGTGGCGGATCGGGCCCGCCGGGGCTTGCCATCCCCCGCCCGCCATGGGAGAGGATGGCGACAACCGCACGAAGGGAAAAACACGGTGAGCATCGATCCGTCCTCGATTCCTAATTTCGGGGGCCAGCCCGAACCGCAGGCCGCAGGACCGGAGGGCCCCGTCGTCCCTGACCAGGACCTGGTCAAGCAGCTCCTCGATCAGATGGAGCTGAAGTACGTCGTCGACGACGAGGGCGACCTCGCCGCGCCGTGGGAGGAATTCCGCACGTACTTCATGTTCCGGGGCGAGGCCGAGCAGCAGGTCTTCTCGGTCCGCACGTTCTACGACCGGCCGCACGCCGCCGACCAGCGCACGGTCCTTCTCGAAGCGATCGACGACTGGAACCGCCGCACGCTGTGGCCGAAGGTCTACACGCACACCCACGAGGGCGAGGAGGGCTCCGAGGACGCGGAGGTCTCGATCCGCCTGATCGGTGAGGCGCAGATGCTCATCGGTACGGGCGTCAGCCTGGAGCACTTCGTCTCGTCGACGGTCAGCTGGGTGCGTGCCTCGATCGAGTTCGACAAGTGGCTCCAGGAGCGCCTCGGCCTCGTACCGGCCGAGGAGAAGCCGGACGGCGACGCCACTCCCGGCGAGTAGCCGACCGGGCGCCGAGCCGCACGGGACGGGCGGGGCATCACACCCGCCCCGCCCGTGTGCCGCACCGCAGCGACGGCCCGGCCCGGGGCGTCGGTCCATGCCAGTCATGGACCGACACCCCGGGCCGGGCCGTTTCCCGTGGGTTCTCCTCGCGGTCCGGCGCGTACGACGCCCCGCCTGTGCGCGCCGACGCCGGCCGGGCCGGGGCGGACAGGCCGATCAGCGAAGGAACAGTGACAAGTTCACAAAAGCGACAGCAGCGCGCCATCCCGCGCGCTCTCTCCGAAGACCGTTGTCCGCAGAAGTGCAACTGCTCAACAGGCGGGCCGTTCCTGCGGATCAGTCATGGGGGGACGGAGCGCTACCGTTCTTCCGAATCGCGAGACGTCGGCCGTCGAGCATGAGAGCATCGCGATCGCATATTTACGGTCGCTCGGTGGCGCACGGCCCACTGACATGCGTGAAGGGGACGGGGAGTCCGTATGGCGTGGGAGGAATGGGAGCAGGCCAAGACGGAAGTCGCCGACCGGCGCGGTACGCGGATGCGCCTGAACCAGGTGGACCCCGGTGGTGGCGGTGACACGGGCACGCTGGTGTCGAACAAGCCGGCCTGGTCCAGGGCGGGGCATGACGTCGGTGCGTTGGGCGACGACATGGGCAAGGCTCTGGGAAAGCTCTCGGACGGCCAGGAAGGACTCGCCGCGGACGCGGGCTGCCGGACCGCGGCCGCCCAGAAGGACGTCCACGGCTCCTGGCAGCGTTACCTCAAGGGGGTGCGCGGGCGGTGCGCGAAGCTCGCGGGTCTGCTGGACGGGGCGGGAAGCGACCAGCTGAAGACCGATGAGGCTCTCAAGGCCGAACTCGGCAACCTGAAAGTGGAGTACGCGGACACCCCCGCTGTCGGTGGCCAGAGCAAGGGCCGGTGACCGGCGGCCATGGATCTCGCGACACTCAAGGCGTTCGAGCCCGCCGAGTACGCGGAGGCGGCCGACGGCTACCGCAGCGCCTCCGACATGGCGAGCGCGGCCAAGGACCAGGTGGAGACCCGGATCGCGGCGGCCATGCGCCAGCACCTGAAGGGCGAGGCCGCGAACGCGGCGATCGGCCAGCTGACGGAGCTGGGAAAGAACTTCCACTACATCCAGGTCGAATGCGGTCTCGTCGGTGCGGCACTGGAGGCCTTCTCGTACGAGATGGCGGCGGCCAGGAAGAAGCTCACCGGCGCCCTCGACGAGGCCCGGGCGGCGCACCTCACCGTGAACTCCGACGGCTCGGTCAGCTATCCCCCGGGTGGGGAGAAGAGCGAGGACGGCAGGACGCCCGAGGGCGGCACGGTGGGCGGGCTGACGGATGGCACCGCGGCCGCCGTCGGCCGACAGGCGGCCAATCTGGATCCCAACCCCCACCACCGTCTCGCCCAGGAATGCGCCGACCTGATCGCCTCGGCCCTGAAGGAGGCGACGGAGGCGGACGAGAAGTGGGCCCCGAAGGTGCGGGCGCTGAAGGCGGACGACGACCTGACCGTCTCCGACAGGGACTGGGCCGACACCTCCTCCGACACGAGCGGTGTGAACGAGGCGGGGAAGACGTACCTCGACTCGTTGCCGCAACCGCCCGAGAACGGCAGTCCGAAGGCGGTCGCCGCGTGGTGGCGCGGGCTCGACGCGGAGGAGCGGGCCGCGTGGATCTCGCTGCGACCCGCCTCCGTGGGCGCGCTCGACGGGCTGCCGTCCACGGTTCGGGACGAGGCGAACCGGATGGTGCTCGCCGAGAGCCGGGGCGTCGAACAGATCAAGTACGACGCCTGGCTGAAGAACCATCCGGAACCGACGCGCTTCCAGCCCTTCATCGACCCCTATACCGGATCCGTGAACAAGAAGATCAGCGTCGAGACCCAGGAATGGAAGGACTGGGAGGAGGCGCGGAAGAACTCTCACAAGTCCCTCGAAGGAATGACCGCGATCCAGAAGCGCTTCGACGCGACCGGTAAGAACGGCCTGCCCGAGGCGTACCTGCTGGGGTTCGGCACGGAAGCGGACGGTCGCGCGATCATCGCCAACGGAAATCCGGACACCGCAGATCACCAGGCGGTCTATGTTCCGGGTACGACGGCGGATCTGGGCGGTATCGAGGGAGATATCAACCGGATGGTCAATGTCTGGCACGAGGCCGACGGAAAGTCTGGTGGGAAGTCCGTTTCCACGATCACCTGGCTCGGGTACGACGCACCGGACAGTGTGGTCAAGGACGCGCCGTTCAGCCATTACGCCTACGATGGTGCTCCCGCGTTCAACCAGTTCCTGGACGGACTCGAAGAGTCGCATTCCGGCGATTCGGAACCCCATCGCAGTGTGATCGGCCATTCGTACGGAACGACTCTGATCGGGGCCGCGGCCGAGACGGGCCGGCTCAACGCCGATGACGTCATCCTGGCGGGCAGCCCCGGTGTCAGGGTGTCCAGCGCCGACGAACTCGATGTCCCCAAGGGGCACGTGTGGAACGAGGAGGCGCGCAAGGACCCCGTTCCGGACATCGGCCGCTGGGGACACGGCGGCTCGGGCTTCATCATTCCCAGTGACACGGGGTTCGGCGCCAACCAGATGACGACGGATACCGAGGGGCACAGCGGCTACTGGGACGAAGGCTCCGACAGCCTGTTGAACCAGGCCCTGGTCGTGGTCGGGAGGGGTGACGACGTGGCGCTGAAGCCGCCTCCGCCGCCCGAGACCTGGATGTACGGCCCCGGACCCATGTGAAGTGGCCCGGGACTCATGTGAAGTGGCCCGGGGCTCATGTGAAGTGGGCCGGGACCCATGTGAAGCAGGCCGAGGCCGATGGAAAGCAGGAGCACCGGTGTCCGGGAAGCGACGCGCCTGCCGATCCGCGGGCCGGTCCGACAGAGTAAGGCCCTTCTGACGTGAAGACCAAGATGAGTGCTCTCGCGCTCGCCGTTCCTTTCACCCTCACCGCTCTCACTGGATGTGGCATGACCGACGACAATTCCGATGGCCCCCCGCTCGCCGGGACGAGTACGTCACGAGACGTCTCCGACGCGGTGGAAAAACTGTCGAGCGGAATTTACGACCTGATCGGTGTCAGAGGAAAGGCATCCGACAGTCGGCCGGGCGTGATGAACTGTTCGGACAGGGACGCGAAGAAATATTTCCGCGTCTTTCATCCGTGGAGTTTCCATCCCGAGTCGAAGGGCGATCTCGACGTGGCGATGGAACGACTCAGGACGGAACTCCCGAAGAACGGCTGGAAGATCACCACGTACGGTCCGGACACCAGCAAGAACAAGAACATGAACCTGGTCGCCGACAACGAGGCGAAAAAGGCGGGCGTAAAGATCATCAAGATGGCGAAGGGCGATCCGCCGATGCTGAGTGTGGACGTCGTGTCGGGCTGCTATCAGGTCCCGGACGGCGAAGAGGTCGAACGGTTCTGAGCGGAACGCCGTTCGACAGGAGGTGTACCCGCGCGACCTTCCGCGTTGCCGCGAGGAACGCGGTACGACGTCCGGGCGCGGGGGCGCCTCCGGGACCGAAGGAGAGCGTGAGGCGTGTCGTGGAAGCCGCTCTGCCGCGCCACTTCCACAACACGCCCTCCGGACCGGTTGGTTCTTCGGACGCCGGACGGGGTCACGTCCGCAGCCCGGACAGCCTCTCGATCGCGGTTTCCATGACGTCGGCCCGTTTGCAGAAGGTGAAGCGGACCTGGCCGCGGCCGGCCTCGGGGTCGTCGTAGAAGACGGAGTTGGGGATGGCGACGACGCCGCAGCGTTCGGGGAGCGTGCGGCAGAAGGCGTGGGCGTCCTTCTCGCCGAAGGGGGCGATGTCGGTGGTGATGAAGTACGTGCCCTGGGGCCGGTACACCTCGAAACCGGCTGTGCGCAGGCCGTCGGCGAGCAGGTCGCGCTTGTGGCGGAGGTCGCTGCGGAAGGCCTCGAAGTACGTGTCCGGCAGACGGAGCGCCTCGGCGATCGCGTACTGGAACGGACCCGCGCTCACGTAGGTGAGGAACTGCTTGGCGGTGCGGACGGCGGAGACGAGCGAGGCGTCGGCCGTGATCCAGCCGACCTTCCAGCCGGTGTACGAGAAGGTTTTTCCGGCGGACGAGATCGAGACCGTGCGGTCCCGCATGCCGGGCAGCGAGATCAACGGAATGTGCTCGCCCTCGAAGACCAGGTGCTCGTACACCTCGTCGGTGACGACGAGGAGATCGTGCGCCACCGCCAGTTCGGCGATCGTGGCGAGTTCCTCACGGGTGAGGACCATGCCCGTCGGGTTGTGGGGGCTGTTCAGGAGCAGCAGCCGGGTGCGGGGCGTGATCGCGTCCCGGAGGGCGTCGAGGTCGGGGCGGAAGTCCGGGGCGCGGAGGGTCAGCGGGACCCGGACACCGCCCGCCATGGCGATGCAGGCGGCGTAGGAGTCGTAGAACGGCTCGAAGGCGATGACCTCGTCGCCCGGCTCCAGCAGGGCCAGCATCGACGCGGCGATGGCCTCGGTGGCGCCCGCGGTGACCAGGACCTCGGTGTCGGGGTCGAAGGTCAGGCCGTGGAAGCGGTGCTGGTGGTCCGCGACCGCGGTACGGAGTTCAGGGATGCCGGGGCCGGGCGGGTACTGGTTGCCCCGCCCGTCGCGCAGGGCGCGTACCGCCGCCTCGCGGATCTCCTCCGGTCCGTCGGTGTCGGGGAAGCCCTGGCCGAGGTTGATGGCGCCGGTCCGTACGGCCAGCGCCGACATCTCCGCGAAGATCGTCGTGCCGAAGCCGGACAGGCGGCGGTTGAGGTGCGGTCGTCCCTGTGGTCGTCCCTGAGTCATGACTGTCATCCTGCGGCGAAGCTCTGGTGTTGCTCAAGTCTGCTTTCGGCGTATGGGGGACCGGGCATCCACCCGTCCGGACAGTGGCGCGATGATGAGCGCGGACGGGTGCGACGACGCACCCGCCGACGCCAAGTCGCGCGAGAAGCGGGGACCTCGCTTCGGGGGAACGGAAGAAGGGCGTGAGGTCGATGGAGATATTTGTCGGTGCGGTGATCACGGTCGCCGTGGTCGGGCTGTTCGTCTCGCTTCTGGCGAAGGCCGTCAACCGCAGGAAGGTTCGTGGGCGGGGCGTGCGCCGGGGCGCGGGCGGCGACAGCTGGTGGGCGGGCGGCGGCACCGGCAGCGGTGGATCGTCCTGCGGGGGCGTCGGCGATTCGGGCGGTCACTCCGGTGGTCACTCCGGAGGTCATTCGGGCGGTCATTCGGGTGGTCATTCGTGTGGCGGCGGCCACTCCTCGTGCGGCGGCGGTTCCTCGTGCGGTGGGGGTTCCTCGTGCGGTGGCGGAGGAGGGGACTGACGCGGAGCCACCGCGGATGCGGAACTTCCCTCGAAGCATGGGGTCCCGGCCGTCGCACGGCGTGTCCCCGGCAGAAGTCCCGCGACGGTTCCACGGGTGCTCGGTGGGTGAACTCCCGCCGGGCACCTTTTTGTTGGGGCATACGCGCGTTGCCGGTGAACAGATGACCCGTGAGGCCCCCGAGCGGATGGAAACCGCTCCAAGTTGGGTAAAAACGCTGTGGACGCGGCGTACTTCGTGATTCCCTCGGTGCAGAGAACTTCCAGCCCTCGGACCCGAGTTGGACCTGATCGGGCGCTTCCAAACCTCCCACGTGCATCACGTCGGAGGCGTCCCCTGTCCATGTGTCCACGCTTGTTTGCGGAGCCGACCCATGCTCACGACCCTCCAGACGGCCTATTCCGACACCCGTGCAGCTGACCTGGCCTGGGCGTTGGGGCGTGAACCGCTTCCGGCCCTGGCCGTGCTCGACCTCGACCTCGCGGGTGCCCGACTGCAGATGCGCCTGCTCGGCGCCTCCCACCAGGTGCTTCTGGAGGAGAACCGCGGTACCTGTTCCGAAACCGTCGCGTGCATCCCCGGCAGCAGCACCCCGCTGCCGCTCGGCGTCGCCAAACGACTCGGCGAGTGGGAGTACGAATTCGCCGCGCGGGTGGAGACACTCTCGACCGGCTCGTTCGCGGGGCGCGCCCAGGAGCTCCTGGCGCTGGTGGCCGACCATCCGCACGGTCTGGCCGGGACGTTCCCCGGCAGCCCGCACGCCTTCACCGCGATGCTCGCCCGGCGGACCGAGGGGCAGGTGCAGTGGCGCACCTGGCACGCGTACCCGCAAGAAGGGCAGTTGGTGGTGACGCGCACCCGGGTGGGCGTGCGGATGCCTGCGGCGGCGACGCTCTGATTGCCTCCAAACTCCTTGGTGAGTACGCCACTTACACCCTTGTGGGTGACAGGCTGACACCTTTTCGTCACGTAGCGTTCGCCTCATGATCGACCAGCAGATCTCGCTGCGAAGGGGCGCGGCGTGTCCTTCCGTACGGCCGAGAACCGGTCGCTGTCTCGTGCTGGCCGCCGTCTTCGTCTGTGCCGCCTGCGGTCTGGTGTACGAGCTCGAACTGGTGGCGCTCGCCTCCTACTTGATCGGCGACTCCGTCACCCAGGCCTCCGTCGTGCTCTCCGTGATGGTGTTCGCGATGGGGGTCGGCTCGCTGCTCGCGAAACGTTTGTGCAGCCGCGCCGCGGTCGCGTTCGGGGTGATCGAGGCAGCGCTCGCCCTCGTCGGCGGGTCCTCGGCGGTGGTGCTGTACGCGACGTTCGCCTGGATCGGGGAGTCGCGGTACGCCCTGGTCGGGTTCTCGCTCATGATCGGCGTCCTGATCGGCGCGGAGATTCCGCTGCTGATGACGTTGATCCAGCGCGTCGACCGGCAGGATGCCGGGGGTGTCGTCGCGGATCTCTTCGCCGCGGACTATGTGGGTGCACTGGTCGGCGGACTGGCGTTCCCCTTTCTGCTGCTGCCGGTGCTCGGGCAGCTGACCGGTGCGCTGTGCACGGGTGCGGTCAACGCGGCGGCGGGCGGGGCGCTGGTGCTGTGGGTGTTCCGGCAGGACCTCAGACCCCGCTCCCGGTGGCTGCTGATCCTCGTGAACGTGGCGGTGATCGCCGTGCTCGCCGTCGTCACCGCACTGGTCGGCGACTTCGAGAGGGCGGCGCGGCGCGCGGTGTACGGGGACGGGGTACGGGTCGCGGTGCAGACGGGGCTGCAGGAGGTCGTGCTGACGGGGACGGGCCGCGGCTCCCTGGACCTGTATCTGGACGGGCGGCTGCGGGTGAGCGCGCGCGACGAGTACCGCTACCACGAGGCGCTGGTGCATCCCGCGATGGACGGTCCGCGTGCCCGGGTCCTGATCCTGGGCGGTGGCGACGGCCTGGCCGCCCGTGAGGTGCTGCGCTACCCCGACGTGCGCGGTGTCACGATCGTCGAGCTGGACCCCGGTCTCACCCGGTTGGCGCGTACGGACCGCGCGCTTTCGGCGCTGAACGGTCACGCGTACCGGGATCCCCGGCTGACGGTCGTCGACGCGGACGCCTTCAACTGGCTGCGCGCCGCGCACGCCCGCTACGACGTGGTGATATCGGACCTGCCCGACCCCGGGATCTCCGCCAGCACGAAGCTCTACTCGGCGGAGTTCTACGGTCTGGTCACCGAGGCCCTGGCGCCGGGCGGCCGGGTGGTGGTGCACGGCGGTCCTTCGTCGTCCCGTCCGCGTACGTACTGGACGGTGGAGGCGTCGATGAGGGAGTCGGGTCTGCGTACCCGCCCGTACCGGATCACCGGGCGGGTCACCGACTTCGCGGCCGGGCCGGACCGGGCCACACACCGGGAGCCTTCCGACCATGGCTGGGGCTTCCTCCTCGCCCGTCCCGACCGGGTGCCGACGCTCCGCCTCGCGGCGGCGGCGCCGAGGCTCCGGTCGCTGACGGGGAGCTCACTCGTCCGTGCGGGGCGGGACGCGGAGAAGGCGCGGCTGCGTGGCCTGCCGCCGTCGACGCTGGTTCATCCGCGGTACTGGGAGGACCGGTGAGGCGTGCCCGGTGGGCCTGCCCGGGCCGGGTGCGGCGCGGGACACGGTGCGGGGGCGGCGGGCCGTGCGTCCGGGCCCGCGCTCCGGAACCGCTGACGTGACGGCCGGGGCTGAGTAGGCTCGGTTTCCATGGAGCATGAGGTGTTCGTTCCGGTTCCGGTCCCGTCCCTTCGGCGGACGCTGAGTGATCCCGCCCGTGTCGCGCGCTGTGTACCGGGACTGCAGCAGGACGTCGACGCGTCCGCGGATTCGCTGTCGGGCCGGCTGAAGGTCCGAGTCGGCGGTCACACGATCACGTACCGCGGCGCGCTGCGACTCACCGTTCCGGCCCAGGACGGTCCGGAGACCTCGGGGGGCGCGGAAGGCTCGCCGGGGCCGGAGGAGCCGCGGCGGGGCGACCTCCTCGTGGAGGGCGAGGGAGCCGAGGTCCGGGGCGGCGGCTCCGCGAAACTGTTGCTGACGGTCCTCCTCACGGAGCGGGACGGCGGCACCGTGATCGGGTTCACCGGGACGGCGGGCGGCGACGGCCGCATCCTGGACCTCGACCCGGTGGCGGCGCGCAATACGGCTGTCCGCCTGCTGGATCGCTTCGCGCAACAACTCGTGACGGAGACGTTGGCCGCCGCCGCCGACGGCGGTTCGGAGCCCGGCAGCGGCTCGAAGTCCGGCGGGAGTGGTTCGGGGCTCGCTGACGGCTCGGAGCCCGGCAGCGACTCGAAGTCTGCCGATGGTTCGAAGGCCGGGTCGGAGCGTGGGGCGCGCGGCGGCACCGACGACGCGGCACTCGACGAAGCCGAGCGTTCCGTCGGGGAAGCGGTGGAGCAAGCCATCGAGGAGGCGGCCGAGGAAGCCGACACGACCGGCGTCGCCGGCTCGCGGAACGCCGCTCCGGACGCCACCGGTGGGGACGACGCCGATGGCACCGGGACGACCTCCGGCGCCGATGGTGTGGACGACGACACCCCGCCCACGCATGAAGCCGCGCCCGACGAGGCGCCCTCCGTCGAGAAGCCCCCGGGCACGGGCTCCGTCTTCCATGTGCCCGTGCCCCCGTCGTCGCTCGATCCCGACCTCGATCCGGACCTCGATGCGGATCTGGACGCGGATGCGGATCTGGATGCGGATGCGGAGTCGAGCGTTGAGGCGGAGATGGAGGCGCAGACGGAATTCACCGTCCCCGACGGTCCCCCGGCCGAGGCCGCGCACGCCAGGCGCACCATGATCGGCCGCAGTGCCGAGGAGGTCGACCACGCGCCGCCGCGCGGCAGGTACGCGCCCGTGCCGTCACCCGAATCGACCACGGCGGGGGCCACGCTCCGCTGGGTCGCCCCCGCCGCCGCGCTCGCGCTCGCTTCGGCCGTCGTGGTGAGCCGTGCGCTGCGACGACGGAGGTAGTCACGCCAGTAGTGTCGGCCGGGTGAGTAGCAGCGAGAAGGACGTCCGGCTGTCCGTCGGCGACGCAGAATTGACCATTGACCCCGCCCATGGCTGTCGCATCAGCAGCTTGCGGATCGGTGGTACCGAACTGCTGCGGCAGGGGGAGCGCTACGGCTGCTTTCCGATGGTGCCGTGGTGCGGACGCACCGGATACGGGCTCTTCCACAACGGTGACGTCCCGCACCGGTTGCCGCTGAACGCCCCGCCGCACGCCATTCACGGCACCGGCAGGGATACCGCGTGGCATCTCGCCCGGGTGGACGAGAGGGACGCCTCGTTCTACTACGACCTCGCCGATCCCTGGCCCTACCCGGGCCGGGTGACCCAGACATTCGAGCTGACCGAGGACTCGCTCGTGCTGGCGTTCGGCGTCGAGACGTATGGGGACTCGTTCCCGGCCCAGGCCGGCTGGCACCCCTGGTTCCTGCGCAACCTCGGCGATGGGGGCGAGGACGTGCGGGTCGACTTCGACGCGGCCTGGCAGGAGGAGCGGGGCGAGGACCATCTGCCGACCGGGCGCCGCCTTCCGGTCCTGCCCGGCCCGTGGGACGACTGCTTCGGGATGCCCGACGGCGTCGACGTGACGCTCACCTGGCCGGAGCACCTGGAGCTGACCGTGAAGAGCCGGGCCGAGTGGGTCGTGATCTACGACGAGCAGGCCGAGGCGGTCTGCGTGGAGCCGCAGTCCGGCCCGCCGAACGGGTTGAACACCACGCCCCGGTACGTCACCCCGATCGAGCCGCTGGAGATCGCGACGACCTGGAGCTGGCGCAGGCTGTGAATCGTGGCCGTGTGGCCGTGTGGCCGTGTGGGCGTGTGGCGGTGTGGCTGTGTGGCGGTGTGGCTGTGCGGACGTGTCCGTGTGGCTGTGCGGGCGTGCGGCCCGTGGACCTGCGGCCCGTGGATCTGTGGGCCGTGGATCTGTGGTCGGGGCGGAGACCTGTCCTTCGAGGGTGGTGAGCCGCATTGTTCCGGCATCGGTTCGGACCCCGACGTGCGCGCCTTAAGCTCGTAGCCATGACTGACGTACGTGCTGAGCTGCTCCAGCAGATCAAGGACAAGGCCGTGGTGCACGGCAAGGTGACCCTTTCCTCGGGACTTGAAGCCGACTGGTACATCGATCTGCGCCGCATCACGCTGGACGGCAAGGCCGCCCCGATGGTCGGTCAGGTCATGCTCGACGCCACCGCCGAGCTGGACTACGACTGCGTGGGCGGGCTGACGCTGGGCGCCGACCCGGTCGCCACGTCGATGCTGCACGCCTCCGCCGCGCGTGGGCAGGAGCTTGACGCGTTCGTCGTCCGGAAGGCGCAGAAGACGCACGGGATGCAGCGTCGTATCGAGGGCACTGATGTGAAGGGCCGCCGTTGTCTGGTGGTCGAGGACACGTCGACGACGGGCGGCTCGCCGCTGACGGCTGTCGAGGCGGTGCGCGAGGCCGGCGGCGAGGTCGTCGCCGTTGCGGTGATCGTGGAGCGGGGTGCGGCTCCGGCGATCGCCGAGGCCGGTCTTCCCTACCTCCACGTCTACTCGGTGGCCGACCTCGATCTTGCCTGATGCTGATCTGACCTGCGTCTTTCTTCGAGGGCGGGCCGTTTCACGTGAAACGGCCCGCCCTCGAAGCATGTCCAGGAGGCCCC
This sequence comes from Streptomyces sp. NPDC014734, assembly GCF_043083325.1. Taxonomy (NCBI): domain Bacteria; kingdom Bacillati; phylum Actinomycetota; class Actinomycetes; order Kitasatosporales; family Streptomycetaceae; genus Streptomyces; species Streptomyces sp. NPDC014734. Next base: position 148,347 of record NZ_JBIBYN010000003.1, on the reverse strand, counting down.
GAACAGGAGCCGGGTGGGTGGGCCGGGTGGAGTCGCGGCGGGAGTCTGGGAAGATGGGGGCGACGATGATGTCGCCCCCAGGTCAGGGAACCAGCACCACACACCCGCATATCCCAAGGAGCGGACAGATGCCCATCGCAACCCCCGAGGTCTACGCCGAGATGCTCGACCGGGCGAAGGCAGGGAAGTTCGCCTACCCGGCCATCAATGTGACGTCGACCCAGACCCTGCACGCTGCGCTGCGCGGCTTCGCGGAGGCGGAGAGCGACGGCATCGTCCAGATCTCCACCGGCGGTGCGGAGTTCCTGGGCGGCCAGTACAACAAGGACATGGTCACCGGCGCCGTCGCCCTGGCCGAGTTCGCGCACATCGTCGCCGCCAAGTACGACATCTCGGTCGCTCTGCACACCGACCACTGCCCCAAGGACAAGCTGGACGGTTATGTCCGTCCGCTGATCGACATCTCCGCCGAGCGTGTCGCCAAGGGGAGGAACCCGCTGTTCCAGTCCCACATGTGGGACGGTTCGGCCGAGACCCTCGCCGACAACCTGGCCATCGGCCAGGAGCTGCTGGCCAAGGCCGCCGCCGCCAAGATCATCCTTGAGGTCGAGATCACCCCGACCGGTGGCGAGGAGGACGGCGTCTCGCACGAGATCAACGACGAGCTGTACACGACCGTCGACGACGCGCTGCGCACCGCCGAGGCGCTCGGTCTTGGCGAGAAGGGCCGCTACCTGCTGGCCGCTTCCTTCGGCAACGTCCACGGCGTCTACAAGCCGGGCAACGTCGTGCTCCGCCCCGAGCTGCTGAAGGACCTCCAGGAGGGCGTCGGCGCCAAGTACGGCAAGACGTCTCCGTTCGACTTCGTCTTCCACGGCGGATCGGGCTCCACCGAGCAGGAGATCGCCACCGCGCTGGAGAACGGCGTCGTGAAGATGAACCTCGACACCGACACCCAGTACGCCTTCACCCGCCCGATCGTGGACCACGTGTTCCGTAACTACGACGGTGTGCTGAAGGTCGACGGCGAGGTCGGCAACAAGAAGGTCTACGACCCGCGCAGCTGGGGCAAGTCCGCCGAGGCGGGCATGGCCGCTCGCGTGACGGAGGCCTGTGCCAATCTGCGTTCCACCGGCACCAAGCTGAAGTAGGCGCGGTCGGCACAACAGCGAGGCCGACACAACGGTGTGGCCGCGGGCCCGGTACCCCCCTTTGAAACCCGAGGGGGGGTGCCGGGCCCGCGGTGTGTTTTCGTGGGAGGACATCGCTCCGGGCAGCCCCGTGAGGCCGGGAAGTGCGACGAGGCCGGGAGGCGCGGAGACCGACGAGCCCGGGACGGCCCGGGGAGAGTGTGAGGGAGTGCTGTGAGTTCCGGTGCGCGCTATGACTTCGACACCGTCGTTGACCGCAGGGGCACCTGGTGCGTCCAGTGGGACGGGGTCGCGGACCGTTTCGGGGTGGACGGGCTGCTGCCGTTCACCATTTCCGACATGGACTTCGAGACCGCCCCCGAGGTGCTGACCGCGTTGCGGGCCCGCCTCGACCACGGGGTGTTCGGCTACACGGACTGGCGGCAGGGTGACTTCCGCGCGGCGATAGCCCACTGGTACACGACCCGGCACGGAACGGAGGTGGACACCGGGCAGCTTGTGTACGGGCCCTCCGTGCTCAGTCAGCTCTCGCAACTGCTCCAGATGTGGTCGTCCGAGGGCGACGGGGTGGTCGTCCACACTCCCACGTACGACGGATTCCGCAAGGCGATCACCGGGCTCGGGCGGGAGCTGAGGGGAGTTCCGGTGGGGGACGGGGCCGCTCTGGAACGCGAGCTGGCCCGCCCCGACAGCAAGGTCCTGATCGTGTGCTCGCCGCACAACCCGACGGGCCGGGTGTGGACCGAGGCCGAGTTGCGTGAGATGTCGTCGCTCGCCGCGCGGCACGGCGTCGCGGTGGTCAGCGACGAGATCCACGCGGACTTCGTGCACGAGGGGCACGCACATGTGCCGTGGACACGGGTCGCGGATGACGGCCGTTGGGCGCTGATCACCTCCGCGTCGAAGGCCTTCAATTTCCCGGCGCTGAACGGTTCGTACGGGCTGATCGGTGATGCCGCCGACCGGACGGAGTTCCTGCGCCGGATGGAGACCGCCGAGGGGCTCGCCTCCCCGGCGGTGCTGTCGCTGACCGCGCACGTCGCCGCCTACCGGGAGGCCGACGCGTGGCTGGACGCGGTACGCGCCTATGTCGCCGACAATCTGGCGTTGGTCGCGCGACGGCTGAACGAGGCGTTCCCGGAACTGGGCTGGGAGCCGCCGCAGGCCGGCTACCTGGCGTGGATCGATCTGCGACCCGCAGGTGTCGACGGGGACGAGACGTTGCAGCGGGTGCTGATCGAGCGGGAGAGGATCGCGGTCATGCCGGGCGGGGTGTACGGGGCGGAGGGCTTCGTGCGGCTGAACGTGGGGTGTCCCCGTTCCAAGGTGGAGGCCGGGGTGGAGGCGCTGATCCGGGGTGTCCGCCAGGTCCGGGCGGAAGGCGGGGCGGGGGCGTAGGGCAGGTCTTGTCGTGCCTGTTCCGTAGGACCGGTCCTGTCGGGCTTGTTTCGTAGGACCGGTCCTGTCGGGCTTGTTTCGTAGGACCGGTCCTGTCGGGCTTGTTTCGTAGGACCGGTCCTGTCGGGCCTGTTTCGTAGGACCGGTCTCGTCGGGCTTGTTTCGTCGGGCCGGTCCTTGCAGGGCGCCCGGTCGGTCCCGGCGCGTGGGCGGGACGCCTCCGCGGGTCCGTGGCTCCGATCGATTGCTCCGATCGATTGCTTCGGTCGGTGGTTTCGGTCGGTGGTTTCGGTCGGTCGGGGCGCTGGGCCGGGTGCTGACGCCCGATGGCTTCCCCGGCGCCGAGCGGCGATGCTGCTCCTATGCCCGACGCAGCAGATACGGGGGCCATCCGCGTCGCCTCCGCCGCCGGACGGTGGGTCGTCCTCACCACCGTTCTCGGGTCCAGCATGGCCCTGCTCGACTCCACCGTCATCAACGTGGCCCTGCCCCGCATCGGCCGGGACCTCGGTACCGACCTGGCCGCGCTCCAGTGGACCGTCAACGCCTACATGCTGACCCTCGCAGGGCTGATCCTGCTCGGTGGCGCCCTCGGCGACCGGTTCGGGCGACGACGGGTCTTCGTCGTCGGAGTCGTCTGGTTCGCCGCGGCGTCGGTGGTGTGCGGACTCGCACCGAACGCCGCCGTACTGATCACCGCCCGCGCTCTTCAGGGCATCGGCGGGGCGCTCCTCACCCCCGGTTCGCTGGCGTTGATCCAGGCGAGTTTCCACCCCGACGACCGCGCCCGCGCGGTCGGGCTGTGGTCGGGGCTCGGCGGGGTCGGAGCCGCCATCGGGCCATTCGTCGGCGGTTGGCTCGTCGACGGGCCGGGCTGGCGGTGGGTGTTCCTGCTCAATGTGCCGGTCGCCGCGATCTGCGCGCCGGTGGCACTGCGGCACGTACCAGAATCGCGCGACCCGCACGCGCATGGACGCTTCGACGTACTGGGCGCCGTGCTGGCAGCGCTTGCCCTGGCCCTGGTGACCTATGCGCTGATCGAGGCTCCGGGGCGAGGGGCCTCCGGCACGGTGATCGGGACGGCCGTCGCGGGCGTCGTTCTCGGCGCGGCGTTCGTACAGGTGGAACGGCGGAGGGCGGACCCGATGGTGCCGCCGTCGGTCTTCGCGTCCCGGCAGTTCACCGCAGTCAATGTCATCACTCTCTGTGTGTACGCGGCATTCGGCGGCTTCTTCTTCCTCGCCGCGATTCAGCTCCAGGTCGTGGCCGGATACTCGGCACTCGGCGCGGGCACGGCCCTGCTGCCCACGACCCTGCTGATGCTGTTCTTCTCCGCCTCCTCGGGAGAACTGGGGCAACGCATCGGGCCTCGTGTCCCGCTCACCGCAGGGCCGCTGGCCGCCGCCGCCGGAATGCTGCTGATGCTGAGGGTCGGGCCCGGTTCGCATTCCGTATCCGCCTACCTGACGGACGTGCTTCCCGCGGTCGCCGTGCTCGGTGTCGGGATGGTCGTCCTGGTGGCGCCGCTCACGGCGACCGTCCTGGCCTCCGTGGACACCTCGCGGGCCGGCCTCGCCAGCGGGATCAACAACGCCGCCGCCCGTGCCGCCGGGCTGATCGCGGTGGCCGCGCTGCCGCTGCTCACCGGAATGGGACCGGAGGCGTACCGGGACGCCGATGAGTTCGCGGCAACCTTCCGGCGTGCTCTGCCGATGTGCGCAGGGCTGCTCGTGCTGGGGTCACTGATCGCCTGGACCACCGTGCGAAACCCACCGGTGCCGGTTGCGAAAAAGGGAGCGGCGAAAGGAGCGGCGAAGGGGGCGGGGGAGGAAGTGGGGGAGGCCGAGGGAGTGGATGCCGAGGGAGTGGACAGGGGGACGGAACAGGGGGCGGCAGGGCGGGCGCGGCCCGAGTGCACGGTGTACTGCGGCATCGTCTCCCCGCCGCTGGAACCCGCCCCGGCCCCGGCGACCACGCACGCCAGCGGACCCGCACACGAGGAGTCCGGAGGCCGGGGCGGGACGGGCTCTCGGGGAGGCCCCGGGGGCCCGGGGGGTCCGGATCCGGACGGGACGGGGTGACCCCGCGCGATCGCCCGGCGGGGTGTCCGGTACGAGTCGTTCCCACCGGCGCGTAAGGATCGGCACCCGGACACGGAGCGGGAGGCGCGGGACTCGATCCGGTGCGCCACGGAGTGCCCGGGTGCACCCGGCGCGAACCGGATCATCGCAGTGCGCCCGGGTACCCCCGGAGCGCATGTGCCAGGCACACTTGAACCCATGTCGATCCACGAGAACCTGCTCGGGGGACCGCCCCCGACCCACCTGCCCGACGACCCGGAGCCGCGCGAACTGCTCGCCGGAGGCACGGCCCCCGCCGATGTCGCCGCGAAGTACCCGACGTCCTCCCTCGCCTGGGCACAGCTCGCCGATGAGGCGTTCGAGGGCGGCCGCGTCGTCGAGTCGTACGCCTACGCACGCACCGGCTACCACCGAGGCCTCGACGCGCTGCGTCGGGCGGGCTGGAAGGGCCATGGGCCCGTACCGTTCGAGCACGAGCCGAACCGGGGCTTCCTGCGTGCCCTGCACGCGCTGGCGCGGGCCGCCGGAGCGATCGGTGAGCAGGCGGAGTACGAGCGCTGCACGACGTTCCTGCGCGACTCCTCGCCGACGGCTGCCGAAACCCTCGGCTGAGGACTGCCCCGTGATCCGTGGTGGATCGGTGCGCGGCGTCGGATGCGGTGTGTCGCAGGGCGGAGGGGCGTCCGCATACGGATGTATGCGGACGTTCCGGCAACGCCGCGAGGTGCCGTGGCTGTCGTCGCGCGTCGGCCGGGGATCGCGGGACAGCTCTTGGCGCTGCGACCGGAAAGGTTCACCGGCTCCGGCTCGCGCTTTGACCTTGAGGTCCGAACGAGTCTTCGTGTTTTGGCCTTGAGGTCCGAACGAGTCCTCGCGCTTGATCATTCGGACCGGTAACTGCCATCACTGCCATATGTGCGGGCGGCCTTCGGCTGAGCCGGTGATCCGATCAAGGAACACGCAGCGTTCAGCACGAAGGCCGTAGGGGGCAGTCTGTCGCGTCATTCCGGGCGGCGGGGTCCGTTTGCGGTGAGTCCGCCTTCGGCGACACCACCACGGCCGACACCGGCCGTATGCGGTCGGTGTGCCTGCGGCGCTTCGGCATCGGGAGCACACCACCACTGCACGCCACGACGCGCACACTGCCCGCAATCCCGACCTCGCGGGGCGAGGGGCGGAGAAGCCGACGGCCCCACGCCCCGCCGCACAGGCCAAAGATCGAGCCAAGTGCTGTCCCGGAAACCTGGCGTGCCGGAACCCCGACGGGCAGAGACCTCGGCACGCCGAAATCCTCGGCGGGCGCCGTAGTGATGTGCCGGATCCCGCGGGCGATCGTGCGTCTGCGGGGGCTGCGCTTCCTCCCGGTTCCCGTTCTAGGATGCCGACAGGGGACCGGAGCTCCATCACCTCACGGAAGGGGCGGACCGCTACCCGGAAGCTTGTGTCGAGGAGACAGCAATGTCGACGATCCACCCCGACCCCGAAGCCACCGGTGCGGAGACCCCGCACCTCGACTTCGAGGGAACGACTCCGTACGAGGACTATGTCCAGGCGGATGTCCTGACCCACCTCCAGCACCCCCGCTCCGATGATCCGGGCGAGATGGTGTTCCTGGTCACCACCCAGGTCATGGAACTGTGGTTCACCGTCATCGTCCACGAGTGGGAGACCGCCGCGCACGCCCTGCGCGAGGACCGGCTGGACGTGGCACGTGACGCGCTCAAGCGGTCCCTGAGGGAACTGGAGGCGCTCAACGCCTCCTGGACGCCGCTCGCCCAGCTCACTCCCGCCCAGTTCAACTCCTACCGTGGTGCCCTCGGCGAGGGCTCCGGCTTCCAGTCGGCGATGTACCGGCGGATGGAGTTCCTGCTCGGCGACAAGTCCGCGTCCATGCTGGTGCCGCACCGGGGCGCACCCCGTGTCCACGCCGAGCTGGAGAAGGCGCTGGCGGAACCGAGCCTGTACGACGAGACGCTCGCTCTGCTCGCCCGGCGCGGCCACGCCGTACCCCGGTCCGTGCTCGACCGCGATCTGACGCAGAGGTACGAGCCGTCCCCCGAGGTCGAGGCCGTCTGGGCGGAGATCTACGCCAACCCCGATCAGCACGACGAGCTGGTCCGGCTCGGTGAAACCCTGACCGATGTCGGCGAGCTGGTGTGGCGCTGGCGCAACGATCACCTGGTCGCCACCCGGCGCGCGATGGGTTCGAAGACCGGTACCGGCGGTTCCGCCGGGGTCGCGTGGCTGGAGAAGCGGGCCACGAAGAACGTCTTCCCCGAGTTGTGGAGTGCGCGCAGCCATGTCTGAGACCTTCGCCGCGCGGGACGCGGCAGCCGAGGACCCCGCCGCACGGGCGGCAGTGGCCGGGAAGGACGTCGCACGGGCGGCAGCGGCCGGGAAGGACGTTCCCGGGCTCGCCGTACGAGCGGCCGAACTCGACGGTGCCGACCCGCTCGCGGACCGGCGCGGGTTGTTCGCGCTCGACGACACCGTCTACCTGGACGGCAACTCGCTCGGTGCGCTGCCCGCCCACGTTCCCGCCCGGGTGCAGGAGGTCCTCACCCGGGAGTGGGGCGAGCTGCGCATCCGGTCCTGGGACGAGAGCGGCTGGTGGACCGCGCCGGAACGGATCGGCGACCGGATCGCCCCCCTCGTCGGGGCCGCCGCCGGACAGATCGTCGTCGGCGATTCCACCAGCGTGAACGTCTTCAAGGCCCTCGTCGCCGCGAGTCGGCTGGCGCCCGAGGGGCGCGACGAGATCCTCGTCGACGCGACGACCTTTCCCACCGACGGGTACATCGCCGCGTCCGCGGCCCGGATGACCGGCCACCGGCTCGTCCCGGTCGTGCCCGCAGAGGTCCCCGATGCCCTCGGCCCCCGTACCGCGGCCGTCCTGCTCAACCACGTCGACTACCGCACCGGCAGCTTGCACGACCTGCCCGGGCTCACCGCCGCCGCCCACGCGGCGGGCGCCGTAGCCGTCTGGGACCTGTGCCACAGCGCGGGAGCCCTGCCCGTGGGGCTGGACGCGCACGGCGTGGACCTGGCGGTCGGCTGCACGTACAAGTACCTGAATGGCGGGCCCGGTTCGCCCGCCTACCTGTATGTCGCCGAGCGCCACCAGGCAGCGTTCGACTCGCCGCTTCCGGGGTGGACTTCGCACGCCGACCCGTTCGGCATGACACCCGGATACGTTCCGGCGGACGGCGCGGTGCGGGGACGGGTCGGTACGCCCGACATCGTCTCCATGCTGACACTCGAAGCGGCCCTGGACGTGTGGGACGGGGTGTCGATCGAGGCGGTAAGGGCCAAGTCGCTGGCCCTTACCGACTTCTTCCTGGAGTGCGTCGCCGCGTATGTGCCCGAGGGCCGGGTCACCTCCCTCACCCCGGCCGCGCACGTCGAACGCGGCAGCCAGGTCGCGCTGCGGTGCGAGGACGCGGGGCCGGTCATGAGCGCCCTCATCGAGCGGGGCGTCATCGGCGACCTGCGGCGGCCGGACGTGCTGCGGTTCGGGTTCACCCCGCTGTACGTGGGATTCGCGGACGCGGAACGGGCGGCGCGGGTGCTCGCCGAGGTGGTGGAGAGGACACCGGACGATCGGCCCGGGGCCGGGGAAGCGCAGGGCCGGGACCGGGCGGCACACCGGGACTGAGCCGGGCCGGACGGGACACCGGGACCGAGCCGGGCTCGGGCGAGGTACCGGGGCCGGCTCGGACTCGGGCGGGGCACCGGGACCGAGTCGGGGCCGGGCAGGGCACCGGGACCGAGCCGGGATCTGCGGTCCTTCCGGGGCAGCGGACTCTGCCATGATCCGTCGGCGGGGACGGGAACCATCCGTACTGGTACCGTCCCCGCAGGTCAGGCCAGTTGGGCCGCAGTGGGACCGGGGCACCGGGACGGCCGGTCGATGGCCCGTTGGGCTGTCGGTCCGGTGGCCTGTTGGGCTGTCGGTCCGGTGGGCTGATCGGCTGATGGGTTGGGTGGCTGTCGGGCTGTCGGTCCGGCATGCCGAGGAACGGACAGGACGGGTTGGAGCACCATGTCGGATTCCGCCGCGCGTGATCGGGACGCAGCCGAGACCGAGTCGGCCCTCTCTCATCCACCGGTCGCCCCCGATGCGTCCGCCGCCTACGGGAACCACCCCGACCAGCTGATCGACTTCTACGCCCCGCGCGACGGCCGGTCCGGGGCACCGGTCGTGATCGTTCTGCACGGCGGCGCCTGGCGGGCACCCTACGACCGGCAGCACATGTCGCCGTTCGCCGACTTTCTCGCCCGGCGCGGTTTCGCCGTGGCCAGCGTGGAGTACCGGCGCGGCAGCGAGATCCCGCAGCAGCGGGGTTCGTCACCGGTGGCGGGTCGTTGGCCGGAGACGTTCGACGATGTCGCCGCGGCGATGGACGCGCTGCCCGGCCTGTTGGCCCGGGAACTGCCGGAGGCCGACGTGCGTCGGATCGTCGTGACCGGGCATTCGGCGGGCGGGCAGCTCGCCCTGTGGGCGGCCGCACGGCACATACTGCCCGAAGGGTCGCCGTGGCGATTGTCCGCGCCGCCGCCGCTGCGGGGCGTCGTCGCCCTCGCGCCGATCGCCGACTTCACCAAGGCCGTCGAACTGGACGTGTGTTCCGGGGCGGTCGGCCAGCTCCTCGGCCGCGACGACGACTTCGAGGAACGCGCCCGGCACGCCGATCCGGCCGTGCTGCTGCCCACCGGCATCGCGACGACCGTGGTGCAGGGGACCACCGACCTCGACGTGCCGCAGCCCGTCTCGGAGGCGTTCGTCGACGCGGCGGCACGGGCGGGAGAGACAGTGGGACTGACCCTGCTGCCCGATGTCGGCCACTACCCGCTGATCGACCCGGCGAGTGACGCGTGCGCGGTGGTGGCGGAGGAACTCGCCCAGCTTGCCTGGTGAACCATGTTCGACCGGTTTGTCCCCGCGTAGTACTTGCGACGGACCACGCAGAATCCACATCACTGCTGACGACCCGGGACGCCGTGGCCCCTACTTTGGAAACGTGACCGAGACCAAGACCCGAAGCCCCGAATTCAGGCTGGCCGCCAAGGTGTTGGGCGGCCTGCGACAGGACCTTCTCACCGATGCCTTCGCGTACCGCTCGCTGGGGCGGATACGGACCGACGGGCCGGTGATCGGAAAGCTGTCGAACCGGACGCGCCAGCGGATCGCCTGGACACCCCATGCGCTGGTCGGTGTGGCGGCGTTCTTCGTGGCCACCATCGGCATCAGCGCGTTGGACTCCCGCGACCTGCCTTTCGCGGTCGCTGCCGTCCTGACCGTACTGCTTCCGGCGGCCACGGTGCTGATGACCCTGGTCCGGCCGGTCGGCGCGTTCTGGGTGTCGCTGGCGCTCGCCCCGTTCGCGGCATTCGCCGGCAGCGACGCCTGGCCCTGGATCGACAGCACCTTCGCCTCCCACCTGGTGGTGCTGGTGGTCGTCGGGGCCCGGACCCGGCCCCGCACCGCCGCCTGGATGTGGGGGATCACCGTGCTGTTCGGCACGGTGATGGACAGCTTCGGTGTCGAGCGCCTCACGTCGACCACCGCTCCGCTCGCCGTCTTCTCCGCGTTCGCGCTGCTGGTGGTCGCCATGGTGCAGATCCGTCGTGACGCGGAGCGCGCGGTCACCGTGCAGCGCACCGTCACCGCCGTCGAACGCGACCGGCGCACCCTGCTGGAGGAACGAACCACCATCGCCCGGGAACTGCACGACGTGGTCGCCCACCACATGTCGGTCGTCGCGATCCAGGCCGAGGCCGCCCCCTACCGGGTGGAGAACCCGCCGCCCGAGCTGGAGCAGGCGTTCGTGACCATCCGGGAGAACGCGGTCGCCGCGCTCACCGAACTGCGCAGGGTGCTCGGCGTCGTACGGGCCGACGACCAGGAGGTTCCGGACGCTCCGCAGCCCACTCTCGCCCAGCTCGACGGGCTCCTCGCCAACGTGCGCGAGGCGGGCCTGGAAACCGAGAAGACGATCACGGGCGCGGTACGCGAGCTGCCGCAGGGAGTCGCACTGTCGGCATACCGGATCATCCAGGAAGCCCTCAGCAACACGCTGCGGCACGCACCGGGCGCCACCGCCAAGGTGGAGATCGGCTACGTGCTGGGCGGGATCGGGCTGCGCGTGGTGAACGGACCGCCGACCGCCCCGGTGAAGCCGTCGCCGGGAGCCGGCCACGGAATCACGGGCATGCGAGAGCGGGTCGTGATGCTGGACGGCACGATGACGGCCGGGGCCACCGACGAGGGCGGTTACGAGATCGCCGCGTTCCTCCCCGTCGACTTGCCCTCCGACTCTCCCTCCGACGGCGCATCCGTGTCCGGCACGGAAGAGAGCCGGGAGAAGCAACAGGCGCAGGAAACGCGTGAGGCACCCGGCGAGCCCGGGGCACCCGGCGAGCCCGGGGAGGGCGCGGCATACGACCTGAACAAGGTGACGCGGACGGCACGGATGGAACGGACGACATGGGCATGATCTCTGCATCCAGCGCATCCAGCGCATCCAGCGCATCCACTGTGTCTGCCGTATCCGGCGTATCCAGCGCGTCTGTCGTGTCCGGCGCATCCGCTGCCCCGTCCATCCGGGTGCTGATCGTCGACGATCAGATGATGGTCCGTGAGGGCTTCTCGGTCCTGCTCAACGCGATGCCGGGAATCGAAGTCGTCGGCGAGGCGGTCGACGGCCGGCAGGCCATCGCGCAGGTGGCCGCGCTGCGCCCGGACGTGGTGCTGATGGACATCCGGATGCCGGAACTCAACGGCATCGAGGCCACTCGCGAGATCGTCGCCGCCGACGCGGACGCCAAGGTGCTGGTGCTGACCACCTTCGACCTGGACGAGTACGTGTATCAGGCGCTGCGTGCCGGAGCGTCCGGCTTCCTCCTCAAGGACGCCTCCGCCCGGCAACTCGCGGAGGGCGTGCGAGTGGTGGCATCGGGTGAGGCACTGCTGGCCCCGACCGTCACCAAGCGGCTGATCAACGAATTCTCGAAGCTCGCCGAATCCCCCCGCCCGCCCGCCCTCGCCAAGGTCGGCGATCTCACGGAACGCGAGACGGAAGTGCTCGTCCTGATCGCCCAGGGCCGGTCGAACGCGGAGATCGCCTCGCACCTGGTGGTCGCCGAGTCCACGATCAAGACACATGTCAGTCGCATCCTGGTGAAGCTGGGGCTGCGCGACCGCACCCAGGCGGCCGTTTTCGCGTATGAGGCCCGGCTGGTCACGCCCTCCTGACCGTGGTTTCTGCCCTGCGGGGGCTTTCGGCCGACACGGATGGGTGGTCGGCGGCGGCCGGGCCGGTTAGCGTCCGCCTATGCACGAGTCCGCCCGTAGTTCCTCGCATTCCTTCGATCCCTGGTCCTCGGCGTTCGTGGCCGACCCCTATCCGGCCTACGCCGCGCTGCGGGCGGCGGGCCGGGCGCACTACTTCGAGCCCAGCAACCAATGGCTTGTCCCGCATCACGCCGATGTCTCCGCGCTGCTGCGCGACCGCCGCCTGGGCCGCACGTATCTGCACCGTTTCTCCCACGAGGAGTTCGGCCGTACCCCGCCACCCGCCGAGCACGAGCCCTTCCACACCCTCAACGGGCAGGGGCTCCTCGATCTGGAGGCCCCCGACCACACCCGGATCCGGCGACTGGTCTCCAAGGCGTTCACCCCGCGCACGGTCGAGGAACTGGCCCCGACGGTCCGGCGACTGGCCGCCGAACTTGTCGACTCGTTCGTCGAGGCGGGCGGTGGCGATCTGCTCACGGCGGTTGCCGAGCCGCTTCCCGTGGCCGTCATCGCCGAGATGCTCGGTATCCCGGAGTCCGACCGCGCCCCGCTGCGTCCCTGGTCGGCGGCGATCTGCGGGATGTACGAACTGAATCCGTCCGACGAGGTCGCCCGTGCCGCAGTTCGTGCCTCGCTCGACTTCTCCGCCTACCTGCGCGAACTGATAAAGGAGCGGCGCAGGAACCCCGGTACGGATCTGATCTCCGCGCTGATCGCCGCCCACGACGAGGGGGAACGTCTCAGCGAACAGGAGATGATCTCCACCTGTGTACTCCTGCTCAACGCGGGGCACGAGGCGACCGTCAACACCACCGTGAACGGTTGGTGGGCGTTGCTGCGTCACCCGGAACAACTGGCTGCCCTGCGCGCCGACCATGGGCTGCTGCCGACGGCGATCGAGGAGCTGATGCGGTACGACACCCCGCTCCAGATGTTCGAGCGCTGGGTCCTCGACGACATCGAGATCGACGGCACGATCATCCCGCGCGGATCCGAGGTGGCCCTGCTCTTCGGATCGGCCAACCGTGATCCGGCTCGCTTCGACGCTCCCGACACCCTGGACCTGGGGCGCCGTGAGAACCCGCACATCACCTTCGGCGCGGGCATCCACTACTGCCTGGGCGCTCCACTGGCCCGAGTGGAACTGATGGCGTCCTTCGGCGAGTTGCTGCGTCGTGCCCCGGACCTCCGGCTGGCGGCCGAACCGAAGTGGAACCCGGGTTACGTGATCAGGGGCCCGAAGGAACTTCTTGTCGAGTTGTGAGGGAACTCCTTGTCGGGTTGTGACAGGGAGATCGGAAAGCGAGAGAGGAAGGGAGGAGGGAAGGAGAAGAGGGAAGCGAAAAGGGAGAGATAGGGAGAGGGGAGGCCGAGGGGCCGAAGAAGCCGGGCTGAGATGCCGGGCCCGGAGGAGCCTGGGGAAGCCGGGCCCGGAGGAGCAGGGGTCAGGGACGGGAGCCCCGAGGGCTCAGCACTTCGGCCCGCAGTCCGACAGCGGACCGGCCAGCACATCGAACTCCACTCCGAATACGGCAAGGGCCGCCACGAACGATGTCGCGCCCAGGGCGGTCCGCCACTTTCCCCGGACGAGGGCGAAAAGGCCGATCCCGGCGGCGATGCCGCCGAGGAGCATGACCGGTAGCCCGAGCCGGAGCACGTTCCACTCGGTCTCTCCCTCGAAGCCGAAGATGCCTCGCCGACCGTAGGGGGCCCAGACCAGTATCCCGGCAATCCCACCGACGGCGGCGGCGAGGCAACCGACGGCCCCGCGTACGGCTTCGCTTCGGTTGTCCATGACCCAGGTGACGCGGGTGAGCCGGAAAAGGTTGCAGCCGAGATGTCCCGCCCCTCACGTCAGCCCCTCATGCCACCCCCCTCACATCAGCCCGTCACGTCAGCCCCTCGCGTCAGCTCCCCCTGTCAGCCCCCTCACGTCAGGACATCACGTCGTCGTAGTGCCGCCGTTCCGGCCCCCAACAGCGCCACCGTGACTGCCGTGAGGGCGAGCACCGGGCCCCACTCCATTCCGCTCCCTCCCGGGAGCTTCGGCAGATGCGTGAACGGAGACATGTCCATCACCGGTTGTGGCAGGTTGAGTGCGGGCCCGATCCACCCCAGCGCCAGGCATATCCCCGCCACCCCCCAGGAGGCGGCCGCGGCCTTCGGGAGTGCCCCGTACAGCAGGACCGCGACACCGCCCAGCAGCCAGATCGCCGGCAACTGGACCAGCGACGCGCCCACCACGGCCGGAAGCCGGTGCCCGTAGCCGACGGCCAGTCCGAGGCCGCCCACCACCATGATCAGGGCCGCTCCGCCGAACGCGATGACCAGGTGACCGGCCGCCCATCGCAGTCTCCCCACCCCGCACGCCAGCACGGGTTCGGCGTGCCCGGCGGTCTCCTCGCCGTGCAGCCGCAGTACGGACGCGACGATGTACAGCGCCGCGACCATCCCGAGCATGGAGATCATCGCCGCGAGGAACGCGTCGGTCAGCCCGGTCTGGCCACCCATTCGCTCGAAGATCTCCCGAGTTTGCGGGTTGTCGCCGACGAGATCCGCGGCCCCGTGGGTCAGCCCGCCGAAGACGACTCCGACCACGGCGAAGGACAGCGTCCACCCGGTCAGCGCACCTCGCTGGAGCCGCAGCGCGAGGCCGGACGCCGAGGAGATCCGCCCCTGCGCGGGCCCGGGCCGGGTGGCCAGGAAGCTCATGCCGACATCGCGTCGGCCTGCCAGGGCGTAGGCGAGGACGGCTTGGACCACGATCGCGGCCACCATGACGAGCAGTACCCACCAGCGCGTCTGCGCGTACGCGCGCACGTTCTCCGCCCAGCCGAGGGGGGAGAGCCACGTCAGAACGGATGAGCCGTCATCGGTCGCCGCGTCCCCCGCGGCCTTCAGGACGAACGCGCCACCGATCACCGTCGCCGTGAGGCCCTTCGCGAGCCGTGCGCTCTCGGTGAACTGTGCCGCCGTCGCGGCCGTGCAGGCGAAGAGCACACCCGTCCCCGCGACCGCCAGGGCGAGCGCCACCGCGCCCGTTCCCCCCGCACCGGAGCCGACCATGCCGACCGCGATGACCAGGGCCAGGGCGGTGTTGGTGAGCACCGCGACGAGCAGTGCGGCGGTCAGCGGTGCGCGGCGTCCCACCATGGCGGAGGAGAGCATCTCCTGACGGCCGGTCTCCTCCTCCTCGCGGGTGTGCCGTATGACGACGATGAGGCTCATCACGGCTGCCAGCGCACCGCCGAAGCAAGCCATCCGCCAGCTGACGAGCCCGCCGACCGAGTCGGCGAAGACCGGTCCGCACAGCGCCCGGACGGAACTGTTGCCGTTCATCGACGCGGCCAGCTCGGCGCGCCGGGCGGCGGTGTCGTACAGCGAGGCGATCGACGTCCCGACGGAGGAGAAGGATCCGCCGAGCGCGATCACCCAGATCGGGATCAGGAGCCGGTCGCGCCGCAGCGCGAGTCGCAGCAGCGTCCACGTGCCGGTGAGTTGTCCGGTTCTCGTTCCCGCCCCGGCCCGACGGCCCGCCCCGACCGGCGTCGTCATGGTGGTGGCGGTCATCGGGCCGTCACCCCCGCGCCCCGGTCGCCGTCCCGGCTTCCCTCCGTGCGCGCCGCGTCCGCGGGATGCGACGCGTAGTGACGGAGGAAGAGCTCCTCCAGCGTGGGCGGCGTGCTGGCGAGTGTTCGCACTCCCGCCGCGGAGAGCGACTTCAGCACCGCGTCCAGCTGATCCGTGTCGACCTGGAGCGTCACCCGCGGGCCCTGGACGGTGAGGTCGTGGACACCGGGCAGATGCCCCAGCCCCTCTGCCGGTCCGGCCAGCTCGGCGGTGATGTTCGTCCGGGTCAGATGGCGCATGTCCGCAAGGGAACCGGTCTGCACCGTCCGCCCCCGGCGGATGATGCTGACCCGGTCGCAGAGCGCCTCGACCTCGCTGAGAATGTGGCTGGACAGCAGGATCGTCCGTCCTCGCGCGCGCTCCTCGGCGACACAGTCCTGGAAGACCTCCTCCATCAGGGGATCGAGGCCGCTGGTCGGCTCGTCAAGGATCAGCAGATGCACGTCGGAGGCGAAGGCGGCGACGAGCGCGACCTTCTGACGGTTGCCCTTGGAGTACGTGCGCCCCTTCTTCGTCGGGTCGAGCTCGAACCGTTCGACGAGGTCGGCGCGTCTCGTCCGGTCGAGGCCGCCGCGCAGCCGTCCGTACAGGTCGATCACCTCGCCGCCCGACAGATTGCGCCACAGCGTGACGTCACCCGGGACGTACGCCAGCTTTCGGTGGAGTTCGACCGCGTCGTCCCACGGATCGCGGTCGAAGAGCCGGGCAGCGCCGGAGTCGGGCCGAAGCAGCCCCAGCAGCACCCGGATGGTGGTGGACTTCCCGGACCCGTTGGGGCCGAGAAAGCCATGAACCTCGCCGGTCTCGACCATGAGGTCCAGACCGTCCAATGCGCGCGTCCGGCCGAACGACTTGTGCAGCCCGGCCACCGTGATCGCCCTCGTCATGTTCTGAACGTACGTTACTTTCACAAATTTGTGAAGTTAAGGAAGCATATAAACTTGGGGTGAGGCGGAGTCGGGGAGCCGACGGAGAACCAGGGGAGACGATCGGACGATGACCAGCGGAACCGAACGGGGCGCGCACGTCGGACAGGGCCCGCGTGGCGGGCGGGACGCGGTGGCCGTGTCACGGTTCGTGGAGCGGTTCGCGTCCGACATGACCGAGGCGGGAATGCAGCGGATGGCGTCACGCGTCTTCGCCGCACTCCTCGCGGACGACGACGGGTCGATGACCTCCGCCGAGCTCGCCATGGCGTTGCAGATCAGCCCCGCCGCGGTGTCCGGCGCGGTCAACTACCTCACGCAGGTCAGCATGGTCGGCCGGGAACGCGAGCCGGGCTCGCGCCGTGACCGCTATCGCCTGCACGACGAGCTCTGGTACACCACTTTCGCCAACCGTGACCGGGTGCTGAGCCGCTGGGAGAGCACCCTCAAGGAGGGCGCCCGCACCCTGGGGGAGCACACTCCGGCCGGCGCCCGGCTGGCCGAGACGGCGGCGTTCTTCGAATTCGTGCAGTCGGAGGTGAGCGGCATGATGGACCGTTGGCGCGAGCACCGGAAGACCCTCGACCTGCCGGCCGTCGAGGAGCATCGGCGGCTCTGAGCTGTCGTGTCCCGTGCGTGTGGGTCTCGTACGTGCGTGTTCTTGTGCGTGCGGCCTCGTACGTCCGTGTCCCGTACGTTTGTGTCCCGTACGTTTGTGTCCCGTACGTTTGTGTCCCGTACGTTTGTGTCCCGTACGTTTGTGTCTCATACGTCCGTGTCTCGTGCGTGCGGGCCCTGTGCACGGTCCTTGAGCGTCCGGGCCGGACCGTAGCTCCGCCGTCGTCCCGGACGCTTACCGACGGTTCCCGGACGCCATCGATGCCGGTTGCCCGTGCCGGGCGCGCTACCGACCGGTCCCGGCCACCGGCAGCATCAGTCCCCAGGCGCCCGCCCGTACCGTCCACGTCCTCGTCCGTACCGGGCCGCCGACCTGTATGTCCGCCCGATAGCGGAAGTCGGCGCCCGAGACCGTGACCGCCTTCGCCTCCGCCGTGACCGGGGCGGCCGCAGGGGGCCGTATCACCACCTCCGCGAGGCCCTCGTCACCGCCCTGCGAGGTCACCGTCACGGATTCGACCGCGCGGTCCAGATCGTTCAACAGAACACCGTCCACCTCGACGCGCAGCCGGTGTGTGTGAGGTGCGTCGGGAGGCTTCGGCGGGGTCGGGTGGACCAGGGTGCGGACCAGCGAGCGGCAGGTGTCCCACACCGCTGTGACGCCGGTGGGGGCGGAGAACGCCGCGTCCTGCGGCAGCGCGCTCCGGTCCGGGATGTGCAGGGCGCCCAGCACGATGCCGTCGCTGTCGTCGACCAGCAGGTCCAGCATGCGCACCGCACCGTCCAGCGCGGTGCGCGCCGCCGCCACCGCGCCCCGGGGCACGCCGAGCGAATGCGCGAGTTCCAGGGCGGGGGCGGCACCGACCGGAATCAGCGACAGCGACTTCTCGGCAGGCGCCCGTTCCCGGTGCAGCAGGGCCACCGCCCGCCGCAGCGCGCGGTCGTCGCCGACCACCACCGGACGTCGGCCGCCCCGGCGGGACAGGGCCCGAGCGAACTCCTCGGGCCCTTCGGGCAGGCAGATCTTGGCATGCGAACCGGCGCTGAGAACGTCCTTCGCGATACGCACGGACTCGCCGTCGGTCCGGCGGGCCACCGGGTCGATGACCACCAGCAGCTGGTGCGAACCGTCGCCGGGGGGCTGGGCAGCCGACACCTCGGTCCTTCCTCGGGTAGCATCTTGGTGCAAGAGCCCCTTGCGCTATTGCGCCAGGGGCTTCGTCTATACCGGGGCAACCGGTTCGACGGTTCAGGCCTTGTCGTACATCGTCGTACGGCGTGTACGACGTTCACGTACGCCCCCTGACCTTGGACATGCCCCGCCCGGAAGGGGTGTACGCCTGTGCCCGCACTTGTGCTGCTCGGTGCTCAGTGGGGTGACGAGGGCAAGGGAAAGGCCACCGACTTGCTCGGTGGATCCGTGGACTATGTGGTGCGCTATCAGGGCGGCAACAATGCCGGCCACACGGTGGTCGTCGGTGACCAGAAGTACGCACTTCATCTCCTCCCCTCCGGAATCCTGTCGCCGGGGTGCACCCCGGTCATCGGGAACGGCGTCGTCGTCGACCCGGCGGTCCTGCTCTCCGAGCTGAGTGGGCTGAACGAGCGCGGCGTGGACACGTCCAAGCTGCTGATCAGCGGTAACGCCCATTTGATCACCCCGTACAACGTCACGATCGACAAGGTGACGGAACGGTTCCTCGGCAAGCGGAGGATCGGCACGACCGGCCGCGGTATCGGTCCGACGTACGCCGACAAGATCAACCGGGTGGGCATCCGGGTCCAGGACCTCTACGACGAGTCGATCCTGGAGCAGAAGGTCGACGCGGCCCTGGAGCAGAAGAACCAGCTCCTCGCCAAGGTCTTCAACCGGCGTGCCATCGAGTCCGGCAGGATCGTCGAGGAGATGCTCCAGTACGCGGAGCAGATCAAGCCGTACGTCGCCGATACGACGCTGATCCTGAACAACGCGATCGACGAGGGCAAGGTCGTCCTCTTCGAGGGCGGCCAGGGCACGCTGCTCGACGTCGACCACGGCACATATCCCTTCGTCACTTCCTCGAACCCGACGGCGGGCGGTGCCTGCACCGGTTCCGGCGTGGGCCCGACGAAGATCAGCCGGGTCATCGGCATCCTCAAGGCCTACACCACCCGCGTCGGCGCCGGTCCGTTCCCGACGGAGCTGTTCGACGAGGACGGCGAGGCGCTGCGCCGGATCGGCGGCGAGCGGGGTGTCACCACCGGTCGCGACCGTCGCTGCGGCTGGTTCGACGCGGTGATCGCGCGGTATGCGACCCGGGTCAACGGTCTCACCGACTTCTTCCTCACCAAGCTGGACGTGCTGACCGGCTGGGAGCAGATCCCGGTCTGCGTCGCGTACGAGATCGACGGCAAGCGCGTCGAGGAGCTCCCGTACAGCCAGACCGACTTCCACCACGCGAAGCCGGTCTACGAGATGCTGCCGGGCTGGTCGGAGGACATCACCAAGGCCAAGACCTTCTCCGACCTGCCGAAGAACGCGCAGGCGTACGTGAAGGCGCTGGAGGAGATGTCCGGCGCCCCGATCTCCGCGATCGGTGTCGGCCCCGGCCGCACCGAGACCATCGAGATCAACTCCTTCCTGTAGGGCGCGCGGAGTCTGCGGACCCGCGTAGTCGGCGGACCCGTGTAGTCCGCCGACTTGCGGGGGCGCGGACCTGTGGGCCCGTGGATCGGTGAGGTCGGCGGACTTGTAGGGCCCGTGGATCTGCAGGGCCTCGGGGCCTTTGGCGCGAGAGGGCCGGGACGATGTGTCCCGGCCCTCTCGCCTGTTCGGCCCTCCACGCATCCGGTCCTCCGTGCACGGATCTTCGTTCGTACCGGCTCGCCCGCCCACTCATTGGTCCGTACCTTGACAGGTCCAGACCAGTGGGGCTTGAGTGGCCGGACGACCCGATGGCCCGCCGACAGGCTCTGAGGTGTTCGGTGTGCCCTGCCGAAGGAGTGAGCAGCGCTGAAACGCATCAAGAGCCTTCTGACCGTACTGGGTGCCGTCGTCGCGGCGGCCGTGCTCCTGCCCGCCCCCGCCGCATCGGCCTCGGCTCCCGGGGCCGCCGTTTCCACCGCGGGGGAGGCCGCGCCGTGTGCTCCCGCGTGGAGTTCCTCGACCGCGTACGGGGCGGGTGGCGCCGTCTCGCACCACGGGCGCAACTGGACGGCCAAGTGGTGGACCCGGAACGAGAACCCGGGAGCCACCACCGTCTGGGCGGACCAGGGTGCCTGCACGGGTGGAGTCTCCGACTTCGTCGTCAGCGAGGCGCAGTTCGACCGGATCTTCCCGAACCGGAACCCCTTCTACACGTATCAGGGCCTGATCGACGCACTCCATGCCTACCCGCGGTTCGCGAACACCGGAACGCCGACCATGCGGGCCCAGGAGGTCGCCGCGTTCCTGACCCACGCGGATTTCGAATCGGTCGGACTGCAGTACGTGAAGGAGATCAACGAGGACAACTACTGGCGCAAGTGCGACTACAGCCAGCCCTACGGCTGTCCGGCGGGACAGCGTGCCTACTACGGCCGCGGCCCGATCATGTTCAGCTGGAACTTCAACTACAAGGCCGCCGGTGACGCCCTCGGCATCGACCTGCTCAACAATCCCTGGCTGGTCGAGCAGGACCCGTCCATCGCCTGGCAGACCGCCCTCTGGTACTGGAACACCCAGAACGGCCCCGGCACCATGACCTCGCACGACGCCATGGTCGGCGGCGCGGGCTTCGGCGAGACGATCCGCTCGCTGAACGGGGCCCTGGAGTGCGACGGCGGGAATCCGGCCTCGGTCGCGGCCCGGGTCGCCGGGTACGAGCGGATCACCGGCATCCTCGGCGCGGCACCGGGTTCGAGGCTGTCCTGCTGAATACCGTCGTTCCTTTCGCATGTCGGACGGTGGTCGGGGGAAGATCTCCCTCGGCCTTCGTCCGGCGCCACGCCCCGTGGACGGACGGGTGACCGAACTGCCGTCGGGATCAGCCCTGTTGAGAGCGGGTGTGGTGGTGCCGACGAGCTGCGGGGCGGTGCGGGGGAGCGGTCATTCGAAAGGCTTTCCGGGTTGGTCTAGACCTTGACAGGTACAGGCCGACGGAGCTTGAGTGGCCGTCAACCCCCAAGGCGACGCGCCGCCCGGCTCGGTGCGCCGCACCGAAGGAGTGATCGCGTGTTCCGACGTGTCATGGGCCTGCTCGCCGCGCTGGGTGCGGTCGTCGCCATGGTCGTTGCCCTTCCCGCCTCCACCGCCGCCGCGGCAGCCGACTGCGCGGCTGCCTGGAGTTCCTCGTCCGTCTACACAGGCGGCAATTCGGCTTCCTACAACGGGCACAACTGGACCGCCAAGTGGTGGACCCAGAACGAGACCCCCGGCAGTTCCGACGTCTGGGCCGACCAAGGCGCCTGTGGCGGGGGCGGCACCGACCCGGACCCGGGCAACCCGACCGGCTTCGTGGTCAGCGAGGCACAGTTCAACCAGATGTTCCCGAACCGGAATTCCTTCTACACCTACAGCGGACTCACCGCCGCGCTGAGCGCCTACCCGGGCTTTGCGAACACCGGAAGCGACACCGTCAAGCGCCAGGAGGCGGCGGCGTTCCTCGCCAACGTCAGCCACGAGACGGGCGGTCTGGTGTACGTGGTCGAGCAGAACACGTCCAACTACCCGCACTACTGCGACAGCAGCCAGCCCTACGGCTGCCCCGCCGGCCAGGCCGCGTACTACGGCCGCGGTCCGATCCAGCTGAGCTGGAACTTCAACTACAAGGCCGCCGGTGACGCCCTCGGCATCGACCTGCTGGGCAACCCGTACCTGGTCGAGCAGGACGCCTCGGTCGCCTGGAAGACCGGCCTCTGGTACTGGAACACCCAGAACGGCCCCGGCACCATGACCGCCCACGCCGCCATGGTCAACGGCGCCGGATTCGGTGAGACCATCCGTTCGATCAACGGCAGCCTGGAATGCAACGGCGGCAACCCCGCCCAGGTCCAGAGCCGTATCGATCGCTACAAGTCCTTTACGCAGATTCTCGGCACCACGCCCGGGGACAACCTGAGCTGCTGATTCGAGGGTTCGAGGGTTCGAGGATTCGAGGGTTCGAGGAGTTGAAGAGTCGGGGAGGCGCTGATCCGTTGATCCGCCGGTTCGTCGGGCCGCCGGTTCTTCGGGCCACCGGGCCGTAGGTCATCGACCTTCTAGTTCTCGATTCGCCCCTCGGCGGGGGGGGGGGGGGGGGGGGGGGGGGGGCCCCCCCCCCCCCCCCCCCCCCCCACCTGGCCGGGCCCCGCCGGAACGTCACCTCACCGCAGTGAAGTCCCGTGCCCCGATGAACTCGGGACGCCGGGCCGGCGCCGCGAACGGCTCCTGCGCGGCGTTCTCCACGCTGTTGAACACGATGAAGACGTTGCTGCGCGGGTACGGGGTGATGTTGTCGCCCGAGCCGTGCATGCAGTTGCAGTCGAACCAGGTCGCCGATCCCGCCGCGCCGGTGAAGAGCTTGATGCCGTGCCGGTCGGCCAGTCCCGTCAGCGCCTCGTCGGACGGGGTGCCCGCGTCCTGCATCTTCAGGGACTGCTTGTAGTTGTCCTCCGGGGTCTCGCCGGCGCAGCCGAGGAACGACGTGTGCGAACCGGGCATGATCATCAGCCCGCCGTTGGTGTCGTGGTTCTCGGTCAGCGCGATCGACACGGACACCGCCCGCATGTGCGGCAGGCCGTCCTCGGCGTGCCAGGTCTCGAAGTCCGAGTGCCAGTAGAAGCCCGAAGCGCCGAAGCCCGGCTTCACGTTGATCCGGGACTGGTGGACGTACACGTCGGAGCCGAGGATCTGACGGGCTCTGCCCACCAGCCGCTCGTCGGAGACCAGACGGGCGAAGACGTCGCTGATCCGGTGGACCTCGAAGACGGACCGGACCTTCTGCGACGACGGCTCGATGATCGAGCGCTCGTCGGCCCGCACCGCCGGATCACCGATCAGCCGGTCCAGTTCGGCCCGGTGGAGGGCCACCTCGTCGGGGGTGATCAGCTGGTCCACGGTGAGGAAGCCGTCGCGCTCGAAACCCTGGAGGTCCTCCGGGGCGACCGGCCCGGGGGCGCCGGGAGCGGACCAGACGACCGGGTCCCGGCGGGGGGTGATGACCTCGGCCGTGCCGCGCGTGGGGTAGAGGTCGACGCGAGCGTCGGTGGTCATGGCTCAGCCCTCCTCGGTCAGCAGCGGGTAGACACCGTTCTCGTCGTGTTCCTCGCGCCCGGTGACCGGGGGGTTGAAGACGCAGACGCAGCGGAAATCGGTCTTGGGGCGCATGGTGTGGTGCTCGTGGCCGTCCAGCAGGTACATCGTGCCGGGGGTGATCCAGTGCTTCTCCCCGGTCTCGTCGTTGGTGAGTTCGGCCTCGCCCTCGATGCACAGGACGGCCTCGATGTGGTTCGCGTACCACATCGACGTCTCGGTACCCGCGTACATCGTGGTCTCGTGGAGGGAGAAGCCCACCCTCTCCTTGGCGAGCACGATGCGCTTGCTCTCCCAGGTTCCGGAAGCGGCCTTCACATGCCGGTCGGTGTTCTCAATGTCGCTGAAGGATCGGACGATCACGGTGGGTCGGTTGCCTTTCTCTCTGCGGTGTTTCCCCGCGTCCCGCGCCGGCCCGGGCGAACGAGGCGGGTCCGGGACGGCGCGGGACGGGGGACGGGGACGTGCGCGGGGGCCGTGCGCGAGGGCGTCCCGACGGACGTCAGGCGGTCTCGCGAACCGCACGGGCCAGCGTGCGAAGGCCCTCGTCCAGTTCCTCGGGGGTGACGGTCAGCGGCGGCAGCAGCTTCACCACCTCGCTCCGGGGCCCCGAGGTCTCCACCAGGAGGCCCAGTTCGAAGGCGCGGGCGCAGACCGCCGCGGCGCGCGAGACGTCGGTGAACTCCATGCCCCAGACCAGGCCGCGGCCCCGGTACCGCGCCCCGAGCCGGATGTGCTCGTCGCAGATCGCGAGGAGCGCCTGTTCGACCTGCTCGCCCCGGGCCAGGGTCTGCCTCTCCATCTGGCCGTCCGCCCAGTAGGCGTCCAGCGCGGCGGCGGCCGTGACGAACGCCGGGTTGTTGCCGCGGAAGGTGCCGTTGTGCTCGCCCGGCCCCCAGACGTCCAGCTCCGGCCGGAACAGGCAGAGCGACATGGGCAGTCCGTAGCCGCTGATCGACTTGGACAGGGTGACGATGTCGGGTGTGATGCCCGCTTCCTCGAAGGAGAAGAACGACCCGGTGCGCCCGCATCCCATCTGGATGTCGTCGACGATCAGCAGCATGTCGCGGCGGCGGCACAGATCGGCCAGCGCCCGCAGCCATTCGGGGCGCGCCACGTTGATGCCGCCCTCGCCCTGTACCGTCTCGACGATCACGGCGGCGGGCTGGTTGAGACCGGACCCCTGGTCCGCCAGGAGCCGTTCGAACCAGAGGAAATCGGGCACCCGGCCGTCGAGGTAGTTGTCGAACGGCATCGGCGTGCCGTGCACCAGGGGGATTCCGGCCCCGGCCCGCTTGAAGGCGTTGCCGGTGACGGCCAGCGAGCCCAGCGACATGCCGTGGAAGGCGTTGGTGAACGAGACGATCGACTCGCGCCCCTTCACCTTGCGGGCCAGCTTCAGCGCCGCCTCGACCGCGTTGGTGCCGGTCGGGCCGGGAAACATCACCTTGTACGGGAGGTCGCGCGGGCGCAGCACGTTGTTCTGGAAGGACTCCAGGAAGGCGCGTTTCGCGGTGGTGGCCATGTCGAGGCCGTGGGTGATGCCGTCGCGTTCGATGTAGTCCAGCAGCGCGCGTTTGAGCACCGGGTTGTTGTGGCCGTAGTTGAGGGATCCCGCACCGGCGAAGAAGTCGAGGTAGGTGTGGCCGTCCTCGTCGGTCAGGCGGGCGCCCTGCGCGCGGTCGAACACGGCGGGCCAGCCGCGGCAGTAGCTCCGTACCTCCGACTCCAGGGTCTCGAAGACACTCAGCGCGGGCGGGGTGATGGTCACAGGGGTTCTCCTGCTTGAGGGGGTGTGGCGGGCGACGTGGTGCGTGCGGGGTAGGACGGGCCGGCCGGTCCGGGCATCGGCGCGTCCGCGACGTCCGGGCGCGGCGCCGGTGCGGAACCGGATGCCTCCCGCGGGGCGCCGGACGGGGACGGGTGCGGGCCGGTCAGGCGGGGAACGGACCTATGCGGTAAAGGACTTCGGGAAGATGCGTTTCCCCGGGGAACAGTTCGCCCCCGAAGAGCACCTCGCGCTCCAAGGCGACGGCGTGGCGCCGGGCGTAGGAGGTGAACAGCCGGTCCGACGCGGTGTTGTCCGGGGTGATGGTCGTCTCGACCGAGGCAAGACCCTGTTCCTCGGCGACCCGCGAGGTCAGCGCGTCCAGCAGCCTTCCGGCAAGTCCGGACCCCTGGTGGCCGCGGTCGACGGCCACCTGCCAGACGACCAGGGCCCGGGGGCGGTCCGGCCGGAGGTATCCCGTCACGAAGGCGACGGGCTCCCCGGTCTCGTCGCGGGCGACCACGGAGGTGGCCGCGAAGTCACGGCACCACAGCAGGTAGCTGTACGAGGAGTTGAGGTCCAGGACCTCGGAGTCGCGGGCGATGCGCCAGATCGCGGCCCCGTCCTCCACTCGTGGGATGTCGATGGTGATGAATTCGCTTCGGGCACGTGCAAAATCTGCTGGTGCGGCGGTCATGCAAATTGAATTTACCCAGCAAATCCTCAAATTGCATCGACGTGAGGGGTTGGGTGGAGTGTCTTTCTGTGTTATCACGCGGGTGCGTGCCCCGGCGCGACCGGCCATCGCTTTCACCCGTTTTGTTATCCCTTTATCCGGCATAACGGGCGTGATGTGGAGTCGGTCACAAGGTCGTAACTCTCGGGTCACGCAACGGAATTGTGTGGATCGAACCCATGTGGAGGCGATCTGAAACAGGGTGTTTAGGGTGCGGGAAAGCGGGCAGAAGAATGCGGGGAGCTGCTCTGGAATGAGTAGCTCCCCGCATTTATGGAATATCGCCGGTGCGGCACGAATCCAAGGGCTGTTCCGTAATCCGCGATGGATCGGTGCGCGGCGTCGGATGCGCTGCATCACAAGGCGGAGGGGCGTCCGCGAAACGAGGCGGAGGGGCGTCCGCGAACTGGATGTGCGCGGATGTTCCGGCAACGCCGCGAGGTGCCGTAGCTGACGCCGCGTGCCCGCCCTCTGACGCTCCCCGGCCCGTTATTCGCTCGGCCAGGTTTCCGAAACTGCCTTGCGGGCAGATTCGAGGTCGACCCGCCGGCCCGTATCGGCCAGCGCCGCCCCCAGAGCCGCGAGCGAGGACTGCACCGCGCCCCGCGTCGCATCCACACCGTAGTGATTGACCCGGATCATCTCCTTCGACAGCGCGCCCCCGCCCGCGATCAACGGCAGCGAGGGGTCGGCCGCCAGTGCCCGTGCGACCAGCTCCGCCGCGTCGGCCCCCTCGGGCACCCGCAGCGTGGTCGCGACCGGTGCCGCGTCCTTCGCCTCGTGGACGTACGGCGACAGGCCACCGCCGAGCGCCACCGCGCCCGCCCGGGTCGCCCCGGCGGCCGAGGCGTGCCGGGCCATCAGCGCGTCAAGGCCCTCGCTCTCGATCCGCTCCACGCACGCCTCCAGAGCCAGCATCTCCAACTGGGCGGGGGCGTGCAGCAGCGCCGTGCGGCCACCGTCGATCCAGCGCTCCTTCCAGTCCAGGAGCGAGAGGTACGAGCGGCGCGGGGCCTGCGGGTTGGCGGCGATCCGCTCCCAGGCCCGCTCGCTCACCGACACCGCCGACACCCCGGCCGGGCCGCCCATCGCCTTCTGCGCGCCGATCACACAGAGGTCGACGCCCCAGGCGTCCGGCAGCAGCGGCTCGGCGCCCACCGAGGCGACGGCGTCCAGCATGAACAGCGCCCCGTGCGCCCGGACCACCTCGCCGATCTCGGCGACCGGGTTGGTGTTGCCCGTCGCCGCCTCCGCGTGCACCAGGGAGACGAAGTCGATCTCCGGGTGCTCCTCCAGCGCCCGCGCGACCTGGTCCGCGGTGACCGCCGTGTGGAAGGGCACCGCCAGGTCGACGACGTCGGCGCCGCAGTCCCGCAGCCAGTTCCCGAAGGTCTGCCCGTACGGCCCGGTGACGACGTTCAGCGCGGTCGAACCGGGCCGGGCACCGCCCCGGATGCAGCCTTCGAGCGGGAGCAGCGCCTCGCCCTGCGTGATGACGACGTCCTGCTCGGTGGCGAGGAGGCCGGCCACCCGCTGTTCGATGGCCGCGAAGCGGGCGGCGGTGAGCGGGGCGAGGTCGAGGAACGGGTGCGTCACGGTGGTGCTCTCTTCGGATCGGGGCCCGTTCCGCGGCGGCGCCGCGGAACGGACGGGGCTTGTTCCGAAGCGTACCCAGGGCGCCGGAGGGGGCCTCGTACAGTGCTGCCCATGAGTGATCACAGGGCACCTCGGGTGCTGCACGTGAAGGGGCGGGTGCTCGTCGGACCCGACGAGGTCCGGGACGAACTCTGGGCCGTGGACGGGCGGATCGCGTACGAACGGCCGGCCGGAGCCGACGGGGCGGTGACCGTCACCGGCTGGGCGCTGCCGGGGCTCGTCGACGCCCACTGCCATGTCGGGCTCGACCTCCACGGCGCCGTCGACGCCGCGACCAGCGAGAAGCAGGCAGTCGACGACCGGGAGGCGGGGGCGCTGCTGCTGCGGGACGCGGGCTCGCCCGCCGACACCCGGTGGATCGACGACCGCGAGGACCTGCCGAAGATCATCCGGGCCGGACGTCATATCGCCCGGCCGCGCCGGTACA
Organism: Streptomyces sp. NPDC014734; assembly: GCF_043083325.1. NCBI lineage: Bacteria > Bacillati > Actinomycetota > Actinomycetes > Kitasatosporales > Streptomycetaceae > Streptomyces > Streptomyces sp. NPDC014734. Next base: position 120,409 of record NZ_JBIBYN010000003.1, on the reverse strand, counting down.
CCCGGAACTACGCCCACGAGATCGAGCCGGACGACCTCGTCGCGTATGTCGCCCGGGAGGCGCGCCGCGGCGACGGCTGGGTCAAGCTGGTCGGCGACTGGATCGACCGGGAGGTGGGGGACCTGACCGCCTGCTGGCCGCGCGGGGTGGTCGGGGCGGCCATCGACGAGGCGCACCGGCTGGGTGCCCGGGTCACCGCGCACTGCTTCGCCGAGGACTCGCTGCGCGACCTGGTCGAGGCCGGGATCGACTGCGTCGAGCACGCCACCGGGCTCACCGAGGACACCATTCCGCTCTTCGCCGAGCGCGGCGTCGCGATCGTCCCCACCCTGGTCAACATCGCCACGTTCCCCTCGCTCGCCGAGGGCGGGGAGGCCAAGTACCCCCGCTGGTCGGCCCATATGCGGCGGCTGCACGCGCGCCGGTACGACACGGTGCGGGCCGCGTACGACGCCGGTGTCCCGGTCTTCGTCGGCACCGACGCGGGCGGCGCGCTCGCCCATGGGCTGGTGGCGGACGAGGTCGCGGAGCTGGTGAAGGCGGGCATTCCGGCCCTGGACGCGCTGTCCGCGACCACCTGGGGCGCGCGCGAGTGGCTCGGCCGGCCGGGGCTGGAGGAGGGCGCCCCGGCGGACCTCGTGGTGTACGACGAGGACCCGCGGGCCGACGTGCGGGTGCTGGCGGGCCCGCGCCGCGTCGTGCTGAACGGGCGGGTGATCGGCTGAGCGGACGGGCCGCGGGCCGCGGGCCGGGGGACGGGGGCCGCGGCCGGCCGGGGCGTGCGCGGGCCGGCCGTCCCCTCGCCGTTTCCGGCTGCCCCCGGTCGTCTCCGGCCGTCCCGGCAGTGCCCTGTCGTTTCCGGTCGCCTCGGCCGTCCTCGGCCGTCCTCGGCCGTCTCCGGCCGGAACGACGGAGGGTCCCCGGGGCCACCTTCGTATGCGCAGGGATGTGCGGCATTGACGGACGGTTACCTCGACGCCGAGCCCGTCGTTGAAGCACTTCCGTGCGTACACCGGCGCGGTCAACCTCCGCGCTCTCCGCGCTCAGTGGATCGAGTGACTTCCGGGAACGGACGTACCGAGATAATCGAATAGAAGCACGAAAACCCCCCTTTGGGGTGAACTCACCTCAGGTGTCTGTCAGTTCACCCTTCGTACGCAAAGCTTTCGGGGTCGAGGTCACCGTTGCCCGCGATGTCCCCCATTGGGCGGCACCGGTGACTCCATGTCTCTTGTGGGGGTTTCACCATTTTGAACAGCAATACCTTCCGCCTGGCCGCCCTGGCGGTCGCCGCCGCGCCGGTCGCCCTGCTGGCCGCCGTCCCGGCGCAGGCCGCCACCGCGGCCACCACGACCACCGGCGACGGGAAGGCGAGCGCGGTCGTGCTCCGTACCGCACTCGACGTCTCGCTCCTGAACAAGACGATCGATGTGCCGCTCAAGGCCGCGCTCAACGAGGTGAAGGCGCCCGCCGACGCCAAGGAGACCGCGCTGAGCGTGCGGCTCGACGGGGTGGAGGACGGCCGGCCGGTGAGCGTGCTCAGCGCCGACGTGGCCACCGCGAAGGCGACCGCCGACAAGCACCGGGCCGAGGGCTACAGCAATGTGGCGAAGGCCCGGGTCCATGTGCCGGGGCTGCCCGCCCTGCCGCTGATCGAGGTCGAGAAGGTCACGTCCAAGGCGGTCTGCGAGGTGGGCAGGAAGCCGGTTGCCGAGTCGAACGTCCTGGGGCATGTCACGGTCCTGGGCAAGCGGATCGACCTCACCGCGAGCGGGAGCACGCACATCGAGGTGCCCGCGGTGGGCGAGGTCACCCTCGATCTGTCCAGGACGCGCACCACCTCGCGCACCGCGGCGGCGACCGCGCTGAACCTGAAGGTCTCCGTCAACCCGCTCAAGCTGAACGTCGCCGACGTGCAGGGCGAGGTCACGCTCGTCGAGGCGACCTGCGAGACCCCCACGGGCACGGGGGGTGACGGGGACGACGGCGGAGCGAGCAACGGCGGTTCGGGCAACGGTGGTTCGGGCAACGGCGGCGCGAGTGACGGGGGCTCCGGCAACGGCGGCGCGAGCGACGGCGGTTCCGGCAACGGCGGTTCCAGCGCGGGTTCCGGCAACGGCTCCACCGGCGGCGACGTGAAGCCCCAGACCGGCACGGGCCAGGGCCCGGCCGCCGGTTCGGACCTGGCGGAGACCGGCGGCAGCTCCGCGACCCCGTACCTGGCCGGCGGCGCGGCCGTCCTGCTGGCCGCGGGTGCGGGGGTGACGGTCCTGGCCAGGCGCCGAGCCCGCGGCTGACCGCCCTCGGCAGGGAGCGACTTGCCGCCGGACGGGTCCGGGGCGGTGAGTGAATGAGGCGGGGAGCGGTGTTTCCGTGACGGGACGCCGCTCCCCGTGTGCCGTTCGTTGTACCGCCGTACCGCCGTACCGCCGTACCGCCGTACCGCCGTACCGCCGTACCGCCGTACCGCCGTTCCCGGTGTGCCGTGACGCTCCGGGTGACGCGCGGTGGCGGGCGTCAGCGCGACACGGCGGTCAGTGACTGCAACGCCTGGTCGAGCGCCTGGAGGAAGCGGTTGGTCGTCGCACGGTCGCGCACCGCCAGCCGCAGCCATTGCGGCCCGAGCCCGGGGAAGGTGTCCCCCCGACGCGCCGCGAAGCCCAGCGCCCGCAACCTCTCCCGGACCTCCGCGGCCCGTTCCAGCCGCACCAGCACGAACGGCCCCTCTGCCGGTTCCGCCACCCGCACCTCGGTGAACTCCCGCAGGCCTGCCACCAGATGGAACCGGTCCACGGCGATCCGCTCCGCCGCGGCAGCCGCCTCGGCCAGCGCCCGCGGCTCCATGCACGCCTCGGCCGCCGCCAGTGCCGGAGCCGACACCGGCCACAACGGCTGTGCTTCCTCCAGCACCCGGACCGTCTCCGGGGCGGCCAGCACGTAGCCGATCCGCAGCCCCGCGAGCCCCCAGGTCTTGGTGAGGCTGCGGAGCACGACCAGCCCCGGTATGTCCGTCCGTCCGCATAGCGCCTCGCGTTCGCCGGGCACCGCGTCCATGAACGCCTCGTCGACCACCAGCGTCCGCCCGGGACGGGCCAGCTCCTCCAGCACGGCCGCCGGATGCAGGACCGACGTGGGGTTGGTCGGGTTGCCGACCACCACCAGATCCGCGCACTCGGGCACGGCCGCCGGGTCGAGCCGGAACCCGTCCTCGGCCCGCAGCAGCACCCGGCCGACCTCGTGCCCGGCCGCGCGCAACGCCGCCTCCGGCTCGGTGAACTGCGGGTGGACCACGACCGGACGCCGGGCCCGAAGCGCTCGGGCGATCAGCACGAACGCCTCCGCGGCCCCCGCCGTCAGCAGGACCCGCTCGGCAGGCAGCCCGTGCCGGGCCGCGACCGCCGCCCGCGCGGCACGTCCGTCCGGGTACGCGGCGAGCGTGCCCAGGGACGCGGCTATTCGTTCCCGCAACCAGGACGGGGGAGTGTCCGCTCGTACGTTGACGGCGAGATCGGTCAGATCTCGTCCCCGTCCCCGTACCTCCGCGTCACCGTGGTGCCGCAGATCGTGCGTGCCCGCGCCTGTCGCGTCGGGACCTTCAGTGGGAGTGTGCATGACCGCCGTGGGGGGTGGGATGGCCGTCGTCATCGGGGCGGAGGCGCGGCTGCTCGTGACAGCCCCACCACGTCCTCGAAGCCCGGCAGCGCGATTCGGTGGACGCATGAGCAGCAGTTCATCCGTAAATCGCCCTCGTCCGCCTCCCGGTAGCGCTTCATGACCAGGCCGTACAGCTTTCCGGCCGCACCGACGGCCTCGGCCGGACGGATGTCCGGCGCGGGGCGGGCGGCGGCCCGCATCACGGCCCCGCGACGGCACCGGTTCGGCAGGACGCCGCCGAGGAGGAAGCACGGCAGAACGACTATGCGCCGGGCACCCGGCTTCACGCAACGGTCGGGACCGGACCCGCCGACCCGGCGCACCACCGCGCAGGTCGCCCCCGCCGCCCGCCCCACGGGTGCCGACTTCCGCTTCGGCACGAGAAGCGTGCCCCCGGCGGCGAGCGCGGCGGCCTCCGCCACGGACGGCGTTCCGACGGCGGCGAGCGCCGCGCCGGACGGGCTGGGCACCTCGACGCGGGCCAGTTCACCGGCGGGGTACGTCCGCAGCGGAACACCGAGCCGTGCGGCCGCGGCGACGATCCCCGGTTCGTCGGCCTTCGCGTCGGCCGTCGCCAGCTCCGCGACGCTCAGCAGCGAGAGCCCTGCCTCGCGCACGGTCTGCAGGATCAGCCCGACGACCTCGTCGGCCGGTACCCCCCTGGAGGCGCCGACCCCGACCGTGAGCGACGCCGGCCGCACCGCGGCCGTCCGCTCGCCGAGCTCCACGACCCGGTCGGTGACACGCAGGACCGCCGCACCGCGCGCACCGGCGGCGCCGGGCCGCATCGGCGGCAACGGCCACGCGGGGTCCGCGCGCACGTCCACCGGCTCCCCATCGAGCACCGCGCGCCACACACCGGCCACATCGCCCTCCACCAGGAGGTACGGAGTCCCCGGGCCGGGCCCGGACGTCGTGGCGGCGGTGCCGACTGCTTCGGACACGGGACGGGATCCTTCCGGGGGGGCGAAGGGAGATCGGTCGGGCGGGTGGTCGGGACGATCGGTGGCCGGGGCCCGGGCGGTCGGGACGAGGGGAGGACGGGGCGGGCGGGAGCGACGACCGGTGGTCGAGAGGGTGTCCGCCGAGATGCGTGCCCCGGCGTCAATCGGCTAGCAAGAGCGCATGGCGGTGCTCGTGGCGTTCGGCGCGTTCCTGATGACCCTGGTCGGCGGCTGGGTCGCCGGGCGTGTCACCGACCGCCGTCACCTGGTGCTCGGCTTCGCGGGCGGACTGATGCTCGGCGTGGTCGGCCTCGACCTGCTGCCGGAGGCCGTCGACGCGGCGGGCGCACCGGTCTTCGGGGTCCCCGCGGCCCTGCTGCTGTTCGTCGGCGGGTTCCTCGTCGCCCACCTGGTGGAGCGGCTGCTCGCGGTACGCCGGGCGGCCCACGGGGCTGGCGAGGAACGGGTGCCGCAGGTCGGGCTCACCGCGGCGGCGGCGATGGTCGGCCACAGCCTGATGGACGGTGTCGCGCTCGGCGCGGCGTTCCAGGTCGGCACGGGCATGGGCGTCGCCGTCGCCCTCGCCGTGATCAGCCATGACTTCGCCGACGGCTTCAACACGTACACGATCACCAGCCTGTACGGGAACGCCCGCCGCAAGGCCCTGCTCATGCTGTTCGCGGACGCGCTGGCACCGGTGGTCGGCGCGGCGACCACGCTGGTGTTCACCCTTCCGGCGGAACCGCTCGGCGGCTACCTGGGATTCTTCGGCGGCGTGCTCCTCTACCTCGCCGCGGCCGAGATCCTGCCCGAGGCGCACCACGAACACCCGGCCCGCTCCACCCTGCTGTGCACGGTCGCCGGGGTGGGCTTCATCTGGCTGGTGGTGGGTGTCGCGGACTGAACACCGCGCCGCGGCCGGGGGGCTCACGACCGTCCGTCCCGCTCCCCGGGGTCCGGCACCGGCCGGTCCGCCCGCCGCGCGGCCGTCGTTCATTCCGCGCACCCCTCGACGAACCGGCGGACCATGCCGGGCGCCGACGCCGCGTGCGTGTGCAGATAGCTCGCGTGCACACCGCCTTGCACGAACCCCTCCACACGCCGCTCCGGCTGGTGCATGCCCCAGGCCGGGGCGGGCCCGGCGCCCGGTTCCAGCACCGTCCGGTGGAACTCGTGGCCGCGCACCCGGGTCCCGGCCGCGGCCAGCACGCTGTCGCCCACCGCCACCGCCTCCCGGTAGCCCAGCGTCAGCCGTCCGGACATCCGCGCCTCGGCGTCCAGGACCCCGCACATCGGCAGCCCGTCGAGCGAACGCGCCAGGTACAGCAGCCCCGCGCACTCCGCGGCCACCGGGGCCCCGGAGCGCGCCAGCGCCGCGACGGACCCGCGCAGCCCCGCGTTGGCGGACAGCTCCGAGGCGTACACCTCCGGGAAGCCGCCGCCGACGACCAGACCCCGGACGCCCTCGGGCAGCGCCTCGTCCCGCAGCGGGTCGAACGGCACCACCTCGGCCCCGGCGGCGGCCAGCAGCTCGGTGTGCTCCGCGTAGGAGAACGTGAACGCGGCCCCGGCCGCGACGGCCACCCTCCCGGCCCCGGCGACGGGCCCGCCGCACGCGGCCACCGCCTCCGCCGGGTCCCACTCCTCCTCCACGAGCGCGGGCGCGGACCGGGCCAGCGCGAGCAGCGCGTCCAGGTCGCACCCCGCCCGCACCTGGTCCGCCATCGCCGCGACCGCGTCCACCGCGTCGCGCCGCCGCTCGGCGACCGGCACCAGCCCCAGGTGCCGCGACGGCACGGCCAGCCGCTCGGCCCGCCCCAGCACCCCCAGCACCTGCATGCCCGCCTCGTCCAGCGCCTCCCGCAACAGCGCCTCGTGCCGCCGCGAGCCGACCTTGTTGAGGATCACCCCGCCGATCCGCACCCGCGGGTCCCACGAGGCGAAGCCGTGCACCAGCGCGGCCACCGACCGCGACTGCGACGACGCGTCGACGACCAGCACCACCGGCGCCCGCAGCAGCTTCGCCGCCTGCGCGGTCGACGCCAGCTCGCCCCTGCCCGCGGCGCCGTCGTACAGCCCCATCACCCCCTCGACGACCGCCAGGTCGCAGCCCCGCGCCCCGTGCGCGAACAACGGGGCGACCAGCTCGGAACCGCACAGGTAGGCGTCGAGATTGCGGCCCGGCCGACCCGTGGCCAGGGTGTGGTAGCCGGGGTCGATGTAGTCGGGCCCCACCTTGTGCGGGGACACCGCGAGCCCGCGCCCCGCGAAGGCCGCCATCAGCCCCGTGGCCACCGTGGTCTTGCCGCTGCCGGAGGAGGGCGCGGCGATCACCAGACGAGGAACGTTCACCGGAGGCCACTCACCATTCGATGCCCCGCTGACCCTTCTGACCCGCGTCCATCGGATGCTTGACCTTCGACATGTCGGTCACCAGGTCCGCGGCCTCCAGCAGCGCCTCGGGCGCGTTGCGCCCGGTGATCACCACGTGCTGCGTCCCCGGCCGGTTCCGCAGCACCTCGATGACCTCGTCGGTGTCGACCCAGCCCCAGTGCATCGGGTACGCGAACTCGTCCAGCACGTACAGCCGGTACGCCTCCGCGGCCAGGTCGCGCTTGACCTGCTCCCAGCCCTCGCGGGCCGCCTCCTCGTTGCTGAACTGCCGGTCGCGCTGCACCCACGACCAGCCCTCGCCCATCTTGTGCCAGGCGACGGTGCCGCCCTCGCCGCTCGCGCCGAGAACCTTCAGCGCGTTCTCCTCGCCGACCTTCCACTTCGCCGACTTGACGAACTGGAAGACACCGATCGGCCACCCCTGATTCCAGGCGCGCAGCGCCATCCCGAAGGCGGCCGTCGACTTCCCCTTCCCGATACCGGTGTGCACCATCAGCAGCGGACGGTTGCGGCGCTGACGGGTGGTGAGCCCGTCGTCCGGCACGGTGGTCGGCTGTCCCTGCGGCATTACGCGGCCCTCCTGTTGGTTCCCTGAACGTCCTTGACGAGCCCGGCGATCGAGTCGGCCCGCAATGCGTCGAGCGTCACGACGGTGCCGCCGAGATCCCGTGCCAGATCGCCCGCGAGCCCGAGCCGCACCGGCCCCGACTCGCAGTCCACGACGACGGAGGCGACACCCTCCGCCCCGTGCAGCCGCGCCGCCCGGGACGCCACCGCCACCGGCTCGGGGCCGCCGGTCGCCCGCCCGTCGGTCACCACGACCAGCAGCGGACGCCGCGACGGATCGCGCAACCGCTCCACCCGCAGCACCTCGTGGGCCTTCAGCAGCCCGGCCGCGACCGGGGTGCGCCCCCCGGTCGGCAACTGCTCCAACCGGGCCGCCGCGGCGTCCACCGACGACGTCGGCGGCAGCGCCACCTCGGCGTCCCGGCCCCGGAAGGTGACCAGCCCGACCTTGTCCCGCCGCTGGTACGCGTCCAGCAGCAGCGACAGGACCGCGCCCTTCACGGCGCTCATGCGCTGCCGGGCCGCCATCGACCCGGACGCGTCCACCACGAACAGCACGAGGTTCCCCTCGCGCCCCTCACGGGTCGCCTGCCGCAGATCGTCCCGTCGCACCACCAGCCCCGGCCCCGACCTGCCGCGCGCCCGCTGATGCGGGGCCGCCGCCTGCACGGTCGCCGCCAGGTGCAGTTTGGTCAGCGCGCCCCGCGGACGCCGCGAGCCGGTGGTGCGCCCGTGCTCGGTGCGCGCCCGGGAACGCCGCCCCGCCGCGCCCTCGCCCAGACCGGGCACACTCAGCGTCTTCGTCCGGAACGGCTCGGCGGCGCGTACCGGCCGCTGCTCACCGCCCCCGGACGGCTGCCCCTGCCCCTGCCCCTGTTCCTGCTCCGTGCCCTGCTGGGGCACGGACGGCTCGGGCGCGTCGTCGGCCTCCCCCTCGGGCCGCGGCGGTGTGTCCGGACCGTCGCCCCGCGGGGGCCGGCCGCCTCCGCCGGGGCCGTCCGGGTCCGGGTCGTCGTCCTCGCCGCTGTTCTGCTCCAGCGTGTCGTCGAGCTTGTCCTCGTCCAGGCCCGGCGCGTCGAAGGGGTTGCGCCGACGACGGTGGGGGAGCGCCAGCAGCGCGGCCTGCCGCACGTCCTCGGCCAGCACGTCCGTGCGCCCGGCCCAGGCGGCCAGCGCGGTCGCGGTCCGCGCCATCACGATGTCGGCCCGCATCCCGTCCACCTCGAACGCGGCGCAGGTCGCCGCGATCTGCCGCAACGCCGCGTCACCGAGCAGCACGTCCGGGAGCAGCGCCCGCGCGGCGGCGATCCGCGCCCGGAGTTCGCTCTCCTCCGCGGCCCATCCGGCGGCGAAGCCCTCGGGGTCGGCGTCGTACGCCAGGCGCCGCCGCACGACCTCGACCCGCTGGTCGGTCTCGCGGGACGCCGCCACCTCGACGGTCAGCCCGAACCGGTCGAGCAACTGCGGCCGCAGCTCGCCCTCCTCGGGGTTCATCGTGCCGACGAGCAGGAAACGCGCCGCGTGGCGGACCGAGACGCCCTCGCGCTCCACGTACGAGGCGCCCATGGCGGCGGCGTCCAGCAGCAGATCCACGAGGTGGTCGTGGAGCAGGTTGACCTCGTCGACGTACAGGATCCCGCGATGGGCGTCGGCCAGCAGACCCGGCTCGAAGGCCTTCACACCCTCGGCGAGCGCCCGCTCGATGTCGAGCGCCCCGACGAGCCGGTCCTCGGACGCGCCGACGGGCAGCTCCACCATCCGGGCATCCCGCGACACACCCGGCCCGGCCTCGTGCGGGCCGTCGGGACACGCCGGATCGGGCGCCGCCGGACCGCAGGAGAACCGGCACCCGGGTACCACGGGCACCTGGGGCATGAGCGCGGCGAGCGCCCGTACGGCGGTGGACTTGGCGGTGCCCTTCTCGCCACGCACCAGCACGCCGCCGACGGCGGGCGAGACCGCGTTCAGCAGCAGGCCGAGCCGGAGGTCGTCCTGCCCGACGAGCGCGGTGAAGGGGTACGGCGTACTCACGATGCCTCCTGGGGAAATCGGTGCGGTGTCGGCCCCTCCGGCATGGGGGCCGGTCCCTCCGGCACGCAGGCCGGCCCCCGCGTCACGGCGGTCGGTCCTTCCGGCGGGCGGGGGACGGGGCCGGGGGCGGCGCCCCGGTCCGGGAAGGGGCGCGCGACGGAAGACGGGGCCGCGTGCGAGGAACGCGGTGCGACGGGCGCCGGGGCGTTCATGGGCGCCGTCCGGGGAGTGCGGGCGCCCCGGGGGCGAGGAAGGGAAGACCCGGCGGCGCGCCCGACTCGATGAGCCGGAGCAGCGCGTCGGTGTCCGCGTGTTCCTCGACGAGGTCGCCGAGACGGTCGAGCTGTTCCTCGCGCAGCTCGCCGAAACAGGTGTCCGGGGCCGGGACGAAGCGCCGGCCGGCGGCCCGGGCGACCTCGGCGAGGAAACGGCGGCGGAACGCGTCGCTCTCCATCGAGCCGTGCCAGTGGGTGCCCCACACGGCGCCGGCCCGGCAGCCGTCCAGGAAGGGTTCGCCGCCGCGCACGTCGGCGACGCCGTGATGGATCTCGTACCCCTCGACCGGCGCGCCGAGCGCCTCGCCGACGGGCCGGGCGAGGGTCTTCTCGCGGTCGAAGCGGACGCGTACCGGGAGCAGCCCCAGCCCGTCGACCCGACCGGCCCGGGACTCCACCTCGTCCTCGATGCGCTCACCGAGGAGCTGGAAGCCGCCGCAGATCCCGAGCACCGGCCGGCCCTCGGCGGCGCGCCGCTCCAGGGCCTCGGCGAGACCGCGTTCGCGCAGCCAGGCCAGGGCCCTCACCGTGCCCCGGGTGCCCGGGACCACGACCAGGTCGGCGTCGGCGAGTTCCTCGGCACGGTCCACGAACCGGACGACGACGCCCGGCTCGGCGGCCAGCGCGTCCACGTCGGTGAAGTTCGACATCAACGGGACCGCGCACACGGCGACCCGCAGCACGTCCTCGCCGTGCGGCGGCGCGACGACCGACTCGCGCACGGCACCGCGCAGCGAGACCCTCAGGCCGTCCTCCTCGTCGATGCCGAGACCGTGCGCGAAGGGCAGCACCCCGTACGTCCGGCGCCCGGTGATCCCGTGCAGCATCTCCAGGCCCGGCTCCAGCAGCGACACGTCGCCCCGGAACTTGTTCACCAGGTAGCCCGCGATCAGTGCCTGGTCCTCGGCGGCCAGCAGCGCGGTCGTCCCGAAGAACGAGGCGAAGACCCCGCCGCGGTCGATGTCGCCGACCACGACGACCGGGAAGCCCGCCGCACGGGCGACCCCCATGTTCACGATGTCCGTGCGCCGCAGATTGATCTCGGCCGGACTCCCCGCGCCCTCGCAGATCACCGCGTCGTACGTGCTCCGGAGCTGATCCAGGCAGTCCACCACGGTGCCGAACAGCGCCTCCTGACGGCCGCCGTGGTAGCCGCGGGCGCTCATCTCGCCCACCGGCCTGCCCATCAGGACCACCTGGCTGGAGCGGTCGCCGCCGGGCTTGAGCAGGACCGGGTTCATCAGCGCGGTCGGCTCCACCCGGGCGGCCGCCGCCTGCATCGCCTGGGCGCGGCCGATCTCGGCGCCCTCCCGGGTGACGTAGGAGTTCAGCGACATGTTCTGCGCCTTGAAGGGCGCCACCTTCACGCCCCGGCGCACGAGCCAGCGGCAGATGCCCGCCGTGACGACGCTCTTCCCGGCGTCCGAGGTGGTGCCGGCGATCAGCAGTCCGCCGCTCATGTCCGTCTCCGTCCCGTGATCCGTCGCCGTCCGCCGGCGCCCCGGCCCCCCGGGGCCCCGGCTCCCGCGATACGGCGGGCGGCGAGGCCCGCGCCCAGCCGGGCCGCCACGCACACGCCGAGGGCCAGTGCGCCGACCCGGCGCGACAGCCGTACCGCCCGTTCGATGTCCGCGGTCTCCACCGCGCGGCCGGTCGCCCCGCCCAGCACGGGCCGGTGCTCGACCCGGCCGCCGTACGCGAGCGTCCCGCCGAGGCGTACGCCCAGCGCACCCGCGAACGACGCCTCGACCGGGCCCGCGTTGGGGCTCGGGTGCTTCGCCGCGTCGGCCCGCCAGGCCCGTACCGCGTCCCGCGGCCGCCCTCCGGCGGCCGCGGTGAGCAGGGCCGTCAGACGGGCGCCGGGCCAGCCCATGACGTCGTCGAGGCGGGCGGAGGCCCAGCCGTAGCGGCGGTGGCGGGGCGACATGTGACCGACCATCGCGTCCAGGGTGTTGGCGGCCCGGAAGCCGACGAGGCCGGGGACCCCGGCAAGCGCCCCCCACACCAGGGCGCCCACCACGGCGTCCGAGGTGTTCTCGGCCACGGACTCCACCACGGCGCGGGCGATCTGCGGCCCGTCCAGGGAGTGCGGGTCGCGCCCGCACAGACGCGGCAGCCGCTCACGGGCGAGCTCCACGTCCCCGGCGGCCAGGGCGCCGCCGATGGCCCGCGCCTCCCGCCCCAGCGACGTGCCGCCGACGACGGACCAGGTGGCGGCCGCGGTCAGCACGACGGAGGCGGTGGGGCGACTCCGGAGGGCGCGGGTGAGCAGCACGGCACCACCCGCGGCGCCCCCGGCGCAGACAAGGGTGTGCAGCGCGCCCCACCCGCGGTGGTCGTGCCACAGTCGGCGCTCGACGCCCGCCGCGGCCCGCCCGAAGGCGGCGACCGGGTGCCCCCTGCGGGGGTCACCGAGCAGCAGGTCGCCGATCAGGCCGGCCGTGGCGCCGTACGCGAAGATGTGGTCGGCACGCATGGCTCAGCCGGCCGTCGCGCCTCGGAGGGGCTTCGTACGGGCGGCTCTCGGCGAGAGCGCCACTGCAAGGGACGCACGGCTGCCAGGCATGGTGACATGTCCTCACTCAGGGTCCGCGCCCTGGTTCGACGAGACCGGCGACGAGAGTCTCCTGGCTCCCGGATCCGCGGTTCCCCCGGCCTTCCGGCCCGCGCGTGGCGTGCCGTGACGTTCCCGGTGAAGGGGGCCGCTCCCCGGTGACAGTGGCGGGACCGCGCCGGATTCGCACCGGCTTCCTCTGCTGTCGCCGTAATTGGCTCCGGCAGTCCACCACGCACCGAGAACGCCCGTCAACTTGCCGTTGACCTGCGACGGCGCGGTGTGCCGAGACCCACATCGGGCCGCGGTCCACGGCGTGGGGGGGGGGGGCGGGGGGGGGGGGGGGGGGGGCCGGGGGGGGGGGGGGGGGGGGGGCCCCCCCCCCGCGCCCCCCCCCCCCCGCCCCGTCCGTCGCGCGGTCGTTCTCCGCGGTGAGTGACCGCCGGTGAACCCGCCGCCGGGCGGTCAGCTGGTCAGCGCCAGTGCGTCGCGGTCCCCCACCGCGGACCTCCGGCGCAGCAGGGTCACGGCGAGCACCGCACCCACCAGCAGCAGCGCGGCCCCCGCGACCGAGGCGTACTGCATGCTGTGGACGAAGGCATCCCTCCCCGCGGTGATCAGTGAGCGGTCCCCGGTGGCCACCGCGCCCGCCAGCGTCTTGCGGGCGTCCGCCAGAGCCGAGCCGGGCATGTCCGCGGTGTAGACCGCCGTGGCCACCGCGCCCAGCAGGGCCATCCCCATCGCACCGCCGAACTCCTGGCCGGTCTCCAGCAGCGAGGCCGCCGAGCTCGCCTTGTTCGGCGGGGCGGTGGACAGTGCCAGGTCCGAGACGAGCGCCATCACGGTGACGATGCCGCAGCTCATCACGGCGCAGCCGGTGAGCAGCAGCCACAACGAGTCGGTACCGGTAAGGGCGAGAACGGCGAAACCGGCGGCGGCGATCACGAAACCGGCGCAGATGACCCGGACCCGGTCGGTCCGCTGGGCGATCGCCGTGGCGGTCGGTGCCGCGGCGCCCACCGCCAGCGACGGAGCGAGGCTCCACAGCGCTGCTTCCATCGTGCTCATGCCGAGCACCGACTGCAGATACTGCGTGGTGAAGAACGAGGAGCCCATCATGGCGAAGGACGCCAGTGCGTTCAGCCCGATTCCGGCCCCGAAACCGTGCCCGCGGAACAGTTCCCGGCTGATCATCGCGTCGCCGCGGCCGCGCTGACGGCGGACGAAGAGCAGCCCGACGAGGAGACCGGCCGCGACGACGAGCGCGCGTGACGCGTCGAGTCCGTGCGCGGCGCTCTCCTTGACCCCGTAGACGACCGGCAGCACGGCCCCCATCGACAACGGCACGCTCAGGAAGTCGAACCGTCCGGGGTTCGGGTCCTTGAACTCCGGGACCAGTACCGGCACCAGGACCAGCAGCAGCACCATCGCCGGGACGTTGATCAGGAAGACCGAGCCCCACCAGAAGTGTTCCAGCATGACTCCGCTGAGCACCGAGCCGAGCGCGATTCCGCCGGCCATGGCGCCCGACCAGATGCCGATGGCGCGGCCCCGCTGCCGCTCGTCGCGGAACATGTTCCGCACGAGCCCCATCGTCGACGGCATCAGCGTCGCACCGCCGATTCCGAGCACCGCACGGGCCGCGATCAGCATTTCGGGACTTGTGGCGTACGCGGCCGCGACCGACGCGGCGCTGAACGCGAACGCGCCGATGAGCAGCAGCCTGCGGCGTCCGATCCGGTCCCCGAGCGAACCCATCGTGATGAGCAGACCGGCCAGGGCGAAGGCGTACACGTCGAAGATCCAGAGCTGCTGAGTGGCGCTGGGGGCGAGATCCCGGTCGATGGCCGGGATCGCGAAGAAGAGGACGGAAACGTCCATCGAGACGAGGAGGAGGGGCAGCAGAAGGACCACGAAAGCGGTCCATTCCCGGCGACCGGCGAGGTGTCCGCGCTCGGCGGTGGTGCTCGTGGGGTTCGTCATGACTGCGAATGTACGGGCGTTTAAAACATCTGTCTAGTACGGATGTGTAAAACGTTCGTACATCTCGATGGGCAGCGGAAAACGCACGAGGCGGTTCACGTGTGTACGTGAACCGCCTCGTGCGTTGTCTGTGCGCCGCCAGGGACTCGAACCCCGGACCCGCTGATTAAGAGTCAGCTGCTCTAACCAACTGAGCTAGCGGCGCCTGCTGACTCGAAAATAATACCTGCTTCCGGCGGGTGCTGGTGACAGCGGGCGCAAACCGGAAGAACAGTGCGAATTCGGGCGCGTGGCGGCCGGGGTTGCCGGTCCGGCCGGAGTAGCCGACGCGGCCAGGGCGGTCCGGCGGCCGACGCGGCCGCCGGACCGGTCGACGCGCGGCTCAGAGCGCCAGCGACAGCAGCACGGGTGCCGCCTGCCGGTTCAGTGTCTCCGCCGCCGAACGCAGCCGGTACGCGTCCTCGATCGGGAGCGACAGTGCCAGACATCCCGCCGACGCCCCGGCCGTCAGCGGCACCGCCGCACACACGGTTCCGACCGCGTACTCCTGGAGGTCGAGCATCGGGACCGTCGCCGGCTGGCTGTCGAGCTTGGAGAAGAGCACCTTCTCGTTGGTGATCGTCCGCGAGGTGAGCCGGGGCGTCCTGTGGCGCGAGAGGTGGTCGCGGCGGCCCTCCCCGTCGAGCTGGGCCAGCAGGCACTTGCCGACCGCCGAGGCGTGTGCGGACGACCGGAAGTCCACCCACTCGTTGACCGCGGGGGTGAGGGGCCCGTCGGCGTACTGCGTGACCCGGACCTCGCCGTCGACGTACCGGCTGATGTAGACCGCCGCGCCTACCGAATCGCGCAGCTGCGCCAGCGAACGCTGGAGCCTCTCCTCCAGGGCTTTCCTGCGGGCCGCGCCGGAGCCGAGGAGCAGCAGGGACGCACCGATGACATACTCCCCGTCGGCGACCTGTTCGACGTATCCCTCGCGGCGCAGCGTCATGAGCAGGGAGGCGAGGTGCCCGAGGGGCAGTCCCGTCTCCCGGGAGATCTGCGTGTCCGCGACGCCGTCGCCGTGTCCGGAGACCGTTTCGAGAACGCGAAGGGCGTACTGCACCAAGTGGAATGGTGCGGTCGGTTCGGGCTTCAACACCACGGCGTCCCCCTGTCAGGTTGTGACCGCAAGCTTTGCCCTCACGATATCCGCCGTGCTGCCGCTTCGGGACGGTTGTTGACGACGGGTCGATGCGCCCCGGCTTCGTGAGCTGGGGCGCATCTGTACGGCATATGCCGGAGTCACTCGCGTACGACGAGTGGCGAGGTCACAGCACCGCGGCAAGGAACTCGCGCGTACGTTCGTGCTCCGGATCGGAGAAGATTTTTTCCGGCGGTCCGGATTCGACCACACGTCCAGAATCGAACATCAGCACCGTTTCCGAGACGTCGCGAGCGAAGTTCATCTCGTGGGTCACGCAGAGCATGGTGATGTCGGTGTTCCTGGCGATGTCACTGAGCAACTCCAGTACGCCCGCGACGAGTTCCGGGTCGAGCGCGGAGGTCACCTCGTCCAGGAGCAGGATCTCCGGCCGCATCGCCAGCGCGCGGGCGATCGCCACTCGCTGCTGCTGCCCGCCGGACAACTGCGAGGGGTGGGCGTCGATCTTGCCCGCGAGCCCGACCATGTCGAGCAGTTCCCGGGCGCGGGACTCCGCCTCGTCGCGGTCCATGCCCAGCACGTTGACCGGGGCCTCGGTGATGTTCTGCAGGACCTTCATGTTGGGGAAGAGGTTGAACTGCTGGAAGACCATGCCGATCTTCTTCCGGGCCTCGCGCAGATGCCTCTCGGTCGCCGGCTTCAGCGATCCGTCGGACGCCCGGGTGTGGGACAGCGGGCCGCCGTCCACCCAGATCACTCCGTCGCTCACCTTCTCCAGCGTCATCAGCAGCCGCAGGATCGTGGTCTTCCCGGAGCCGCTGGGACCGATCAGGGTGACGTGCTCGCCGCGCGCGACCGAGAAGTTCAGCCGGTCCAGGACGACGTGGTCGCCGTACCGCTTCACGACGTCGTCGAAACGGACCAGCGGAGTGCCGGTCCGCGCCGCACCGGCGTGCGCACCGGCTTCTGCACCGGCGCCCGCGGTGACGTCTGCATCGGCGCCCGCGGACGCCGTCTTCTGCAGGGGGAGAGGTTCAGTGGCCAAGGCGCTTCTCCAGCTTTCTCATCAGCAGCGAGGTCGGGTAGCTCGCGATCAGGAAGATCACACCGGCGAGCGTGATCGCCTCGGTGTACGCGAAGTGGTCGGCGCCGTACTTCCGGGCCTCGAAGACCATCTCCTGCACCGTGATCACGGCGAGGAACGGGGTCTCCTTGAACATCGCGATCGCGTAGTTGCCGAGGGCGGGCAGCACATTGCGCACCGCCTGCGGAAGGATCACCGCCTGCCAGGTCCGCCGGGCCGGCAGCGACAGCGCCCGGCAGGCCTCCCACTGACCCTTAGGCACGCCGTCGATTCCGGCGCGGTACACCTCGGAGGTGTACGCGGCATAGTGGATGCCCAGCACCACGATGCCGATGGTCAGCGGTTCCACCGAGGTGAACAGTGCCGCCGCGCCCACGAGTTGGACGAGGAGCGGGGTGGACCGGACGAACTCCGTGAGGACCCGCACCGGCACCGTCACGAACCGGCTCGGAGCCCGTCCGGCCACCGCGATCGCCAGCCCGAGCACCACGGCGACCAGTGTGCCGAGCACCGTCGCGAGCAGGGTGATCCGGAATCCCTGGAGCAGCAGGGGCAGGGCGTCCCCGACCGCGTCCCAGTCGAAGCCGTTCATCCGGCACCTCCGGTGGTCGGCGCGACGGTCCGGTCGGCGCTGCGGCCGCGCAGCAGCGAGCCCGCACCGGTCGGCATGCCGAGCCGCCGTTTGGCGCTCCGCTCCAGCAGGTTCATCAGCAGGGTGAGCGCGTAGGCGAGGACGAAGTAGGCGACCAGCAGGGTCAGGTACGCGGTGAGCGTCTCACCGGTGCGGTCGCGGAGTTGCTGGATCACGGTCATCAGATCGGCGGCCGAGATCAGCCACAGCAGCGGGGTGCACTTGAGCAACTGGATCAGCAGGTTGGTGAACGACGGGATCATCTGCACCCACGCCTGCGGAAGGATCACCCTTCGCATCCGGTGCAGGGGCGTCATGTTCAGCGCGACGGCCGCCTCGTACTGGGCGCGCGGCACGGAGCCGATCGCGCCGCGCACCACCTCTGCGCCGTACGCGCCGTAGTTCAGGCCGAAGGCGACGACCCCGCAGAGCAGCGGCGTCAGTTCGTACCCCGTCAGCGGCGGCATCGCGTAGTAGAACCAGAACAGCTGGATGTAGAGCGAGGTGCCGCGGAAGAACTCCACGACCACGCGCGAGACACCGCGCACCAGCAGCAGCCGGCTCACCGACATCAGGCCGAGGACGAACGACAGGGCCAGTGCCAGCAACGCGCCCAGGACGGTGGCCTGGAGGGTCACCCACAGCCCCGAGCGCAGTTGTGGCAGATCGTCGAGGAAGGCGGAGAAGAAATCACTCATGCGGTGCGTCCCGTCCCCGTCAGCCCTTGCACAGATCGGCTGTCTTCAGGTCGGCGGGCGGGAGCTCGGTCGCCCCGAAGCCGTACTCCTGGAGCAGCCCCACGTAGCGCGACCGGTCCGAGACGATCTTCTTCAGCTCGCGGTTGAAGGCGTCCCGCAGGTCCTCGTTTCCCGTGCGGAAGACCGCGCCGCCGGGGCTGTACTGCTTCGTGCCGTCGAGTTCCGGCACGAACGGTTCGGTGACCTCGGTCTCCGGGTTGGTCTTCGCCAGCCAGCGCAGCGAGATGCCGGTGAGCAGGAACGCGTCGATCCGGCCGCCCTTGACCGCGTCGGCGCCGTCCTGCGGCTTCTGCAGCGTCTTGATCCTGCCCTTGGCGATGCCGGCGCCCTCGGCGTACTTCCCCTCGACGGCACCCGACATCACTCCGACGGTGACGCCGGCGGCCTTCGCCGACGCCAGATCGGTGACCTTCTTCGGGTTGCCCTTCCGCACCATCAACGCGGTCGGAGAGATGAACTCGGGCTCGGAGAACACGGCGTTGGCACAGCGCTCCGGGGTGATCGCCATACCGGCGCTGACCACGTCGTACTTGCCCGCCTGGAGCCCGGGGATCAGACCGTCCCACTCGGACAGGGTGGGCTTCAGCTCGTCGACGCCGAGCGCCTTGAAGATCTCCCGGTGCAGGGTCGGTGCCTCGCCCCTGAGCTGGTTGCCCTCCATGTAGCCGTACGGGGCCTCGTTGGCGTACGCGACCCGCACGAAGCCCTGCTCGCGGAGCTTGTCGAGGGCCCCCGCGCCGTCCGTCGAACCGGCGCCGGTCTTGCTGCACGCGGACAGCAGTCCGGGAACGACGAGCAGGCCGCCCACTGCCGCCGATCGGTTGAGGAAGCCCCTGCGGGACAGGTTGGGGAAATCAGGCATGGTTCGTGAACTCCTGGAGGGGATCGGGCCGTCCGGACAGGTGGAACGCCTGCCCGATCCCGTACGTCTATGCAGAAAGCGCCCGCCTGTGGCCGAACCGTGGCCGGAGGGTGACCGTCCCGTGTCCCGTCGTGGGCGGGGGCGCAGGGGGCCCGCGTCGCGTTTCCTTCGGGGGGAGCGACGGGTGACGGCCCGTCATGCGCGGTACACGGCACCCGTGTCGCCTTCCCGTCGGGAGGGGAGGCGACACGGCGAACCGTCACTCGTTACCCGCGTCGGCGCGGGGTGGTCGGGTCAGTTGTCGAGATCCCGGGCCGGTACGTACCCCTGCCGCTTGTCCACCACGTTCGGCAACGGCTTCCCGGCCAACCGGAGTTCGTACATCTCCACGAACTGGGCGCCCAGCCGGTCCCGCCACCCCGCCGTGTCGCCGCTCATGTGCGGGGAAACGATCAGATCCGGTACGTCCCAGAGCGGGCTGTGCGGGTCCAGCGGTTCCCGTTCGAAGACGTCGAGCGCCGCGCCGGCGATCCAGCGCTTGCGCAACGCGTCGACGAGGTCGTCCTCGACGACCAGCGGACCGCGCCCCACGTTGATGAAACGGGCCGACGGCTGCATCAGCCCGAAGAACCGCGCGTCGAACATGGCGCGGGTCGACTCCGTCAGCGGCGCCGCGCAGATCACCCAGTCGGCCCGGGCCGCCAGCCGGTCCAGGTCCGCCACGCCGTGGATGGTGCGCCGGGCCGTGCGCCCCACCAGCGCCACCTGGACCCCGAGAGCGATCAGCAGCCGGGTGATCTCCCGGCCGATCGGGCCCGCGCCGACGACCACCGCACGGCTGCCCGCCACCCCGGCGCTCTCCCGGTGGCGCCACAGCCGCCTGTGCTGGAGGTCCAGCGTGCGCGGGAGGTCCTTGGCGAAGGCCAGGACCAGACCCGTCACGTACTCGGCGATCGGCCGTTCGAAGATGCCCCGCGCGTTGGTCACCGTGGTGTCGGACGCCACAAGTTCCGGGCAGAGCAGCCGGTCCACGCCCGCGCTCGCCGTGTGCACCCACGAGGGGCGCGGTCCGTCGCCGGGCCAGGCGGCCCGTACCGCGTCGGAGGTGAAGTCCCACACCAGCAGCACGTCCGCCTCCGGCAGCCGTGCGGCGAGCCCCGCCCCGTCGGTGTACCGGACGACGGCCCGTCCGGTCAGTCGGCCGAGACGCGGGGACGGGGCGGTGTCCAGGACGAGCAGGGTGGGCGCTGGCATGGGGGACGGTCGCTCCGCTGCGTCTGGGGTGTGCTGATTCCCCACGCTGGCATTCGTACCGGTGTTCGTCAACAGGTCGTGGTGGGGTGAGGGCGAATAGGGGAATACTGGGGTGAGACGGATATAAGCGGTCGGGAGGCAGCGGCTCCGGCGTCTCTCCGGCCGCTGTGCCCCGCGCCCCATGCCCGGCGGATCCGGGACGGAACCGGAGCGTGAGCAGGAACAGGAACAGGAGCGGGAACCGGAGCAGGAGCAGGCGGGAACAGGCGGGAACAGGCAGGAACAGGAAGGGCGGACATGACGACCCTCGGTTTTCTCTACCCGGGCGACCACCTCGCGGAGGACGACTTCCCGAGGATGGAGATCCTGTTCGACGCCGTCCGGCTGGTCGTGAACCACACCACGGTCGACGAGGACGCCTACCGGACCGATGCGCTGATGCGGGCCGGTGCCCCCGAGCGGCTGGCCGCCGGGGTGCCCGAACTCCAGCGTGCCGGTGTCGAGTGCGTCGTGTGGGCGAGCGGTGCCGGTAGCTTCCTGTACGGCTGGGAGGGTGCCCACGGGCAGGTCGCCGCCCTGGCCCGGGAGTCCGGGGTGCCGGCCTCCAGCACGTCCATCGGCTTCGTCCACGCGGTGCGGTACCTGGAGGCCGCACGCGTCGCCGTCGCGACCACCTACCCCGAACCCGTCGCCGATCTGTTCACGGCCTTCCTGCACGCCGCGGGCATCGAAGTGGTCGCCACCCGCACGGCCGGCCTGGCCTCGGCCACCGAGACGGCCGACTGGGGGCCGGACCGGGTGAAGGAGCTCGTCACGGCGGCGGACCGGCCGGAAGCGGACGTGCTGCTCCTCCCCGACACGGCCCTGCACACCGTCTCGTACGTCCCGGAGCTGGAGGAGCTCCTCGGCAAACCGGTCCTCACCGGGAACCAGGTGTCGGCCCGGGAGGGGCTGCGGCTGGCGGACCGGCGCGCCTGGTCCCCGAGGCTGGGCAGGATCTTCGCCGCCCGCGAGGCGCCCCCGGCGCCCGTGACCGGGTGGGGCCGGGGGCGGGCCTGGGCGAGGAGCGGACGGAAGGAACGATCCGGCGGGCACCCCGGACCCGGCCGGTGGGGCGCGTGAACCCCCGGGCCGGACCCATGGGCGCGAGGGACGGCGGGCCGGAATAAACGGAGTCCACCTCCTGTTGTACGTCCGGGCTCACGAGCCCGACGCATACGTATACGCATCACGGGGAGAGGCCGGGACGTGGACGAGATTCGAGGCGACGAAGTCCGGAACGGTGACGTCCGGGGCGGTGATGCCCGGGGTGGCGAGGTCCGGAACGGCGAGGTCGGGGATGGCGGAATCCGTGGCCGGGCGCAGGGCACGGCCCCCGTCCCGCTCTCCGTGCTGGACCTGGTGACCGTCGGCCAGGGCCGCACCGCCACCCAGGCGCTCCGCACCGCCGTGGACATCGCGCAGCTCGCCGAGCGCCGCGGATTCCATCGCTACTGGGTCGCCGAGCACCACTCCATGCCCGGCGTCGCCTCCTCCTCGCCGGCCGTGATCCTGGCCCACCTCACCGCCCGCACCGAGCGCATCAGACTCGGCTCGGGCGGCGTGATGCTGCCCAATCACGCCCCGCTCGTGATCGCCGAGCAGTTCGGCACCCTGGAGGCCATGGCCCCCGGCCGTATCGACCTCGGCCTCGGGCGCGCCCCCGGCACCGACGGCGCGACGGCCGCCGCCGTGCGCCGCACCGACCGGCTGAACGAGGACGACTTCCCGCAGCAGCTCGCCGAGCTGACCCGGTTCCTGGACGACGACTTCCCCGACGGTCACCCCTACACCCGTATCCACGCGGTTCCCGGCCCGGTCCAGGGAACGGCCGAGGGCGGAGTCCAGTCGACGGCCCGCCCGCCGATCTGGCTCCTCGGCTCCTCCGGGTTCAGCGCCCGGCTGGCCGGGGTGCTCGGGCTGCCGTTCGCCTTCGCCCATCACTTCTCGGCCCAGAACACGGTGCCGGCCCTCGACCTGTACCGGCAGTCCTTCCGGCCGTCCGCGGTGCTCGACGCGCCGTACGCGCTGATCGGTGTCGCGGCACTGGCCGCCGACGACGCGCGTGAGGCCCGTCGCCAGGTGCTCTCCGGCGCCCTGTCCATGGTCCGGCTGCGCACCGGCCGCCCCGGCCTGGTCCCGACGCCCGAGGAGGCGGAGGCGTACGCCTTCACGCCCATGGAGCGGGAGTTCGTCGACAACTGGCTGGTCAACATCGTCCACGGCACACCGGACGAGGTCCGTAGCGGCCTCGACGACCTGGCCAAGCGGACCGGCGCCGACGAGCTGATGATCACCGCCAACGCCCACGGCGGCGAGGCGCGGCTGCGCAGCTACGAGCTGATCGCTGACGCGTACGGCCTGCCGACGGCCTGAGCCGTTCCGCCCCGCGCGGCGGCAGGCGACCGGGTCGCGCGGCGGCGGGGGAACCGGGCCGCGCCGAAGCGGTCGGCCCGGTGCCCGGGAGCCGGACCGTCACCGCCCTCGGCGTCCCGGAGTCCGGGCCGCGCGGCGGTGGTCGGCCCGGCGTCCCGGGATCACACCGTCAGTTTCCGGCGGCCGATCAGTTCGGCGATCCGCTCCGGACCCACGGCGCGCGAGTACAGCCAGCCCTGCCCCGTGTCGCAGCCGAGGCTGCGCAGCCGCTCCGCCTGGCCCGCCGTCTCCACGCACTCCGCGGTGACGGTCAGGCCCAGGCGGTGCGCCAGGTGCACCATGGCCTCGACGATCGTCTCGTCGGCCGGGCTCGCGTGGGCGCCGTCGTCGTACCGGAAGCCACGTACGAACGAGCCGTCCAGCTTCAGCACGGAGACCGGCAGCCGACTCAGATAGGCGAGGTTGGAGTAGCCGGTCCCGAAGTCGTCGATGGCGATGCGCACACCCATGTCGCTGAGCGACTGGAGAGCCTGGAGCGGGCGGCCCGCCGAGCCCATCACCGCGGATTCGGTCAGCTCCAGTTGCAGCAGACCGGGATCGAGGCCGGTCTCGGCAAGGATCTCCGCGACATCGGTGACCAGATCGGAGTCCCAGACCTGCCGCACCGCGACGTTGACGCTGATGAACAGGGGCGGTTCGGCCGGGTGGTCGAGCTGCCAGCGCCGGGCCTGACGGCAGGCGGACCGCAGCACCCACCGGCCGAGCTGGACGATCGATCCGTCCTCCTCGGCGATCGCGACGAACCGATTCGGCGAGAGCATGCCGAACTGGGGATGGTTCCAGCGGACCAGGGCCTCCACCCCGCGCACCACCCCGTCGGCCATGCCGACCAGCGGCTGGTACTCGATGGTGAACTCGCCGCGTTCGACGGCGGGGCGCAGATGGGAGGAGAGCGTCTGCCGGGTCATCCGGTGCGCGTTGCGCTCCGGGTCGAAGAGCGTCCACCGGTCCTTCCCGTCCGCCTTCGCCCAGTACAGCGTGGTGTCGGCGGCCTGCATCAGACCGGTTGCCGAGGTACCGGTCACCGGCCGTTCCACCACGCCGATCGAGGCCGACACGGACAGCCGTCGCCCGCCCACGTCGAACGGCTTGCGCAGTGCGGCCAGCGCCCGGCGGGCCAGGTCCGTCAGCTGCTGCGTACCGGTCGAGTCCTCGATCAGGATCGCGAACTCGTCGCCGCCCAGGCGTGCCACGAGGTGGGCGCCGGGGAGGCGCGGACCGTCCTGGGCGGCGCAGGCGGTGAGCCGGGTGGCGACGGCCTCCAGCAACTGGTCGCCGATCCGGTGCCCCATCGAGTCGTTGACGGCCTTGAAGCCGTCGAGATCGAGGTAGCAGAGCCCGATCCGGCCGCGGCCGGGGACGAGACGGTCGTCCCGGTACGGCGGTGTCTCCAGAACGGCTGAGAGCCGCTCGAAGAACAGCGTCCGGTTGGGCAGACCGGTCACCGGGTCGTGCATCCGGAGATGGCGCAGCCGCTTCTGCAGCTCGCGCCGGTCGCTGATGTCGGCGACGGAGAGCAGCACCCGGCCGGACCCGCAGGGGCCGGGCCCGCAGGGGTCGCCTCCGCGGCGGTCGGCGCCGGAACGGTCGCCGCTGGAACGGTTCTCGCTGGAACGGTTCTCGTCGGAATGGTTCTCGCTGGAAACGCTGCCGCCGGAAGGCCTGCCTGCAGAACGGTCGCCGCCGGAACGATTCTCGCCGGAACGGTTTTCGGCGGAACGGCTGCCGTCGGGGCGGTCGGCCCGCCGGGGCTCCGGTTCGGGCATCGGCACGACGGTGATTTCGGCCCACAGCGAGCGCCCGTCGGAATGCTTGAGTTCGCGTGTGCAGCGGAACCGCGGGCGCCGCCCGTGCAGCACCTCGCGGTACGCGTGCCAGGTGCGGCCGTCCGCCGCGAGGTCGAGCAGATCGGCCGCCGACTGCGCGGCGAGGGCCGCGGGGGCGGCCCCGAGGAGACCGGCGAGCGCGTCGTTCGCGGCGACCACCAGGCCCTCGTGATCGACGACGGCCATCGGGAGCGTGGCGGCCCGGAAGGCGGCCCGGTACCCGTGGGGTTCGGTTCCCTGATCACCGACAGGTGGCCACAAGGCGTCACGCTCCGTGATCGACGGTCCTGTGGAGTGGGAGTGTGTGCCCGCCGCGGGCCTCGGCCCTTCGGAGGTTCCGCTCACCGTTCGCTCCTGCCGTGCAGTTCTGTCCTGAACAGGTGTGGCCGGACTGGCCCGCCGTGCGGGGCGCCACCGCGGAGGGCGGGAACCGCACGGGAAAGCCTGGTGAAGCATAGAGGCTGGTGACTCGGCCGTTCCAGCGCCCGACCCTTCCTCGCCACGCGTTCGCCCCGCATGGGTCAGTCCCCTACCGATCCGATTTGCCCGGTAGTGATCTTTTGTGAGCGCTTCCGTTCTTCGGCGGCTCGGTCGTGATTGATTGTGACTTTCTGTGAGGGTGGACGCTCGGGTGGGTCGCTGACTCGACTGGGGCAGCCCAGCAGGACGAAAGTCTCAAATCGTCACAAGGTGGTGCGTGATCGCATCTCGCACCCGGAGGTAGTTGTGCCGCGTCAGCACAGAACCGGGGGAGTGGAGAGGCCGAGTCTGCGCGGTGTGACCGCGGCCGTGACCTCGCTCCTGGCGCTCGCGGCCACCTCCCTCGTCGCCGGACCGGCCGCGGCCGACACCGGCGACGCGGGCCCCTGCGCGCTGCCGCGCACCGAGGCGCACCACTCGCTCGGTGTGGACGACTGGAACAACGCCTACCCGCGCCCCGACCACCCCCTCGACGCGGTCATGGTCTTCCTGTCCTTCCCCGACCACCGGCCCGCCGTCACCCCCGCCGAGCTCGCCGCAGACCACTTCCCCGCCACCACCCAGTTCTTCCGGCGCGCCTCGTACGGGAAGTTCACCCTGCGCCCCCATCCGCTGCGGCAGTGGATCCGGATGCCCAGGCCGTCCGACTGGTACGGCATGCAGCGCGACTGGGACAGCGAGCGGCGGGGGGCCTATCTGCGCGATGCCCTCGGCGTAGCCGACCCGAAGGTCGATTTCTCCCGGTTCGACATCGTCTACCTGGTGGCCGACCCGGATGCCCCGGGTGTCGACTCCGATGCCACCAAGGTCGTCAACTTCAGCCGGCCGCTGCGCATCGACGGCGCGGACCTCCGGCGCGTCGTCACCGTCTTCGAGCAGCACCCGCCGGACCGCAACGTGCTCGCCCACGAGACCGGTCACGTCCTCGACCTGCCCGACCTGTACCACCGGCCGTCCGACGGGAAGGGGGACTGGGACACCTACGTGGGTGACTGGGACGTGATGGGCAGCCAGTTCGGGCTCGCTCCGGATTTCTTCGGCTGGCACAAGTGGAAGCTGGGCTGGCTGGAACGCGAACAGGTGATCTGCGTCCAGCGCAGCCGGGTCGTCACCCTGGAGCCGATCGCGGCGGTCCCCGCGCCCGGCGCGTCCCTCGGCATCCGGCTCGCCGTGATCCGGACCGGTGAGGGGAGCGCCGTGGCCATCGAGGCGCGCGGCGCCACCGGCAACGACCGGGCGACCTGCGCCGAAGGGGTTCTGCTCTACCGGGTGCGGAACGAGACCCCGTCCGGTGGCGGCCCGGTCGACGTCATCGACACCCACCCCCACTCGGACGCCTGCTGGGCGCGGTCCGTCTACGCGCCGCTCGCGGACGCCCCGCTGCGGGTCGGTGAGACGTTCAGCATCCCCGGCGCCCACGCAAGGATCGAGGTCGTGGACCGGACACCGTCGGGAGCCTGGACCGTCCGGATCGCCACAGGGGTGTAACCCCGCCGAATCCGTCCGCATGTCTTCCGTCCGCGCGTCCTCCTTCCGCGCACGAGAAAGGCCCCTCGCTCTCGCGAGGGGCCTTTCTCCGTCTGTGCGCCGCCAGGGACTCGAACCCCGGACCCGCTGATTAAGAGTCAGCTGCTCTAACCAACTGAGCTAGCGGCGCCTGCTGACGTCGTAGACATTAGCATCCGGATCGGCGGTAGGAAAAATCGGATTCCGGGCCGTCGACACGGGTGCCGATCTGGTCACCCGCACACAGGCCCAGAGCAG
Source organism: Streptomyces sp. NPDC014734 (assembly GCF_043083325.1). NCBI lineage: Bacteria > Bacillati > Actinomycetota > Actinomycetes > Kitasatosporales > Streptomycetaceae > Streptomyces > Streptomyces sp. NPDC014734. Next base: position 93,732 of record NZ_JBIBYN010000003.1, on the reverse strand, counting down.
GACGTCGGGGCCGGGCAACCAGGGGGTCCGGGTGTCCGGCGCGACCACCCAGCGCGGCCCGGAAGCGGCGGAGTCGCAGGTCAGTGGCGGAACGGTCACCGCGTCCCCGGTGCCGTGACAGAGCAGCGGCGGGACTCCGGCGTCGCCCTCCGCGCGGCCGCCGCGCGGTTCGAGGCCGCCGCCCCACTCCTCCCAGTCGAGCAGCGAGGGCAGCCGCTGCGCGGTGCCGGGGGAACAGAAGAGCAGCATCCGGCCGCGGTGTGTGGCGACGGGCCCCGAGCCGGGCCCGTCGGACCACAGGTGCTCCAGCATCCGGCGCCCGAAGAGGGTCGGCACGTTCACCACGTCGAAGGCCGACCCGCACGGCAGCACCCCGGGCGAGGCGGGGCGGGTCTCCCACTGGGTCAGCGTGCTCCGCGGATACGCGGTGGCGCCGGCGAGCCAGGCGGCTCCCGCCGCCGTGATCTGAGCCGTCCGGTTCGCGGCCTGATCCGGCAGAACGGCGAGGACGCCGGCGCCACGATGGGCGCCCCGGCGAGAGGAGTCGCCGCGTTGCAGGGTCGTTTCGTCTGGCAGCCATGCGCTCATGAGCCCATGTCTACCGGGCGTGATCGAGCGGATTCCAAGAGTTGCCGGAAAACGGGACAGGGCGGGGTGGGGAGGAGTATCTTGCGCCCGGGCATATGCCAGCGGCCGCGCCCGTCGGCGTGATCAGGACGTGATCAGGGTGTCGAGCCGTCCGAGCCGTCCGAGCCGTCCGAGCCGTCCGAGCCGTCCGAGCCGTCCGAGCCGGGTGAGCCGGGCGGACGGGTCAGGGAGTCGAGCGTCCCAGCAGGTTCCGGCCGAACTCGACCATCTTCTTGGCGTAGTCCTCGGTCCAATCGGCGCGCTCGGCGATGTCCGCGGTCGTCAGCCGGTCGAACCTGCGCGGATCGGCGAGCTGAGCTGCCGCGATCGCCTGGAACTCGACAGCGCGGTCGGTCGCGGCCCGGAACGCGTGCGTCAGCTCCGTGGCGCGGGCCAGCAACTCCCTCGGGTCCTCCAGCGACTCCAGGTTGAAGAAGTGCTCGGGATCGGCGACCGCGGCCGTCGGCTCGAAGAGCAGGGGCGCGGGGCGCAGCCGCTGCCGCTCGTTCCGCTCCGGTTGTGGCATGTGGTGTTTCCTCCTTCTGCGGGCCCGGCGGTCCCGGTGGGCCCGGGTGGACCACCCTCCATTGTCCAGCGTCGCGCAAGCGTGCCTGCCGGATGCGCGACCCGCGCCGTCGGCCCGCGGCGCCGAGCGGGCCCGGTCGTCTGACCGCGTTGACATGGATGCTGCCCGCGGCGTTCGGGCCACGTTCGTTCTCGAAGGCGACCTCGACGGGGAGCGCAACCGGCTGAGTGATGTGCGTCACGAGCGAGAAGACGGCCGTCATTGGAATCCGTGCCTGGAATCGGGCGGCCGATCTCTGCGCGGGGCCAGGTTCGGGGTGTGGCCGGTGCCGGCGCGCGGGGTCTGGTGGGCGGCCGGGGTGTGCTGCTCGCCGCAGTGCCGCAACCGTGTGCGGGAGGGGTGGCGGGACGCGTTCGCGCAGCCGTCGCTCCGGCGTCCGGGCGAACGAATCCCGGAGTCCACGACCCCCAGGGGTATGACATCGCGCTTTGTGGAGGCCCTGTTCGCGCCGCACACGCGGGGGTCGCGTGCCTTCTCGTCGGGGCGGGGCGGACGCTGCCCGGTGACGGGCCGGGTTCCTTCCCCCGACGGGCTTGAGGGCCGCCTCCCGGCCCCGGGCCGCGAGACGATCGGCGTGCGCGCGAACGGGCACGTCGGGAAGACGAACCGCCGGAGGTGTGGCGGACTCGCGGCGGACTGCCGGGAGTTGGTCACTCGGGAAGGGCGGGTCCCGTTCAGCTCGGGTGACGCTGTGCTGGAGGCGGAGCCGTTCCGGGCGGACGGCGGTCACCGCCTACGGGCGGAGAGAGGCCGGCCCGCCGCGGCCGCCCCGCAACGCCGGTCACCACTGCGACGAACTGGCCGCATAGACGCTTGCGAACCGGCGCGGATGGGCGTCGGACTTTTAGCCCGGTGCGGGCTGACGTAGCTGGAGTTGATATCAATTTCGGCCGTGTGGCGCATGGCTGCCTGCCTACTGGTCAACCACGGGATAGGCCACTACGATCGCCGGCATCGAATCCTCTTCGCTTCTTCGGCGAGGATTTCGTTGGGCCGAAAAACGACCGTTGAAATACGGTCACGGATTTGTCTCTTGGGGGGAATGGTGAACATGCCCAAAGGCCGTACAGGCCTGCGAGCTCTTCTGGTTGCTGCTGCGGTCGGCGCGATGACCGGCACCGTCGCCGCTGCACCGGCTCAGGCCGCAGATTCCTGCAACAGCACCCGAGTGTGCTTCTACCAAAGGGACGGCACGATCAAAAATATTGATCCCGATGCCTTCTTCCCCAAATGCAGCACAGGCGCCGTTCAATATGGGAGCGGGATCGACAAAGCTTACAACCGATCAAATCGAGCCCTCAGCGTATATGCCGAAAACGGAGCAACCTTGAGCAGGCTCGACCCGGGCGAAACCATCAAGTACACCCCCAGCGCCGTATACGGATTCTGTATCTGGGGGCTGTAGCCCGATGCCCGCCGCAGAACCGGGGTGCCGCACGCCAAGCGGACAGCCCGGGCGATGCGGAGGGGCGGCCTGTCGCTGCTCGGCCGTGCGCTCGGAGAGTATTGCGATCAGGGGTCAGAGCATGCCTGGAACATCGGGTTCGGCCATGTGACGCCTTCCCCGGTTCTTCGGCGCCGGGATCAACGATCACCACAGGAGTGTGTCCCGCATGCGTCTCAGAAGCCGGCTCGCCGCCCGCCTCGGCGGCACGGTCGCCGCGTCCGTTCTCGCTCTCGTCGGCCTGGTGGGCACAGCCGCGCCTGCCCAGGCGGTGTCGGCGGAGCCGTTCGACTACCAGGTGACCTCCACGGCGGGCCCCTACCGGGACATCCCGGGTACGGAGGTGACGTTCACGGCGGCGGCCGGGGAGCGGTCGTACCTGTGGTCGCGCAAGGTCGTCCTGTCGAACGTCACGCCGCTGACGGCAGGAGACTGGCTCGGCACCACCTTCTCCATCCGCTGCGCGTACGCCGGTGGTACCCCGGAGACCGCACCGCTGCCCGCCGGTGTGGAGGCCGGCGCGTACTGGGCGGCCAACTTCCTGCCGGGCGAGACTTCGCAGTCGCCCGTCGTGCGGTGGGTGTTCATCGCGCCCGAGCAGGGCACGTACACCTGCCGCCTGTCGGTGACCAGTTACTCCAGCATCGTCGCGTCCGGCCGCCAGGTGACCATGCGGGTCGGTGCCGGCGCGGAACTCGCCCGGGCCACGTATCCGTACGCGGCGCGCTGGACGCTCCTGCAGGAGAACGAGCGGGTGGTGGGGTCCGGCAGCACCGTCACAACCCTCGGGTCCACGGTCACGCCGACCGGCGCCGACCGGATTGCCGTCGTGCAGGATGCCAACCTGACAACGTGCAAGGCCAACTCGCCGTACGAGACCTGCAAGGGCGGCACGAGCGCATACGACGGCACCCACGTCCAGACCTGGATCGAGGCCCAGCCGCAGAACCCGGACGGTACCCGGTGCGGCGCTGCGAAAGCGAGCGCGGCCACGACCTGGCGCATCTCGAACACCAAGAACCACCAGGCGGCGGTCAACACGCTCAACCTCACCACCACCGACCTGGGCGGCTGTTCCCAGCTCCGGGTGTCCCTCAAGGTCAAGCACACCTGGGGCAACCCGGTACTGATCCACGCGGGCCACGTCCCCGGCCCCCTCGCCCGCACGCACGGCCTGGCCTTCACCTACTGAGCGAAGTGCCGCCGACCACGGCCCCGCCGCCTCCGCCGAGCGGGACGTCCGGAGCCGCTGAGGCCGTCCGGCACCCCGTGTGAAGAAACCGAACCCACTGAACCGACCGACGCTTCCCCCGCCGGTCAGGGACCCGGGACCGTACGGGTCACGGCCGCCAGACCACCCGGTGCTCCGCCAGATGAGCCAGCACCGCGTGGTTGGCCTCCCAGCCGTCCGGGAACTTCACCGTGACCCCCAGCTGAACCGGCTCCGTCGACGGGTGTTCGTCCAGCAGCTCCGTGACGCCCGCCCGGCACACCACGACACAGGCGTGCCGGTGGCGCGAGGCCAGGACGCACAGCCTGCCCGTCTCCAGGTGGAACGCGGTGGCGTCCGGGCGGCCGGAGAGCGGGTGCAGTACCACCGTCACGTCGAACTCGCGGCCCTGCAACCGGTTCGCCGTGTCGACCGCGACGCCCGTCACGCCCAGCTCCGCGAGCGCCGCCCGCACCGCCGCGGCCTGGTCGCGGTGGGCGGTGCCGACGGCCACCCGGTCGGCGGTCACCGGGGCCGGGTCGGGGGAGCGCTCGCTCGTCGCCGCGGCGCCCCGGTCCAGGAGACGGCGGACGACCAGGGCCACCGCGCGCACCGCCTCCGGGTCGGTGCGCGGGGTGTGCCGGGCCGGGAGTTCGAGCAGGCCCCACCCGGACTCGGCGGCCTCGTCCAGCACCCGGTCCGGGGCCGAGCCGTCGGACACGACACCGAACGACAGCCGCCGGTCCCCGTGGTCCGTGCCACTGCGGAACGGGGTGTACGGGTAGAACGCGTCCGAGACCAGTTGCGACGCCGAGGCCGGCAGCCGCCACGACACCGGCAGCCGGTGCTGCGGCAACCCGGGGTTGTGCGCGAGGAGTGTGGAGACCGCGCTCGCCGACGGGTCGTAGGACAGCCCCGCCCACTGGTCCGCGCCCACGATCGAGAACGGGTCCAACTGCCCCGGATCGCCGACGAACAGCGCCCGTTCGAAGAGCCCCGCCACCGCCAGCAACGCGTCCGAACGCATCTGGTACGCCTCGTCGACGATCGCGTGCCCCCACGGCTCGACGTTCTTGACGTGCGCCCACTTGGCGGCCGTCGAGATGACGACGTCGAGCCCGGCGAGATCCGCGGCCCTGGCGGACTTCCGCACGTTGGCCAGGCCGTCCAGCACCCGGTCGTACGGGTCGGAGTCGCTGCTGTGCAGGCGGCCCACCGGCAGGTCCGGGTTCTTCTCGGCAAGCCGCAGCACCAGGTCGTCGACCTGGGCGTTGGTCTGCGCCACCACCATCAACGGGTGTCCGGCCGCCGCGAGTTCGAGCGCCGCGCGCACCACGAGCGTCGACTTGCCCGCGCCCGGCGGGGAATCCACCACGATGCCGCGCGACGAACCGCCCAGCGTGTCGGCGAGGATCGCGTCGGTCGCCCGCGCGGCCCGGGCGCCCGCGTCGAATACGGTCGTCACAACAGATCCTCCGTGGTCACGGGGTCGGGATGCTCGGCATGCCCGGCCGCGGCGCCCGGCGGACCGCCGTGCGTCCAGGGCGTCTCCGCCGGGTCCGGCAGCTTCGGACCGCCGCGCTGGTCGTGCTCGAAGAGCGTCCAGGCGATCCGGTCGCCCGGCTCCGGCACCGAACCCGGCGCCGGTTCCCTGCCACGGCCCATCCGGTCGGTGACGCGCAGGACCAGCGCGGGCGCGCCGTCGGCCTCCGGCTCCCGCGTGTACGTCACGAACTCGGCGGTCTGCGGTCTGCCGTCCAGCGAGCGGTACACCTTGGTGCGCTCCCCGAGATACGGACGCTCGGCGGTGCGGACCGTGATCAGCGGGCGGGGGACGGGCCGCTTCGACTCGCTGTACGCCATCACCACCTCCGTCACCTCGCCGACGAACGCCTCGCCGGCCAGCCGCCGTCCGGCCAGGACCAACGGATCGTCCAACGCCTCCTGCGCGTCGAGCTGCGCCTGCGCCGTCTCGCGCGAGGCGAGCTTCTGCGCCGCCGTCACCGCGTCGTCCCGGCGCGGCTGTGGCGGCTCACCGGACCGCACCCGGTCCCGGTGGCCGGTGAACGACCAGCGATCCCTGGTCCAGCGGTCCTCGGCCCGGGGCGCCTCCGGAAGCTCCCGCAGCAGGTCCAGTCCCCGCCACACCGCGTCCCAGGTCGGCCGCGTCACCCCGGCCAGCAGCGCCCTGATCTCCCGCTCGGCGGCGGTGAGCCCGGCGAGCCGGTCGTCGGCCGCGAGACCGTCCTCGGCCGCCGAGAGCGCGGTGCGCGCCCGGTCGTACCGCTCGATGGCGGGCGCCAGCAGCCGGTTGTCGAACGCCGGATCGGTGGCCGGACCGGCCGGCGGGCAGAGCAACTGCCCCTCGCCGTCGCGCGCCGACTCGGCCCGCAGCGCCGCCCGCGCACCGGACTCGTCCGCCGGCGCGTCGATCCATGCCAGCAGCGCGCCCAGATGCTGGTCCTCCAGGCTGCTCTGCCCGGTCGCCCAGTGCCGGTTCAGAAGATCGGTGACGGCGAGCAGCAGCGAGGAGCCCGGCACTCTGGCCCGCTCGCCGTAATGCGTCAGCCAGCGGCCCAGCAGCGGGACCCGGGTCGGGGCGGGGTACGGGGCGTCGGGATCGTCCTCCGCCGTGCGCCGGAACCGCATGGAGCGGCCGAGCAGCCGGACGAATTCGATGCCTGCCCGGCTCGGCACGATCAACTGGGGTGCGTCCAAGCAGAGTTCGACCTCGACCTTGGTCCGCTTCCCGGTCGCCGGATCGGTCTCGTTGCGCTCGGCGGGCTCGACGACGTCCTCGAACGACTCGATGTGCGGCAGCACCGCCTCGGCCAGATCGGCGAGGAACGAGAACCGCAGGTCCCGGTCGCGCGGCTGCGGGACCGTCAGCAGCCGGGGCGCGTCCCGGTCGGTGCCGACGAGCGCGCCCAGCGGCGCGCCCGCCTCACCGGCGGTGGTCAGCGGCACCAGGACGAGCGGCCGGTCGGTGAGACGACGGTGCAGGACCGTCGTCATCGGCTGCGCCCGGCCGCTCTCCACGGCCTCCAGCCGGGCCAGAGTGCTGATCAGCGACATGCCGGACCGCCGTCCCGGGAAGTCGCGGTGTGCCCGGGTACGTCCGGGCCGTCGTCCGGCGCCGCCGTGCCATGCTCCGGAACGCCGGGAACACCCGGAGCGCCGGGCGGCGCTGCCGCGCCGCCCCTCGGCACCGCCTCGGCACGGCCCAGCGCCTCGGCACGCAGGGCCGCCGCCCGACGCAGGGCCGCGACCGTCGGATCGGCCGGATCACCCGCCTCGCCCGCGGCGGCGGCCAGCACCGCGCCCACCGTGGTCAGCCCGCCGAGCTCGCCTCGCACGCTCCGCCCCAGCGCCTCCACCGCCCCCGCCGCACGGGCCTTCGTCCGGCAGTGGAAGGCGAGCTCGCACGCGGACAGGCACTCCGGCGCGTACGCCGCGCCGACCGACTCGACCGCCGCGTCCAGCTCCGGTGCCGGACACGACGGATCGAAGGTGGCGCCCTCGGGCAGAGCGGCGGCGATGTCCTCGATCCGGGCCAGCCTGGTCAGCTGCCGCCGTGTCACCGCACGCTGCTTGCGGACGTCGACGACGGACGCGGTGGGCAGGTTGGAGAAGTCCTTCGGGCAGACCAGCAGAACCCGGTGCCCGACCTCCGCGCCCTCGGTGAGTGCCGCGATCCGCTCCAGTGCCAGGACGTAGACGGCGGACTGCCGGGCCGCCGCACCGACCTTCGCCGCGTCGGCGGAGCCGTCGACCATGGGGAAGGACTTGATCTCGACGACCGTCCAGGTGCCGTCGGGGTGCACCGCCACCGCGTCCGGTTCCAGGTGGACCGGGGAACCCGCCACCTCCAGGGACAGCATCGGGTGGTCCAGCAAGGCCCAGCCGCCCGACCCGGTCGCCTCCCGCAGCGCCAGGGCCGTGCGTGCCGCGCGGCCCTCGGGCCCGGCCGCGGTCAGGTCGGGCACCAGCACCCCGTCGGGCGCCGGGCCGCCGAGGTGCTCGTGCAGCAGCCGCATCAGCTCCGTACCGCCGTCGGCCTTGACCTTGGCCTCGAAGGAGTTGCCCCGGACAAGAGCGAACTGCGACTGGCCGAAGGGGGCCGGTGAACCGAGCGCCGCGGCCAGCGCGGCCTTGTCCACCCCGGCGCCGTCCAGCAGGGCACGGCGACGGCAGCCGGGGTTGGCGGCGAGGGCGGCCAGCGCACGGGCGTCCAGCGGGCGCGGGCCGACGTCCGGGCCGCGCAGCTCAGCCAGCCGTTGCCGGAGTGTCGTCCCCGGCCGCGCCCGCTCGTGCGGCGGCTTCGACGACCCGGGGTACGCGACGGGCCGGTCCGTCCGGTCCGTCCGCGTTCGCGGCATGGGTGGAGTCTGCGGAGGTGGTCCGCTGGCCAGGGATTCGCTCACCCGCCGAAGTCTCGCACCCGGTACTGACAATCGAGGACCCCGAGGCCGGGGCGAGCCGCGGGAAGCGGGCGGCGAGCCGGGCCCCGACCCGGTCCGCGAGGCGCATCACCGGGGTGGCCAGCAGGGCCCCGACACCCATCACGGCGGCGCCCGCCACCGCGTCGAGCAGGTAGTGGTTGGCGGTACCCATCACGATGAACGTGGTGAGCAGGGGGTACGCCACGGCGGCGGCCCGCACCAGCGGGTGCCGGGCGTGACGCCACAGCAGGATTCCGCACCACAGCGCCCACCCCACGTGCAGGCTGGGCATCGCCGCGTACTGGTTCGTCATGCCGCCCATTCCGCGCGGGGCACTGGCCTCGGCGCCCCACCACCCGTACGAGCTGTACTGCGCCATCGTGTCGACGAAGCCATGACTGGCGTGCAGCAGCCGGGGCGGGCAGGTCGGCATCAGCGTGAAGCCGATCAGACCGAGCATGGTCGAGGTCATCAGCCAGGTGCGGGCCCTGCGGTACACCGCCTCACGACGGCGGAACAGCCAGACCAGGACGACCGGGGTGACCAGGTAGTGCAGTGACGCGTACGCGAAGTCGGAGGGTATGCCGATGACGGGGTGCGCGGTGAACAGCCGGTTCAGCGGGTGCTCGGCGTTGATGTGGAGCGTCTTCTCCAGACGCAGGATGGCCAGGCCGTGGTCGACGGCCGTGGACACATCGCCCCGCGCCACCAGCCGTCCCGCCGAGTAGGCCGCGTACACCAGCGCCAGCAGCGGCAGTTCGGTCCACCAACGGGGCCGCGGGCGCGGCACGGGTGCGGTGCTGGCAGACTGCATCCGGTTGCTCTCCATCATGTTTTCATGCGACCGACGGCGGGCGTTCAACCGTACGGCGCGGCTCGTCCGCGACTCCCCCCGGGGGGCCGGTCCGGCCCCGCGCGGGTACGGAAAGGGGGACGCCCGTTCCGCCCCGGAGGTTGCCTCGCGCGGGCGTGCGCGATGATGGGAAAACCGGACGGTCCGTGTTGTCCCGACCTCCGGTCCCGTATCTCAGTTCAGGGAGAGCCGTCATGGCACCGCGTATCCTGCTCGCCCGGCACGGCCAGACGGAATGGTCGGTCAGGGGCAACCACACCGGCAGGACGGACATCCCGCTGCTCGACACCGGCCGGGCGGGCGCGAAGCTGCTCGGCGAGCGGCTGCACAGTGGGCCGTGGGCCGGTCTGCCGGGCCTCGAAGTCCGCACAAGTCCGCTGTCGCGGGCCCGGGAGACCTGCGACATCGCGGGCTTCGCGGACCGGGCCACGCCCTGGGACGCGCTTCTGGAGTGGGACTACGGGGCGTACGAGGGGATGACCCCGGCCCAGATCAAGGCGATCCGCCCCGACTGGTTCATCTGGCGCGACGGGGTGCCCGACGGGGAGACCCTCGCCGAGCTGTCCGCACGCGCCGACCTGATCGTCGACTGGGCCCGCTCGGCCGACCGCGACGTGCTGGTCTTCGCCCACGGCCACATCCTGCGGGCGCTGGGGGCGCGGTGGCTGGGCGAGGACGTGTCGTTCGCTGCCCGCATCCGGCTCGACCCGACGTCCCTGTCGGTGCTGGGATGGGCGTACGGGGCGCCCGCGATGGAACGCTGGAACGACACGGGGCACCTGGAGCGGTAGGAGCCCGCGGCGGGTTCGCGCCCGGGGACGGGGACGGGGGAACGGTGCTCCCGGACGGGTGCTCGCCGCGGCCGGAGCGGTGGCCGGAGCGGTGGCCGGAGCGGTGGCCGACCCGGCGGGAGCGCGGTCCGCGTCGCCCGCCGGCATCCTCCCGGCACGCCCGCCGGAGACGTCTGCGCGCCCGCCGGACGTCTACGCGCTCACCTCCGCCCCCGACACCGCCGCGTACCGCTCCAGGTACTCCCGTACCCCCGCCGCGTCCCGGCACGGCGCCAGCGCCTGTGTCGCGCCGGTCAGCATCGCCCGGATGCGGGAGGACCGGACGCGGTCCAGCAGGTCCAGCACCCGGTGGCCCGCCGTCGCGGCCTCCGCGGCCCGGCCCGCCCGGGCGAGGTCCCAGGTCAGTTCGGTCCGGTACAGGGCCAGGTTCCGGGTGAAGTGGGGGTCCTGGAGCCGGATCGCCCGGTCGGCGTGGCGGGCCGCCCGCGACCAGTCGCCCAGCGCGGACCAGCACTGCGCCTCCAGCATCTCCAGCTCCGCCTCCTGGAAGAAGGTCATCCACTCGGGGTCGGCGTCGCACGGGCCGCGCCCGAACGCGGTACGGGCCCGGCCGATCGCCCGTTCGCAGCCGGACCGGTCCCCGAGCCCGGCCCGCCCGCCCGCCTCGCGCAGGGCGAGCAGCGCCAGCAGCCGCGACGAGCCCAGCGGCCTCGCCGCCCGCTGCCCGGCCTCGGCGGCGCGCACCGACTCGCGGGGCCGGCCGGTGTCCCTCGCCAGGAACGACGTATTGCAGAAGGCGTGCGCCTCCAGCGCGGGATCGCCCGCCAGCCGGGCGGTGGCGAGCGCCTCCGCGTAGTGCGAGCGGGCGTCCTCGAACCGCCCCGAGTCGTGGGCCAGCCAGCCCACCGAGATGGCGAGTTCGCCCGCCCCGGCGTGCAGCCGGTCGGCCGTGGACCGTTTGGCGGCGGTCCCGGAGTCGAGCAGCGCGTACGCCGCCCGCAGGGGCCGGGACGCCCCCCGGTACAGGCCGTCGCCGCCGTGCCGGTCGTCGAGCAGCCGGATCCGGCGGACCGCCTTCTCGACGGCGCTCACCTCGGCCTCGCCGACCCGGTGCGGGTCGGACACGGTGTCCGCGGCGGCGGACCCGCCGCCGGGGCGCAGGGGCACGACCGCCAGCGCGGTGGTGCCGCTCGTCATGAATACGCGACGCAGCACGTCGCTCTCCTCGTCGGTGTCGCTGTGGAGCACAGGGGGTGATGGTGCCCCGGCGGTGGCCCGGGTGCCCCTGCCGCGTACCGTCTCGCGCGGTGAGAAGCCCAGGTCCGCCAGGGACATTCCGGGGAACATGTGCAGGAAGACCCGCTCGTACGCGTAGTTGGGGCAGCGGATCTCGCCGGACTCCACGCGTCCGATGTACCGGGCGTCGCAGGCGACCCGCTCGCCGATCTCACGGGCGGACCTGCGGATCGCGGCGGCGAACTCCCCGGCGGAACGCTGTCCGCGCAGCCGCCGGAAGGCGGGGTTGGGAACCGCCCCTGTCGACACCATGGACCAGGACCTCTCTTACGCGGCCGGGGTTCCTGCGGCCGGGATCCGGACGGCGGGAACCCCCGGCGGGAACCCCGACTCCGGGGTTTCCGTCTCCGGTACCCCGGCCCTCCGGTGTCCCGGCGGAGCAAGAACGTACCTGCTGCGATCGGACGCATACGCAGCGTTTATGAACAAAAAGGGTGTATCGACCGCGATCTGCCATGAACTGCCACCCATTGCGGCGGCGTGGCACCGTAGCCCTTGACGCGGTCGGAGCGTTGGTCCATGCGGAAGACGTAATCAGGCTCCGCCCGGCGATGAGAGGAGAGGTCCCTTGTTGCATCTCGGCACGGAGACCGGCTCGCGGACGACTGCGACGACCCCGGCCGCGTCGGGTGCCCCGGCGCCCGCCGCGGCCACGGGGCGGCACGGCGCCGAACCCTGCGATCTGGTGACCGTCCCGGCCCGCCAGGGACTGGAGGCCGTGGACATCCTGCGCCGCGGCGCGGACCAGGAGGCCGTGGGCCCGGTTCTGCACGACGGCGCCTGCGACACCCTCGGCTTCCTGGTGCCGCCGGGCACCGCCGAGGCGTGGGACGTCCCGGGCAGCGCCTGTACGCGGACCGACGGCCGCGGGCTGCGCATCCCCGCCGAGCCGCCGGTCACCGGCAGCGGCTGGCTCCTGCCGCCCGGGGACGACGCCCCGGTCACCGACCCGGCCGCGCTGCGGGCCGCCCTCGACCAGGCGGCCCGGCTGATCGAGGCGGCCGACAACTGCCGCTGACCGACGCTCCGCACCCGTGCCCATAATGGGACCGGTGGCCGGACTCTCCGGCGCGGCCGGTCGCGCACCGGCCCGGAACGATGAGCGGTGAGCGGGCACGAGCGGCAGTGGCACGTCGAGGAGCGTCGAACGAGGGCGCGGCCGCCCCCAAGCGATCCGGCCGCAAGTCCGCCGGCAAAGCCGGCACCGGCCGCGGGCGCGGGGCGGAGCCGGTCGCCGAGCGGGTGGACGGCGGTCTCGCCGAGTTGGTGCCCGACCGGGAGCGCCCGCGCGCCCGGACGCTGACGATCGACGGAGCCCCGCAGTCCCACGTGGACCTCGACGACCCCACATACCTGTCCTTCGCGTATCAGCGCAGGATCGGCCACATCGCGGACCTCGCCGCCCCGGCCGGGCAGCCGTTGCGTGTCGTGCATCTGGGCGGTGGCGCGTTCACCCTCGCCCGCTACATCGCCGCGACCCGGCCGCGTTCCACCCAGCAGATCGTCGAGCTGGACGCCGCGCTCGTCCAGCTGGTCCGCCGGGAACTGCCGCTGGACCCGCAGGCCAGGATCCGGGTCCGGTCCACCGACGCCCGCGCCGGACTGGCGAAGGTGCAGGACGGCTGGGCGGACCTGGTCATCGCCGACGTCTTCGGCGGGGCCCGCACCCCCGCGCACCTCACCAGCGTGGAGTTCCTCGCCGAGGTGCGCCGGGTCCTCGGGCCCGGCGGGAGTTACGTGGCCAACCTCGCGGACGGGCCGCCGCTGGCCCATCTGCGCGGCCAGGTCGCCACCGCGGCCGCGGTCTTCCCCGAACTGGCGCTCACCGCCGATCCCGCCGTGTGGCGCGGTCGTCGCTTCGGCAACGCCGTGCTGCTGGCCTCGGACCTCCCGCCGCGGATCGCGGAGCTGACCCGCCGGGTGGCGACCGACCCGCACCCCGGACGCGTCGAGCACGGGCGGGCGCTCGCCGACTTCACCGGCGGGGCGGCGGCGGTGCACGACGCCGATGCCCGCCCGTCCCCGGCGCCGCCGCCCTCGGCGTTCGGCTGAGAGCCTGTCGGGTGGCCTTCGACCGGAGAACGGGCGGGGCGTGGTGCGCGCGATTCCAGGGTGCCGGAGTGGCCCGGTGGCGGAGCCGCCCGGTCAGGTCGGCAACGCCGGAAGCGCGCGTGCCAGGACGTGGCCGCCCGGTCGGAGGCCGCCCGACGGGTTCTGGGACCGGTCACGTGCGGCCCCGGCGTCCGGTCGGTGCCCGAGGGGCGGGGCCCGGTTCACGTGAGCCGCGGCCCGGCCGCCGGGGTGCGGGCGACCGGGCCGGACGGCCGCAGGCCGAGCGGCGAACCGCCGGGTGCCGTGACCGGAAGGGGCGTGCCGGCCGTCGCGAGCCGGTGAATCCCTTCCGGTCGCAGGACTATCCCGCGGCCCGGTTCACCGCCGACAGCACCGCCAGGATCGACGCGGTGAGGACGGACGTGTCCTGGCCCGCACCCCAGTACGGCTCCCCGCCGGACCCCACCCGGCACTCCGCGTACGCCATCGCCGGGCTCCCCTGCCCCGGGGCCGTCGCGTGCTCGGTGAAGTCGAGGACGTCCACCTCGATCCCGGCCGCCGCCAGGGCGTGCGTGAACGCCGAGACCGGGCCGTTGCCGGTGCCCTCGTAGTCGGCCTCCCGGTCTCCCACCCGCAGCGTGCACACGAACCGGTGCTCATCCGCCGGGTTCCGGTCCGTGGACCAGGACGTCAGGGCCACGTGCCCGTCCCGCCCCGGAACCAGGTACGTCGCCCCGAACAGCTCCCACAGGTCCTCGGGCGTTGCCTCCAGGCCGCTGTCGTCGGTCGCCGCCTGCACCGTGCGGGAGAAGTCGGCGCGCATCCGGGCCGGCAGGTCCACCCCGTGGTTGGCGCGCAGCAGATGGGCGATGCCGCCCTTCCCGGACTGGCTGTTGACCCGGATGACCGCCTCGTACGAACGCCCCAGGTCCGCCGGGTCGATCGGCAGGTACGGCACCGCCCACCGCTCGTCCCCGCTGCTCGCCCGGTGGGCGAAGCCCTTGCTGATGGCGTCCTGATGGGTGCCGGAGAACGCGGTGTGGACGAGCTCGCCGACGTACGGGTGCCGGGGCGGCACCGGCAGCCGGTTGCAGTGCTCCACGGTGCGCCGGATCTCGTCGATGTCGGAGAAGTCGATCATCGGATCCACCCCCTGGGCGTGCAGGTTGAGGGCCAGATTGACCAGGTCGACGTTGCCGGTCCGTTCCCCGTTGCCGAACAGGCAGCCCTCGACGCGCTGCGCACCCGCCAGCACGGCGAGTTCGGCGCACGCGGTGCCGGTGCCGCGGTCGTTGTGCGGGTGGACGGAGAGGATCACCGCGTCCCGCCGGTCCAGATGGCGGTGCATGTACTCGATCTGGTCCGCGTACACGTTCGGCGTCGCGATCTCCACCGTGGCGGGCAGGTTGTGGATGACCGGCCGGTCCGGGGAGGCGTCCCACAGCGCGGTGAGACCGTTGCACAGCTCCAGGATGAAGTCCGGTTCGGTGAGGACGAAGACCTCGGGGGAGAACTCGAAGCGGATGTCCGTCCCGGGTGCGGCCCGCGCCAGCCGCTCCATCCGCGTCGCCGCGTCCGTCACCAGGGCGCGCACCTCGGCGCGGCTACGGCCGAGTACGACGTCGCGCCAGACGGGCGCGGTCGGTGTGTACAGGTGGACGACCGCCCGGTCCAGTCCCTCGACCGACTCGAAGGTCCGGTCGATCAGGTCGGGTTTGGCCGGGGTGAAGACGACTGGGGTGACGTCGTCCGGTACCGCGTCGGTTTCGACAAGGTGCCGGACGAAGTCGAAGTCGGTGCGGCTCGCGGACGGATAGCCGACCTCGATCTCCTTGTAGCCCATGGCGACGAGCAGATCGAACATCCGGCGTTTGCGCGGGGTGTCCATCGGCTCGGCCAGCGCCTGGTTGCCGTCCCGCAGGTCCACCGGGACCCAGAGCGGGGCCTGCTCGATACGGGCCTGGGGCCAGGTGCGGGCGATCGGCGGGACCTCGACGCGGTCGAACGCCGAACGGTAGCGGTGGGAGGGCATGGAACTGGCGCGCTGCCGGTTCCAGTGGGGCGCGTCGGCCGGGACGGGGCCGCGCGGGGTGCAGACGGTGGGGAAGCTGTGCATCGGGGACACACGGTCGGACATGAGGACGGTCTCTTCTCGCATCGCCGGATGCGACCGGCACAGCACGGCACCCCGCGGCGGGGTGCCGGTCGCTTCAGGCCCCGCCGCGGCAGCCGAGAAGGAGGAGACCGCTGAGCGTCATGCCCGGTACAGTAGCCAGAAAGCAAGTCCTCAGACAACCTGACAGGTGAACTCGGTGTCCTCGCTCGGTCCGCTCCGCCCCAGCCCCCTTGTCGAACAGGCAACGCACCATCTGCGCGAGCAGATCACCGGGGGGAACTGGCCGGTCGGTACCCGGATCCCCGGCGAGACCACCCTCGCCCGCACGCTCGGCGTGGGCCGCTCCACGGTCCGCGAGGCGATCCGCGCCCTGGCCGCGCTCGGACTGCTCCAGTCCCGTCAGGGCGCGGGCGTCTTCGTCATCGCCGACCATGCCGCGGAGGACTGGCCGACCCGGCTGCGCCGCGCCTCGGTCGCCGATGTCTACGAGGTCCGGATGCTGATCGAGGTCCAGGCCGCCCGGCTGGCCGCGCTCCGCCGCACCGACGAGGACCTCACCGCCCTCGACGCGGCGCTCACCGCGCGACGGGCGGCGGGGGCCGGGGGAGACACCGAGTTCGTCGACGCGGACATCGCCCTGCACGCGGCCGTGGTCGCCGCCGCCCACAACCCCGTACTCACCGATCTGTTCGGCGAGTTCGCCCCCGCACTGCGGCAGGGCCTGGTCGACCTGGTGAGCCTGCTGGGCCTTCGCCGCGACGACCCGCACCACGGCGACGCCACGCACGACGCGCTGGTGCGGGCGGTGGTGGCCGGTGACGCGGAGTCCGCGGGGCGGGCCGCCCAGGCCGAACTGGAGGCCACACTGGCGCGGTTGCGGACGGCGTAGTGGCCGTCGGTGCCCCGGGGGTACCGGGGTGGGGTGGTCGGGTCCGGGCGTGACGGGCGTGACGGGCGTGACGGGCGTGACGGGCGTGACGGGTGCGGCGGGGGCTGAGGCGCCGGGTTCGGCGGGGTCGCCGGGGTCGCCGGGTGCGGTGAGGGCGGGAGCGGGAGCAGGGACAGGGGCGCCGGTGGGCCCGTGACGGGTCGTCGGTTTCGGAGGGAGAACGCGGAGCCTTCCCGGGCGGGCCCCGGTGCATCGTCCCGTTCACCTTCCGGCGCCCTCTCCGGCGTGAACCGGGGCGTGCGGACGGGGCCCCGGAGCGGCCGACGGGCGGGGTGCGCGACGCCTCCCACGACGGCCTTCAGGTGTCCCTTCGCTTCCAACTGCCCTCTGACCAGCACGTATGGGTGAACTCGCGCAGGCCCGGCAGATATGTGCGGCCGTTGGCAAGACCCGTGCGGGACACGGCCTTGTGACTTGCCGGACACGCTCCCGCAACGGAAGCGTCTTCAACTCTTGACACCCGCCCCTCCGAGGCAGGAACCTTCCGACATCGACGCATGGGAGCGCTCCCACATCGTGCGGCTCTCCCGCACGAAGGGCACTGCCCGTGTCCTCCCCGCACCACTCGGCACCCGCACCCACCGGGCACGCGCCGCGCAGTCAGAACGTCGGTCCCCCCGGAACGCCCCACCCGGAACAAGGAGTAGTGGAATGCGCATCACCCGCACCGTCGCAGGCCGGAGCCGCAGAGCCGCGGTTCTGGCCACCACGGGCCTGACGGCCTCCGCCCTGCTGCTGACCGGCTGCAGCAGCGACTCGGACGCGTCGGGCAGCACGGGCCCCGACGCGGACGGAAACGTCACGCTGACCGTCGCCGACTTCGGGCAGTACGGCTACAAGGAGGCCGGGCTCTTCGAGAAGTACCACGAGCTGAACCCGAAGATCACGGTCAAGGAGGAGGTCACCGCCGACGAGAAGGTCTACTACCCCAAGCTGCTCCAGCAGTTGAACTCGGGCAGCGGACTCGCCGACATCCAGGGCATCGAGGTCGGCCGGATCAAGGAGATCGTCGACACCAAGGCGGACGCCTTCGCCGACCTGGGCAAAACGATCAACGCCTCCGAATGGGTCTCCTGGAAGGCCAAGCAGGCCACCACGCCCGACGGCGCGGTGATCGGCGCGGGCACCGACATCGGCCCGATGTCCCTCTGCTACAACACCGACCTGCTCCGGAAGGCGGGACTGCCGACCGACCGCCAGGAGATCGCCAAGCGCGTCTCGGGCGGCTGGGAGGACTATCTGAAACTGGGGGAGGAGTACCAGAAGAAGGCCCCCGCGGGAACCTTCTTCATGGACTCCGCGAGCGCCATGTTCAACGCCGTGGTGAGCTCGAACGCGAAGCAGTACTACGACGAGAGCGGCAAGCCGGTCTACAAGGAGAGCCCCAGCGTCAAGCAGGGCTGGACCCTGGCCACCGAGGCCACGTCGAAGAAACTGACGCAGGGTCTCGCCCAGTTCACCGACCCGTGGGTCGCCGCGCTGCGCAAGGGCACCATCGCGACCGTCGCCTGCCCCGCGTGGATGGCCGGTCAGATCTCGACCAACGCGGGCGAGGCCAACAAGGGCAAGTGGGACATCACCACCGCGCCCGGTGCGACCGCCGCCAACTGGGGCGGCTCCTTCCTCGCCGTGCCCAAGAAGGGCAAGAACGTCGAGGAGGCGGCCAAGCTCGTGAAGTGGCTGACCGCCCCCGAGCAACAGGCCGCCGTCTTCAAGGCGATCGGCGTCTTCCCGTCCAACAAGGGCGCGTACGAACTGCCGGACGTGAAGAACGCCAAGCTCCCCTACTTCAACGACGCGCCCATCGGCCAGATCTACGCGGGCGAGGCCAACTCGATCCCCGAGGCGATCCTCGGCCCGAAGGACGGCGTCATCAAGGACACCATCTCCACCCAGATCAACAACATGGAACAGCGCGGAACCAGCCCCGACAAGGCGTGGAAGGCGGCCACCGACGCGATCGACAAGGCGATCGGCTGACCGCGGCCGGGGGGGGGGGGCCCCCCCCGCCCCCCCCCCCCCCCCCCCCCCCCCCCCCCCCCCGCCCGCCCGGGGGCCCCCCCACCCGGGGCCCGCCGGGG